>JANOVC010000039.1:0-38508 GCA_031417195.1 Rhodobiaceae bacterium
GAAATGTTCCCGCAAACCAAAGTAGCATCTTGAATTTTGTTAGATTCAGCGCAAACAGAATTATATTGCCATTTGGCAGTTTTTGGTATATGTACTGCCATAATGAGGATTTGGATATGACAGCCCTATTGAAAGTTGATACTGCTCCACTTGAGTTCCACCCCACTCCCATCACCGATCTCGAGGCGGCGGCGATGTTTCGTGCGGTCGTCATGATGTTTGCCAAATGGGACATCACCGACGATCAGGCCGCGACTTTGCTTGATGTGCCTGTACGGTCATATCGTCGGTGGAAGGCGGGAGAACAAGGTCGCATTGACCGCGATGGAAAAGCACGGCTTTCAAACCTGATGGGGATTCACAAAGCCTTGCGATACATGTTCCGTGAGCCTGAGCGGTCTTATCGCTGGATCAAGACTCCTAATGACGCGTTTCGTGGCGCATCAGCGCTGGACATCATGCTAGGTGGTGAGCTTACTGATTTGATGCGGGTGCGGCGTTATCTTGATGCGGAGCGCAGTGGCTGGTGATCTTGTGGAACCTGGCCGCGAAACTGCGCGTCGGATTGAAGGTCGTTTCATTGAGATTGATGTGTCGAAATATGAAGACAACGAGGCAGCGGTTGCCTTTGTTGTCTCGACCTACGGCCATCTCGACATTCTGGTGCAGAATGCAGGTATTTATCCCTGGACGCTTATTGAGAACACATCACCAGAAGAATGGGATCAGGTCCTGGCGGTCAATCTTAAAGGCATGTTCCTAGCGGCCCGTGCTGCTTTACCCGCAATGAAGCGTCGTGGTGGCGGGCGCATGGTGTTTACGTCTTCGATCACAGGCCCACGCGTAACCAGTCCGGGACAAGGCCACTATTCAGCTTCCAAAGCCGGCGTCAATGGATTCATAAAGTCGGCAGCACTGGAGTTTTCGAGTTACAACATCACCGTCAATGGAATTGAGCCCGGCAATATCCTGATGGATGGCATGCAAAAGCACCGCTCAAGTGCATTCATCAAGATGATGGAAGAAGGTGTGCCGCTGGGCAGGCTCGGCACACCGCGTGATATTGCCAATGTGGCACTCTTCCTGGTCTCCGATGATGCGTCTTATATTACGGGCACAACAATCATTGTTGACGGAGGGCAAACCTTGCCGGAAGGCAAAGACTTCCGCCTTAATCCCACTGAATAAAACACGGAGTACGTTATGGAACTCACCGACTACCTTACGCTTCGGCCAGTGGGCAGACGACTTGAGGACCTTGAAACGCTTGTTCCAATTATTGATGTGGATGTGGTGGAACACAACGTGGCGCAATGGCAGACCCGCTGCGACGCGCTGGGTCTTGCGAACCGTCCGCACATCAAAACGCACAAACTCGCAGGCCTCGCGCAATATCAATTGGCGCAGGGAGCCAAAGGCATCACCGTTCAAAAACTGGGCGAGGCCGAGGTCATGGCCGATGCCGGCATTTCTGACATGCTGCTTACCTTCAATGTTGTGAGTGGTCAGAAAATAGAACGCCTTGCGGCATTGGCGCAACGCACTGACATTTCTGTCGTAGCAGACAACCACGAGATGATCGCGGGATTGTCGGCAGCAAGTTTGTCATCTGGTCGTGTCATCTCTGTCTTGGTCGAATGTGATACAGGTGCGGCACGAAATGGTGTGCAGTCTCCTGCTGCCGCACTTGAACTGGCACAAGCAATTGACAAGGCAGAGGGCTTGAAATTTGGAGGTCTCATGACTTACCCGAGCGTCGGCCAGCGCCTGCAAGCCGAACACTTTCTCATAGATGTGCGTGATCGATGCCAACGTTCTGGCCTGGAGGTTCGCGTCATTTCATCTGGAGGCTCGCCCGACATGTGGAAGAATGAGGGTCTCGCCAGTCTAACGGAATACAGGGCGGGCACTTATGTCTATTTCGACCGTTCACTTGCAATACGGGGAACATGTGGTTTCGAGGATTGCGCTTACCGTTCTTACCACCGTTGTAAGCCGACCAACTTTGGAACGCGCCATCATTGACGCTGGTACGAAATCTCTGACCAGTGACCTACTCGGACTCGAAGGTTATGGCGTTGTACACGGACTTGCGGATGCCAAAATTTACGCAGCAAACGAAGAGCATGACTATCTTGACATCTCGCACCTTCAACAGAAACCATCTGTTGGCGACCTCGTGAAGGTTACACCAAATCACGTTTGCCCCGTAACCAATCTCTTTGATGAGGTCATGTTTGTGCGTGGCGAAAACGTTCTGGGTGCAGTCAAAGTCAATGCAAGAGGCCTCGTACGATAGGTTGGATATACGGCAGCGACCGACATCACCAATCTAATCAGCAATAGGCAGTGCAGGAGGCAATTCGAAAGTATCGGCAAATGAACGCCCTCCAGCGAGGCTCGTCTGCCAGTCGAACTTGCGGGCAAGCTTGGTTTCAGCATCATAATGCAGGGTTGCATACGGTCATCCTCCATCCTATCAGAAGGCTACGCGATCACCGCCCTTGAGCTTCAACATCTGGCGTGCCTCCCGCGGGGTTGCGACATCCAACGACAGTTCCATAAGAATGCGACTGATCTTGGACACCTGTTCGGCATTGCTCTTGGCCAAGGTACCGGCTCCCAAATAGATGCTATCCTCTAAACCCACACGCACATTGCCACCCATTGTGGCGCCAATGGTGACCATGTTCATCTGATGCCTGCCAGCCGCAAGTATTGACCACTGATAGTCGGAGCCGAACAGCCGATCAGCGGTGCGGCGCATGTGCATGAGGTCCTCCGGATGGGTCCCGATGCCACCCATGACACCGAAAATGGTTTGGACGAAGAGCGGCGGCTCCAGAAGCTTGTTGTCCAAGTAGTGAGCGAGGGTATAGAGGTGGCCTACATCATAGCATTCGCATTCAAAGCGGGTGCCAAAGCCCTTGCCGAGCCGCTCAATGAAGGCTTCTATCTGTCCAAAAGTGTTGGAGACAATGCTATCTCGGGTTTTCTCGAGATAGGGTTTTTCCCAATCATATTTCCAGTCCTTGACCTTTGCGCCCGCATGAAAAAGCCCAAAGTTCATAGATCCCATGTTCAGCGAACAAAGTTCGGGCTGGGCAAGCAAAGGCGCTGCTATCCGGTCTTCAATGCTCATGCCAAGCGAACCACCTGTGGTGATGTTGATGACAGCGTCACAATTCTGTTTAATGCGCGGCAGGAACTGCATGAACACCGCTGGGTCTGGGGTTGGGCGGCCATTCTCGGGGTCACGCGCGTGCAGATGTATGATGGATGCGCCTGCTTCAGCGGCAGCAATGGATTCCCGTGCAATTTGATCAGGCGTGATGGGAAGGTAAGGTGTCATGCTGGGCGTATGGATTGAGCCTGTAACCGCACATGTTATAATAACTTTTCTGCGCTTTGATGTGGTAGATGAAGTTGTTTCTTCTGCCATACCGTCCTCCCGGTTTACGCTCGTTTGACAAGCTATCATGGTGAGCTTATCATCACAAAGCCTGTGATCACACGTTAACATCAACTCATAAACTGTCAATGGCTGCAAAATGGAGTGCCCATGAGCAAATCAACTTTCGCCAATGTTTTGATAAACGAGGAAATGGCATCTGTACTGCAGGATGCAGAGACTCGCTACCGAGCAGCCAATCCCAAGAGTGAAAAACTCAACTCCGATGCTCAGAGCCATTTGCCCGGCGGCAATACACGCACCACGGTTCACTTTTCTCCCTTCCCTTTTTATATTGCAAAGGGTCAGGGAAGCCGACTCATTGATGTGGATGGTCATAACTATATTGACTTCGTCAACGAATATACCGCAGGCGTTTTCGGACACTCCAATGCCCTCATTGCGGAAACAATTTCCCAAACAATCGCGCAGGGCTTGAACTTCGGTGCGCCGACCGAACATGAAGTGAAGCTTTCATCTGAACTGCGAAAACGTTTTCCGGCAATGGAACTTTTGCGCTTCTGCAACTCCGGCACCGAAGCAAATCTTCTCGCCATGGCCACCGCACGGGCAACATCCGGCAAGGATGCCATCATGATCTTTAGTGGGGCCTATCATGGCAGTATTTTCTATTTCAACCATGGTCCATCACCGCTCAACATGCCATTCCCGGTCTTCACTTCAACCTTTAATGATCCGGAAAAAGCGGCTTCTGACATTGCTAAACATGCAAGCAAACTGGCCGCCGTGATTGTCGAACCGATGCAGGGTGGCGCAGGCGCTTTGCCCGCCACTGCCAGTTTTATTTCGGCACTTCGCGAAGCAACCGAGCGGCATGGTGTGCTGCTCATTTTCGACGAAGTCATGACGTCACGGGTTTATTTTGGCGGCATGCAAGCGCATTTTGGCGTGAAACCCGATCTGGTTACACTTGGAAAGTATATTGCCGGTGGCCTGACGATTGGAGCGTTTGGTGGCCGTGCTGATCTGATGAAGCGGTTTGACCCATCAAAGCCCGGGGCTTTCCCACACGGCGGCACATTCAACAACAATGTGATCGCGATGTCTGCTGGATACGTTGCGATGACGAAAATCCTGACCCGCGAGGCGAGCGACCAGATGAATGCACTTGGTGATCGTCTGCGCGTAAGACTCAACGGTCTAGCCTCAAAACATGCGCTGCCCATGGTTGCGACCGGTTTTGGATCGATCTTCGGCATTCATTTTCATGAAGGTGTGTTGCGTAACATAGATGATCTCGATCTCGGCGAAAAGGGGCGTGAAGGCGAAGTGGCTGACCTCAAGAAACTCTATCATCTCGACATGATTGACAGCGGTATCTACATTTCGCGACGTGTTATGGGAAATCTTTCGCTTGAGACGACCGAGGCCGAAACCGACGCGCTTGTAGCAGCGGTTGATGAATTTTTAGCAAGCCGAAAAAACCTGTTCCAATCTGTGTTCAGACAATGAGATCGTTATAGGGCCGCGCTGATAACTTTTGCTGCATCTTCAATATCACTTACAATTGAATCGCGCACGTGCTTTGGCTTGTTGGACTTGATGGCTTGCAAGGCATGGTGATGGTGAACATAAACGGGTGATTTTTTCTCGGCGAACACGCGCTGCTGCAGGTGCAACAACGGACCAGCCTGAAGCCATAGCGACTCGATCATCTTGACAAGCATTGGCATGTCTGAGGCACGGTAAAGAGTAAAGTGGAATTCCCTGTTCCACGCCAGAACATCGGCATGATTGCCAGCCTTCTTGGACTCCATCAATCGCGTCATCTGGGCCATATGCTCCAACATTTCGGGCGTCACGTTTGGCCCCCCTGTCTCCGCGGCCAAGCCTTCAAGTGACGTTCGGATACGCGTGATCTCGTTGAAGCGCTCCCGGGTGATCAGCGGCAGCGCAACACTGCGGTTCGGCAGGAGTATCAGCACATGTTCGGCAACCAGTCGGCGAAGCGCCTCACGCACGGGCATCACACTGATACCGAAGGAACTTGCAAGCGAGCGAATCGTCATAGTGGAACCCGGTGCAATTTTTCCAGACATCAACGCCTGCTTGAGCTGTTCATAAACTTCCTCGTTAAGCGTGCTACGGCTAATCTTTGGAACATCGAACAACGTTTCGGGTTCACCGGATGCGGGCTGCGTGTCGCGTGAAAATACTGCCACTTGTCCTACCTGACTTTATGCTGTTTCCAGAAGAATGAAACTCGACTTGTTGTAATGAGTGATCACAAAAAACGCAATCGCGATAAACAACTCCATATTCAAGCAGCATCTTAGCGCTTGATGGCGATCCTTGCCTTGAAAGACGCCGGGTGTGCTTCGAAACATCCTGTTTACAAACGCAAATACTTTGGGCGCAATTGATGTTCCATGGCTTTGATCAGGCGGGCTGCAAAGAAGCTCATGGTGAAGTAAATGATGCCAACAAGAAAATAGGTTTCTTCTGTCCGGAAAGTAGCTGATATGATGTACCTACCCTGTTGCATCAACTCTTCAACTGTTACGAAGAACACCAGCGAGCAATCCTTGAGAAGCGAAATGAAATAACCCCCGACCGTTGGTATCGCGATTACCGCTGCCTGCGGCAAGATGATCTTTCGAAAGACGAGAGAACGGTTCATACCCAACGCAAGGCCAGCTTGCCGCTGACCTGGATCGACGGCTAAAATCGCGGCACGAAATACTTCACTCAAATATGCACCGAGATTAAAGGTTAAGCCGACAACCGCCGCCCCAAAGGCAGGAAGGCTTATTCCAACCTTCGGAAGGATAAAGAAGATCGCAAGCAGGATGACAATAAGTGGAACACCACGGCAAATTTCGACGTAGATTTGGATTGGGATCATCGCAATCCGGTAACCTGAAAGCATGCCGACTGCACAAACCACACCAACAAAAATTGAACAGATCATGCTGATAATCGACAGCTCGATCGTCACCAGCGCTCCCCTCAACAATTGCGGGAGATAGTGGGGTACAAAATCCACAAAAAACTCGATCATACGCGTCCTCCCGCATGTGCCACAGGACCAGCCATCAGGTAAAAATGATTCAGGCCCACCCTGTGTCTGGACGGGCCCGAAGGCGATCAGTATAGATTTAGTTTTAACCTTTGATCATGTTTTTAAGCAAAAGGGATTCGTCCCACAGACCATATTTTTCAAGAATTTTCTGCCTGGTGCCGTCGGCATCCATGGTATTGAACGCTTCGTTGAGGGCTGCCAACAGGGCCGCGTCTTCCTTGCGCACGCCAATGCCATCACCACCGTAAATGTAAGGAACCTTGTCCTGCTTCTCCTTCCACTTCGCATCAACCGCAAGGTAAAGCACTGGGCCTACGGTGCGCAGGTTGGGCGTGATTTTTTTCTGCTCTCCATAGGTCGTGTTGTCGACGACGTAGGCATCGATTTGACCGTTCGCCAGCGCCAGGAAAGGCGTGGAGAAATCGGCGAAGAACTTGACATCCTTGACAGCACCCTTTTCGAGCAATGTGCGTGCCTGAATTTCCTCGACCGTGCCCGTTGCGGCACCGATGACTTTGTCCTTGAGGTCACTGGGCGACTGAATTGGCCCGTCACCTTTGACTGCAAGACGGTCGCTCTCGAAGTAATAAGGCCGTGTGAAGTCGATGCCAGCACCTTGGCGGCGCTCCTCCGTCACCGTCATGCCGGACCAAATGATATCCCAACGTTTTGCCTTTAGCCCGGGGATGAGTGAATCCCATTCGGTCGCCACATACTCAAATTTGGGGATGCCCATTTTGGCGATGACGTATTGCATCATCTCGTATTCCATGCCGCCATAGGATCCATCGTCGTTCTTGTACACCCAGGGCTTTGTCCCCATCACTCCGACTCCGATGGTGATTGAACCTTTTGTACGAATGTCGTCGAGCGTATCGGCGCGAGCCGGAGCTACCACCGATG
Source organism: Rhodobiaceae bacterium (assembly GCA_031417195.1). Lineage (GTDB taxonomy): Bacteria > Pseudomonadota > Alphaproteobacteria > Rhizobiales > Aestuariivirgaceae > Aestuariivirga. The sequence continues at coordinate 7,398 of JANOVC010000039.1, forward strand.
CAGCACCCGCCACACAAGCCGTTGCAAGAAATATGCGGCGATTCAGTTTTACACTTTCGATCATGTGACTCTCCCTGCTTTTTATGGGGAGACCAAGTGATGATTTGGCAGGCCAAGGGCCATCACTTGCCTCCGGAAATGAGATCAAATAAGCCTATTCTGCAATCATGGATTCAATGCTGCCGTCAGTGTCAACGACATAACATGAGTTTTGTGATCACAACACATGCGATACTACAGTTCGACGCCTACTTTTGTCAATAGGCTGGGGGAAATGGAGTTGCTACTTGTGTAGCACAATGGATGGAGAACTTGCATAACGGCCTAAATATTGTAGGTGCAAGCATCTGAAACTGAGATAGATTTCTTTTTCATCCAACTGACAACTAGCCTGATTTACACCCATGAGCTGTTTGGGCTTACCAAAAAAGCAGAGGGGATTTTGATGGTATAATTACAGAGGTTGTTAAATTGAATACAGTCAACTCTTGTTCCCTGTAAAAGTAATACCTGACTTCTCAGGTGTTATTTTCCACCAGGTACAATGCTTTCCTATTCACGGCGTTTTGTCTGCACAGCAGCCATCGTTCGCGCCAGATTTTCTTCAGCTGAGCTGTAGCTTTTTTGCGCAACCGCCATGAAAATTGCATCCATAATATTGAGTTGGGCTATGCGCGCGGCAGCGTTTTCGCTGGTGAGCGGGGAGCCCAAAGCCGTAGAACACAAAACGACATCTGATAACTCAGCGAGGGGTGATGATTCATAGTTGGTCACTGCTATGACACTTGCGCGATTATCCCTAGCGATCTGTATGGCTTCGAGCACACTGGTGGTGCGGCCGGAATGTGAAAAGGCGATGACCAAATCCCCTGCCCGCAGCAAGGAGGCTGACATGGCCATCATATGTGTGTCGTCAACCACACTGGCCCTGACACCTATGCGAAGGAATTTGTGTGCCACATCCCGCGCAATTTGTGCCGAACCACCAAGCCCATAAAATTCACGGTGACTGGCACCGTGAATTAACTCTGCAGCGCGGCGAAAGCCTTTCATGTCGAGAATTGCCAAGGTTTCCTCAAGGGCCTGAATGGCTGTACGGAACACTTTTTGAACGATAACCTCGGCTGTGTCTTCCGGCTTCAAATCCTGATGCAAGTCAACGTTGGGTTGGTGCTTGTAAGCGCTTAACGCCGCCCGTAATTCACGAAAGCCTGAAAACCCCAAACGTTTTGCTGTTTTGACTACCATTGCCTCTGAACTGTCAGCATCGGAGGCCACTCTTTTCAGGGGAAGCGGGTCATCGGCAGCACTGCGCAACATCACCTCTGTTACACGTGCTTCGCTGGGGGTAAGCTCTGGCAGCAACATTCGAATGCGGGGCCCTACGGTTCTTGGATCTAGTACCAAAAGTTCATCCTCTACCTCGTGCGAGGCGATCAACAAGCATAGCGAGAATGATTATAATACCAGTCGCCAAGAGCTGATAAAAGGCCTGAACATTGAGTAGTGTCAAGCCATTCCGCATGGCACCCAAAACAATGGCACCTAAAATGGTGCCAAAAATGGAGCCCTTGCCCCCCATCAGCGATGCTCCGCCAATTGCAGATGCAGCAATCGCTTCAAGTTCCCATAAGTTTCCAAGTGTGGGTTCTGCCGCACCCAGCCGCGCCATTAAAATAATGGCGGCCAATGAAGCGAGGCCGCCTGAAATCATATAGGTTAAAACCTTGGTGCGCTCGATTGGAACACCGCTCACACGCGCCGCCTCTTCATTGCCGCCTACGGCAAGGATATATTCACCTAGCGGTGTCATTTTTAGTAGAACGGTTGCGGTGATTGCGAGCACAGCTACAACGATGACGGGTACCGGAAGTCCTAGTATTTGCGATGCAAATAATTGACGAAATTCATTGGGGAGCCCCAATACAGGGTTGCCGCCAGTGAATATCAAAGCCAACGCCCGAAACAAACTCAGTGTTCCCAGCGTCACAATGAAGGGCTGCAAACCCGCAAAGGCGATAAGCACACCGTTAAGAAGCCCACAGCACAGACCAACAGCCAAAGCTGTTGATATGACGACTGGGACAGGATAGCCCGCCATCAATAAAGTTCCACTTAAAACGGCTGCAAGTGCGGCGGTCGGGCCAACAGACAAATCAATACCACCACTGATGATAACCAAAGTCATGCCTATGGCGATGCAACAGTTGATGCTGGACTGCTGCAGAATATTCACGAGATTGCGCTGCGTGAGAAAAACATCTGAAAGGCTGGAAAACACGATGACCATTATGATCAACCCTGCGACCGTTCCCATGTCACGCCAGCTGATATCCATATTTTTCAAACGTGTAATTAGAGTATCTTCCATTCTCAAATCCAAATTATGCGACGAGCTTGCCAGTGATGGCAAGGCTCATGACGGCTTCTTCGCTTAACTCAGCGCGGCTTAATTTCCCGGCCATTGCACTTGCCCGCATCACGATGACGTTGTCGCAGAGACGCAGAATTTCTGGAAGTTCAGAAGAAATCATTATGATGCTGCGACCTTCGCCAGCTAGCCTATCAATGAGTCTGTATATTTCTCCCTTGGCACCCACATCAATGCCGCGCGTTGGCTCATCAAAAATCAGAATCTCTGAACCCGCCATCAGCCAACGACACAAAATGGCTTTCTGCTGATTGCCGCCACTGAACAACCGAATGGGTCGCTCAATAAGATGCGGGCGCAGATTTACACTGCGTGCCAGTTCACTGACCCGCGTTGCAACTTCACGGTTTTTTATAATTCCTGCTCTGGTGAGTTTGGGCAGGCTGGGCAAGGCAGTGTTTGAAGCGACCGAACGCAGCGGAATAATGCCTTCCTTTTTCCGGTCCTCGGGCAAAAGCGCAATGCCCGCCGCAATAGCTTTTCTGGCGTCTGAAAACGATACCATAGCACCATGTAACTTGATCTCACCTGATGTCGGTCGATCAACGCCCGTAATCAATCTTGCGAGTTCCGTGCGGCCAGAGCCCACCAGACCCGCGACGCCCAAGACTTCGCCACGGCGTAATTCAAATGAAATCGCTTGCACATGACGATTGCGGCATAATCCATCAACACTCAACACCACCTCATTTTGGATGTGACTTTCATGAGGCGGAATATCAAGGCTGCGCCCAACCATCATGTTCACGACTGCATCTTCAGATGTTGTCGATAAATCAACATCGCCTATTTTTTTTCCATCACGCAATATAGTAGCTTGGCTTGCAACACGGAATACTTCATCCAGCTTGTGTGACACGTAAATGATTGCCACATTCTTGGCTTTAAGTTTTTCAATGACGCGTACAAGTTTCTCAAATTCGATAGGTGTCAAACTGGATGTGGGTTCATCCATGGCGATTACAGTCGCCTCAACCAAAAGGGCCTTGGCAATCTCAACAATCTGGCGTTGAGCAACGCGCAAATTTTTGATCTTGGTGCGCACATCAATGCTGGGGTCCAGTTGGGTCAAAAGCGCCTTGGCTTTTTGGCGCATCTTAGCGTGATCTTTGAACAAACCAAAGCGTGTGAGCGGGTTCCCCAAAAACATATTTTGCGCCACATCAAGCTCCGGCACTTGCTGCAATTCCTGATGGATGAGTGCAATGCCTGCTTGCTTGGCAAGTTTGGGATTGCGCAAATCGACGTGCTTTCCATTCATTTTTATCTCTCCTGAATCTGCATGGTAAATGCCGGAGAGAATTTTCAACAAGGTCGACTTACCCGCACCATTTTCACCCAACAGTGCGTGCACTTCCCCGCCTGCAACCGTGAAGCTCACATCTTCAAGGGCCTGCACACCGGGAAACCCTTTTGAAATGTTGGTGAGCGTGATCGCATACTCTTTGGACTGGGCGTCATTAGGCATCTTTGATGACCGTAATAGGTTTGACCCGACACAATAGCCAGGCCAGCTTAAAACAAAGACAGCGTGATGGCGCAGGAGATGACGCCACCACGCTTGGGAGTAGGTTACTTTGCGGCGTCTTCCATCAGGTTCTTGCGCACCATGGCTTCGTCGCCTGTGTAACGCGCAACATTGTCCTTGGTCACCAAAGCCTGTGGTGTTGCAACAACGCGGGGCAGTTTTTGACCCGCCTGCAAACGCAGCGCCACTTCCATGGCTACTTCACCCGTAAGCACAGGGAAGCTATCCACAGTCGCTGTCAGTTCGCCCGCATTGATTGACTTATAAGCATCACTGATGCCGTCCGTGCCAATCACCGCAATCTTGTCCAGTTTACCTGCGGCTTTCACCGCTTCAACAACACCGAGCGCCATGCCGTCATTATTGCAATAGAAACCAATAATGTCGGGGTTGGTTTGCATGATGTTGGTAGCAGCATCGTAAGACAATTGGCGATCCCAGTTTCCAGGAACGCTGGCCACAACTTCAAAACCTTTGCCGTCGGTGGCAATGGTTTCTTTGAAACCTGCAGTGCGTTGCACAGCTGCATAGACACCGGCCATACCTTCAATTACCGCCAACTTACCACCCTTACGGTTCGCAATAAACCACTTGGCAGCGCGGACGCCGTTATCCTTCTGCACGTTGCCAATATAGTTTTTGGCAAGTGGAATGACCGCATCGTTCACGTTAATGACCGGAACTCCGGCTTTCTCAGCTTCTTCAACAGCGGGTTGGAGATTCGAATCCGTTTGCGGTGAAACCAGGAGAATTTTATACCCCTTGGAGAGCATGTTTTCAGCGATAGCGAGCTGACCATCTTGATCATTTTCACCCTGGCCAGCTTGCAAATCTACCGTCACGCCTACGGTCGCACCAAACTTTCCGTAACCCTCGCCCAGGCTGCGCCAATACTCATTGGTGAGAGCTTTGGCAACAGCGCCTACTTTCATACCCGCTTCAATTTTTGGCATAGGGCCGAATTTGGCTTCAAGCTGCGACCAATCCATGCGGTCTGGTTCAATGTCGGAGTTCAAAGGCTTCAGATCACCTGCAAATACAGTTGCAGAAAATGCAATACCCGTAATAGCACCGAAAAGTGCGGATTTAATAACATTGGTTTTCATGTGTGTATCCTCCCATTAAGATTTATTGATTTCAAATTTGAGTTTTCTGTCTGGTTATCCACCTCCGAAAATTGCCTTTTTAATGATGGAGTTACTGGTGACAGCGTCTTGTCTGGCAATGGCCGCGCCTAAAAGGCTGTCACCACACAGAAGCGTCACAACGCTGCGCATGGCCTCGACAGTTGCTATATTTGCGCTGCATTCGGCAATGGGATCAAGACCTGTGATATCCGGAAACGTGTCAAAATAAATTGCCCGGTCATAGCCAATTTTTTCAAGCACATAGAGCAACTCAATCGTTTGAATGGTGTGTACGGTACCTACCATCAATCCGTCATCGCGCTTACCATAACCGTCATTGAGATGAACGCCGAAAAGCTTGCCATTGCGTGCAGCCAGACTTGCGGCATAGGCCGGCATTTCATCGGCATAAAGCACATGCGCAAAATCCAACGTCACACCCACATTCTTGCGGCCAATCTCATTGATGGCGAGCAACGTGGTTCCGATATCCGGCATCAGGCTAAAGCTGCGCGGTTCATTGGGTTTATATTCAATACTGATTTCGGTGCTGGGAACGTGATCAGCAACTTCAGCCATGGCTTCAAGCGTCCAATCCCAGAGTTGCGCATAATCAACCTGAAACGAATAATCGAAACCATCCTGGCCCATCCACAGCGTCATCAATGATCCACCGAGCTCCAGCATCTGATCAATGCCGCACTTGGTTTGATCAATTGCCGTGCGACGAAGAGCCGGATTGGGATTGGTAAAAGCACCGATTTTGAACCCTGGCTCACTATAATAACGCATGGCCAAACCATTCACCGATAGATTAAGTTCATTGAGGCGGCGCTTCAGATCTTTAAGCTCCATATCCTCAAGATGATCAGGGTAGTTGAGATCAACAGCGTTTAGACCCTGCACTTTCGCGGCGCGCTCCAGCAGCCCCAACACACCCAATTTCTTGGTATCGATATCAGAACCAAATGCCCCATCGCTTCTGAAGGAATTCAGGCGAGCGGCATATTGGCGGGCGCGGGGCTTGAAGCTTTGAGGCATTTGTTTTTTCAATCTTAATAAAACTTCACATAATTTTATATTTTTGTAAAGTTAATTTTCTGTTTTCTATCTATTCGTTCTTTAAAATTCAATATTTTCCAGTTTAATGGCGTTAAATTGGAGCTTTCAGTATTTTATGCACATATTTAGCTCATCTGATTGAAGTGACTTCAAGTAATTTCATGAATTAGTGCATTACAAAAACCGGAAGACCCCAATTCTTACAGGCCTTGCAAGCAGAATTTTTAAATCACACCCTTTTTCAAAATAAAACAGCCATAGGGTCCGGGGTCAGATGTGCGAACTATGGCAAAAGATTTTTTGGCCGCCGCATAGAAATCAAATCTGTCATAGGCGCCCATATTAACGGCGCACCCTTGCGAAGCATCCAAGACATTTTGCATTTGTATAAAAATCGGTACCACACCATCCGGATCACCCACCACACGCATGCGCATTACAGGTTGTTCAACAAAGGTGTCGAGTGGCATCAGGGTAAGGATGGCTTTGCTAACCACGGGAATTGTGCAGCCGGAGAGATCAATCAATTTGCCATAGGTCGTTTTTTTGGCAATGGTGACTGCTGGATGGTTGACGTCACAAATTACAATTTCGTCACCGTGACCCATCAACATCAAGACATAGAGTAATTCGGCTGAGATAATGGGATCAACAAATCTCAACATGGGTTTATGTTCTCTTCAAATTCGCGAGACAAAAATGGCTGCACGCTCATTGGCTATCTGACAAGCCTCTACAAGTGTTGCTTTTTTTGCAAGTTCAGCAGCGAGCACTCCAACAAAACAGTCCCCTGCTCCGTGGGTTGATGTCACCTTAACAGCACGCGCTTCAATCTCAACTGCATTGCTTTCTTTCGGGCAGACGACGAGACCATTGCCGCCAAGTGTGATCACTACAGAGCGCTGAGAACTGCCAAGAGAATTCAGGGCGACAATGGCTGAGGTTCGATCAGTAACCAGCAAGCCTGATATAGCTTCGGCCTCAACGCGGTTGACCACAAGCACATCAACATTAGCAATCAACGCTTCAGACAGGTTCCGCGCAGGCGCCGCATTTAAAACGACCATCGCTCCATTTTGCTTGGCCGTTTTTGCTGCTGCGACATTGACCGCATTTGGAACTTCATTTTGCAGCACCATTATTTTTGTACCACCGAGCGCGCTCAAAGTTGAGGACAGGCTCGTAGGATTGATTGTCATATTTGAGCCTGATACAATAACTGCACCATATTCTCCGTTATCCTGTAAGATTGCCACACTCATTCCAGAGCCATTTACGGAATCAGTTGTCACGCCAAGTGTGTCAACTTTTGCACTCTGCAAGTTTCGGTGAAGTGTTTGACCAAACGCATCATCACCAATGCGCCCGATCATGGCGGTTTTTGCCCCATGCCGTGCGGCCTGCACAGCTTGATTGCCTCCCTTACCTCCACACATTTGCGCCCATGAAGTGCCAACGGCTGTTTCATCGAGGCGCGGCAAGGCTGATGCTTTGACAACAATATCAAGATGCAGACTACCGCATACGATGACATCGAATGCTGGCATCACTTCACGGCCCCGGCGGTAAGGCCTTTTACAATGTAGCGTTCCAAGAAAACTCCGATGATGATCAGCGGCAAAATAGCTGCTGATGCGAGTGTTGCCATTGACCACCAGCTGATGCCTTGCGAACCGGTTTGGCTGGCAACCATCACCGGCAGTGTTTTGGCATTGGTGCTGGTGAGCAAGGCCGCAAAGAAATATTCATTCCAGCAGAGGATCACCGACAAGATAAAAGCTGCTACCATACCAGGCAGTGCAATTGGCAGAACGATTTTGATAAATGCACCCCACGTGGTGCAACCATCGACACGGGCGGCTTGCTCAAGCTCCACCGGAATGGTGTCAAACTGATCGCGCATGATCCAGATGACGATGGGCAATACGGAGAGAGCGTAGATGAGGATGAGGCCGAAGATTGTGTCGAGCAGTGCCAGCTCTTTATATAGAACAAGGAAAGGCATGGCCAAAACCACGGGTGGCAAAATGAGCTGGGAGAAAAAAAAGAATGAAATATCCTTGTTGCGCCAAGTCCCAAATTTATATTCAAAGCGGCTCAAGCCATAAGCTGCGATGGAGCCAATGACCAAGGCCAGCGAAGCACCACCAATGGAGGCTTGAATGCTATTCCAAAAGCGCTTGATGAACTCATCGCGCGGGGTGGAGAAAGTCCATATTGTATCTGGGGACAAACCTAATGCACGCAAGCCCAACCAACTCGGCTTATATTGCAGCCACGGCACGATGTTTCCCAACTGCACGTCCTTGGCCACTTTGAAGGTTGTCGAAAATGTCCAGAAAATTGGAAACAGCGCGACAATGGTCCACATAATCAGGGCGGCATAAATCAATGGTTTTTTGAGTTTTTCAGGCATGGCTATTGGGTTTTCTGCATATACTTGCTTACGAAGCGCAGCAGCAGCGTGACAAATATGATGATGAGAATGAGATAAACTTCGGCCACCATGGTGCCGTAACCTACGTTGGAACGGTCTCGATATTCCCGAAAGATAAAACTGGAAATCGTATCGCTAGCTCCACCGGGTCCGCCGGACGTGGTATTGATGACAATGTCGGCTAACTTGAGTTGGAAGATAATGCGCAGCACGATCGTTGTCACACTGATGGGTAGCATGAGCGGAAAGGTGATCTGCCAGAAGCCTTGCCAACCGGTGGCCCCATCCACTTTTGCAGCATCTTGAATTTCTTTTGAGATGGCTTGAAGGCCAGCGAGCAGCAGGATCATCATAAAGGGAATCCAGACCCGGCATCCATCGCGTTTACTTCTAATTCAGGAAAGTGGCGCAAGCGCAGGGCGAAGGCCATATTATCAGCCACCGTCTTATGAGGATAAAGTGCGTAAGACTGAAACACCATGGCGATGTCGCGATCCTTGGGTGAGAGCGCTGTTACGATTCGGTCACCTATCCTGATATCCCCGGACGAAAGCGTCTCAAGACCAGCAATGATGCGCAACAGCGTTGACTTGCCACAACCGGATGGCCCCACTAAAGCGATGAACTGCCCATCCCCAACATTGACCGTTACATCATTAATGACTCTCACCTGGCCGTATTGTTTTTGAACATTCAAAACATCAACTGAAGCCATAAAATGCCATTCTCCATCCAAATTCACGAACTTTCCTGCACCATTGGGACTTTAGCACCGTAAAGCAACAGTGAACTCTTTACTGATGTCGTGAAGAATTTGTCCCATAATGCTTTTTTTATTCCCGGGAAAACATCGCGTCATCAAAACTTGGGATAAGACACCTAAGGATTTCCATTTGCAATCGAGAGAGGAAGGTCCTTTGTTTTCAAATAACACTCTTCACCTTGCTGCATGCATTGCGTCACGACAGAGGTGTTCATAGTGCAAGTTCGGCGGATTGGTTGGCTAACTGAATTGGGAAAACAGGAAATCTGGTTCAAGAGCCGATGGTAGATATGAGCTGACATTAAACACGCTCGAAACATGCCATCCAATAAACTTATACTACCACATAATGTGGTAGACCGTGCAAAATCCATAAAAAGCTCTAAATGGCATATGGTTCACCATGCCAGTAACGACGGATTAGACTGATTTTGGCTCCGCACACAAAGTAGTAGTCACTTACCAAGTATCTTCGACCTACGCGCACGTCTCAGTTTGTTCATCGTTTTCAATGTCAATTCAATTTTACAGGTGAGGCCTTCCGCATTGAAAAAATTTTCAACTTTTGAACCACCGAGGCTTTTTTCAATAAGTGTTGAACCGAAACCCCGTGTACCCAATGCGGTGATTTTCGGTCCGCCACGTTCACGCCACGTCAGGAAAAGCTTAACACTTGAATCGGGGCTGCGTTCAGTTCGCCACATAATCTGGATATTGCCTTCAGGTAAGGAAAGTGCGCCATATTTCAGCGCATTGGTTGCAAGTTCATTGAAAATCAACCCGAATGGCGTAGCATATTCTGCAGGCAGATTCACTTCCGGTCCTAAGATTTCAACACGATTATCCTCGTTCGGTACGTAAGCTGCAATTTGGTGTCTTGCGAGCGCTCCAAGTTCGGCACCTTTCCAATCATTGGCTGTGAGTACATCCTGGGCGGCAGCCAGACTATGTAACCTGCCTGAGAATGCCTCGGCAAAATCCTGCGGATTGCGCGATGTTCGCAGCGTTGAGCGCAAGACACCCTGTAAAACCGCGAAGGAATTTTTTATCCTGTGCGCCAATTCACGCGTCATCAGACGCTGACGCGCCTCCCATTCCTTGCGGTCACTGATATCATGGACTGCAACCGAGATTGAAACAATCGACCCATCGAGAGATTTGACCGGGGCAAGTGCTACTGAAACATCAACAAAACTCCCATCTTTGCGTATGCGGCGTGCATCATATGGGCCAACAGTTTCATTGGCTTGTGCGCGCCTTATCAGATCACGCTGCTCCTCATGGCGCGCCGGCTCAGCAAGAATACCGATATGCTGGCCGATGGCCTCTGCCGCAGAATACCCGAACAGTCTTTCAGCAGCAGGATTCCATGTTTCAACAATTCCATCAAGTGTTATGCCAAACAGTGCATCATGGGAGGCAACCGCTACAGCGGCCATGCGTGCAGTATAGCTTTCCGCGCGCTTTCGCTGTGTGACGTCATGGTTGGTTTCAAGAATAACAAGTTCACCATCCGAGTCGATGGCTTGATGGCGACTCTCAACAAAAACACGACGACCATCCTTGGCGCGATGTTCCACTTCGCCCGTCCAGCTATTGCCAATTTTTAATATTTCCATAAGTTCGGGAAGGCCCAACGGTAAAACGGTATGCAAAAGCTTGTGGCTTGAATGACCTATGGCTTCGTCACGTGTATACCCATAGAGCTGTTCCGCACCCCTATTCCATTCAATGATACCCTTTTGGGGATGCCAAACAAAAATTGGCTCAAAAGACAAATCAATCAAATTTGCCTGACGATTAATTGATGCCTCAACACGTTTGCGCGCCGAAATATCTACGGTTGCACCGGCTGCGCGAATAATGGTCCCACAACCATTCCTAAATACGCGACCAGAATCAAGCACCCAAACATAGTGACCGTCCTTGTGACGCATCCGATACTCCAAAACATATCGATCATCAGCTTGAATATAATCTGCATGTACCAAAGACTTCAGGCGATTTTCGTCATCCGGATGACGAAGATCCGCCCAACCTTCCATGCTTGGAGCCACCTCATCGGGGAGCCATCCCAATATTCTTGTCAAGCCGCCGCTTCGCCAAACTCTTTGTTCCTCAATATCCCAATCATAAATGATCGCGCCGGCAGCCTCTTCAGCCGTTGTGAGACGTTCGGCGACAAGGCGTAACGCCTCCTCGGCATTTTTTTGCTTTGTTATATTTTGCGTCGCGCCGATTGCCCGTTCTACTTTACCCCTGCTGTCGCGGATAAAAGTACCGTGAACCTGCCAGAATGCCCTTTCGTTTTTGTGGGTTCCGCGAAACTCAAGCATGTAGGTTTCATCACCGCGTTGCAGCGCCGCTTCAAATTCCGTCAATATACGCGGACGGTCCTCCGCAAGAGCGAAGAATGCACCATCTGCCGGATTGTCCGTCAGTTCAGCGGGCGAACAACCAATTACACGGGCTGAGTTTGGAGCCCATTTTATTCTATTCGTGGTTAAATCAATTTCCCATGCAAACATGTCTGCGGCTTCGGTAGCAAGACGCAGACGTTCTTCACTTTCAAAAATACTTACTTCCGAAATTTTCGGCTTGGGCGGCTTTTGCTGATCCACTGGTTATGAATTCCAAAATACAATATTCGATTTTTACCACATGGTATGAACCAACGCAGACCACACTCATAAGTTCCATATTAGGCCCGGGAATATGCCACGTATAGTATCAGTGGTTACATGCGCGCCCCAAGGGCAAGAAGATGCGACCATGAGAGGGAAGCGATCATTTAAACGAACCCCTCATGTGTTTTTTATTCACGAAAATGTGGAACCATTCAATCACGCGACACTTGTACGAACAGTGCGAGCGATACCGCTGGCATTTAAAAATCCCACAGGAGATTCCAATGAACAAGTTTATCCTTCTTTCCGCCGTCGCCATGTTCACTTTGGCACCACTTTCGACTTCATTTGCTGCAAATCCCATGACACCTGAGGCCTGTACGGCTGAGTTCACCAAGGCAGATGTGAACAAGGACAACAGCATCGGACCACAGGAAGGCGATTTCTATCTCAAGAGGGCTGAAGGCAACGGAACCAAGATGGACGCAACCATGATCACCACAAAGGATCAATTTATGGCTGAATGCATAAAAGGTGTTTTCAACTGATCCCCAGACATAATCAAGGGCGGGTGCCGTGCATCCGTCCTTTTTGCAGCTTGAAACAAGAAGGTGACAGCATGAGCAATCCAAAGGGAACACAGCCTGAAGCACTGGCAAAACTTGCCCAAGTCGCACGTAATGATGACGGCGAGCCTGTAAAAGATGGTATTCTGGCTAATCACGAAACTGCGGCAATACCGACTGACCCGAAACTCAAACAAGACGCGGGCCAGAAAGTGTTAAATGAAGGTGTAACGCATCACGATCAAGGCGCAAAAGAAGCCATCGACAAGTTGCCGGACCGGACTGCCAAAAAATAACTCTGAATTTCACGCCGCAGTCGGGAACGCTGTTTTCGCGGCTGCGTGAGCTACGGATATTGTCGTGCCGTGTGTGTTGCTCACTGTCGTGATATCACCACCGAGTTGCTGTGCAAGCGCTTTCACCAAGGTTGTGCCCAAACCACTGTTTTTGCGCGGTGCGTTTTCCTTAATGCCGCAGCCATTGTCCGAAACCAATAGTGTCCAACTTCCATCACTGGTTTCATAGGACACTTTTACCTCACCTTTTTTGGACGCATCCGGAAACGCATATTTAATTGCGTTTATGACAAGCTCTGTAACAATAAGTCCCAAGCTAACGGCTTGCTCGGAAGGCACTGTTCCAGCTCCTGCATCAACTATTAGATTAACCCTGCTGCTTTCGCCAATCATTGATTCAGACAGCGTACCACACAGCGTCAGAAAATAATCACCAATCTCCACATTCTCGCCAATGCCCGTAGCTTTCAGGTGCTGCTGCAGTTGGGCAATAGACATCACCCTGCGGTGAGCGTCTTCAAGGTGACCACGGGTTTCAAGTGATTCCACAGCACGGGCTTTCAACATCAAAATGCTCGCAACAATCTGCAGACTGTTGGCTACACGGTGACCCATCTCAGAAAGCAGCATGTCTTTTTGAACGCTCAGAACCTCAAGCAAGCGTTCAGCAATACGGCGGTCAGTAATGTCCTCAATGGCGAGGAGCAACGTCGTGTTTGCGTCGCCTTCATAAAAAACCTTTCGTGCGTTGAGCAACATGGTTTTTTTACCAATTAAAGGAAAAATCTGTTCAATTTCAAAATTATCCATAACACCATGTTCAGGCACAATGCGTTCAAGCAAAAGTCGAAGGGCCGGATTGTTCCATGCACCCGTGCCAAGATCATAAACCCTGCGTCCTAATGTTTCATCAGGCGTTGTCTGGAAAGTTGCATAAAAAGAACGACTGGCCGCCAAGACACTCAAATTTGCGTCAAGTACAAGGAGCGCTTCGCGCACGGTGTCAACCATAGCATGCGCCAAAGTACGACCGTCTATAATTCTATCCATAAACTCCAATCCTGCATGCTGCGTCTCGAAGCTGCAAATAATCCTGCGCCCTATTTCGTTGGTAAGCAACGCATACATGGTTTTTTGGTTTGAGGTTTAATTTCGACTGCGGAACAAACCTTGCCCGAAGGTGTTGTATGAGTAAGAAATTAAAAATTTTTAGAGGTATTCATCATGGCAAAATCACAACGCAGTTCGTTCAAAACCGATGGCCAAAATATCTCGTCACGTATTTTTGACGACGTCCTCGCCTTGGTTGGTACTTTGGTACGCAGCCGCAAGGATTTTGGTGCAGACAAGCTGCATTCATTGGCTGAAGCGACCCGTGAATACGCCGCTTCAATGACTGATTTGCCAAACCTTCGTACCCACGTGAGTTCTGCAGCAGAAAGCATCGAAGGTCTTTCCGAATATGTCATGCATACCGATGTGGAACACATGATGGCTGATGCAGGAACTTTCGCACGCCGACATCCATTTGCAACACTCGGCGTAACCGTTGCAGCAGGGGTTGTGGTAAGCCGCTACATGAGGCCATCGCCTTCAACAATGAAGACCAGCACTCACCGCAAGACAGCTGCAAAGGCCCGTAGGCACCCTGTTCAAACACCACGCGGAAAAAATGGTTCTGCCCATGCCTAATTCAACGACAGAACCACTGGAGCTTTCACAGCTTTTAAAAAAACTGGTCGGCGACGGCGCGCGTTGGGCTGATGCGGAAATTACATTGGCGCAAGCGGAAGCGGGTCTTATTTTGCGCGGCTATATGGCTGGGGTCGCTGTGTCGCTCCTGTGTTTTGCCTTGTCCATAACAACTTTGGTAATATTCGCTCAGGCTGGCGCCATAGCCCTGCTTTCCTATATCAACAATCCGGTATTTGCCTACCTGACAATGGGCCTCGCATTGACAACAATAGTTGTCATTTTGACTCTTCTTGCGCGTCATTTGTTCATTCGCAAACAGCGTCCAGTGGGAATTATATTCAAATGGTTGGCAGGACGTGGAATCAAAAAATGACCTACATTGTCGAGCTTGGCAAGAATGTTGAAAACGAGCGATTGCAGTTTGAAAAAACTTTGCAGGAGGCCAGATCAAGAGTGACACTTCCAGAACTTGCCAGACATACCTTTGGTCTTGTGGACTGGCATCGCACAAGGCATTCGTTGATTGTCCTGGGCGCAATCGCTGGTACAGCTTGGCTGATCAATACACTTACAGTGCGGAAAAGCACCGCATTTATTCAACGATCCAAAAAACCAGTCGTAACAAAGGAGACTAAACATGAAATCCAACACTCAAACCACCACTAAAACAAAAGCCCAAATCGTTAAAGGAGCGAAACCAGTATTGTATAAAAAAGCTTCAACTGCGAAACGCGCCTCACGTACAGCGAACAAATCTGCCACTGAAACGCAGTCGGTTTTGTCGGGATATAGTGATTCAGCTGCACGGTTCATCAAGCGTGGAAAAGATGCGTTTGGAGATATTTATACGTGGGCAGGGGAAACAGGCAGCGCGCTTCCTAAAAACATGCGTAGTCTTGGATTGCCTGATCAACGCTCGGTGCAGACTTTTATTGGTGACAAGCCATTTATATTGGGTGCTGTGGGATTGGGTATCGGTGTTGTCCTCGGTGCAATGCTGCCGTCGCCGATTGGAACCTCAACAAAACCAGCTTTAAAGTCAAAACGCAGGAAGTAACAATTCATTTTGCATGAAAAATGGGGGCCGATTGGCTCCCTTTTTTTGCCCCCATCTATTGCTAGTTCAGTTGGTTTTTTGCACCCTCAAATGAACAAAAAATAACGGTCCTTTCGAACCGTTAAGTTTGGGGAAATAAAATTTCTTCAGCGCCAGCGCGTGAAATGGGTATGGTCCACACCCTCATTACGGTGTTTACCCCCGGTGGTCGCTGCCCACCAAGCCGCAACTGCACTGACCAAGAGGGATGCCGCAGTCAGAAATGCGATGAGAATGCCGTATCTACGAGTGGTGTCGGCCTGAGCCTTGAGCGTGGTGATCGTCTGATCAATTCGCTTTTGCGCATCTGCTTCTGGCAAGCCTGAGCGCGTTGTTACCTCTCGAACGAGATAAGACTTGTCAACGTCATCCATTACAGTACTCCCCAGGTTTTTAGCCAGCACGCGACTGATTTGCGTTGTATCCAGACTTGAAACCACAGGAGTTGCCGTATCGCTGCGCACAAGTTTATCGATGTAATAATCCATGGCCCCATTACTAGCCGAACTATTGAGGCCAGATACCGCAAGCAAACTCGCAAGAACAGTACCCAGCACGACGCCCACAGCCCATACAACGAGGCCATGGCTGCCATCGCGCATTTCCGCCTCATGCGCTGTTGCATCGCCAATCCTGCGCCGCAAGCGGCCAGCCACATATCCCCCACCGACAAAACTTGAGACTTGAACCCATAACAGCCAAAGCGCTGCAGCGATTAACAGCCCTGCGGTTGAGGCAGAATTACCGGATTGAAACGACGTCACGGAAAGGCCTATTGCCGACCCAAATGCGAGAAAAACTGAAGATATGGCAACTGTTATGAAACTACCAGCTATGATTGCACCCCAATCAACATAATGTGCAGAATTGGTCGCGTCTATTGATACATCAACGTCATTCATGACTATTTTCCATTTTTAGCGATTGATAAATTTTGGGAATAACAATGCCTGCTTCAACGCAGGCCAAGAAATGAAAGAATGGCCATCACCACAACGACCAAGCCAACCAGATAAATAATCGAGTTCATTGAGAAATCTCCTGAAATTTTCTGAGGCCGCGCCTCATCATTCAGTCAATGCACGAACGGCAATTCTGTTCCGCCTTGGAAAAGACAAATTTTCTGTGGCCTGCGGAACAAAAAAATAATGACTGCGTTTTAACAACCACAGAAACCTAAAAAAGGAGTGTCTATCATGCGCGGTATTGTTCTTTGGCTTGTCGGAATTCCAATTCCAATCATCATCCTGCTTTATCTTTTTCATGTTGTTTGATTTTCACTACTCTGTTCTTCGTTTTTCTCGGTGTGGCGGGCAGCGATAAATTCACCAAGACCAGACAGCCCGTCCATGTGTTCACAAAATACCTTCATGGTAACAAGAAGTGGAACAGCCATCGCGGCACCCGCGATTCCCCAGAGCCAAGTCCAGAATGCAAGCGACAGAAGAATCGCAACGGCATTCATCTGCAACCTGTGTCCAAGTATTTGGGGCTTTACAATCTCAGACTCAAGAATTGACCATATTGTGTACGCCAAAGGAACAAGAAGTGCGTAGCCAAGTGACTCAAATGTAACGATTGCCATGAAACCTGACAATACTACACCTGACACCGTTCCGACATAGGGGATGAAATTGAAAAAGAAAATAAGCAATCCCCAGAGATAGGGCAGTGGCATACCCAGGAGGTGAAAAGTAACCGCTATAACAATTCCAAGACCTGCATTGATTGCACTCAGGGTCAGTACGTAAGCCGAAACTTCATTTTCGATATCATAAACAATGTGCAAGGCACGTTTACGCTCTGTGAGTGTTGGCAAAATTCGCACGAGTTTCTCATAGAACAGATCACCGGATGCCATCATAAATACTGCGATAACGAGTGTCGCAATCAACGTAATCAGGAATTGCACTGGGTAGCCAGTCAGCATCGCAAGAAGTGTGGGCAAAGCAGACTCGCGCATCACAACCTCCTGAATTGCCGTATTGTTTGAGGGCTCTGAGGCCTTCTGGAATTTTTCAGACAGATTGGTGATTGCGTCCAGCGAAGAGCGCAAGCCACTGAATTTTTCCGAGAATTTCTGGGTGAATTGGGGAGCTTGGTCAATCCACGATGAAATTGGCCCACTCAACAAATAAAAAGCCGAGAGGCCACTTATGATCAGTACAATGACAAAAATAGTGGCCGCCAACCAAGGAGGAATGCCTTGCTTCGCGAGATATCTTATGGCCGGCCGGAGTGTAATCGCAATGAAAAGCGCCAGAATTACAGGCAGTAAAAAATCACGGGCAAAGTACATTGCGGCGATAACCGAAATGAAAAATATGCCGCGCAAAACGTTACGGATCTGTTTTACATGATCAGTTACATCAGGCACCAAGTCCGATGCGGGCAAGCTCATCAAAGTTTACCCATGAGCACCAAAATAACAACAACCAGGAGAACAAGTCCCAAACCACCTGATGGACCATATCCCCAGTTTTGGCTGTGTCCCCAGTTTGGCAGTGCGCCAACCAGAACTAGAACAAGAATGACGACGATAATTGTGCTGAGCATGGTAGCCTCCCTTAATGACTCCAAAAAAATTCGGAGCTCGGGAGCAACGCACGGAGTGATTTTTAGTTCCGGTAGGCGTTGATCAATATTGATTCCGAGTTTGCATCGGGGCCGAATTTTTCGTCTGCATCAATTTGCAAAAGTACCGCCAAACGAACACGTGCACGGTTAACGCGACTTTTGATTGTACCTATGGCAACGGCACAAATTTCCGCAGCTTCTTCATAGGAAAATCCCGACGCACCGACAAGTATTATGGCTTCGCGCTGATCGTCGGGAAGCTTGGCCAAGGCTACGCGCAAATCAGCCATATCCAGGTGACCATCCTGTTCTGCATGTACGGCAACCCGGCTTGAGTAAAATCCGTCAGCGTCCTCAACTTCGCGTTTGCGTTTGCGGAGCTGGGTATAGAACTCGTTACGAAGGATCGTATATAACCACGCTTTCATGTTGGACCCAGCCTCAAAACTCTCGTGATGTTTCCAGGCTTTCATGAGGGTTTCCTGAACAAGGTCGTCGGCTCTGTCACTTCGCGCGGTCAGGGACAGCCCGAATGCCCGCAATCCTGGGATAGCCGCGATGATCTGGTCACGAAATTGCGTTGAAATCGTCATTCGGTTTGGTTTCCAAGGCACGTCATGGTGAAATTCAATTTAGCTTGATTTTTTAGGCTGACTTGCAGCTTCAAGCTGGTTGAGTAAATCCAGAAACCGATCAGGCACTGGCTGTTTGGCAACTTCATCATAATAATTGCGCAAGCGCTGGCCAATCAAATCGGAAACCTCAGGTCTGGCTGATGTATGGTTCATTGTTTCATTCTTTTTGCTTGGCTTTTTGGCCTTGCTTTTCGTATTCTGGTTATCAACCATAGATCACCTTAAAACGCTGGTTGGTCCGCATTGTGCGAATACCTGTTTCTATTCTGACTGGTACGGACATTCTGAACAATGCAAAACCCACCTAAAAGTTCCAACTCTTGAAAAAAATCTTTTCCAGACTGGAACAAAAGTGCAAACCAGACGTTAAGAAATTGGATTCTTGGGATTTGAAAAGCCCAAAACAGCGTAACAATCGTAAAAAAATGGGGTATAATATGAGACTTGCAGCAGACATAGCGCCACATTTGCCCTATTTGCGGCGTTTTTCTCGTGCCCTGACAGGAAGTCAACATAGTGGTGACGCTTATGTTGCTGCCCTTCTGGAAGCCCTTATCGCCGATCCTACCAAATTTGAAACGGAGCCCAGCGTCCGGATTTCTCTTTACCGAACATATTGCAAGTTATGGGAATCGATTTCTCTGAATCTAAAGAAACCAGATTTGGACGGCGAGTGGGAAGCGTCCGCGCAGCGGCAACTTGCCAATATTGCCCCAAAAGCCCGAGAAGCTTTTTTACTTATGGCAATAGAGGGGTTCAATAAGGAAGAGATTGGAATTATTCTTTCCAAGAAACAAACCGAGATATTGTCACTTCTTGATGACGCGTCGAAGACTATTGTCAGCCAAGTGGCCACCGACGTATTAATCATCGAAGATGAACCAATTATAGCCATGGACTTGGAAGCATTGCTGGAAAGCCTTGGGCATAAGGTTACGGGTGTTGCTCGCACGGAAAAGGAAGCCATTCATCTCGCTTCATCCAAGCGTCCAGGTTTGGTGCTTGCTGATATACAACTGGCTGACGGAAGTTCAGGTATTGATGCCGTAAATAAAATCCTGCTTAACATTGATGTTCCCGTAATTTTCATCACAGCATTTCCTGAGCGCCTGTTGACCGGTGAAAAGCCTGAACCTGCGTTCCTCATAACGAAACCATTTATGCCCGACATGGTGAAAGCTGTTGTTAGCCAAGCATTATTCTTTGACACCAAGTCACGCGTACCCGCATAGGGGAACAACATGTAAGGTTTTGCGTTTACTGTTCATATCCAGCATTTACGCTGATATGGAACTGTATTGGAGACCATCATGAACTGGGATCGTGTTGAAGGTAACTGGAAAGAAGTTCAGGGCAAAGCAAAGCAACAATGGGGCAAACTGACAGATGATGATTTAAGCATCATCAAGGGCAGACGCGAAGAGTTAGAAGGTACTTTGCAAAAACACTATGGGTACGCCAAGGACAAGGTAAAAACAGAAGTCGACTCTTGGCTGGGCCGTATGTGATTTAAGGGCGGCCAGATTTCATTTATGGTCGCCTTTCATTTCTTTCATGGAGTCTTATATGTTTACGGCAAAAGACTATGACAAAGCATTGCTTACGCCTGATAAAATTTTTGAATTACCAATGGAAGTGGTCGATACTGATTCACTGACAGCCAAGCAAAAACTAAAAGTTTTGAAACGTTGGGAAGCTGATGCCCGTGATTTGGAAGTGGCCTCCGACGAGAGCATGACAGGTGGTGAAAAGTCACGTTTCGGTGAGGTGCGAAAAGCCATTCTTGCCTTATGTGACCGTGAACACATTGATGAAAATAACCCGGAGCTGCAATAGTGCCGTTACTGGGTATAAATCCGGGCGGATTATAGTGATCCGTCTTTTTTTGTTTTGAATGGAGCTTGTGACAGTGGCAAAATGATTTGCCGAATGCCCCCTTCGTCCTTGAGCGCAATTAAAAACTCGTGAAGTGACAGAGTTTGAATGTCGTGTGAGGTCTGGACAGTTTGGATATCGTGTCGCGTTAGTTTAATTTCATAACGCGTCGCGCCGAATTGCAGTTTCACTTCAAACTCATTCCAGTCATCGGGAACACACGGCTTTACCCGCAACAAGTTACCTTCACGACTTATGCCGAGGATTGCTTCAAGGCCTGCCCGGTACATCCAACCTGCCGAACCAGTATACCACGTCCAGCCACCTCGGCCAACATTAGGTGCCACTGAATATACGTCTGCAGCGATAACATAGGGCTCAACACGGTAATTCACGGCGTCAATTTCTGATCGCGCATGATTGATGGGATTTATTATAGAGAACAACTCCATGGCACGATCTGTCTGTCCTAATTCAGCATGGGCAAAAAATCGACCAGATAACACCATGAGTGTATTGCCCACCATTTTCGCGAACGCCGGGCGGATAGGCCTTGATATAACCCGGATCTTTCTCGGTCTTGTCAAAAGGCGGTGTGAACAACAATGCAAGTTTGTCTTCCGGACGCACCAGTTGCCGATAAGATTCATCCATTGCGGTGACGGCGCGCTCGGGCGCAGCACCGCCTGACAGCACGGCCCAAGACTGTGCTATTGCGTCAATACGGCATTCCTCGTTCTGAGCAGAACCAAGCAGAGTACCGTCATCAAAAAACCCGCGACGATACCACCGTCCATCCCAAGCATCACGCTCAAGTGCTGCCTGAAGCCCATCAATCCGTTCCCGCCATATTGTGAGGCGGACCGTGTCACCAGATTTTTCGGCTATAGGAACAAAGGCTTTCAGCGTTGAGAGCAAGAACCATCCAAGCCAAACACTTTCTCCGCGGCCATTTTCTCCGACCCTGTTCATGCCATCATTCCAGTCACCAGTGCCAATGAGTGGCAAGCCGTGAACGCCCTGTGCCAAACTAAGATCAAGTGCTTTGGCGCAATGCTCATACAACGTGGCTGCATCTTCAGAATGAGACGGGAGAAAAAATACATCATGTTCCCCAGGCATAAGGGACTGGCCCTCAAGGAACGCCACATTCTCATCAAGAATGCCGTTATCTGCTGTTACTTTTACATATTGGCAAACGCAATTTGCCAACCACACCGTATCATCGGAAATTCGCGTTCTAACTCCCATGCCAGTCGCTGGCAGCCACCAATGCTGAAAATCACCTTCAACAAACTGCCTGGCGGCAGCACGTAAAATATGTTCACGCGCAATGGCTGGCCGTGTTGTCAGCAATGCCATGGAATCCTGCAACTGGTCACGAAAACCATAAGCACCGCTGGCTTGGTAAAAACCAGACCTTGCCCACATGCGGCATGCCAAAGTCTGGTACAGCAACCAACCATTGATCATAATATCAAGTGACCTATCAGGTGTTTTTACCTGGACGGTATTTAATGTTTCAGCCCAGTAACGTTTGACTTCATCCAAAATTCCATCCGGATTGCTAGCTCTGTATTTGGTAATCAATGTTTGGGCTTCAGCCATATTGTCGGCCGCACCTAGCGTAATAACCAACTCCATAGTTTCACCGGGTGCCAGTGTGATAATTGTTTGAAGAGCACAACAAGGGTCCAAACCCGCACCAGTACGGTTGGACAGGGTCGTTCCGGAGATCAAGGCACGTGGTTCTTTGAGACATCCGTGATTACCCAAAAATTCGCGCCTGTCACCGGTCCAGCTCGTATGCTGGCCACCCATATCAGCAAAGGCAACCTGATTACCACCTTGGGTTTTCCATGGATTACGCGCAAGCATTGCTCCAGTTTGCTCATCCATCGTCGTGGATATAAATGCTGCAGTAGCTGCGCGATTTATTCCCAGAACCCATTCGGCATAATAGGTGACGGAAAGACGACGTGACACGACATCATCATTGGTCAGTTTTAATCGCGAAATTTTGATGGAATCTGACAAGGGTACAAATTGCAAAAGCTCCATCCGCAGCTTATTGGCATTGCGCTCAAACACGCTGTAACCGAAGCCATGCCGAGCAACGTGCGTGCCTTCACTTGATTTTAAAGGTGACAGGGTTGGCGAGATGAGGAACCCGTCATTTTCATCACGAATGTAAATCACCTCGCTGGCCCTATTGGTAACGGGATCATTACTCCAAGCTGTAATTTGATTTTCACGACTGTTACCAAACCACGTATAACCCCCACCATCAGCGGCACATTGAAAACCAAAAAACGGATTTGCGATGACGTTGATCCATGGTGCTGGTGTTGGCTTGTCTGCCCCTAGAACAATTGCATATTCACGCCCATCTGCGTCAAATCCACCGAAACTATTAAAAAATTCCAAATGGCCAGTGTTAATTACAGGCGGTTTTGAACGGGACGTGGAACGTAAGAGCTCCGTGGTTTTGTCAGGTGTTGGGGCTACATCGCGTATGCGTGATAATTGGCTGGCAAGGTCACCACGGCGACCATAAAGCACGACACGTGCAACAGCTGGAAGAACCCGTAAGGTTTCATGCGACAGAAGGTCAGCCCGAAGCATGAAAACCTGTCCCGTTTCGCCTTGTACACTTGGAACCTGTGTCGCACTTATTTTACGCACAAGAACTTCAATTGCACCCTGCAAATCCTGTATATATGACGACATGCGGTCATTGAGGATGACAAGGTCAACGACCAGCCGCTTGGTTTTCCAATATTCGAACGCCTGTAAAAGCTGGTGTACAAGTTCGATATCTTCAACTTCATCTATCCGGACCAGCAGGATCGACCGGTCCCCTGAAATCCCCTGTGACCAGAGGGCCGATTGCGAGCCTATGTCCTGCGACAAAATTCGTGCAGGCAAGCGCATCGCCGAATTTGCATAAATGAGATGGCTCGCAAGGGACTGATAAAGATTTGCTTCTTCGGTGCCAATCGACAAATGCCGCAATTGTATTTGCGCCTGTGTCCATGCCAGCATGATGGCTCTATCATAGGCAGGTGTTTGGCGGTGCCTGTCAACAAGATCAAGCACGGCTTCACGCGAGTTCGCCACTACTGTCCATAATGTGCATCGAACCTGCCTCCCAGCAGGTATTTTTATACGGCGGCGCATGGCAAACACGGGATCAAGAACATTGCCAACCGTATTTGACAACTTATCGTTATGAAGCACAGCTTTGGGCATTCGCGTGCTGTTACCCATGCCAATAAATTTAACACGGTCAGTTTCGTACTCGAGGCTTCCAACCGCCGTACCTTGCACCAACATGAATTGAGCCACCCAGATTTCAGTATCGCCAGGTGACCTGCGTCGACGTGTGGCGAGAAGCGTTTCGAGTTCACCCACATATTCTGTTTCAACGAACATCTTCGAAAAGGCAGGGTGTGCCGTATCAGTAGACGAGTGTGCCAACACCAGTTCTGCATAGGACGTAAATTCGATTTCACGCGCAGTTAATCCCGAATTGGAGATGGTTACGCGACGAGCCTCAGCATTGTCTTCAGGTGAAACAGCGCATTCCATCGTGGTTGTAAAATTTCCGTCCGTACGGATTATTTCTGCTTTATCCTCGGTAAACGAAGCCAAGTAACTGTCAGCATCCGTGGCCACCGGCATGTGGCCTACCGACCATATCTTGCCAGACTTCATTTCACGTACGTAAATGAATGATCCCCAATCATCGCACACGCTATCCTCACGCCATCGGGTTATGGCCTGTCCATTCCAAGAGCTGTAGCCTGCGCCTGCAGCCGTTAACATCACGGTATATTGGCCGTTTGAAAGCAGATGGGTTGCTGGCGATCCTGAACCGGGCGAAGTGAACACCCGGGCGATTGGTGAGACAACATCACGCGCTGTTGCAGCGCCAGCGGACGTTTCCGCGCGTGCATGCGTTATTGGCACATTGCGCGGGGCACGTTCCTGCAACAGCAGTTCCGTGGCACGCACCATAGGTTCGGCATGAAAGCGGTCACGCATCTCGCCATTTTTCACAGCATTCAAAATCGCCACAATTGTCATGCCTTGATGATGTGCAAAAAAAGCACGGACCACGGCAACGGATTCCCCCTTGCGTAAACGTGATGGCGTGTAATCAAGGGCTTCGAAGTAACCGTATTCGCCACGGGCACCTTCACGGGCCAGTCTTTGATAATTCTTCGCGGCTGAACAGGGAGCAACCATCGCTGCCAGCCCTGTTGCGTATGGTGCAATCACAATATTTTCTGACAGACCCCGCTTTAAGCCAAGGCCAGGAACACCAAAGTTTGAATATTGATAGGTAAACTCAATGTCACGCGCATTGAAGGCTGATTCAGATATGCCCCATGGAATACCCAATGCGTTTGCATATGCCATCTGACGCTGCACAACCAGACGTGTGGTTTGATCAAGCAGGCCAGCGCTGGGTGCCCGCATGACAAGAGACGGCATCAAATATTCGAACATGGATCCCGACCATGAGACAAGTGCGGCACCGCCTTTCACAGCTGTCACAGTACGGCCAAGACGAAACCAATGCCGGGTTCGCAGATCACCTTTTGCAACCGCAAAGTAACTACCAAGCCGTGCCTCGGACGCCAGCATGTCATAACAGCTTTCGTCACGGATAGCCTCCGCGACACGGTATCCTATGGATAGAAGCATCCGTTGCGGATCAAGCAGAAATCCAAACTCCATTGCAAGTGCCATATCATGTGTTTCACTTAGTAGAAATTCCAAGCGCTTCTTCAGAGCTCCCTGCCCTACTGAAGTATCACCAAAATGGCTCTCAATTGTTTCACGCAAGACATTTGCCCAGTACAGCAATTGCGTGGCTGGAGGTGAATTGAGTGCAGCAAAAATACTGGTAGCCGTCGCATGAATGTTGGCTGATTGCACAGCAAATTCTATGAGACGCATGGAAATTGTTTCTGGTGTTTCAGCAGCTTTTATTGTTGATCGGCGAAGTGCCGTCACCTGCAGTTCAAATTGCTTGCGCAGGGGTCGCAAGTTGCGCCGGTCATTGGGAATTGCGACCAGCTCTTCACTTAGAATATCAAGTACGTCTTCAATGCCCTCGAGACCAGCGGTTGCTGTAGCGGGCTGTACGATCCAATGAGAACAGTAATTGGAAAGAGTTATGAGATGCCCCGCAAGATTACCGCTATCCACAGTGGAAATATATTTGGGTTCCAGGGGCCGCAGATCAGTCGTGTCGTACCAATTGTACAGGTGGCCGCGGTATTTTTCCATCCGTTTTACAGTTGCGATGGTTGCCTCGATTTTAGCAATTGCATCTGCGAGACCCAGCCAGCCAAATTCCCGCGCACTTGCCACGGACAATAGGTACAGGCCAATGTTGGTGGGCGAAGTACGATGTGCTACGAGCGGCTTTGGATCTTCCTGGAAATTGTCAGGTGGCAGCATGTTTTCGGTTACATTCACAAAAGTTTCAAAAAACCTCCATGTCCGGCGGGCTACCAGCCGTAATATCTTCCGGTCTTCGGGCGATGATGCGAGAGCGTCTTCAAGTTTTGGTGAACGGCTCAGCCAGAATGCGATAGCGGGTGCCGCAAACCATGCGAGAGCAAAGGGAAGCACTATTATCCAGATATTGTCCCCACGAACTGAGGCAATAGCAACCGCAATCATTCCTGCTGCAACACTGGATGCCATGAGGTTATAATTGCTAAGCACGCTTGCCGTGTGATTTGATTCACTTTGTGCGGCCGTTGTCCATTCCAAAAGATTTTTACGACTGGATGTAAGGCGGTAAATGCTCCGAATAACCGCATCGATCATGAGGCTGGCTTGGTGACCGAGAAATACAATACTTACTGCTGCAAAAGCGGCGACGTGGCCAAAGTCGGCGAGCGATGATTTGACCCTGCTTGCCACGGTGAGCGGCAGACTTCTTGGGATGGCTCCAGAAATTGCAGGCAGTAGCGGCGGAACAAGCCCGACAATAACCATGAATACGGTCCAGACGGCAGCGAGCGCGGTCGGCAAAAAAACCCACCCGGCGAAAAAGCTCAAAAGTGTTGATACGGGTGTCAGTGACCGGCGCAAATTATCGACCATTTTCCAGAGACCCAATGCGGGTATTCCTGCTGAATTCTGGCTGAGCATCCATGGAAGCAATTGCCAGTCACCACGCGTCCATCTATGCTGGCGCGCGGCAGCTACACCATAGCGTTCCGGAAACTCTTCGACGACTTCAATGTCCGTGACCAAAGCCGCCCGTGCAAATACACCTTCGAAGAGGTCGTGGCTGAGCATCGTATTTTCAGGAATTTTCCCCATCAAAGCGGACTCGAAAGCGTCGATATCGTAGATGCCCTTGCCTGCAAATGAACCTTCACCAAACAAGTCCTGATACACATCAGAAACCGCAAAGACGTAAGGATCGACTCCCCGGGGGGAGGAGAACACCCGTTGGAAGAGAGAACCATAATGCCCAACAGGCAGTGAAGGCGTGACGCGCGGTTGGAGAACACCATAGCCTTCAGTTACGCGACCATATTTTGGATCGAATTTTGGTTGGTTCAGAGGATGCGCGAGTTTTCCAACCAACCTCCGCGCTGCATCACGCGGCAGCTTTGTATCGGCATCAAGTGTTATTACAAAGCGGATTGCAGCTGGCAGGCATCCACCAAATGCTATGAAAGTGGTATCGTCTGCGCCACGCAGCAAGCGGTTCAACTCATGCAACTTGCCGCGTTTTCGTTCCCATCCCATCCACTTGTTCTGCTGCGGATTCCATTTTCGCGAACGATGCAGAAGCAGAAAGCGATCCGTATTGTGACGCGCGTTAAGCCTGGAAATTCCTTCCAAAGCTTCATTGAGAAGCATGTCATCGGTGGAGACTTTTTCTGTCTCAGAATCGGTCCAATCAGTCAGAAGTGCGAAATATAGTTCTCCGTCCGCATTTGAAAGAAAGTGAACTTCAAGCCGGTCAATCAATTCCTCAATGTCGTCACGCGAAGTAAGAAGCGTGGGCACGACGACCAGTGTCCGAAATTCTTCGGGTACACCATCACGCAGGGCGAGTCCCGGGATTACAGCTGCGTCCATGAGGCGTGTCACTATAAAGTTGATAGTTGCAACGCCAACTTCAGATGCCGACAAAGTAGCAAGCAGTATTAAGATAACCAGAAATGCAGTGGATATACTGCTGCCGAGAAGCGGGAAAACACCTATAAAAACTGTCAACAGAGTGAATGCCGCAACACCGCTTAGATAACCCGTCAAGCCCATTCCCCTGACGATTACCCTCACGCGCCTCAGCAATGAAGGCTTGAAGCCAAGGTTCTTTTCAAATTCGGTGCGCCCCGAGCCAATGAGATGATATCCGGGATCGACAAAAGCGCCATTTCTGCCATCCTGCTTATTCAAAGTACATTCTATCGCACGTTGGGAAATATCCAACTCGCTTTTGCTAGATCCACGGGATAATTCTTCAATCGCGGTACGATAGATTGTGCGGCTTGGAAAATCCATTTCGCCAAAGCTAGCGTGGCTACGCAAGAGTTTATCAACGAGACTGACGCTATCAAACCAAGTCTCCCAATTTACATCCGAAATAAATCGTATGCTGGTAACAACATTCCGGACTGTGACATTGGTAGCACCTTGGCGATGATGTTCGTCCGCTACCGCAGTCTCAAAAGAATAACCCAAAGTATCCGTTTTTGACTTTAGCCAATCGAGTGTTTTTGACGCCAAGTCACCATGATCGCGTAACCGCTGGATAAGTTGTACCGCAAATTGTTGAGAGACTGCAGGTTCACCTCCTTTGCTAAAGACCTTTGCAATACTGGTTCCTTTGTCATCCCAATCGAGTACATGGTCAGAAAGCCTATCGGCATCGTCCCGGGCTCGCCTCGCCTCCATGATACGTTGTGATATGCGCCGCAGGTTTTCAATGAGGATCAACCTCAAACTGATCGCAACCGCCCATAGTTCACCGATTGTAAGAGGTTGGACCTTTTGATATTCGTTTACAAAATCCGTGAGAGTTTCGGGATCAAAACGACTATCAGTATGGGCAACATAGGCCCAGACCAGTCCAAAAATTCGGGGGTGCCCTGCTAGAGGCCCTTCTGCAAGCTTTGGCAGCTGCAAATAAAATCCAGGAGGTAAATCCGCACGCGTTTGCCGAACTTGCTCTTCAATGAGATGATAATTATCTATCAGCCATTCCGCGGCCGGTGTTACTGTTTTACCTTCGGCAACGGCCATACAGATTTCACGGTAAGCTTCAAGTAAAGTTGACGCATTATCCCCCAACCGATCAATAATTGAATAAACGATGGGCGGTTGATTTGTAATACGCTGGGTTTTGGCCAAACTCTGCGCATGTTGCCTGGACCGCTCAAGACCAAATATTTCTGCACTTATAGGCTGGGTATTGTCCCATGAGCTTGCATATATTTTTGATCTGTTGCTGAACAGGCTTATCATGGTTCTGTTGTCTCCAATTCAACATAGGGGTGCTGTACCGGAACGTCACAGAGGCAAAAAAGTTCCCAAATTTTGTTGGTTTATTCGGTTCGTACGGTTATTTTTGCGCTTTGAGAAATAACTGATCTTTTTGTAGCTCTGCAACTCTTGTAAGATTTCAATTACCGCCAGTCTGACAGACAAAGCCGAGTCAGACTGCTCGCCACACGAATTTTTATTGCTTGGAAAACATTTATATAATTGCAAGCTATCTCTCAAATTCAAGACAAAGGAATATAGTCAATCTCCATGAATGCGGATACTTCCGGGATCCAGTGATCTCGAACAAAAGCCACATGGTCCGGATGATCGTTGTAGACTTGATAGGCTGCCTGATCTGAAAATTCCATGGACAGACCAAAGGCATAATCATTCTTTGGGCTCACTTGCGCCAAAATTTCGAAGTTCTTTATGCCAGGTATTGCCCGAAGCTTTTTTGCTGCGGCCATAAAACTCTTTTCCCTCTCCGAGCCTGTTGCATGCATAAGTCGAAAAATAACGGTATGGCGGATCATATTTTTACTCCGTGGTTTATCAAATTTGGACTTTTGTTGTATTAATTTCACTTCTTTCGTTAACAACTCCCACTAACTTCAAAGTGCCACTACCTGCCCCGTGCGTACACTTTCATCTGCTGCCAAGACGATGCGAAGTGAGTTGATCGCATCTTCGGCATGTGCGGACATGTCCTGATCATGCTGGATTGCGCTGAGAAACAGTTCTTGTTCTCGGTTGCAAAGTTCCTGATGCCCTGGTTTATCATCCATACGGATGACCTCGTCAGGCGTCACAAACTTTCCGTCCGGCGTCAGGGTGGCGTGGTGTAGCCGAAGCGCACTGGTTCGTGTGTGGCTATCAACATCGGATGATGCCGTTTTTGATTCCTCTACCGCGATTGACACCGACCCCTTGGGACCTATCATGTCTTTCACAAAGAAGGCCGTTTCGCTCATCATCGGTCCCCATCCTGCTTCATACCAGCCAACGGAGCCATCATCAAAAGCGACATGCAAGTGACCATAATTATACATATGCGCATCGATCTCGGTGGTTAGCCGGGCTCCTACAGCATGAACACGGATGGGCTTGGCCCCAGTGACCTGGCACATGACATCAACATAATGCACGCCGCAATCGACAATCGGACTGATTGAATTCATCAAGTGCTTGTGGACGTCCCATTGTGCGCCGGATGACTGCTGATTGAGGTTCATGCGCATGACCAGCGGCTTGCCGAGCGTTTGCGCGACCTCGATAAACTTGATCCAGCTCGGGTGGTGGCGGAGGATGTAACCGATAACGAGTTTGCGATTCGTGGCGCGAGCTTTGGCCACGATGCGTTCCGCGCCATCCACCGTTTCCGCCAAGGGTTTCTCGATGAAGACATGGCAGCCGGCATCGAAAGCGGCCTCCGCGTATTCGGCGTGGGTATCAGGGTAGGTGGAGATGGAAACGGCATCCGGCTTCGTGACGCGCAGCGCCTCATGAAAATCGGAGAACTCCGCATACCCGCCACCAAGCTCGGCATTGAGCGCGGCGCGGCTTTCCGCAGAGCGGGTGACAATCCCGCAGATTTCAAATCCCGGTATGCGGTGGTAAGCGAGTGCGTGGGAGCGGCCCATGTGGCCTGCTCCGGCGCAGAGAATTCGGATCGGTGACGACATGCGACGGATGTTGGGTTGCGAGCGGGCGGGAATCAAACGCCGATTTTCCAAGGCGCCCGCATTGGCTGGTGCGTAGTCGACGGCCTTCTGCGGATCTTGCTCCGGGCAGCTCGCCTCGGGATACATGCCATCACCATCGATGTCGATGCTGCCGCTCTTGGCGCACTTGTCGTATTCCTTCA
>JANOVC010000040.1:0-8685 GCA_031417195.1 Rhodobiaceae bacterium
CAAATTCGGACGGTCTTTTGAACCGTCCGATGATCTTAACATTTGCCTCCGAAAAATCTAGAAGCGCGTTCCGACTGAGAAGCGGAAATATTCGATTTCATCATATTTGGCTTTCAACAACGGATAAGCCAATTCGAAGCGGAGTGGACCAAATGGCGACTGCCAGATGATGCCAGCGCCGATGGATGCGCGGAAAGCCATGGTGTCGAATACGGTACAATCCTTGGTACCAACACCGGAGTTACAGGTTCCAGAGCCTTTCGCAACGGACTTCTCAGGATTATCAAACACCGTGCCAAAATCAGAAAACGCAGCGCCTTCAATGCCCCATGCTTCCGGCAAGCCCAAGGGGAAGTTTACTTCAGCTGTACCGATCACATAGGTCTGGGCACCAATGGCATCATTGCCGCCAGCATTATTGGTTTGGCGTGGTCCCACACCCGATTGGGCAAAGCCACGGAATGTATCTGAGCCTTTGTAGAAGCGATCCTGCAGAGGAACGTCCTTGCCGTTAAACGCTTCAATGTGCCCGGCATTTCCCTCAAGTTTGAAAATAACCTGGTCTTCATAAACCGGGAAGAAGTAAAAGCCATGGGCTTCAACGCTGCCATAATATGTGCTGCCACCAAGACCGGCAATTTCCGTTTCAAGTTCGCCACGAAATCCGGTGGTTGGCCGGGTTTGACTATCAAGGTCGTCCCATGTGTAGGTCGCACCAACCGCCGATTTCCAGTTTATGCCTTGTTGGGCAATAACGGCAGGCGAGGCAATAGCTGAATCAACGCCCTTGATCTTGCGGTATGCGAGTGAATATTTGAAGTTCACGTTCGAATAGTCATCAAGCTTGAAGCCGGCACGCAACGCACCGCCAACCTGCTCACTCTTGTAGGAGGAAAGTGTCGTATTGTCAGACCGTGTTGCAAATAGATCAACACCCGCCGCAATCGGCATGCCGAGGAAATATGGTTCCGTAAAACTGAAATCAAGGGATTGCTTCTTGAAGCTGAGACTGGTGTTCAGTCGCAGGTACTGGCCCTTGCCTAACAGGTTTCTTTCCGTGAGTTCAACCGAGCCCACGACCTTTTCCGTAGATGAATAGCCAATCGAGAAGCTGATCTTACCCGTTGATTTTTCGGCCACTTCGACAACAAGAGTGATCTTGTCAGGGGCAGAGCCCTCTTCCTCGCGGAAATCAATCTTATCAAAGAAATCAAGGTTCGTAAGCCTGCGGCGCGCGCGCTCAACCAACGAGCGGTTGAAAGCATCACCTTCAAAAATCTGCAGCTCGCGGCGAATGACTTCATCAAGGGTCCGCGTATTGCCGATAATGTCAATGCGTTCGATATAAGCGCGCTGGCCCTCAGCAATTGTATAATTGATATTCAATGAACCCTTCGCAGGGTCACGGTCGATCTTGGGTTCAACCTTGGCGAATACAAAGCCTTGGCGGCTGGCTTCGAGTGTCAGGTTTTCAACAGTCTTGTCAACTTTCGTCGCGTCGTAGTTGTCACCGACACCCGTCTTGATGACACGCTTCAATCTGTCTGGGTCAAGGTTGGAACTGCCAATATCAACAGCAACATCTGAAACCGTATAATGCGGGCCTTCTTCAACGGCAAAATTGATATCGAAGTGGTCACCATCCGGAGACAGCTGCGCATCGGCAGATATCACTTGGAAATCCGCAAACCCGTGTTCCAGGTAGTAGCGGCGCAGAAGCTCCTTGTCATATTCAAGACGGTCAGGATCGTAATTGTCATTTTTCTGGAAGTAGTTCCACCAGCTGTGTTCCTTCGTCCCAAGCGCGGACTTCAGGGTGTATGCGCTGAAAGAATTATTTCCGGTAAAATTGATCGTTTGAACCTTGGTTGCTGAACCCTCGGTGATTTCATAAACCAGGTTGATGCGGTTTTCAGGCAAGCGGATTTGCTTGGGCGCAACCCGAACACTGTAATAACCCGCCTTCTGATAGAGCGCCAAAACACGCTGCGTATCGCTTTGCACCTGTGCGCGTGTAAAAATCATGCGCTCGCGGACTTCGACTTCCTTTTGCAGGGCCTTGTCATCAATTTCGCTGTTGCCTTCAAAATTCACCTGGTTGATCAGCGGATTTTCGACAACCTTGATCACCACCGTGCCGCCACGCTGGAACATTTGAACATCTGAAAACAGTCCGGTTTGGAACAGCACCTTGATGGATTCATCAACCTTGTTTGCACTATAGGCATCACCACGGGCAAATTGCAGATACGAAAATACCGTATCATTCTCGACCCGCCGGTTTCCCTCGACAACAATGTTCGAAATGGTTTGGGCATGGGCCTGCGACGTGAAGCTGGCTGGCATTGCGACCGGGGCAATGAAAGACAACAATACGGTCAGCAGTGCAACGCAAACAAATTTAATACGCATCAATAAAAGTCACTCTTCACTTAACGTAACCGTCCCAAATCACTTACCCTGCCCGGAGGGTCTTTTATCGTCTTTCACCTGCATTGCAAATGAAAGATAGTCACCAAACTAACTCCCTGTCATCATTGAATAAACACGCGTTAAGTCATTCCACAACCCAAGCGCCATCAACATGACAACCAACGACAAACCGACCCTGAATCCCCATTCCTGCGCTTTTGGTCCCAAAGGCTTTCCAAGCACAGCTTCAATCGCATAGTAAACCAGATGGCCACCATCCAACATTGGGATTGGAAATAGGTTAATAAGACCCACGCTGACCGACAAAAAAGCAATGAAACCCAGAAAACTTGGTAATCCGGCAGACGCATTGTCCCCGGCAGCCTTGCCAATGGAGATGGCGCTGCCAATCTGCTTTGAGCTTTCAGTACCGGAAAAAACCTTGCCGATGTATTTGAAAGTGACGGAAATGATCCGCCAGGTCTCATGTACGCCTTTTGAAAAAGCAGCCGTCAGCGGAAGTTTTTTCAATCCGGCTTCTGCCGCATCATTTATCCGCTCAACGCCAAGCTGGCCACGATTTATGGTACCACCGAAGCCGTCTTTTTCAGTAATGACGTCTGGGGTAAGTTTCAATTCAAGAGGTGAACCGCCACGGTTGATCGTAACCGTCAGTTCTTCACCGCCACGCACAAATACAATTTCACGAAGGTCATTAAAAGTATTTATTTTAATTCCATTGATTGCCGTGAACAAGTCACCGGGACGAATCCCAGCCTTTTCTGCAGCTGTACCCGGCAATACCTTCTCAACGCGGGGCGTATTCAGCGGTACACCAATAAATGCAAAAAGACAGGTGAAAATCACGATTGCCAGCAAGAAATTTGCAACCGGACCCGCGACAACGACAAGTGCACGCTGCCAGACTTTTTTGCCGTGGAAGTTGCCTGAGGTACGGTCGACAACAGCTTCAGGTGTGACTTGCGGCATGCTAGCGGCATTGGCATCACCTTCAAATTTCACATAGCCACCCAGCGGCAGCCAGCAAATTTTCCAATGTGTTCCGTGCTTGTCGTCCCAGCCGTAAATTTCTTTGCCAAAGCCAATTGAAAAAACTTCAACCCTCACACCGCACCAGCGGGCAACAAGGAAATGGCCAAGCTCATGGATGAAAACAATGATAGTCAGCGCAAAAATGAAAGGTAGAAAATAACCAAATGGCAGACTTAAAATACTCAAAAAACTCATAGCTGATTCCCAACTTTCCCCTGACGTCTACCGAACCTCAATGTTCAGATTGCGCAGGCCCTGCTCCGTCAACGCAAGCCCTATGCCAAAGACATCCACCGATTCATTATTCATTAACCACACAACCCGGTATTTAAGTCAATTTTTCGGCAAAACATGGTTACCAGACCAAAAGACCCTGTGCGGCACCCAAACCCTGTTGCCGCAAACCGCCAACAATCGCTGCAACCACAAGCACGGCGATCAATCCATCTACCCTGTCAATAATACCGCCATGTCCCGGAATGAGACGACCTGAATCCTTGACGCCGTAAAACCGCTTCAGGGACGACTCAAACAAGTCCCCGCACTGTTCCACAATGGCAAATGCCGCGGCCAGCAGCGCGAGAGCCATAACGCCCTGAAGCCCAGTGTAATGGGTGAAAATCACGGACGCCAAGGCACTGCCAACAATCGCGCCAGCCAGCCCCGCCCATGTCTTTTTCGGTGAAATGCGTGGGGCGAGTTTTGGCCCACCGATAATGCGACCCGCAAAATAAGCAAGGATATCGGCTGACCAAACCGTCAGGAATATCCACAGCAAGGCAAGCACACCGTAGGTTGGGTCGTTTCGTAAAACGACCAGTGCGATGGTGGGAAACCCCACGTAACAAATTCCAAAATAACTCCACATGCTGGTGGCCGCATCACCGAACCGCGCCACGAGTCCCGAGACAACCGCCACGACAAAAACAAATCCCAGGGCGACCCCAATGCCAAAGGGTTCTGGCAGCAGAACACCACCAAGTGCGGCAGCCATATGCAAGGCGTATTGAATGTAATTGTTCGGAAAAACCATGCGCACCCACTCATGGGCAACGGCACAGCCGAACAGGGCCGCCAAAACATGAAACCAAATACCGCCGGCCCAATCACACGCCAGCACCACGGGAACCAAAACAACAGCTGAGGCGGCGCGAATTCCGAGGTCACTCCACTTTGCAGGCGTTGCACTGCTCATGCGGTTTGCGCTTGCAAGCCACCAAAGCGGCGGTCACGCGAGCGGTATTCATCCAGCGCACGGGCAAATATTTCCTGTGTAAAGTCAGGCCAGAATTCATCAACGAAAACAAATTCCGTGTAGGCACATTGCCAAAGCAGAAAATTTGAAATGCGTTGCTCGCCGCCCGTGCGAATGAGAACATCCGGATCTGGAATGCCTGAGGTGTCCAGGTTTTGTGAAATCATTTCGGGTGAAATATCGGTGGTGTCCATTTCACCGGACTTGATTTTTCGGGCGATGGCAGAAACCGCACGGCTTATTTCCTGCCTGCTGCCATAATTGAAAGCGACAACCAGATTGAGTTTCGAATTGCCTTTCGTCAGGCGCTCCGCATCATCAAGCAAGCGCACCATGCCGTGCTCAAGATTATTGCGGTCACCGACGATTTTGATTTTCACACCGGAGCGGTGCAGCTCCGCCACATCCTGTCCTATGAAACGGCGCAGCAGATCAAGCAAAAAGGAAACTTCCGCGGCAGGCCGCGACCAGTTTTCCGAACTGAAGGAATAGATCGTGAGGTATTCAATACCAAAATCAGCGGCGGCTTTTACCGCCCGGCGCACCGCATCGACACCCACCTTGTGGCCCGCCGAGCGCGGCAGCCCGCGGGCCGCAGCCCACCTGCCGTTGCCATCCATGATGATGGCAACGTGACGGGGCACATTGCTGATTCCGGTTTGGCCAGTCGCCATTGGTCGATCTCAAACCTGCATGATTTCCGCTTCTTTGGTCTTCAAAGTAGCA
The DNA here is from genome assembly GCA_031417195.1 of Rhodobiaceae bacterium. Lineage (GTDB taxonomy): Bacteria > Pseudomonadota > Alphaproteobacteria > Rhizobiales > Aestuariivirgaceae > Aestuariivirga. Next base: position 5,447 of record JANOVC010000040.1, read on the forward strand.
TCAATGTCCTTAATCGTATCGTCGGTCATCTTTTGGGTTTCTTCCGACTTTTTCTTGTGGTCGTCCTCACTCATCAAATGGTCTTTTTCCAGGGCCTTCAACTGGTCCATGCCGTCACGCCTGACATTGCGAACGGCAATGCGCGCCTTCTCGGCATATTGGTGGGCGACCTTGACCAATTCCTTGCGGCGGTCCTGCGTCAGGTCCGGCATGCGCAGGCGAATGACTTGGCCCTCGGTTTGCGGGTTAAGACCAAGGTTCGAACCGTGAATGGCTTTTTCAACGGCAATCACAAGGCCCCTGTCCCACACGCTGATCTGCAGCATGCGGGCTTCCGGAACGGTGACCGACGCCACCTGGTTGAGCGGCATCATGGCGCCATAGGCATCCACCATGACGGGGTCCAGCAAACTCGCGGCAGCACGGCCTGTGCGCAAGCCGCCAAAATCATGTTTAAGGGAGTCGATGGCACCTGCCATGCGGCGCTTGATGTCTGCTGCGTTAAAGGGGGCGGGTTGTGCCATGGGTCAGTCCTTCGTCACCAATGTAAAGCGGCCAGCACCGTTGAGAACTTTCATTAACGCATCTGGCTCGCGAATGGAAAATACAATTACCGGATACCCGTTGTCCCGCGCAAGTGCGATTGCGGCAGGGTCCATGATATGTAGGTCTCTTTTCAGGATTTCGGAGAATGTAATTTTTTCATAGCGCTTGGCCGAAGGATTTTTCTTGGGATCCTCGTCGTAGATTCCGTCAACACTGGTGCCTTTGAACAGCGCGTCGCACTGCATCTCGGCAGCACGAAGGGCAGCACCCGTATCCGTGGTAAAGAAAGGCAAGCCCGTACCCGCCGCACAAATCACAACCCTGCCCTTTTCCAGATGGTGAATACCCTTGGCAGGCGAATAGGTTTCACACACCGTGGGCATGGCGATGGCAGACAGCACGCGCGCATCAACATCCTTGGACTTGAGCACACCCTGCATGGCAAGCGCATTCATCACGGTTGCCATGATGCCCATATGGTCGGCACTCACCCGATCCATGCCCTTGGCCGCACCCGCAAGACCTCGGAAAATATTGCCACCACCGATGACCAGGGCAACCTGCGCGCCCGCTTTGGTGCAGGCAATCACCTCGTCGGCAATGCGGCCCACCATGTCAAGATCGATGCCAAAGGATTGTGACCCCATCAACACTTCACCTGATACTTTAAGAAGTATGCGCTTGTAGCTGATTTTGCTCATGGCTTTGGGAGGTCCGGCAGTTAAGAGATTGATATAACATGTTTCTAACCATTTTAGGTTCGATTCGTCTTGGGAGATTTTTCACTGAAATTTAACCCTGCCACTTAACGTGGAATCAAACAGACGCATATTATCCGAAGTTCAGCGTAGCAAAAAGCTCCGGCCCGGTGTTCGGTAAACGCACATAAAAAAGGCCCCGCACTTGGGGCCTTTTTCAGTTCATGCCAATAGATCAGCTTCCACCGGCGGCCTTGGCCACTTCGGCGGCGAAATCATCCACCACCTTTTCAATGCCTTCGCCCAGCTGCATGCGGACATAGCCCAGCAGCTTGACAGGTGTTCCCAGCTTGCTGCCGAGTTCCGCCATAACCTGCGTCACGGACTTGGTGCCGTCATGCACATAGGCTTGCTCAAGCAGGCAGTTTTCCTTGCCATAGGTCTTGAGACCCGACGCGATGATCTTCTCCATGACATTGGCAGGCTTGCCTGCGTTCTTTTCCTCGAGAATGGCACTTTCGCGCGCCAGCGTATCGGCAGGAACCGAGGCCAGATCCATGGCGATGGGGTTGGTGGCAGCGATATGCATCGACAGCAAACGGCCAAAGCCTGCAAGCTCTTCCTTGCTGCCCGTTGACTCAAGCGCCACGAGAACACCAATCTTGCCCATGCCGGGTGCTGCCTGGTTGTGGATATAGGAACCGATCACGCCATCCCCAACCGTGAGTGACGCCGTGCGACGCACCGTCATGTTTTCACCGATGGTGGCAACCATCTCAGCCACATATTCGGCAACCGCGTGCTTGGTGCCGGGGAAATGCATCGTCTTCAGCTTTTCCGTGTCACCGTTGGCGGTGAGCGCCAGTTTGGCAATATCGGCCACCATGGCCTGGAACTTTTCATTGCGGGCAACGAAATCCGTTTCCGAGTTCACTTCAACCGCAGCACCGGTCAAGCCGGATATGGCAATGCCCACTAAGCCTTCAGCGGCAACGCGGGTTGATTTCTTGGCAGCCTTGGCAAGACCCTTGGCGCGCAGCCAGTCAACGGCGGCTTCCATGTCGCCATGCGTGGCAGCAAGGGCAGCCTTGCAATCCATCATGCCGACGCCAGTTGATTCACGTAAGCTCTTCACCATGCCAGCAGTAATGTCAGCCATGATTATCCTCTTTCAAAAAATGTAAAATGGAGGGCGAGCGCAAAGGCCCGCCCTGACACACTTGTTATTCGGCGGGAACGGCTTCCGCCATTGGGTTCTCATCAGCGCCGACATCGCGGCCTGAACCGCCCTGCGCCTGCGCAATGCCTTCAATGGCAGCGCGCGAAATGAGATCGCAATAAAGGGCAACCGCACGGCCGGCATCGTCGTTGCCGGGGATGGGATAGTTCACGCCAACAGGGTCAGAGTTGGTATCGATGATGGCCACCACGGGAATGCCCAGACGGTTTGCTTCCTTGATCGCAAGCTGTTCCTTGTTCGTGTCGATCACAAACAGGATGTCTGGCACGCCGCCCATGTCCTTGATACCACCCAAAGCCTTGTCCAGCTTGGTTTTTTCGCGGGTCATGGTGAGCATTTCGCGCTTGGTCATGAGGCCAGCGCCGTCCTTGAGGATATTCTCATCCAGCACGCGCAGATGCTTGATCGAATTGGAAATCGTTTTCCAGTTGGTGAGCATGCCGCCCAGCCAGCGCGAGTTCACATAATACTGGGCTGAACGCTTGGCGCTCTCGGCAATCTGCTCCTGCGCGGTGCGTTTTGTTCCCACGAACAGCACGCGGCCGCCCTTGGCAACAGAGGCAGTGACAGCCAGCAAGGCCTGATGCAGCAAAGGCACGGTCTGTGCCAGATCGATGATGTGGATGCCATTGCGCGAGCCGTAGATATACGACTCCATCTTTGGGTTCCAGCGGTGGGTTTGATGTCCGAAATGCACGCCTGCTTCAAGCAGTTGGCGCATGGTAAATTCTGGCGCAGCCATGGTCTAATGTCCT
>JANOVC010000041.1:0-9061 GCA_031417195.1 Rhodobiaceae bacterium
CCTCGACAAATGCAACAACACGAAAACGCAGATCACTCGACAGAGAATGCGGCATGGCAATCACCTCCGCACACCTTGAATCACTTTCATACTGATTTGGAAATAACAATCGATTCGATCAAGTCGTCCGATGCTCTAGCATGCTCCGATTTATTTCCACGCAAATAGCAAACTTCCACCCCGCGCGGCGGCAGAAATATTCAGTTTGCGTTGCTATTTCAATGTTGATCAGGAACCCGCCATCTCGGATTATTCCTTTTGCGAGTAGATGGTTTTTTAGTTGATACCTGTAGAAATCATCAGGTCTCAACAATTTCTGATCGTGATGCTGCGACCAGGGCGCTCGTATAATCGGAAGAAAACGCCTGCCCACGCAGCCCTGCTGAGGTTACAACGTCGCACACCTTACCTTCGTGCATCACTGCCAGCCGGTCACACATGTGCGCCACCAATGCCAGATCGTGGCTTACCATCACCAATGTCAGTCCGCGCTTTGCCCGCAAATCCATGATCAGGTTCACGACTTCTGCCTGAACCGAAACATCCAGTGCAGACGTTGGCTCATCCAGAAAAATCACGCGTGGTTCAATAGCAAGGCAACGCGCTATGGCAACACGTTGCCTTTGACCGCCCGACAGCTGATGCGGATAGCGAAACCGGTGTGAGGGGCCCATGCCAACATCATCCAAGGCTGCCATGATGCGTTCTTCCGGTTTATCAAAGCGATGAATGGCAAGTGGCTCTCCGATGATCTGATCGACAGTGTGGCCGGGATTGAGAGAGCCGTAGCAGTCCTGCATCACCATCTGGACGGTGCGGCGAAAATGCAAAAGTGCGCTGCGGCTTACTCTTTCGCCAGCGATTGAGACATGGCCGGTGGTGGCTGGAAGCTGCCCTATCATTGTGCGCATAAGCGTGGTCTTGCCGGACCCGCTTTCTCCGACGATGCCGAACACTTCGTTTTCTGCAATCTGGAGCGAAACATTGTTGACTGCATGCACAGGCCCGCGTCTGGTCTGGAACGTGACGGATACATCAACAACATCAATCATTGCTGTTGTTCCATCCATGCCGGATCGCGTTTGAACGTGCGCAGAGATGGCAGGTCTTCATCCAGTGAAGGACGGCAGCCGATCAATCCTCTGGTATAGGGATGCCGAGGGTGAGCAAGCTCTGATGCAGCACAGCTTTCCATGATCTGGCCGCCATACATCACCAGCACACGATCGCAGAAACCAGCGACAAGGTCGATGTCATGACTGATGAGGATCAACGACATGCGTCGGCTGACCACCAGTGCATCCAGCAGTTTCAAAAAGCTTGCTCGTATGGATGCATCAAGAGCCGAGGTTGGCTCATCGGCAATCAGCATATCGGGCTCGCCTGCAAGGGCGATGGCGATCATCACACGCTGCCCCATGCCGCCCGAAATCTGGTGCGGATATTGATCGTAGACAAGGGAAGGTGCTGTGATACGCACCTGTGCCAGCAAATCCAGCACAGTTGCCTTGGCGGCAGCTGCTCGCAATCCCTGATGCAGTATCACGGCTTCTGCAATCTGCGGGCCGACAGCAATGACGGGATTCAGTGCATAGCGTGGATCCTGCATCACGAGCCCGATGCGGCGTCCGCGCAGGCGACGGAACGTCGCTTGGTTTGCTGACAGCAAATCAATATCACTGAACTGAACCCGCTGCCCCGTCACGCGCGCGGTGTGAGGCAGCAAACCCATGATGGCGCGCCCCACGGTGGATTTTCCGGAACCGCTTTCTCCCACGATGCCAAGTCTTTCCGTACCCAGCGCAAAGCTGATGCCGCGCAACGCATGCACAAGCCCAGTTCGTGTTTCAAACGACACGGTTAGTCCTTTGACATCAAGTAATGCTATCATGCTGACCTCGTGTCGAATACATCGCGAAGACCGTCGCCGATCAGGTTGAAGCCAAGGCTGACCAACAGAATTGCAAAGCCGGGAATGGTTGCAACCCACCATTGGTCCAGAATATATTGTCGCCCGGCTGAAACCATGAGCCCCCATTCGGGCTGTGGCGGCTGCGCGCCAAGACCGAGGAAACCAAGGCCCGCTGCGGTGAGGATTGTTCCGGCCATGTCCAGTGTCAACCTCACAATGACGGAGGAGGCACAGAGCGGTGCAATGTGGGATGAGAGAATGCGAATGGCAGAGGCACCTTGCAGCCGTGCCATTTCAACAAAATCGCTGTTGCGGATTGTCAGTGCTTCCGCCCGCGCCAGCCGCGCATAGGGCGGCCAGGATGTGAGGACGATGGCGATGATGGCGTTGTCAATGCTGGGACCAAGTGCCGCCACCAAAGCCAACGCCAATACCAGACGGGGCAGCGACAGAAAGATATCGGTGATGCGCATCAAGACAATATCAATCCAGCCGCCGAAGTACCCTGCGATGATACCGATCGCCAGTCCCAGAGGCCCGACGAGGATGGATACCAGCACCACAATCTTCACAGTGATCTTCGCGCCATGCACCACCCGCGCAAACAGATCACGCCCCAGTTCATCCGTACCAAACCAATGGGCTCGCGATGGCGGTTGCAGGCGATCTGCCAGGATCTGGACTGAAGGGTCTGCTGTGATGAAGGGCCCGATACAAGCCGTCACCAGCAACAACGCCACGATGGCCATGCCAAACAGCGCCAGGCGGTTTGCAATCAAAACCTTGAGTGCGAGTGTCGCGCGCACGGCCCGCGCCTGGGCGCGACTTGCTGGACGATCAGTGGTCAACCAGGTGACAACGCTCATGTGCGCCTCACGCGGTACGCGGATCGGCGATGCGATAAATCACATCGGCGGCAGTGTTCAACAGGATGAAGGCAGCGCCGATCAAGATCGTTGCTCCGATTACGGCATTCAGGTCAGCGTTAAACAACGCGTTGGTCATGTATAGTCCAAGGCCCGGCCATGAAAACACGGTTTCCGTGAGCACAGCACCTTCCAACAGAAATCCATAGCTGAGAAAACAGACTGTGATGATCTGCACCTGCGCATTCTTGAAGGCATGTTTCCAGACGACGGATCGCTCCGAAGCGCCTTTGGCACGGGCCAGCGTCACATACTCCTGTGACAGCTGTGTGAGCATGAAGCTGCGCGTCATGCGCGCGATATAGGCCAAAGAAAACATCCCCAGCATGACGGCGGGCAGCACGAGGTGCGACACGGCATTGCGAAACACATCCCACTCACCGGCCAGCGCGGCGTCAAGTGTGAGGATACCTGTGCGCTCCTCAATCAATCCGTCAAAGGCAATGTCGATCCGCCCGGGGCCTGCAACCCAGCCCAACTGACCGTAAAACACCAACAAGAGCACAATGCCGAGCCAGAACACGGGCGTTGAATATCCCAACAGGCTGATGACCCTGATCACATGATCCTGCCAGCGTCCTGAACGCGCTGCCGCAATAACCCCAAGCGGAACGCCAATGCCAACCCCCAACACGATTGCAACGGTTGCAAGCTCAAGTGTTGCCGGGAAGGCCTGGGCCAGATCCGTTGTCACTTGACGCCCCGAAAACGTTGAAGCGCCGAAGTCGCCCCGCAATAGCTTTCCGACGTATACGAAAAACTGCTCGTAAACCGGACGATCAAGTCCAAGTTCCTTGAACACGCGGTCATAGGCTGCTTGCGGGGCCTTGTCGCCGATGACTGCAATCACCGGATCAACAGGGATCAGGCGGCCAATGGCGAATGTCACGAACACCAACCCCAGCAGGGTGAAGAACAGTGAAAGGACGGCCGCAAAGCTTGCGCGACCGACCTTCCAGAGGCTGGGGCCAGTGAAGATCATTTGGTGACGTTGCGATAATAAACCATGACAGGGCCAACGATAAAATTCTTCACATTTTTACGCAATGCGGTCTGAGACGTGGCCTGCACCATGCCGATGTAGGGACCGTTCAGCATCACCTGGCGCTGCAGGTCCTTGTACATGGCAATGCGCTTGGCGGCGTCAGGTTCGCGAACCGCGGCAGCTGCAAGCTTGTTCAACTCATCATCCTTCCAGGAGTTGCGCCAGGCCACGGTCTTTGCGGGGCTTTCAGCGCCGTTGTTGACATTGCGGACGAATGTATCGGCGTTTGCATGAGGATCAGGAAAATCTGGCTCCCATGTGCCGAGTGCTGCTTCGAACTGACGCTCACGGTAGGCGGTGATGAATTGCTTCTGATCGGTTTGCACTATTTCCATTTTGAGGCCGGCTGCGGCCATGGACTGCTGCACGGCTTGGGCAATGTCGATGGCAGGTGATGTGTTTCTGACGTTGAGCTTGAAGGTAAAGCCTTCGGGATAGCCCGCCTCGGTCAGCAGGGCCTTTGCCTTTGCAAGATCATAGGTGAATGGCGCTTCCTCGACTGAGCCATAAAACCCGTTGGGCCAGAACGATTGCAGCACGGTGTATCCACCCTTCAAGAAGGTGTCAGTCATTCCCTTGTAGTCAACAAGATGCTTCATCGCCTCGCGCACCTTGGGCTTGGTGAAAGGCTCAACAGACTGACTGAGCCCGATATAGAGATTTCTGCCTGTGGGTGCGCGCAGTATCACAACGTCGGCGTTGCTCTCCAGAGCGGTGATGGCGTCTCCTGGCAAGTTGCGGGCAATGTCGATATCGCCCTTTTCCAGCAGCATGCGCTGCGACGCTGCTTCAGGAACATGCCGCAAGATTACACGCTCCATTGCTGGCGCCTTGATACGATAGGAAGGATTGGCCTCAAGAATAATCGACTCGTTGGGCTTCCATGTTTTCAATGTGAATGGTCCAGACCCGGCAGACTTGCTCTTGAGATAAGTGAGGCCCATGTCCCCGTTGGCTTCATTCGCCATGACTGTCTTTGAATCGACGATGGATCCCGGGCTGGAGGTCAGAATGTTCAAGACAAGGCTTGGCGCGAAATCAACATCAATCTTCATCTCGAAGGTCGTGTCATCAACGGCTTTCACCATTGACCCGACATTGGCAGCCGTCCAACCGAATTGCGTCAGCAGGAAAGCGGGCGTCTTGTCGGCCTTGACGACGCGGGTAAAGGAATAAACAACGTCAGCCGCCGTCACCGGATTGCCCGATGAAAATGTCATGCCGGGCCGCAGCTTGAACGTGAATGTCTTGCCATCAGAGCTGACAGTCCAGCTCTCAGCAGCAGCGCCCACAATGGCGGTCAGATCCTCGGCCTCGTACCGTACCAGAGTGTCATAGGTGTTCAGCAGCACCTCAGCAGGGGTCGTTTCGTAAGACTCAGCTGGATCAAACGAAATGGCATCATCCATGATTGTGGCGATGACCAAAGTGTTGGCCGGGGTTTCGGCGAGGGCAGACCCCATTAGCAAAATTGCTGCAAAGGTTGCTGCGGTAAAGGTTTTTGTCATGTAGGTCATGGCTTTTTTCCTTCTGTTAATTGCCATCAATCATGTCAGACAGACGCAGGTTCGTGATCAGACCGATTTCATGTAGTGCCGACTTGATCTCCTCCTCTTTTGTGCGTTTCAATCTCTCTTGAATCGCTGCAAGGGCCGTTTTCCGGCTTTGATGCCGCAAGCACAGAATGAAGGGAAAGCCAAAACGGGTGCGATAGCTTCGGTTCAGTTCCGTCCATGACTTCGTTTCGTGCTCCGACATTGTGGAAACCGACAGGCCGCGTTGCTCGTCAATGGAATGAACAGACATTTTGCCAAGCCGTGCGTCTTCACCTGCCACCTCAGGATGGCGATTCAGAAACTCCATCAGGACGGGGTGGTCCAGTTTGGTAATCTCCGCCAACATCGCGGTGTGCAAAGCCTGGAGATTGGCGAAAGGTCGCAAGGGCACAACTGCCGTCGCAACCCACGGTGCGTTTTCCCACATGCCGCCGAGACAACGGACAAATGCCTCACCTGGCATGTGGTTCAGTTTGTTTATGGTCAGCCTGTCTGTCATGGGCGCGCCAATGTGCGCACGCGCTGATCAAGCGGCGGCAAAAATTCACGCACAAAGACTTCTGATGTCAAAGGCTCGCGCGGCAGGTTTTTTGCCTCGGCAATCAGGCGGATGGCGTGCGCCAGACGGGTGTCATCTGCATCACCAATGCCGATTCTGGCACCTTCTGCATCTGCCATTTCGAGATTCAGCGTGCCAACGAGCCTCGCGCGATTGGCCTTGACATCAAGCACGGGGTTTCTGCGCCGCACCGCTTCAATAGCCGCATCTGGATCTGCAATGGCATCATGCAAGCCTGCATTGATGGCAGCCAGCAAGCCACGCAACGCATCAGGGTGATCCCGCGCAAACTCCTGCGTTGCCATGACAGCACCACCATAGAGAGCGGGCACATAGGTACACCATTCGAGATGATCGAGCACAGCGTCTGGGTCAAGCCCAGCTTCAATTGTATGAGCCTTGATGGTGTTCACAAAACCAAAAATTCCGTCCCATCGGCCTTGCAGCATCAAGGGCACCATGTCTTCGTGACCGATGTCGCTTGGCTCCACTTGAACCTTCTTGGGGTCGACACTCGTTGCACGGCAGAATTCGGGAAATAGCTTCCATGCCGCATCTTCTGGGTGAGACACCAGTTTGCGCCCTTCAAGATCCATGGGCGAACGCACTGGCCCACCCTTGACGACTGCGATTGTGTAAGGAGGACGATTATGCATGATCCATACTGCAAGCGGTGCTGACCCATGGGATGCTAATTCAATGAGCGTATTCAAGTCACCATAGGCCACGTCATAGTTGCCGGTGGCCAGTGTGGGCACTGCGAAAGCAAGTGATTCACCTTCCGTGAACGTCACGCTGAGCCCGTGGGCCGCGAAATGGCCATTGTCTGCCGCCAAAAAAAATGGCGCCTGGGGTCCCGAAAAGAAACTGTTGAGGAAAAACCGGATGTTCATTGCAATGGGGTCTTTTAGCTCTGAGTATGCCCCAGCGTGAGCCATGTGACTGTTGACGTCCATCACAAATTGCGCAACGGTGCATTGCCAAAATTAGAATGACACAATGTCCCGCACCCTGATGCCCGCTGCCTTGCGTTACCTGGACCAGGTCGCCCGCTCTGGTTCCATCCAAGGCGCTGCGCGCGAACTACATGTTGCAGCATCGGCGGTCGATCGGCAGGTGCTAGGCCTCGAAGCCAGTCTTGGCGTCGCCTTATTTGACCGTATGCCACGCGGCGTGAGGCTTACGGCGTCAGGAGAAGTGCTGGTCAGTCTGGTGCGTCGGTGGCGAGCGGATGAACGCAACGCGGTCGCAGAACTGTTGCGCCTGCAAGGGGTTCTGCAAGGACAGGTCAATCTGTTCGCGATGGACAGTCACGCTACCAGTTTTCTTCCTGCATTGGTCGAGCGCGTCAGGACGGAGCATCCATTGATAGGCCTTGCTGTGGAAATTGGGTCAACGGATGAAGCAGCTACGGCTCTGCGAACTGGCCTCGCGGATTTGATCATCGCTTTCAATCTGGCTCCACAACGGGACCAGCATGTTCTCTGGCGCTGCGATCTGCAGTTCGGCTGCATTGTGGCACCTGATCATCCCCTGACAAAACTCAAGGATGTTTCAATGCAACAGGTGGTGTCGCATACTTTGGCGCTGCAGAATCGGTCCTTGTCGATCCGGCAGTTTCTGGAAACACAGTTCAGCTGGCTGTTCGCCGAACCGCGCAACCGGGTGGAGACAAACTCATTGCACTTGGTCAAAAATCTCGCGCGAACAGGTCGGTATGTAGCGTTCACTTCCGAACTTGATGCCGCGATAGAACTGGCCGAAGGCACGCTCGCGTTCCTGCCGGTACGGGACACCGGTGCAGTTCCGCAAACAGTTTCTGTTGTAATCGATGCGGCCAAGCCCCTAAGCGCACTGGTGCGATTGGTCGCTGATCAGGCGGTACTGGCTATTCAACGGGCTCTGGCAAACGCGCGCAGCAGATCACCTGAAGTTGCGGTGCCAAATCAGTGAAAGAAATCCGAAGAACGCTCTAGCGTGATGAGTGCTGTCTGCCATTATCCAACGATTCAGTTACAAGCTTCGAATTGACGCTTCGCAGTTCCACCTTAAAGTTCTTGTGTGTATGAAGCTGTTTTTCTCACTTTTTCCAAATCGTACATCCGCTGTTAATTCCGAGCTTGCGGCAGGGCAAAAAGGCCGAGTCGCGCAAGATCTATTCCCTGCATGCGCCCGATGTAAAATGCATCGGAAAAGGCAAGGTCCACAAGCTCTACGAGTTCGGCGTGAAGAGACGACACTTGCTAAGGCGAGAGTCTCGCTTGCAACCACGCCTATTGAAACAGCGTCGAGGACAGCTGCAAGCGCTGACAATGCAACACCAGACTGAAAGGCTGTCACAGTAGACATCGCGCTGACGCTGACGACGGCGGAATTTCTTGTGTACCGCACAGACATTTTTTCCGAAGTAGGTATTGCACCACCACGCATTGCCGCTGGGACAATCGAGGCTGCGCGCAAATTGCATACGCCATAGAAGGCTTTGAGCGACATTGCATGGAACGGTGGTCGCTGAACGCCAATCGGGCATAGCTTCATGATGGTGATGAGCGCTTTCGGCAGACCGATTGTAAGTCTGCGAAAGACAGAACACGGTTTCGACTTAGAAAGCGCCAAGGCTGAAGAATTACGTCCGGCGTTTCTTTACTAGAGGCCCGACAGACTGCCGAATATTTACTGGAGATCAAAGAATATTCGCCGCCAAACATCCTCAGTATGACACGGTATGATCGGGCTATTTCCTATGCCAAGGGAAACGCATCGATGGCATAATCGAACTCTCTGTTGGCGCAGCTCTTTGAAACTGATTCAACATGACCAGCCTATCGTAGAACGGGTTACTTGCCTCTCCTGAACATTGTGCGCCAGACCGCTCCCATCGCGATCATGGCGGTAGCCATGACCTATGTGCTGGCTGCTGGCGAAATTGATCTTTCTATTGGTGCCGTTGCGGGGCTTGCGTCGGTCGCTGCTGCCATGGCGATGGATGTCGGTGGTGTGCCTTTGGGAATTCTTGCAGGCGTTGCAACAGGTTTGATTGTGGGGGTGATCAATGGTGTGATC
>JANOVC010000042.1:0-12693 GCA_031417195.1 Rhodobiaceae bacterium
CCTCGACAAATGCAACAACACGAAAACGCAGATCACTCGACAGAGAATGCGGCATGGCAATCACCTCCGCACACCTTGAATCACTTTCATACTGATTTGGAAATAACAATCGATTCGATCAAGTCGTCCGATGCTCTAGCAACCCTTAAATCGTGAGATCGGCAGCTGCGCTGTTGGCGATAACTTCGCGGATGTTGAGAATGTCATTGGAGGCAATCCAGTTCCTTGCATAATCCATATCGAAGCCGAAGCCCAGCCAGCGGTTGATGAGGCGCTGTTCAAGCTCTTCCAGTGGCACGGCCAGGTAGACGGTGAAATCAAACAGCGGTTTCAGCCGGTTCCATGGTTCCTGATTGAGCAAAAGATAATTGCCTTCCACGACGATAAACTTGGCCATGTCATCCACGATGTCAGCGCCAGCGCGGGCCAGTTCCATGCTGCGGTCAAACACGGGAATGGCAATATTGCTTTCGCCTGCCTTGATGCGCTTCAGCAGGACCTCAAACCCGCTCGCATCAAACGTGAATGGTGCACCTTTGCGGGAACGGTGGCCGCGTGCATTGAGAATATCATCGTCATAATGAAAGCCATCCATGGGGACCACGATCGCCGTTTCACCCGCAGCCACCAACGCGTCGCGCAGGTGTTCGGCGAGCGTTGATTTGCCGGACGCGGGCGCTCCGGCAATACCCACCATAAAGCGCGAAGCCCCGACCGACCTTTGGCGGATGAGGCTTGCGAGTTCGGATGGTTCAAACATTAAGTTCCCAGCAGTTCCTTGGGTGGTTCCTTGGCACCAGTCATCAAAGCCACGGCATCGGACATCGAAAAATCCTTCGAGTTGATGGTGCAAAGCCTGCGGCCCAGACGGTGGATGTGGATGCGGTCACACACTTCAAACACATGCGGCATGTTGTGCGAAATCAGGATAATCGGCATGCCACGTTTTTTAACGTCACGGATCAATTCCAGCACACGGCGTGATTCTTTTACGCCCAAAGCGGCTGTCGGTTCGTCCATGATCACCACTTTGGAACCAAACGCGGCAGCGCGTGCCACGGCCACGCCCTGGCGCTGACCGCCGGATAGGGTTTCCACGGCCTGGTTGATGTTCTGAATGGTCATCAAGCCAAGCTCAGACAGTTTCTCGCGTGCAAATTTTTGCATCGCGCCACGGTCCATCATGCGGAACATGCTGCCAAGCAGGCCGGTTTTGCGAATTTCGCGGCCCAGAAACATATTGTCCGCAATTGAAAGCGCTGGCGACAAGGCAAGGTTTTGATACACCGTTTCAATGCCTGCCGATCTGCCATCTTGCGGTGACCGGAAATGCACGGCTTGGCCATCAAGATGGATTTCGCCGTGGTCAGGCGTGACAGCACCAGACAAGGCCTTGATCAAAGTGGATTTGCCAGCACCGTTATCACCGATCACACCCAGAATTTCGTCGGGATAGAGATCGAAATCGGAACCATTTAAAGCCACAACAGTGCCGTAGCGTTTGGAAAGGCCACGCGCTTGCAGGATTGGCGTACGAGATGTCACAGAATGTATCATTGTGAAGCCCTCCGCAACCATTGGTCAATGGCGACAGCGACAATGACCAGGCAGCCCGAAGCAAACAGCTGCCAATAAGAATCCACACCCGCCAGTGACAGTCCAGTGTTGAACACGCCCACGATGATGGCACCGAGAACCGAGCCCACAATCGAGGCGCGGCCACCAAACAGTGACGTGCCCCCGATCACCACAGCCGTGATGGAATCGAGGTTTACCGTTTCAAAGGCGATGGGAGAAATTGATTCAACGCGACCAATGGCAACCCATGCACCCAAGCCGCAAATGAAGCCTGCCATCGCATAAACCGAAATGAGAGTGCGGTCCAGCTGGATGCCTGACAACATGGCTGCATCAGGATCATCACCGATTGCATGGACATGGCGGCCCCAGGCCGTGCGATTGAGCATGTACCATGCAAAAGCTGCGAGTAGCAGCAAGGCAACGCTGCCATATATGATCGTGGCACCAGTCGCCGTGAAAAAACCTTCGAACCTGTAGCCGAACCACAGCAGGCTGGGTGCTTTCTCGACCAGATCAGCGTTCCGAATGGATTCGGAACCCGTGTACCAAAGCTTCAGGGCATTGAAAATATAAACCGTACCAAGTGTTGCGATAAAGGGCGGAATACGAATTTTAGCAACGAGCAAACCGTTGATCATGCCCATAAGCGTGCCAACCAAAACACCAATGGGAATAGCTGCAAACGTTGGAATGCCGTAAAGCACCGAGAGCCTGCCCATTACCATGGCCGAAATAACCAATATGGCACCAACCGAAAGATCAATACCGGCGGTGAGAATGACAATCGTTTGTGCAATTGCAACGATACCTGTGATCGTCACCTGCTTGAGCACCAACGAAAGTGTGCCAGGTGACATGAAGTTACGCGCAATAATGCCAAAGCCGATGATGGACACGATCATGATGATCGCGGGGATGGCCGTTGGATAATTGCGCAGGAAACCGCGTACCTGTGACACAAGGCTCAAATCATCTTCCGCAAAAGAAGCAACGGCCGTGTCAGCTTGGTGAAGCTTGGCTTCGAAGTCTGAAATTGTTTTGGTTGGTTCAGCTTTTACCGCAGCCAAAGTCGCACTCTTGGCTGGTGCGGATCTCGCAGATTTGGATTTAGCCGCGTTTTTCCTCGCAGCAGTCTTTGGCTTAACTGCCATGTTGCCCTCTTTAAAAAGTTCCCAGCCCTTGTTTACTTGCGCCGCTTTGCGGGCACTTCATAAATGAAAGGCGACGTTACCGCCGCCTTTCGCGTTATTCAAGTATCAGACCAGTGTTAGCCCCAGCACTTGGCAGTGCCTTCCTTGCTGTCGATCGATTTCACACCTTCAGCAGGCTTGTCGGTTACAAGGTTTACGCCTGTGTTGAAGAAGCTCAGACCTTCTGAGGCTGTTGGTTTCGAACCGTCTTTTGCGAATGCCGCAATCGCTTCGATGCCCTTGGATGCCATCAACAACGGATATTGTTGCGATGTGGCACCAATGCGGCCTTCCGCAACAGATTTCACGCCTGGGCAGCCACCGTCAACTGAAACGATGAGTACGACTTTTTCCTTGCCAGCGGCTTTGAGGGCAGCAAATGCGCCTTCAGCAGCTGGTTCGTTGATGGTGTAGACAACATTGATGTTTGGTTCTTTGGCAAGCAATGTTTCCATTGATTTCTGGCCACCTTCTGGGTTTGCACCTGAAGATTCATGACCAACCACGCGGGCATCTTTTTCAGAGCCCATAACCTTGAGATCTGGAACATCAATGCCGAAGCCCTTGAGGAAGCCAGTGTCGCGCAAAACGTCAACCGAGATGTTGTCCTTGTTGATGTCGAGCATGGCAATCTTGGCATCTTTTGCCTTGTCGCCAAGAGTTGCTTTTGCCCACGCACCGATCAGCATGCCGGCTTCAAAGTTATCGGTTGCGAAAGTGATGTCTTGTGCATCTTTGTCGCCCAGTGGTGTGTCGAGCGAGATCACGAGAATGCCAGCGGCGCGGGCTTTCTTGAGCGCGGGACCGACGTCATCATTTGATGGCGTGATCAGAATGCCCTTGGCACCTGCAGCAACACAGTTCTCAATTGCAGTGATCTGTGGGGCAGCGTCGCCATCTTTTTCGCCAGCGAAAGCCTGCAGGTCAATGCCGGCAGCAGTTGCTGCAGCGGTCGCACCTTCCTTCATCTTTACAAAGAAGGGGTTGGTGTTGTTCTTGGTGATCAGGCAAGCTGGTACGCCTGCCTGGGCAACGGTTGCAAATCCGAGCAGGGCAACGGCTGCTACGGCTGATTTAAGAAATGTCTTCAAGATGATCCTCCCATGGAACACACCCCGGAATGGGGCAAAGAAAAATTTAGCTTCTAGATGACAGGATGCGAATGCTACGGATGCAGAACCCGACCTTGTTTCCATCCTGCACAAATTACGGAGCAAGAGTCAATAAATAAATCCACTTGATTTATTAATCCGTTGGGGCATGATTCCTTTTTAGACAGTTTAGTCAGGGTAATTTGGAAAAGGGATGAGCTGAATCATGCTGGATGCAGCCGACCCGGCAAAATTTGCCCATGCAGGCGGTGCGAGGGGGTCCAACCAGACCAACTTGCGCGCTTACAACGAGCGCCTTGTTCTGTCCCTGGTGCGCCGTTTCGGTAACCTGGCCAAGGCGGATATTGCGCGGTCAACCGGACTTTCCGCACAAACTGTTTCCGTCATCATGCGTTCACTTGAAAAAGACGGATTGCTTCTGCGCGGTCCAACAACAAAGGGCCGTGTGGGCCAACCATCGGTTCCCATGTCGCTCAATCCACGCGGTGCTTTTTCCATTGGCCTGAAAGTGGGCCGCCGCACGGCGGATATCATCCTGATCGACTTTCTTGGCAACATCCTGTTGCATGTGCACCGCGCGTTTGATTTTTCCCTGCCGAAAGGCATTCTGGAATTTGTGACATCCGGCGCGCAGAAAATCAGCGAATTTTTGTCGCCGGATGAAATGGCAAGGGTGGCTGGCATTGGCATTGCCGCACCCTTTGAAATGTGGAACTGGGCCTATGAAGTGGGCGCTCCGCAAGCCGAGCTCGATGCGTGGCGCGATTTTGACCTGACGGCGGAAGTCGCCAAGCTCGTTGCCTACCCCGTGTTTCTGCAGAATGACGCAACCAGCGCCTGTGGTGCCGAACTGGTGTTTGGTGCCGGGCCAAAATATTCCAACTTCCTGTATTTCTATATCGGCTCCTTCGTGGGTGGTGGCGTTGTCATCAATTCCAGCCTGTTTGCTGGTAAATCGGGAAATGCCGGGGCCTTGGGGTCCATGCTGGTGCCGGGGCCAGACGGCAAGCCACAGCAGCTCATTTCGTCTGCCTCCGTTATCGTGCTGGAAAAAATGCTCAAAAAAAATGGCATTGACCCCAGACCCCTATGGCACGAACACATCGAATGGGTGGATTTTGGACCGCCGCTTGAAGAATGGATTCAATCATCGGCGCATTCACTGGCCCACGCCATCATATCAGCTTCGGCGGTCATCGACTTTGAAGCCGTTATCGTTGATGGCAATTTTCCGACGTGGGTGCGAAAGCGCATGGTTGAAGCAACCAACACGGCCATGGCCCATGTGAACACACGGGGCATTGCACCTCCCACCGTCATTGAAGGCCGGGTTGGTAATCATGCGCGCGCCATTGGCGGGGCCAGCCTGCCCCTGTTCTCGCGCTATCTTCTTGATCTCAACATGCTGTTTAAGGAAACCACATAATGCTCAAAGGCATTGATCCCCTGTTGGGGCCAGAACTTCTCGCCATTTTACGCAGCATGGGCCATGGCGATGAAATTGCCGTTGTCGACGGAAACTATCCCGCTGACACGGACGCGGAGCGCTTGGTGCGCATGGATGGCCATGATGCAACACGGGTGATTGATGCCATTCTCTCGGTGATGCCAGTTGATGATTTTGTGCCGGAAGCCGTCTTCAGGCCTGCAGCCAAAGGTGATGCCAAACGCATGGAGCCTGTTTTCAGGGAATTTGAAAGCATCCTTAAAAAACATGAGCCGACAACAAAAATAGATGTTCTTGTGGGCGCTGATTTTTATGACCGGGTGAAGTCCTGTTTTGCCATTGTGGCAACGGGCGAGCGCCGCCTCTATGGCAACCTCATTTTGCGCAAGGGCGTCATTCATCCCACCTGAGCTTGCGTCGGGGGCTTATTGCAGACTATCACTCGCGGCCATGTTTATCCTTGCGCTTGATACCTCGATGGCGGCCTGTTCGGCCTGCGTTTATGACGCGGGCAGGGGTAAGGTCTTGGCGAGCCGGGTTGCCTTCATGGACCGCGGCCAGGCAGAAGCGCTGGCGCCCATGGTGCATGAGGTGATGCAAGCCTCTGGCATTGCCTATTCAACCCTCTCCCGCGTTGTTGTTACCATTGGCCCCGGCACATTCACGGGGGTTCGCATCGGGCTTGCCTTCGCGCGGGGGCTGGGTGTAGCGCTTTCGATTCCGGTTGTCGGCATCAATTCACTCGCTGCGATTGCCTGCAATGAAACATCAGGAGCGCACCCCATCATTGTGGCCAGTGATGCGCGCGGCAATGATATTTATGTAGCGACGTTCGATGTTGGTGGACACGAACTTACACCACCTGCCATTATGCGGCTTGATGACATTCAGAAGGTGTTGCCACGAGATGCGTGTCATATTCTTGGTTCTGGCGCAGATGCGGTTCTCAAACATGCGGTTCATATCCGCAGCACGGCGGGTGACGTGCCGATTGCTGCAAATTTCGTGGGCTACGCCGCCAAGTTACACCCAACGGACGCCGCCCCTGAACCGCTCTACCTTCGCCCGCCTGATGTGAAGCTGCCGATGCAGTTCAGTGCCGTTGGTGTTGAAGCAGCAGCGCTCTTGAGCGAATTGCATGGTGAGAGTTTTTCCACTGCGTGGACGGAGACTTCCTTTCGTGAGCTTCTGTCCGGCAGTGGCACCACGGCGCTTGTTGCCTCAAACCAAAACAACCCTACCGGATTTGTGTTGTTTCGCAGCACCGCCGACGAGGCGGAAATCCTGACGATCTGCACGCGGCCCGATTTTCGCCGCAAGGGGCTGGGCCGCTGGCTTGTGCATAAAATGGAACAGCAGTTGAAACCCGGCGGCATAAAATCACTTTTCATCGAAGTTGCCGTTTCAAATGTTGCCGCCCTGTCACTTTATGAATTCTGCGGCTTCACGCCTACGGGCCAGCGCAAGAATTATTACGCACTGGCAGACGGCGGGCATGAGAATGCTGTCATCATGCGCAAAAGCATCGCGCCGTGAGCCGTTTGCGGGCTGCGGTTGTTCTCGCAGGCTTTGCAGGGCTGACACTGCCGCTCATGCCGCTGCAGCAACTCTTCGTGTGGTTCTGGCCGCGCATGGCTCGCGTGTTTCCCATGCACTACCACCGAATTGTCTTGCGCGTGCTTGGTGTGCGGGTGAACATCGAGGGGGATGTCGTCCAAAAGGGTCCGGCCATACTGGCGCCCAACCACGTGTCATGGCTGGATATCGTGATCCTGAGTTCGATTGCACCCGTCTCCTTTGTGGCCCGCCATGATGTGAATGGCTGGCCGTTCTTCGGCTCGCTGGCGCGCTTGCAGCGCACGGTGTTTGTCTATCGTAACAGGCGTCAAACCACCGGCACGTCGCGCGATGAAATGCAGGACAGGTTATCGGCAGGTGATATTCTCGTGCTGTTTGCCGAAGGCACGTCGGGTGACGGCGCCTCCGTGCTGCCCTTCAAGACCGCGTTCTTTGCGGCGGCGGACCAGCCTGATGTCACTGTTCAACCCGTGACCGTGATTTACAAAGGCCACCGCAATCTGCCCATGACACGGCGCCTGCGACCGCTTTATGCCTGGTATGGCGATATGGATTTGCCGCCCCATCTTTGGGCTGCCCTTGCCAGTGGCCCCATTGAAATTACGGTTCAGGCCCATTTCCCCGTAACGTTTTCCAATGTTGGCAACCGCAAGTTGCTGGCCAAAACCGTGGAAGACACGGTACGGGCAGGCCTCGTGCATTCGCTTCACGGCAAGCCGGAAACCCGCTAAGAGCCGCTGCCATGAAATCCGTTTACGTCAAAA
Organism: Rhodobiaceae bacterium; assembly: GCA_031417195.1. Lineage (GTDB taxonomy): Bacteria > Pseudomonadota > Alphaproteobacteria > Rhizobiales > Aestuariivirgaceae > Aestuariivirga. Next base: position 7,673 of record JANOVC010000042.1, read on the forward strand.
CCTATGGCTGCCAGATGAATGTCTATGACAGCGACCGCATGCGCGATACGCTGAAGGCCGAAGGCTATGTGGAAACGCTTGTGCCAGATAACGCTGATCTCGTGATTTTCAACACCTGCCACATCCGCGAACATGCGGCGGAAAAAGTCTATTCCGAACTTGGCCGCATCAAGAAGCTGAAGGTCAACAAGCCCGATATGCTGGTGGCTGTTGCAGGTTGCGTGGCGCAGGCCGAGGGCGCTGAAATCATTCGCCGCGCCAAAACCGTTGACCTCGTGTTCGGCCCGCAGACCTACCACCGCCTGCCGGACCTGATTGCGCGCAGGCTCGAGACCGGCATGTCCGTGGTCGAAACGGAATTTCCAGCGGACGATAAATTTGCCGTTCTCGAACGGCAGTCCGCACACAAGGTTTTGAATCGTGGCGTGTCCGCCTTCCTTACGGTGCAGGAGGGTTGCGACAAGTTCTGCACGTTCTGCGTTGTGCCCTATACGCGCGGTGCTGAATTTTCGCGAAGCCCAGCCCAGATTGAAGCTGAGGCGCACAAGCTGGTGGAAGCGGGGGTGCGTGAAATCACGCTGCTCGGCCAGAACGTGAATGCCTACCACGGTGAGGGCATGACGCTTGCCGCCCTCATCGCAAAATTGTCACACATCGATGGTATCAAACGCTTGCGTTATACAACCAGCCACCCGAGGGATATGGACGACGCCTTGATTGATGCCCATGCGACCAACCCGAAACTGATGCCTTTCCTGCATCTTCCCATCCAGTGTGGCAGTGACCGTGTGTTGAAGGCCATGAACCGTGGACATAGTGTGGATGACTATCACGGCATCGTGGCCAAGGTGCGGGCGGCTCGTCCTGATATGGCGTTGTCGGGTGATTTCATCGTGGGCTTTCCCGGCGAAACCGATGCTGATTTTGAAGCCACGTTGGAACTCATCGAGGCCGTAGGTTATGCCTCCGCCTACTCCTTCAAATATTCACCCCGGCTTGGAACACCAGCCGCCGAGCATGAAAAACAGGTTCCCGATGCGGTCGCAACCGAGCGACTTTCGCGCATTCAGGCGCTGATCCACGCCAAGCAGACAGCCTTCAATACATTCTGTAAGGGCAAAACCCTGTCGGTTCTGCTGGAGAAAAAGGGGCGGGAGACGGGCCAATTGGTGGGACGCTCGCCCTATTTGCAACCCGTGCATGTTAGTGGCAATATCGATAACATCGGGAAGGTTGTCGATGTGACGATAGAGAGTGTTGGAACAAACAGCCTTTCGGGCCATTATGCGTAGATCGAAACTTGATTCCGGGGTTAAACATCAAAACAGGAGACGTTAAGATTTGAATCCGTCAGTCAGCGCAGCCCAGCTCGCCAACCCGAAATCCGCCCCCCATACGGATGACTCCGACACCCTCACTCTCGCTTTTGATGATAACCGCCTGCTCTCGCTCGTCTTCGGCGAACATGATGAACACCTCGCCCTTGTTGAACATCGCTTGGCCGTTGCCATCACGCCACGTGGCAACCGGGTGTCCATCCGTGGTGCTGGTCCTGCCCGCGATAATGCAAAGAATATTCTCACCCAGCTTTATCTCCGCGCCAAGCGTGGCCTGGAGATCAACCGCGGTGAAGTCGAAGGCACCATCCGCATGAACCAGACCGTGGCAGACAAGGAAATGGGCGAAGGTACTGTCCGTACACGGCGTAAAATGGTGATGCCACGCACGCCGATGCAGAAGGAATATATCGATGCCATCCGCAAGAACGAATTGGTGTTCGGCATTGGTCCTGCAGGCACGGGCAAGACCTATATAGCTGTTGCCTGCGCTGCCGAAGCGCTGATGAATGGCGAAGTGGACCGCATTATTCTGTCGCGCCCCGCCGTTGAAGCGGGTGAACGCCTGGGCTTCTTGCCGGGAGACATGAAAGACAAGGTCGACCCCTATCTGCGCCCGCTCTATGACGCGCTCTATGACATGATGCCATCGGCGCTTGTGATCAAGGGCCTGGCCGAAAACCAGATTGAAATCGCGCCTCTCGCATTCATGCGTGGCCGCACATTGGCATCCGCCTTCATCATTCTCGATGAAGCGCAGAACACCACCCCGCAGCAGATGAAAATGTTTCTGACGCGTCTTGGCGAAGGCAGCCGCATGGTTGTGACAGGCGATCCGACACAGGTGGATTTGCCATCGGGTGCAACGTCCGGTCTCGATGATGCGGTGCGCGTGCTTGAAGGTGTGCAGGGTTCGGCCCGGATCAAGTTCTCCACCGCCGATATCGTGCGCCATGCGCTGGTGGGGCGGATCGTTGCGGCTTACGACAAGCTGGGTGCCAAGGTGCGCAATCTTTCTCCATCGCGATGAAGCTCGAAATCAGCATTGACGACAAGGATTGGAAATCCATTGCCAGTCTCAGGAAACTCACGCGAACTGCTGTAAATGCAGCCCTCACGGAGCACGATGTTTCGGTGAGCGTGCTGTTCACGGGCGATGCCAAAATCCTCGAGGTCAACGCGAAATGGCGCGGCAAGGCCACTGCCACCAATGTTCTGTCATTTCCCGTGTCAGCCAACACGCCCGTTCCAGATGGTGAGCCGCGCCCACTGGGCGATATTGTTCTGGCCTATGGTGTTATCGCACGCGAGGCTGCGGAACAGAAAAAAACCATCGCAAATCATGTCGCGCATTTAATCGTACACGCAACACTTCATCTGCTAGGATATGACCATGAGGACGACGGTGAGGCTTCCACCATGGAAGCGCGCGAAATTGAGATTTTAACAGGGCTGGGCATTGAAAATCCGTATCGATCATGACTAACGCCAACACATTTCCAGCCGAACCGCGCAAGAAAAGCTTTGTAGAGAGATGGAAAACCCGCCTCATTAAAACCCGCGACACGCGGCTGGTGGAAGATCTTGAAAGCGTCATCGAAACCCACGAGGCGCAGAACCCCGGCGAAGAGCTTGGCATGGAAACCAAATCCATGATGCGCAACCTCATCGCCTTTTCGGAATTGCGCATCGATGATGTAATGGTGCCGCGCGCCGATATCCTCGCCATCGAAGACACCGCCACCATGCGCGAGCTGCTGGTGAAGTTCAACGAGGCCAACCATTCGCGCCTGCCGGTTTACCGCGAAACGCTGGATGATGTTGTCGGCATGATCCATGTCAAAGACTTCATGCGTTGGATGACGGTAAAGGGAGGCAAGGCCAAAACCAAAACGACGCTTTCGAGCATTGCTGTCTCTGCCACGGTTCTTTCGCTCACCGTCAAACAGGCAGGGCTTTACCGTGATGTGCTGTTCGTGCCGCCCTCAATGCCGGCTACCGATCTTCTGATCAAAATGCGCACCGACCATATCCACATGGCCGTCGTCATTGATGAGTATGGCGGCAGCGACGGTTTGGTAACCATTGAAGATCTGGTCGAAGAAATCGTCGGCGACATTTCCGATGAGCACGACACCGATGAAGAAAACCCCATCAAGCGCCAGGATGACAAAACCTATGTCGCAGACGCACGGGTTCTTATTTCCGATGTGGACAAGCTCTTGGGCGTGGACCTGCTGCCCGACGAGGAGGAAGACGAAGCCGATACACTTGGCGGACTGATTTTCGAAATGGCGGGGCGCCTGCCCACGCGCGGTGAAATCATCAAGCACCCCTGCGGTCTTGAATTTGAAATCCTGCAGGCCGACCCCCGCCGCATCAAGCGCATCCGCATCCATGTCAAGGACTGGCCGATGAGTGCCGATGAAATCGCAGGCGATACGGGAGCCTAGGGTTTTCTAACCCTTCACATCGAATAAGCTCAACTTGCCCAATGCAGGCAGCTTGATCGCAAGGTCATTGGGATCAATGCCGATCGTGCTGCCGATCACATGCAGTTCAACACCTTCTTCCAATGCCAGCGTCATGCCGAGATAGCCGCCCAGGGAAACCGTAAACCCCGTATCGCTTGGCGCGCGTTCCATGTGCAATCCGGGACCCAGGTAATCCTTGCCAACGGCAACGGATGAAAGCTCCGCGTCAAATCCGGGTGTATGCCGCACCACCCAGGACACAAAGGTATTGGAGTTCGGGCCCGGCCAAATCACATAGCTGCGCTCGGCTGTGTTGGGATAGGCCTGGATTGAGTGTTGGATGTGGGGAATGAGCGCTGCTGCAGCTGTGCCTTCAAGCCGGTAGATCACACGCGGCGTGTTGCCGTACCAGAGCGCATCGGCCACATATGCGTCTTGCCGCACGGGCTTGTCCCAGCCCACCACATCATACCGTGTCCAGGCGGGCGCATTTTCCAGTTTGAAAACGATGGACATATGCTCGGCAAAAATGCCCTTCCAGCGCCCGGTACGGCTGGCGAGAATAATCACCGTTGCAGGTTTCTGCGCACTGGCTGAGGCCAAAACCCCGGAGGAGGACCACGCGGCCAAACGCCAACTTGCAGGCCAGCCCTTGGCATAGCCAATTGCGGCACCAACCGCTGATGGCAAAAGCATCAACAGCACCACGAAGCGCACCAGAAACCTGAAAAATCGTCGCATGGAAAATTCATGCAAACCCCCTGTGGCGCAATTGAGGCACTTGTTCTTTACGGCCCGCAATTGCTAAACACCTTCCATGACGATGAGAATTGCAATTGCGGGTGCGGGTGGGCGCATGGGGCGGGTTTTGACGGAGGTGGTGCAGACCACTCACGGCTGCTCTGTTGTGGGTGGACTCGAGCCGAAGGGCTCGGCACTTGTGGGAACGGCCATGGGCAAGACCGGGGCCTTGATCACCGATGATCCCGTAGCCCTGTTTCAGAAAATAGATGGCATCATTGATTTCACCGTGCCTGCGGCAACGCTTTCCCTCATTGAACATTCAGCCCGCGCAGGCATCGTGCATGTGATTGGAACAACCGGAATTGATGCGGGCGGAGACGAAAAAATCCGCAGCGCTTCCAAAACCGCGCGCATTGTGAAGTCCGGCAATATGAGTTTGGGTGTGAATATTCTGGCGTCCCTTGTG
>JANOVC010000043.1:0-24756 GCA_031417195.1 Rhodobiaceae bacterium
ATCAAACAGCGGGAAGGAGCAGCGCGACTTCTCACCCTTGCCGGTGATGGGACCTGCAGGCTTTGAGCGCGCAGCCATTGGCTTCACCACAAGGCCATGGGCTGCAATGACGATCAACCGCCGGACAGCAGACTCTGTGGGCCTGAGCAGGCGCAACACACGGCGGTAAACGCCGGGAGAAAGCCGCGTTGCCAGCCCCAGCATGGCAAACAGGGTATCGATGACGGGTTTGAGGGCTGTGCTGTTGAGTGTGATGACGCCGGCCCAGTCCATGATTAACATCTCCGATCATTGAAAACGAACATAACATGAACAAACTAAAGTAATAGGAATCCTCTGTCAAGGACTATTTTCATGTAACGTGCATTTTTCTCGCTTAATCGCGTTCAAGCCTTCAACGTCGCAGTTGCGCCATCTCCTCATCCCCCCTAAGGAAGGCGCGGGATCAGATAACAAAAGGGGAAACACCAAATGACTACCGTAACATCCACACTCGCCAACCAGCTTTGGCCAACAACGTCCATGAATTGGACGCGCAATATTGTACTTGCCGTTCTGGGCAGCCTGATTGTCGCCGCTGCGGCACAAATCAGCATTCCCATGTATCCCGTGCCGATGACATTGCAGACAATGGCCGTGCTGGGAATTGGTGCTGCCTATGGTTCACGTCTGGGTGCTGCGACACTTTTGCTGTACGCGATCGAGGGCACGGTTGGGTTGCCATTTTTTGCGGGCGGACAAGCAGGCCCAATCAATCCGCAAGGTTTGATATTGGCGACTTATGGATTTATTGCGGGCTTCATTCTTGCCGCATGGCTGGTCGGCAAATTGGTCGAGCAAGGCTGGGGAAGTTCGATTATCAAAACCGTTCTTGCTGCTTTGATCGGTGCCGCTGTTCTCTACATTCCAGGCCTGATCTGGCTTGGTGTTTGGGCTGTCAAAACCCAGGCTGTGCTTCCAGGCGATGCCGTTTCCACTGCATTTGCGTGGGGCATGAAAAACTATATTGTTGGCGACATTATTAAAGCGGTTGTCGCAGGTCTTGGCGTCAGCAGCGTTGCAAATCTTCTGTCAAAACGCTGATCAACACACAGCAGGGGCGGAGCCCACCCCGCCCCCTATTTTGTCGCAACATAAATCCATATACTGGCTGTTGCAGGGCAAAGCGCGCTCCGCTATACGATCTGGACGATTGGGGCGTCGCCAAGCGGTAAGGCAGCGGATTTTGATTCCGCCATGCGGAGGTTCGATCCCTCCCGCCCCAGCCATATTTTCCGCGTAAAACAGACCTTTTACGGTTCTAGACATTCCAGACAAACCGGAACAATAGGCACACCTCAGACTCACAATAGTCGGCACAGTCGATTGCTCTTGGTTGGGCGGGCGGCATGAATGCTCATGAGACATACACGACTTGGAGGTTCGTTCCGGTTATGGTCAGCGTTCGTGGAGAGGCGAAACCACAATTGAAATGGCCTTTGAAGCCAATTCAAAGTTTGGATGTCAAGGATGTTTGGGATAACTGGGTTAGTCTGCCAGCAATCCGCCCATCCAAGTTAGAGAAAAGCTGCTTCGTCTCTTCAGGACCACTGCGTATCACAAATTACTCCGTTCTTCAAAAACAGAGTGAGTCACCTAATGAAAGCAAAATCTGAGTGTTTTTCAACAGCCTGCAGGCAGAGACTTGTGGCATGTAACAGCTCCCACAAGTTTTCGAGTATTGAAAAACAAAGCTTGTGAATTGCTCGCTCTACGCCTTCCTTCGTCTCGACTTCGCAAAGGTGTCAAACGCCACGGCCAGTATGATAATCACCCCGATGATGATTTGTTGGATGTAGCTTGAGATGTTCATCAGGACCAAACCGTTGAGCAGCACGCCTATCAATATGGTGCCGATTACCGTGCCGAAGATGGTGCCCACGCCTCCGAACAGGCTAGTGCCGCCAATGACGACACTGGCAATCACCGTGAGTTCATAGCCAGTGCCTGCTACGGCTTCGGCGGAGTTCAACCTTGCGGCCAACACGAAAGCGCCCAGCCCCGCAAAGAAACCCATGATGACATAGACTGAGCAGATGATGGCGTTGACGTTGAGGCCGGATAGTCTGGCGGCTTCGGGGTTGCCGCCGACGGCGTAGACCCTTCGGCCGAAGCGCATGTAGCGGAGCACGATATGGGCGACAATGGCGCAGAACAGGAAGATCAGAACTGGCACAGGCACCGGGCCGATTTTGCCTTGCCCCCACCAGCTGAAGGCTTTGTCGAAACCGCTGATGGGTCCACCAGCGGCAAACAGCAGTGCGGCCCCGCGAAACACTGACATGCCGCCGAGGGTGACGACAAAGGGTGGGACCTTCAGTTTGGTGATGGCAAGGCCTTGCAGGTATCCACCGGCGACACCTAACGCGATGGCCGCGAGGGCGGCGAGTTGCCAGCCGTAACCTACGGCATCATTGCCGACGGTGAAACGGTCCTGCATGCCGCCCTTGGCGACGGCGGCAGCGACCAACCCCGCGAAGGCGAGCAGTGAGCCGATGGAGAGATCAATACCTGCTGTCAAAATCACAAAGGTCATGCCGATGGCAAGGAGGCCCGTAATCGAGACTTGCCGCATGACGTTGAACAGATTGATCGACGACAAGAAGCGCGGCTCCAGAATAGCAAAGACCGCCATCAGGATGAGCAGGAAAATCAGTGGGGCAAAGCGGGCGATGAAGCCGAAGGCATCGAAGGATTTATCGGTGCGGGTGGTTGCCATGTCGCTTTGTCCTTTATGCCGCCTTCGCGGTGCTGAGTGTCATCAATGTCATGAGTTGTTCCTGTGTCGCTCCACGGCCCGGCACCTCACCGGTGACGCGGCCTTCGCGCATGGTGACGATGCGGTCGGCCAGCGCAAGCACCTCCGGCAATTCCGACGAAATCACGATGATGGCGATACCGTTTTTGGCCATGTCGATGAGCATGTTGTGGACTTCGACTTTTGCGCCAACGTCAATGCCGCGTGTCGGTTCATCGACAATCAACACACTGGGGCGCAACGCCAGCCAGCGGGCCAGCACCACCTTCTGCTGATTGCCACCAGAGAGATTGCTGACGATTTGGTCTCCTGACGCCATGCGAATGTTGAGGGCTTTCCGGTAATCCTCAACCAGTGCCTTTTCTTTCCGTGCACTGATGAATGCACCCCAGGAGCTGATGCGGTCATGGGCGGCCATGGAGAGATTGGTGCGGATAGCTAGGCCGAGGAACAGGGCCTGTTGTTTTCTGTCCTCTGGCACGAGGCCTATGCCGTGGGCAATGGCGTCGGCTGGGTTGCGGATGTTTATTGCTTTGCCGCCAACTAAAACTTTACCTGAGTCAATGCGATCAGCCCCGAAAATGGCACGGGCGGATTCAGTGCGGCCTGCGCCGACGAGTCCGGCGACGCCAAGAATTTCACCTTTGTGAACTTTGAAAGACACGCCATGCAATTCGATAGCGCTAGAATCCGTGGCCTTGCGGCGGCGGGAAAGTTTTTGGACTTCGAGGGCGACGTCTGTTTGCGCCGTACTACCTTTGCGATGTGCGAGCAGGCCCACTTCACGCCCCACCATCATGCGGATGATGCCTTCAATCGTGGTGTCTTTGACAAGGCCAGCGCCGACATGATGACCGTCACGCAGTACAGTGTAGGAGTCGCAGATTTCAAACACTTCTTCCAAGCGATGCGTGACGAAAATTGTCGAGATGCCTTCGGCTTTCAGGGCGCGGATAATGATGTAGAGTTTTTCAACCTCGGACCGGCTCAAGGCCGACGTTGGTTCATCCATCACGATGAGGCGCGACTTCATGGAGAGAGCACGGGCAATCTCGACCATTTGCTGTTCGGCCACGGCAAGATCGCGCACGCGGGTTGCGGGGTTACGGTCAAGCCCGATACGATTGCACAAGGCTCGGGTTTCGTCTTCCATCTTGGCGTGATTGACGAACAAGCGGGAGCCAGGTTCGCGGCCGACGAAGACGTTTTCCGCAATCGTCATGTCGGGGGCGAGGGTAAATTCCTGATAGATAGTAACGATGCCTGCAGCTTGTGCCTCATGCGGGCTTGAGAAGGTGACGGGCTTGCCGACAAATTCAATTTGTCCTGCATCAGGTGCCTGTGCGCCCGACAGAATTTTCAACAGTGTTGATTTGCCAGCCCCATTCTCACCGAGGAAGGCGTGGATTTCGGCTGTGCTCACAGCGAAGTCCACGTTCTCCAGCGCCTTCACGCCGGGGAATGATTTGGAAATGCCCGTCATGCGGAGCAGGAGGCGGATTTCGTTTGAATGTGCCATGGCTTAAACCTGCGCCAGCCGGGAGGAGGATACTGGCTGGCGCATACGGGCTTTGTGCTACTTCACTTCACCCATGCGTTCGGCAATGCTCAAATTTTCTTTTGTCACCGCCACAGGTGTGAGCAATAGAACCTTTTCCTTCGGCATAGTGCCGTCTTTCAGGAAAGCCACAAGCGTCTGAACACCGAGCGCACTCTGCTGGCCGGGGAACTGTTCGATGGTGGCGGTAAGGCCGCCATCACGCACCTGGGCCAAAGCTTCCGGTAAGGCGTCAAAACCGATGATGACAATTCCTGTGAGACCCCGGCCTTTCACGGCTTCCATCGCGCCCAAAGCCATGTCGTCGTTTGCAGCGACGATTACCTTTGGTGCTTCGGCCATGCCGGAGAGTGCCGCCTCAGTCACCGAGAGACCTTTGGCACGGTCAAAACCTGCGGTTTGTTCGAACACGATTTTGTATTTGTCGGCCATGCCGTCAAGTACATTGTGCAGGCCCTTGTTGCGGTCAATGGCGGGGGATGCGCCGGATTGTCCCTGCAGGTTGACGATGGTGGCCCCTGCCGGGAACATCGACACAATCAGATTGGCCTGAGCCTCGCCGCCCTTCACATTGTCAGCCCCGATATGGGCGAGAATGCCTTCGACCGATGGCACGCGGCGATCAACGGTGACCACAGGAATTTTAGCATCGACTGCCTGTTGCAGCGCTGGCGCCATGGCGTCGACTTCATTCGGGCTGATGACGATGCCTTTCACGCCTTGCGTGATGGCGGCTTCGATATCGGCGGTTTGTTTGGGTGAAGACACCTGGCCATCGCTCTCGATGGCTTCATAGCCCTGCTTGCCGATTTCAGCTTTGAAAGCATTCATCATGTGAACGAAGAAGGGGAAGGTGAGACCCGGCACCGAGGCCAGAATTTTATCGGCGGCCAAGGCCGAGGTGGCGCTGGCGGCAAGTGCAATGGCTGCAATGCCTGATAGTAGAGTACGTCTCGAAATATGTGTCATCTGTTATCTCTCCCATTGGTTTGTCTTGTTTGACTTAGGCTTGGTCCCCCTGTGTGCAGCATGCACGGAACTGTTATAACAGTTAAGGGCGGTTAAGGGAATGGCAGACATGCAGAAACGCGAAGGTTCTCCCGCGTGCTGGTATGTGTGGCACCGATTTTCTCAGAAGCAATTCAGCAACACCACTTGAATGATGATGGCGTGAATAGGATCAAGCAATTCTTCGGCATCCGGTAATCCACAGCTTTACCCCTCCGGCGACCTCAATCGGCATTCACGATAACGCAGGATGTCCGCCGTCCAACTGTAATCCACATCACGGAATGACCCTCCGCCATATGCTGTCTTGGCTTTCGAATAGTGGAGGCCAAGATGAACCGGCGTACGATCCTGAAATCCTTGATTGCGCTTGCCGTCGTAAAACGGCCAGCCAAGGCTTATGCCGCGGATAATTGGGTGATCCTTGGCAAGCGGTGTTTGCGGCCCAACACGCAATCCATCACCTTTGCATTGAAGAACGAGATTGCCGGCATTGCGAAGCTCGGCATTGAGGTAAAGGGCAATTCCCTGTGGCTCTATGATTTCAGGATTGCCAGCCAAGGCGGCGCGGAAAAAATCCAACTGGTCAATCTTAACATTCCTGCCAGTTCCGGCGAATGCGCACCGCGCGTAGGCGCGCAGCAAATCTGCGCGTCGCCCAGGGAAGTCCAGCTCCGTTTCGAATGTTTGCCACTTACCAACAAGCCCACCGAGATCCTGCTGTGGGGATCAGCCTGAAGTCACGGCACAAATTCCGTTTTGGAAAAAGGGGAGAACCGCATGTCACGCAACCAGGCGAACAAGATTTTGTTACTCGCGGCACTTCTGTGGGGTGCCGGCAATGTTGCGCAGCAGACAATTCTTGAAAACATCGGCCCCTTTCTTGCCGTCGGCTTGCGCTGTCTCATTGCAGCCCTTGTGATCGTGCCATTCACGTTCAAAACCAAATTCCGCGTTGCAGCCCTTGACCACGATGCAAAAAAGCTTGGCGTCATGGTGATACTTACATTCGTGGGCGCCGTCACGTCACAGCAAATTGGTTTTGGCTACACAACTGTCACCAATGCAGGCTTCATTGTCAACACGACGACGGTCATCACCCCCCTTATTGCGTGGACGCTTCTCCTGCAGCGGCCGCCACCCATTGTCTGGCCCGCGGCATTCCTGACACTGACCGGAGCGGGCCTGATGAGCGGTGGCTCGGTGAAAGGCTTCAACATTGGCGATCTCTTTTGTCTTGCATCGGCAATATTCTTTTCCCTCTGGATGATTTTTCTCGGGGAATTTGTCAGCAAATATGGAAACGCGATACTGCTGACCCTGATCCAGTTTTTTGTTTCCGGCTTTATTTGCCTCGGCATCAGTCTTGTTTTTGAACATTTTGATTTGCACAGCCTGCGGGCTGCCCTGCCGGAGCTTTTAATTCTCGGCATATTGTCCACAGGCGCTGCCTATCTTCTCCAGTCCATCGCGCAAAAATACACCTCGGCCAGTGAAGCGGCAATCATCACCAGTGGTGAGGCTTTCTTTGGCGCGGTGGGCGCGTTTGTGTTGCTTGGGGAAACCCCGAGTGCACTTGGCGGTGTCGGCGCGGCCCTGATCTTCAGCGGAATACTGATCGTGCAAATTCCATCCCGGGCATTTTCTGTCCTGAGCACATGGAAAATGCATTCCGCAGAAGTGGAGCTGAAAACCATCCGCCCAACCCAAAACAAGCAGGTTTTCCGACGGCCAACTGAAATTTTCAGAGGTGAATGACATGAAAAGCTTCGACGAATTCAAGGGATACCGCACCCGCATCGAATATGATGCGGAGACCAAAACATTTGTTTGCCGCAGCGTCGCACCACCTCATTTTGATGCCAGCGATGATAACGCTGGCGGGGCAGATATTGCTGTTGAAAGCCAATCGCCCCGCAGGAAGACCAGCATGAGAAAATGAATGCCTGTGTATTTCCCGAAGGGATTGCCCCGTCAAAGTGCAAGTAGCGTGATGCTTGCATGCGCCGGATATCAATGTATTGCTGTTTTATGTAAGTAAAACATCAATGAGTTACACGTTATGGATCACGTCCACGGGCGCAAGGACAATCATTACCCCCGCAACAAGGGAACCCTTTTGCATACGGAGTGGTTTGAGAATGTGCAGGTCAACCTTTCGGCCAGTGAACGCCGCGCTGCAACGCTGACCACACGGCGCAGTGTGAAAAAGGAATATCAGGCGGCATGGCTGGTGAAGGCGTTGCAGTGCATTGATCTCACGACGCTGGCGGGAGACGACACGGACGCACGGGTTCATCGCCTTTGTGCCAAAGCCAAACGACCCTTGCGTGATGATATTGTGAAGGCGCTGGGCCTGGGCGATGATCCGCCAAAGGTTGGTGCCGTGTGTGTGTATCCAACAATGGTCGCACCTGCCGTGAAGGCGCTTGCAGGGTCCGGCATTCCGGTTGCCTCCGTGGCAACGGGTTTTCCGGCAGGCCTTACGCCGCTGCCCCAGCGCTTGGCGGAAATCCGTTATGCCGTTGATCAGGGGGCAGGGGAAATTGATATCGTCATTCACCGCGCACAGGTTCTCACGCAGGATTGGACCGGACTTTACGATGAAGTGAGTGCCATGCGCGAAGCCTGTGGCGGGTCGCATCTCAAGGCCATTCTTGCAACCGGTGACCTGAAAACCCTGCGCAATGTCTACAAGGCCAGCATGGTGGCAATGATGGCGGGTGCTGATTTCATCAAAACATCCACCGGCAAGGAAGACGTGAATGCGACGCTTCCCGTGAGTCTCACCATGGTGCGGGCGCTGCGCGACTATGGTGAATACACCGGTGAAAAGATCGGCTTCAAACCAGCAGGCGGCATTCGCACCGCCAAGGACGCCATAGCCTGGCTGATCCTGATGAAGGAAGAACTGGGCCGCGAATGGCTGGAGCCGGAACTGTTTCGCATCGGGGCCAGCGCCATGCTGGCAGACATCGAGCGCCAGCTCGAACATTACATCACGGGCCGTTACGCCGCCCTGTCCCACCACGCGCTTGCCTGAGGTTCATTCCATGCCAAATGTAAAACACGTTCTCGAAACCATGGACTACGGCCCATCACCCGAAGCCAATACCCACATCACTGCGTGGCTTGACCAGCACAAGGCAGGCTTTGGACATTTCATCGGGGGTGCTTTTGTGGTTTCGTCAGGCAAGAGCTGTTTTGACGTGAGCAACCCGGCAGATGACAGTGTGATTGCGCGCGTGGCCACCGGAACGGCAGCCGACGTGGATGCTGCCGTAAAAGCTGCACGCAAGGCCTTTGGCATGTGGTCAAAGCTTTCCGGCCATTCCCGCGCCAAACATATCTATGCCATCGCAAGGCTCATTCAAAAACGTGAACGCTTTCTCTCCGTTCTTGAAACCATGGACAATGGCAAGCCCATCCGGGAAAGCCGGGATATCGATATTCCGCTGGTTGCCCGCCATTTCTATCACCATGCGGGTTGGGCTGAACTTATGGCCTCCGAATTCAAGGGGTATGTGCCGCTTGGCGTATGCGGACAAATCATTCCATGGAATTTTCCTTTGTTGATGCTGGCGTGGAAAATCGCACCAGCCCTTGCTGCAGGCAACACCGTTGTTTTGAAGCCCGCTGAGTTTACCCCTCTCACGGCACTCGCCTTCGCTGAGATTTGCCGCGAGTCCGGATTGCCGGATGGTGTCGTCAATATTGTCTGCGGTGACGGCGCAACCGGTGAACATCTCGTGGCGCACAAGGGTGTGGACAAGATCGCCTTCACGGGGTCCACCGAAGTGGGCCGCATCATTCGCAGGGCAACGGCTGGCACAGGCAAAAAACTTTCCCTTGAGCTCGGTGGAAAATCTCCCTTCATTGTCTATGAGGATGCCGATCTTGACGCTGCCGTTGAAGGTGTGGTGGACGCGATCTGGTTCAACCAGGGCCAGGTCTGCTGTGCTGGTTCGCGTCTGCTCATTCAGGAAGGCGTGGCACCCCGCTTTATAGCAAAACTGAAACGCCGCATGGAAACCCTGCGGGTGGGAAATCCGCTCGACAAATCTGTTGACGTGGGCGCCATCGTCGCACCCGTGCAGCTGCAACGCATTCGGGCGCTGGTGAAACAGGGAGAAGAGGAGGGCGGCACTTTGTTGCAATCATCTTGCGCCCTTCCTGTCAAAGGCAACTTCTTTGCACCCTCGCTGTTCGTGGATGTTGAGCCTGCGTCCACAGTTGTGCAGGAAGAAATCTTTGGCCCAGTGGCTGTTGCAATGACCTTCCGCACGCCGGAAGAAGCGGTGCAGCTTGCCAACCACACGCGTTATGGCCTTTCAGCGACCATCTGGTCCGAGAACATAAATCTTGCACTGGATACGGCAGCGCGCATGAAGGCAGGCATTGTATGGATCAACTCTACAAACCTGATGGATGCAGCCGCTGGCTTCGGCGGTTACAAGGAAAGCGGCTTCGGGCGGGAAGGGGGCCGCGAAGGCATGTATGAATACATGACCAATGATTGGATGACGTCTCTGCCCGCAGCGCCCGTCAACGGAACAAAACTTTCAGCACTTCCCGCAGCAAAAAGCGAACACCCAAATATTGACCGCACGGCGAAACTTTTCATCGGTGGCAAACAAACCCGCCCCGATTCTGGCTACAGTTATTCCGTGCCCAACACCAGGGGTGCCAGCATTGGAGAGGCGGGACTGGGCAACCGCAAGGATATCCGCAACGCTGTCGAAGCCGCGTTGAAAGCCTCGTCATGGGGTGGGGTAACAGCCCATAACCGCGCACAGGTTCTCTATTACATTGCAGAAAACCTCTCCGCCCGGGCCGCAGAGTTCAGCGATCGTTTGCGTGCCATGGGTCACAAATCCAAAGCGGCGGCACAGGAAGTGGACCTCTCAATCCGCCGCATATTCTACTATGCGGCCCAAGCCGATAAATATGATGGCCGTGTCCATGCCACCCGGTCACGAAATGTCACACTCGCCATGAATGAGCCTTTCGGCGTGATGGGCTTGCTCTGCCCCGACACGGCACCGCTGCTCGGCTTTATCTCCCTTGTGATGCCAGCCATCGCCATGGGCAACCGCGTTGTTGCAGTTCCGGCAGCACGCCAGCCTTTGGCTGCGACAGATTTTTACCAGGTGCTGGAAACATCCGACCTGCCAGATGGCGTCGTGAACATCGTAACGGGTGACCGTGAAGAGTTGGCCAAAACCCTTGCCGAGCATGACGAAGTGGCATCCCTGTGGTATCATGGCAGCAGCGCCGGGTGTTTGGCAGTCGAAAACGCCTCAGCCGGAAATCTCAAAAGCACGTGGACCAATCAGGGTAGGCTCTATGACTGGTGTAATGAAACCCAGGCACAGGGTGAAGAATATTTGCGCCATGCCACGCAAATCAAGAACATCTGGATTCCCTATGGCGAATGACCTCAAAAACCGGGGATTTAAGTGTTGAGAATAACCGCCAGTTGACGCAGCGCGCGACAAACGCCAATACCCGGTCCAATGGTTTAATCAGCGGAAGATGGCAATGGCAAAATTGAATTGGGGCATGGTTGGCGGCGGTGAAGGCAGTCAGATTGGGCCGGCGCATCGTATCAGTGCTGCAATGGACGGCCTTTATACGATGGCATCAGGGGCACTCGATGCAAATCCTGAAAAGGGCAGGGACTATGCAATGCGCCTTGGCATATCAGCGGACCGTGCCTATGGCGACTGGCGCGAAATGCTGGCAGGCGAACGCAACCGCGCGGACCGCGTTGATCTTGTAACCGTGGCGACACCAAATTCAACCCATTACGAAATCACCAAGGCCTTCCTCGAAGCAGGCATCAATGTGCTCTGCGAAAAGCCGATGACGATCACCGTGGAGCAGGCCGAAGACATCGTCGGCACGGCCAAGCGCGCAGGCACAATCTGTGCCGTGAACTACGGTTATACGGGCTACGCGCTGGTGCGCCATATGCGGGCCATGGTGGCGCGCGGTGATCTTGGAAAAATTCGCCTGATCAAGGCTGAGTTCGCCCATGGCTTCCATGCCGATGAGGCAGATGCCGATAATCCCCGCGTGCGCTGGCGCTACGATCCTGCCTTGGCAGGCATCTCGGCGCAATTTGCCGATTGTGGCATCCATGCCTTGCATATGGCCAGCTTCGTGTCAGGTCAGGAAGCCCGGGAACTGTCAGCCGATTTCGCTTCATGTCTCACCAGCCGCACGTTGGAAGATGATGCCATGGTGAATTTCCATATGGATGGAGGCGCGGTTCTCAGGTTGTGGACCAGCTCCGTCGCAGTCGGCAGCATGCATGGTCTCAACATCCGCGTCTTCGGTGAAAAGGGTGGCTTGCGTTGGGCCCAGCAATGGCCGGACCAGTTGTTCTGGACACCACTCAACCAGCCAACGATCACATTGGAACGCGGCGGCCCTGGCCTGTCACCGGAAGCAGACCGTGCCTCGCGCGTTGCCATCGGTCACGCTGAAGGCATGCCACTGGCCTTTGCAAATATCTATGCCGACCTTGCCGAGGTTATTACCGCGAAAAAACAAAACCGTGCGCCAAATCCGTTGGCTAATCATTACCCCAAGGCGACAGATGGCCTGAGATCGATTGCAGCGATTGCAGCCGCTGTTGAGTCAGCAAAACACAAAGGCCAATGGATGGATGCAAGGCCTCCGTCGCTGCAGTAAATCAGTTACTTGAGAACTGCACGACTGATCAGCCAGAAGAAAAGCCGGTACGGCAGAACCCGCATAATTTTGAGAATGGCAACAAAGCGCGTGGGATAGGCAATTTCAAAATGCCCCTTGGCAAGGCCTGCGATGGTGCGTCGTGCGGCCTCATCGGTTTTGATCATGAACGGCATCGGAAATTCATTCTGTGCCGTCATCGGCGTTTCCACAAACCCCGGATTGATGACGCTTACCGTAATGCCGCGCGCATCCAGCTCGGGCTTCAGGCTTTCCGCCAGGTTGATCAGGGCAGCTTTGGTTGGTCCATAAGCGGCAGCTTTCGGCAATCCACGATAGCCCGCAACAGAAGCGATCCAGGCAATATGGCCTTTGCGCCGTGGCAGCATGTGCGCCAGCAAGCCAGTGACACCGTTGACGACACCCATATAATTCACGCCCATCGCCAACTCAGACAGGCTGGGATCAAACGCGTCAATCTCAACGGGGCTGTAAGTGCCAGCGCCCAGAATGGCCAAATCGATTGACCCCAAGTCGCGTTCAATTTTTTCGATTGTCTGCAACATGGCATCTCGGTCAGTCACATCAACCGGGTAAGGCTTGATGTTTGCACCAAGCGCCTTGAGTTTGTCGGCACTTCGTGCCGATGCAGCAACGATTACGCCCTGTGCCGCCAGCTGCAGTGCAACTTCACGCCCAATCCCTGTTGAAGCGCCGGTGATCCATACGACTTTCCACGGCAGGACTGCGGTCATATCCCGATAAATGGCTGCAAGAGCCGCGCTGGCCAGGATTTGAACCGTGTCGGCGCCTCGGTTGCTACAAGGCAAATGCAGTCGGCCTCAATTTCAACAACCGGCCGGTGTTCAAATTCCTGGTCAAGATCCGCCACATCACCTGCCGCAAAGCGGCCAACGCTGTCATTATAGGCACCAGACAGAATAAGTGTGATTTCCTCGCCACCGTGACCATGTTCAGGCATGGCTTTGCCCGCCGCAATGCGCATTAAAAACAGTCTGCCACGCGATGCTGCAGAAACCGGAAGGTCATATAATCCAAGACCCGGTGCCTTGTTTTTCCATTTGAGGTCTTTCAGCGTCTGGCCGGCGAGCAAGTGATTCAAAGGCGATGGAACAGCACTTTTCCTGAGTGAGCTTTTTGGAAACCGGTGCAATGTGGCAGTATCCAGCATGCTCAAGGTCTTGCTTCGGCAACTTTCAGACACAGAAGTGCCGTCCAACCCGCCCAATATTTCCCCACCCAACAAAGCAGCCTGCCGTGAAGCCTGATGGCAAACCGGACACAGATCAAGATGAGTCGCAACGACCATACTTAACGCCTCGTCAAGGGTTCCTGCTGCATGAGCCACAATGGTCGCTGTGTCCAAGTGGTGGTTGATCGTCAATTTAAAGTCTCCAATGTTTTGCGCAGGCGGGCATAAGCCAATCGCATGCGGGATTTGACGGTACCAAGGGGTAAATTGAGGCGGGCCGCAATTTCACTCTGGGAAATATCATCAACGAACGCCAGCATGAGAACCTGCTTTTGCTCCGCTGGAATTTCAGCAAGGGCCCGGTTTACGCTTTCGGCCTCCTGCCTGCGCGTCACGATTTCATCACCGCCCGCATCATCCGATGGCGCATCATAATCACCAAGCTCCACCAAGGGTAATGTGGATTCTTTCCGAATTCTATCAATGCGAAGGTTACGCGCAATGGTAAACACCCACGTCAGCGCGGAGCCTTTTGCAGGGTCATACAGTCCGGCCTTGCGCCATACGCTGATCATGGTTTCCTGCACAAGGTCTTCGGCAACTTCAGGCGAGGCTCCCTTGCGGATCATGAAGCTTTTCAACCGCGGCGCAAAAGCATCAAAAAGCGAAGCAAAAGCCTCGCGATCAAGATTCTTCGCAACACTTAATATCAAGCGCCGCGTAACCTGATCTTCATTTTGCCGTTCCGTCAGGGTCTCTGGTTTTAACATGTTCCAAGCCAAAGATAGCATAGTAGTTTTCCCTATATATCACAAATATTTACGCTAAGTGGGCTTTTTCGGATCATACGGTTTTAAAATGCCGGCTGACCCATTTTTGTTTGACAGCCGTATATGAAATTAACAATCTGTTTCAAAGGCGCTAATTCATTGAATTCCCTCAAAATTGCCGTGGTCGGCTCCGGCATCTCTGGTCTTTCTGCTTCATGGCTCCTTTCCCAGCGACACGAGGTGACCCTTATTGAAGCAACCGCGCGTATTGGTGGCCATTCGAACACAGTTGATTGTCCCACATCAGAAGGCAACGTTCCGGTCGATACCGGGTTCATTGTCTACAACGACGCAACCTATCCTAACCTGACCGCTCTTTTTGACTATTTGAGCGTACCAACGGCGAACTCCGCGATGGGCTTTGGCGTGTCTCTGCAAGGAGGCGCCTATGAATATTCCGGCGCTGGAATTTCACATCTCATCGGCCATGTGGGCAATCTTGTAAGCCTCCGTCATTGGCGGATGATACGTGACCTCGTCCGATTTTTTCGCAGCGCCGCGCAATACAGGAATGTGGTTGGCGAAGATGTTTCGCTCGGCCAGTTTTTGAATGATCACGGCTACTCCAGGGATTTCATGGATCTGCACCTCTTGCCTGTTGCCGGCGCAATCTGGTCTTCCCATCCGCAACAGATGCTGGACTATCCCGCACGCTGTTTTCTGCAGTTTTTTGAGAACCACGGCTTGTTGAATTTCTATGACCGCCCCCAGTGGCGAACGGTGACAGGCGGTTCGCGTGAATATGTGCAACGGCTGTTGGGAGATAGCCGCATGCGTGTTGTTACCAATTGCCCGGTAAAAACCGTTGAGCGGAGTTCATCTGCCATAACGGTCCATGGCGCAGGTGGATTTCGTGAAAGCTTTGACCATATTGTCATCGGAACCCATGCCGATCAGGCTCAGGCGATGCTGGCCCACCCTACGCAAGTTGAAACACACTGCCTCTCTGCTTTTCAATACGCAAATAATCGCGCTGTTTTGCACAGCGATGAAACACTGATGCCGCGCCGGAAAAAACTGTGGTCAAGCTGGAACTTTGTATCCGATGGCGCTGCAAACAGTGGTTCAGGCAGCGTCACCTATTGGATGAATGCGCTCCAGCCCTTGGCCACCAAAACCAATCTCTTTGTTACGCTCAATCCATCGCGTGAACCAAAAGTGGAAACGATTGTGCAGGAATTCGATTATGCACACCCCATCTTCAACGCGCAGACAAGTGCGATGCAAAAGCGTTTGTGGTCAATACAGGGGCAGAACCGCACATGGTTTTGTGGCGCCCACTTCGGCGCTGGCTTCCATGAAGATGGATTGCAGTCAGGCCTTGCGGTGGCTGAGCAATTGGGTGGCGCATTGCGGCCGTGGAATGTTGAAAATCAAAGCGGACGCATCCATGTAACGCCAGTAACACAACAACAAAAGCCCATTCAGCTCGAGGCTGCCGAATGAGCGCTCCCGCCTCATGCCTTTATCGCGGCGAGGTCGTCCACCGGCGGCTGGCGCCCGTGAGCCATGAACTGCGCTATGGCGTGTATAATTTCTTTATCGATATTGCGGATTTGCCAATCCTTGGCCGGCGCATGAAGCTGTTTAGCTACAACCGTTTCAATCTCTTCAGCATCGATGACCGGAAGTTTGGTCCCGGCGATGGCACGCCCATCAGCGATTATGTCTGGAAGCAGGTGAAATCTTCGCCAGCGGGCCAAAGCGTGAAACGCATTTTCATGTTCTGTTATCCCAGTGTGCTGGGCTATGTGTTCAATCCCCTGACGACGTTTTATTGCTTTGATGCCAGCGACCAACTCACGCTCATGGTCTACGAGGTCAACAACACCTTTGGCGAGCGCCATTCCTATGTCATTCCGGTTGGTAAAACCGCGCAACAGTCCTGTGGCAAGAAATTTTACGTGTCCCCCTTCAACAAGGTAGAGGGTCACTATGATTTTACCATTCAAACCCCAGGCGATGAACTGAAGCTGGGCATTCGCTTGACCAACGCGCAGGGTCCTTGTCTGAACGCTTGGTTTTCCGGTGTGAAACAACAGCTCACGGACACGGCATTGTTGAAATCATTCCTCGGGCTGCCCTTGTTGCCGCTCAAAATTCTTGGCGGCATTCACTGGGAAGCGGCAAAGCTCTGGTTCAAGGGAATGAAATTGGTGAACCGGCCTGAACCACTGAAACCCAATATCACAATTTCCAAAACGGCAAATGAATAGGCGAGGCCTGGCATGACAAAACACATCATCACCTATATGGCCACCCTTGTGGTCTTTGTTGCAATCGACATGGTCTGGCTCGTTTGGCTGGCGCGCGCAACCTATGTGGCCGAAATGGGTGAGCTCATGCGCAAGCAGCCGAACATCGTCGCCGCAGTCGCGTTTTATCTGCTATATGCAGCGGGTCTGATGTTCTTTGCCGTCAATCCCGGCTTGAAGGCAGGTTCTATGATGCAGGCTGTTCTCTTGGGCGGCGCTCTTGGTCTGGTTGCTTATGGGACTTATGATTTGACAAATCTATCGGTGCTAAACGGCTTTGGTGTTAAAATTGCTCTCATTGACCTTGTGTGGGGAACATTCCTGTCTGCAATCACAGCCGGTCTCATCGTTGCGGTGATGCGGAAATTCATTTAGTTCTATGCGCGTTTTGCGTCGCCAAAATGTATCGGAACACTGAATCTTTGTTCAATTGAATGTACGGTCAACAACACGTCCTTGGCGGGCAGTGGCCGCGAAATGATGTAGCCTTGAACACAATCTACACTGAGGCTGCGCAGCTCTTGCAACTCACCTTCAGTTTCCGCGCCTTCCGCCACAACCTGCAGGCCAAGCGCGTGAGAAAGGGAAACAATGCCTTTCAGTAAATCTCGTTTCTTCGCATCAAGATTCACTCCGCTGACAAACGAGCGATCAATTTTCAAAATGTCGAAGGGTAGTTTTTCCAGATAGGAAAGTGAGGAATAACCAGTCCCGAAATCATCAATTGCGAGCGAAACACCCAGTTTTTTCAGATCAATGAGAAGGCGACTTACGCGCTCGAATGACTGGCCAACAAACAGGCTTTCCGTCAGTTCCAAACATAAAAATTTTGGCGGCAGACCTGTTTCTCTTAGAGCATCAACGACCTCATCAAAGAATCTTGCCTGTAGGATTTGCGCCGCTGATACATTCACGGAAATCTTGCGAGGTGGATTTCCCGTATCCAACCACATTTTCCCCTGCGCACAGCTGTTTCGCAGCATCCAATTGCCAACACTGCTGATAAGGCCGGTTTCTTCCGCCACGGAAATGAATTGTGCGGGAGAAATCAAACCACGCTCCGGATGATTCCACCTGATAAGGCTTTCATAACCTGAAACGGAGCCATCCATTAAATTCAGCTGTGGCTGAAAATAAGCTTCAAATTCATTACTTGCGATTGACCTGCGCAAGCCTTTGGCGATTTCTGCCTGCTCTTGAACGGCTGCGTCCATTTCTGGTTTATAAAAACAGATCTGGCTTGTTCTACGGCGCTTCGCATCGTGGAGTGCGAGGTGCGCACGCCGCAAAAGGTCACTTGGCGTGTCCCCGTCGCACCGCATTAAAACCCCACCGATCGATACCGTCACGTGAATGTCATGCTCCATTATTTTGATTGGCTTGTACAGGCTTGCAATAAACGGCGCGAGCAGCTCTTGGGCATCTTGCTCCGAAGCAACACCATTGCAGGCAAGTGCGAACTCATCCGCACCGAGCCTGGCAATAACAAACTTCGGATCAAGTTCCCGCCTCAAGGCTGTCGTAACACTCAAGAGCAGCGCATCGCCAATGCTCAGTCCAAAGGTGTCGTTTATTTGTTTGAAGTCATCCAGGTCAAGAATGAAAAGAGCGGCAACCAACCCGGTTTCTTTTGAATTGATCAGCATTTCGTCAATCAACTGTTGAAAATGTGGTCGGTTGGAAAGTCCGGTCAACTGATCAAAATAAGCCAGTTTTTCAAGCGACGCATCCCGCAGGCGTATTTCTGCGATCATTGAGTTAAAACTATTAACGAGAATGCCTGTCTCGTCATTCGAAGTAGACTCAACCTGAGTCGTGTAATCGCCTGCTATCCTAATATGTCGCATCGCCTGTGTAAGAGATAGAATTGGCGCTGTTATGCGCGTCAACAGTGGCGCTGCAATAACAACCCCCAAAATCGATGCGAGTAGTGCTGCCATTGCCGTGACGGCCATCGTCCAAAGAAGTGTTGTTCGCATCGATTGAATATCGGCGATGAGGACGAGTTTTCCCACATGCTCACCACCACGGATAATGTCCACCGCCACCGGGAGAACGCCTTTTTTCAACATGGCAAGTCGACTCATGTCTGCAGTCGCAATGTCATTTGACAGGAATACCGCGCTACCCATGGAAGCAAAGCTTTGGTTATTGGCATCGAGCACAACTGCAAAAAGAATTCCGGGTACGCGCGAAATGGAACTCAGGACATTTAGGGCTTTGGTTTTCTCAGAGGCCGTCAAAGGATCGGAAACAGCAGCAGCATAAACATAGCCAGTTGCTTTGAGTTCGGCTTTCTTGTTTTCAATGGCAATGTTGACTTGGCTGATTGCAAGCAGGGTCGCAATTGTCGTCACGGACAACAGAACGCATGTCGCGACGAGTGCGGCGATACGCTTTCGAATACTGATGAATTTTCGCCCCATCATGTCAAATATACATTTCTCATAAATCAAGAAGAAACTGTAAGTAGGTAGTATTTAAAAATGGTTTTGAAACCTTGCGCCAAGGCAAACGACGTCCGGATTTTCAAGAAGTGTAAGCTATGGTTAAATTTCCTGTAAAATTGAACGCAACCGGTCCAACAAAAGCTAAAATTTTATATATTTTTCGCAGTAAAGTTTCATGTGTTACCGATATGAACAAGAACCACTTGATGTGAAAATTATAAAGTTTTTGTGAGTTACGCGGTTAGACAATAGCATTGGATTGAGTGGCGAAAGTATCAAGTATGATCAGGCCACAATAATGAAATTTTTAAGTGTCAGGAAATCCATTTTCGTTCGCCTTTCCACCCGTCTAGTGCGGTTGATTGGCTGTTACTCTGGCAATATTGCAGTAATAACCGCATTGACTGCTCCCGTTCTTTTGGCTGCCGCCGGTTCTGCAATCGACTATGGCGTTCTCTCAATGAAAGTGACCCAGCTGCATGAGCTGGCCGATTCAGCTGCAATTGGTGGCGCAAAAGAACTGTCTCTCGCAGGTTCGAGCGATCAATCGATAGCATCAACAGTCCGGTCCTACATCGCTCAAGAAGGAAAAATGAACGTTGCCTTTACGTTAAAGATAGATCGTAAAGCAGGTTCATTGAACGTAGCGTTGATAGAAACATGGAAACCATTTTTTGCATACTTCCTTGACGCGGGCGTAACACCAATTCACGTACAGGCAACAGCGTCTCTTGTTGGCTCCTCAAGCATTTGCATTCTGGCACTCGATGACGCCGCTGCAAAAGCTCTGCACCTCGACAAGAGCGCAAAAATCACCGCTAAAAACTGTGGTGTCTATTCGAATTCTACCCATTCTCAGGGAATTCGCCTTGATATGGATTCGAGTATAAAGTCGAGCCTCATCTGTTCCGCAGGCGGTGTGAAAGCAAAAACAACGAGTGTTTCACCATCACCCACGATCGATTGTCCCCCTGTTGACGATCCCTTGGCTGACAGAAAACCTCCTGCGATTGGGTCCTGCGACTATTCAGGCGTTAAAATTGTCGGTGGCAGCAAAACCCTTGATCCAGGAACCTACTGTGATGGACTTGAAGTAAGCGGCACAGCGACAGTGCATTTCAATCCCGGTACTTATGTTGTCCAAGATGGTCCGTTTAAGATTTCCAACAATGCGCGCGTAGATGGCAAGCATGTTGGATTCTATCTGGCTGGACAAGCGGCAGTTATTGATTTCTCCGGAAACTCTTCGATATCCCTGTCGGGCGCCGCAAGCGGGGAATTATCCGGTCTCCTGTTCTTCGAAGACAGGTCAGCAAGTTTGGATAGGAAACATCGTATTGGCAGCGCCAACGCGAGCGAACTCACAGGCACGATTTACCTGTCCCGTGGCAGTCTCTGGGTTGATCCGAATTCATCAGTCGCCGAAGACTCAGCCTACACGGCAATCATCGCTCACAAACTGGAACTCAATGAAGGTCCTGAATTGGTAATGAATTCCAACTATGGTGCAACAGATGTGCCTGTTCCTGCTGGAGTTCGGTCGTCTGCTCAAATTGTGCTGATTAAGTAACCAGGTTCAAACCATATCCAGATAGGCTTCATACTCGAAGTCAGTTACCTGTGCCGCAAACGTCGTAAGTTCCTGCCGTTTGCAGGCTACAAGCATGTCACGCAGCACATCGGGAAGTGTTGCACTCACAATTTCACCGGCAGCGAACGCATCAATGGCAGAGGCCCAATCCGGAGGCAGGCCGCGCAGCTTCATCGTGTAGGCATCACCGCGCACAGGGTCCGGCGGACTCATCTCCCGCTCGATGCCAATGATCGCACCACCGAGAATACCGGCAAGCACCAGATAGGGGTTTGCATCAGCACCCGCCACCCGGTGTTCAATGCGCCGTGCCTTGGGCGAACCACCCGGAATACGAATGGCAACGGTGCGGTTTTCATAGCCCCACGCGGCAGCCGATGGTGCATGGGAACCAGGCCGCAGGCGGCGATATGAATTGAAATGCGGTGCAAACAGCAGGGTCGTTTGCGCCATGCCCGCCAACAGTCCCCCAACGGCATTGCGCATCATTATGCTGCCTTCATCGGTGCCATCGTCAAAGACATTTTCACCGTCCTTGTCGAGGCAACTGAAATGCACATGCAGGCCACTGCCCGAGCGCCCGCCATAGGGCTTTGCCATGAACGACGCCGCAAAGCCATGCTTGCGGGCCACACCTTTGACAATGCGCTTGAACAACACCGCATCATCGGCAGCCCGCAAGGGATCGTTCACGTGCATCAGGTTGATTTCAAACTGTCCAACACCGTTTTCCGCGATGGCAGAATCCGCTGGCACGCCCTGTTGTTCACACGCCTGATACACATCGCGGAAGAACGAACCAAACTCGTCGATCTCATCAATGGAAAGAACCGAGTCCGCATCAAGGCGCTTGCCCGTCACGGGCGAGATGGGGGCAACGGGCCGGTCTTCCTTGGGGTCATAAAGATAGAACTCAAGCTCCATGGCAATGACTGGAAACAATCCCGCCGCCGCATAGCGTTCCGCCAGCGCTGCCAGTGCCCGGCGCGGGTCGCCACCAAACGGCGTCCCCTTTTCTTCGCGCAGCCACAACGGAATAAGCCCCGTGCGTTCTGGCGTCCAATCCATCGGCAAAATGCCCCGCCCAATGGGCTCGCAAAGTCCGTCGGCATCACCCGTGGTAAACACGAGTGGCGAATCCTTGATGTCCTCGCCCCAGATATCAACCCCAACGACAGAGAGCGGCATCCGCAAACCGCCATTCAGAACCTTCTCGGCCTGGTCAACCGGAATGCGTTTTCCACGCATGACCCCGTTCAGATCGCAAACAGCAGCCCGTAAGCTGGTAATATCGTTCTGCCCGGCGAGCCAGTGCAGCGATTCCTTGGTATCCATGAAATTTCCCCATTTCTAGAGAGATACTAGCTTTTGTGGCCGCAAGAGGCAAAGGCCAAGTAAAACGGATAGTTAGTGAGGGTTTAGGTGCCGGTTCAGCCACGCGGAAATCCGATCTACCGCTGCCTCACAGGCAGGGCTTTCAGGCCACGCAACACGAGGCCCTCACGCCATTTCAAGCTTGCAACCGGTGCATCCAAATGCAGGTGGGGAAAGCGCTTCAATATTGCGTTAAAGGCAATCTGTCCTTCCATGCGGGCGAGAGCTGCTCCCACACAATAATGTCCGCCTTCTCCGAAGGTCAGGTGTCGATTGGGAGAGCGCGCAATATCCAAAATATGGGCGTTTTGGAACTGGCGTTGATCACGGTTCGCCGACGCAACAATTCCCAATACCAGCCCTCCTTTGGGAATGGCCACGCCTTCGATTTCAAGGTCTTCGCGGGCATAGCGGAATGTCGAAGTTTCAACAGGACCGGAAAAGCGCAGGAGTTCTTCAATGGCTGTGTCGATCAGCGATGGCTCCGATTTGAGTTGCTCGAATGCATCAGGATTCTGGAGCAGCGCCAGCATGCCGTTACCGATAAGGTTGGTGGTGGTCTCGTGTCCTGCCGAAAGCAAAATGGCAATCATTGCGAGAAGTTCATCGCCATTCAGTTTTTCACCTTCAGATTCAAGCGAGACCAGCGCTGAAACAAGATCATCTTCTGGATAATCGCGTTTCATGGCAACAAGCTTGCGCAGATAGCGCATGAAGCGAACAATATCGGGCACGGAAAAAACCATCTTCCATGACCCCAATGGCATGCTGAGCAGCGTGTGGGACCAGCGCGCAAAACGGGCCCGGTCTGTTTCAGGAACGCCGAGCAATTCGGATATGACAGTAACCGGAAACGGCATCGCAAAATCGGCTATCAGATCAAAATGGGTCTTGCCATTCAAGCGGTCCAGCAGCTTTGCGGCAATGTCTTCTGTTCTGGCGCTAAGTTGCTCAATACGTCGCGGTGTGAATCCGGCCTGAACGAGCCTTTTGAGCCGGGCATGGTCTGGATCATCCAACCCCAGCATGTTGCGTGTGAGCGGCGCAAACATTTTTGGAGTACGTGGCTCACGCGCAAGCTGCTCCGGCGTCATGGCGTTCGCCGGGTCTTTCACAAAACGCTGATCCTTCAAAAGCCGCGATACGTCATCATAACGCGCAACGAGCCAAGCTTCCTGTTTGGTCGGCAACACAGTCTTGCATACGGGCTTTTCTTCCCTGAGCCTGGAATAGAGGGGATAGGCGTTGGTCTTGAAGTCTGAACTTGCGATATTCAGGTTCTCAAGAGACATCATGAATGCGTCCATCTCCGCTGTCAGCGAGCAGCCCATCTAGCATGAGTGACGAAAGTAAATCGGGAACCTTCTGCCAATTGTTTTTTGTATAATCGTCCCCGAGCAAGAGCAGCACAACGAGGCCAAGAACACTCGCGGTCAGGGCGCGCAATGTAAACGCGACGTCATCAGACCTGAATTGCCCGGCAGACGCGAATCCCTCAAAAAGCGCATGGGGCAACTTGAAGGTCGGCCCCAAAATGCGTTCGACATAGAGGTCACGAAGCTCGGGGTTTATCAGCACCTCCGACAGAATGACCCTGTGCAGATCAATCATTTTGGGCGTGAGTGCCGCGAACCGCTGTTTCAGGCTCTGGAGCAGAAAAAGACGAACATTTTTTGGTGGTGCAATGGGTGCTTCTTGCACCGCATGCACTTCGTCCATTGGATCAAGGGTCGCAAATAGCAAGGCAGTCTTGTTTTCAAAATAATTGTAGATTGTGCCATCCGCCACCCCCGCTTCGCGGGCAACATCCCGGATCGTGGAACGGTGAAACCCGTGCGCCGCAAAAACGGTAATCGCGGCAACGATGATATGGCTGCGACGCAGCTGTGTGGTTTTTTCTTTGAGCATCTGAATCATTAAAATGAATTATCATTCAATTTAATGAATGTAAATTCATTTCTTTAGTCTCGTGGGGGCCTTCCTCGCCCCCTAGTCCTCTCATGTCACGCGAACAGCTTCAAAACCGCCACGAGAAACCTGTTCTCGCGGCGGTTACTTTCAGTCAAAAGCTTTACGCAGCTTCAGCTTCAAGATTGATTACCGATACGGCAAGCGCAGTAAGGGCTGCATCGGTTTTCTTTTCTTCCTGCAGGGTTGCATCAAGAAGTGTTGCCGCTTCATTCATGCCAAGTTCGCCGGCCCAGCATTTCAATGTGCCATAACGTGATATTTCGTAATGCTCAACCGCTTGCGCCACGGCGAGAAGGGCGGCATCGATGACGGGTGAGCCCTTGTAATCTTCGATAATGCCTTCGCCTTCCTTGACGATTCCCATGATGGCATCACAGGTTTTGGCTTGGGGCTTGGCGTCGATCAGTGCAAATACTTCCTCCAGCCGCTTCACGTGACCTTCAGTTTCGGTTTTGTGCTTCTCAAATGCCTTCTTGAGATCTGGTGATATTGTTGCCTTGGCCATTTTCGACAAGGTCGATACAATTTTCTTCTCGGCGAAGTAAACGTCTTTCAACGTGTCGTGGAACAGGTCGTCAAGTTGCTTTGGGGTTTTGGCCATGGTTTTTCTCCTAGTTGATTGTTTAAGAAGTGATCAGTGATTTACATAACGCGCCGAGTGCGCTCGGCTGCCGTGCGGGTGGATTCGTAAGGTGCTGCGTCGGGATCAAACTGGTTCCAGCCAGCTTTGCGATAGGCCGCACCTTGCTCAACAGGATCGAGCGGCATGAAGTTGCCAAGAATCGACTGCACCTCCGAAACATTGTGGTCTTCAGCTTGGACCGAAACCAATGTTCCACCGCGGCGAACCGCTTCGGAATAGACATGGGCATGATCGTCGGGAACGCCCGCATTGATCAAAGAACCCACGATTCCACCAGTCGCACCACCAGCAACGGCACCAAGTGCCGTGGTTGCAAGCCAACCTGCCGCAACAACAGGGCCCAAGCCTGGAATGGCCAGAAGTCCAA
>JANOVC010000044.1:0-27440 GCA_031417195.1 Rhodobiaceae bacterium
CCTCAACAAACCTGACAACACGTTCACGCAAGTCGTTCGATAAAGCATGCGGCATGGCAAAATACCTCCGCAAACCTTGAATCACGTCTCAGCTGATTTGGGAATCCAATTCCGATTCTATCTGAACACGCGATGCTCTAGTAGCCGATCTCCGACAGTGGCGCGCAGCCGCCCGAGATAAGATTCCGAGAATCCACCCATCACTACATGATAAGTGTTTTCACAAATCCGGCAAAGCTATTATTCGATACCATCTATCGTGTAGGAGACGCATCAAGCCCCTAATTTTTTTTCATCACCGAGATAAAAAAACCATCAGTGCCATGTTGAGCAGGCGTGAGAAGCAGCGTGTCCGTTGAACCATCGGCTGACGTCGGCGCGGGTGTGCTAATGGCGCTCGCCCATTGGGTAGCATAGGGAATGATTTCAAAGTTTTTGTGAACCTCCAAAAACCGCTCCACCTGCGCGCTATTTTCTTCCGGAAGCACCGAACAGGTGAGGTACACCAGCCGTCCGCCCTTTTTCACCAGTGCCGCACCACGCTCCAATACCTCGCGCTGGTCACGAATGCGCTGCTGCAACTGCACTTCCGCCAAGCGCCATTTCGCATCAGGCTTCCGGCGCCATGAGCCCGAACCCGAACACGGCGCATCCAGCAACACGCAGTCAAAACCGCCGCTTTCATCGAGCTTTGCCGCTTCATCGGCAGGGATCACGTCAATATTGGTCACGCCCGCCCGAGTCATGCGCTCGAAGATGGGGCGCAAGCGGTGCTTGTCCGCATCATAGGCCGAAATCGCACCCTTGTTCTGCATCATGGCCGCCAGCGCCAAGGTCTTGCCACCGGCACCTGCGCAGATATCAGCCACCCGTTCGCCTGCCCTCGCCCCGGTCATCAGCGCCGCAATCTGCGAGGCCGTATCCTGCACTTCAAACCAACCCATGCCATGGGCTGGCTCCACCTCAACATTGATGTTACGCGTCGTTGCATCCGGCGATTTGATCCGTACACAGAGCGGCGACAACGAACCAGCTTCGGCCCCATGCTTGGCTAAAGCCTCCAGCAATGCGGCACGGTCCGTCTTCAGTGTATTCACCCTCAAATCTATGGGTGCGCGTTGCGAAAGTGCTGCCCCCTCCTTTGCCGCGCGCTCACCAAACACCTTTGTAAGTGACGGCATCAGCCATTCCGGAAAGTCGCCTTTGATATAGGCAGGCAGGTCTTCCCGCATGTCGCGGTTCAGCGCCGTGTTTTCAGCCTTGCTCAGAATGCCGGGGCCAAACTGTTCCGTACACAGATTTTCGATCTCATCCGCGGGCATCGCCCAGACTTCGCGCAACGTGCCAAACACCAGCGCACGCGGACGCCCGTCACCCATGCGCGCGGCAGCCGTGTTCCGCCGCCGCAATGTGTCATACACCAGCGTGCCAATGGCATGCCGGTCCGTGGAGCCTGCAAAACGGTGCGACTTGCCCCAATCCCGCAGCGCTTCAGATGCGGGACGATGCTGGGTGAACACATCGGTGAGAATTTCAATTGCAGCAGCAATGCGGCCAGCCATACGCATGTATTATCCAATCACAAAAAGACGAAGCCCGAACCAGCCCCACAACAACAGGAGAAAGCCCAAGCCAACGGTGAACACCTTAAAGCGGGTCCTTATCACGTTTTTTCCGGTTTGCACGTAACTATGCACAAGCCGCGAAGCCACAAACCCCCACGACAGGACGATCAAAATACTGTCCACAAGTCCGGTGTTCATCGCATATGCCAAAACAGCGTAGTACAACACCGGCAGTTCATATTGGTTGTGGTAGTTGTTAGCAAAATTCCGCACAGGTTCAGGATAGGCTGATTTGTTGGTATCAACCTCCGAAAGCTTGACTACCCGGCGTTTCACCGCCTCAACACGCCCGCTCCCCATGCGCACCAGCAAGTAAACAACGAGCGCCACGTGCACAAAGGCAGGCAGCAGCAACAGCTGCGTTTGGGTCATCAATGGCCGCCCTGATAGTTGGGTGCTTCCCGCGTGATCATCACGTCATGCACATGGCTTTCCCGCATGCCCGCACTGGTGATGCGGATGAACTCAACCCGCTCGCGCATTTCAGCCAGCGAGCCCGCCCCTACATAACCCATGGCGGCGCGAAGCCCGCCCGTCAGCTGGTGCAGCACATGGGCCACAGGCCCCTTGTAAGGTACTTGGCCCTCAACACCTTCCGGCACCAACTTCAAACTGTCCTTTACATCCTGCTGGAAATAACGGTCAGCCGACCCCCGTGCCATGGCCCCAACAGACCCCATGCCGCGATAGGATTTGAACGTGCGACCGTTGAACAGATAGGTGTCACCGGGACTCTCTTCGGTGCCTGCCAGCAATGAACCAATCATCGCAACGCCAGCACCCGCCGCCAGCGCCTTTGCCAGATCACCGGATTGCTTGATGCCGCCATCGGCAATGATCGGTGTATCCGTCTTCAGCGCCTCGTCAGCGCATTCCATGATCGCCGAAAGCTGCGGCACACCAACACCCGCCACAATACGCGTGGTGCAAATCGAACCGGGTCCAATGCCGATTTTCACGGCATCCGCACCAGCGCCAACCAGCGCCTTCACAGCCTCGCCGGTTGCCACATTGCCCGCAATGATCTGAACCTTGTTGGACAGCTTCTTGATGCGGCTCACCATATTGATCACGTGAATGGAATGGCCATGGGCCGTATCAACCACAATAATGTCAGCGCCTGCATCAATCAGCATTTCCGCCCGCAGGAATCCCTTGTCGCCCGTGCCGGTCGCAGCCGCCACGCGCAAACGCTCCTGGTCATCTTTCGCAGCAAAAGGATGGTCCGCCGCCTTTTCCATGTCATTCACTGTAATGAGGCCAACGCATTCGAAATCATCATTGACGACGATGAGCTTTTCGATGCGGTGCTTGTGCAGAAGCTTCTTCGCCTCAATGCGGTCGACGCCGGGTGCCACCGTAATCAGCTTCTTCGTCATCAAGTCAGAAACCCTGATGTTCATATCCGTTGCAAAACGCACATCGCGGTTGGTGATGATGCCCGCCAGCTTGCCGTTTTCCTCAACAACCGGAATGCCCGAAATCTTGTGTCGCTCTTTCAGCTGCATCACTTCGGCAAGCGTGGCATTCGGGCCGATGGTAATCGGGTTTGCCACCATGCCAGATTCAAAGCGCTTCACGGCGCGCACATGCTCGGCCTGAATGTCGGGCTCCAAATTCTTGTGGATCACCCCAAGCCCACCCGCCTGCGCCATTGCAATGGCAAGCTTGGACTCGGTCACCGTATCCATCGCCGCCGAAATGATCGGAATGGAAAGCTGGATATCACGCGTGATGCGCGTGGCTGTTGAAACCTCCGCAGGTAGAACAGAAGAAGCACCCGGCTTCATCAGCACATCGTCAAAAGTCAAGTATTCGGGAATCTGGCGTCTGGCCATCTGCCAACCTTTCTCAGTGTTCGAGAGTCGCTATGAGTTGACGGCGGTTACTAACACTTGCATGGCAGCAGGAGCAAGCGATGAATCTCGGCTCAGCCATGCCTGTGGCGATGGTGCAGGTCGGGATAATGCGGGTGCTTGTGTCGCATCGGTTTGTGGCGATGCAGGTGGGAATGGGGCTCGGTCGCCTCCAGGCCATGAACATGGTCATGGTGTTCGTCATGCACGTGAGCGTGATCATGTTCCAATTCAACATGCGTATGTTCATGCGCATGGCGCTCGGCAAGATGCAGCCATAACCCAGACAGCATCAGGAATGCCGCCGCAACAAGCTGCCACGTCACGGGTTCGCGAAGCATCGCAACGGCCAGCGCCGCGCCAATAAAGGGTGCCATCGAGAAATAGGCGCCTGTGCGCGCCGTTCCCAAATGGCGGAGCCCCAGCATGAACAAAACAAGACTGACACCGATACCAAAAAACCCAACGATGCCCGCCAGTGCGACTGTACCAACATTCGGAATCTGCGCACCCAAACCCATCGCCAGCGCAACGTTCACGCCACCCGCCACAAGCCCCTTGATCATGGCAATCTGCACGGGATCCGCCGCAGAAAGTTTGCGGGTGAGATTGTTATCAATGCCCCACGCAAAGCAGGCTCCTGCAATCATCAAGCCGCCAAGGCCAAAATGGAAATCACTGCCATTCCACGACAAAACCACAGCGCCCAAAAGAATGGCCAGGGCACCAATCAGCAAGCGACGGTCAACATTTTCTCGAAACACCAGCCAGGCAATGGCCATAGTGGCCAGCCCTTCGAGATTGAGAAGCAGAGAGGCTTTGCCAGCGGTTGTCTGCAAAAGACCAAACATGAGAAGCAGCGGCCCAACCACGCCGCCAATGACAACCACAAGCACAAGCAAGGGATAATCACTTGCCGATAGAGTGGCCTCCCGAGCGTAGTTCTGCAGTCTACTGCGGATAACCCGTACGACCAACAGGCCGAATCCCGCTCCGAGATAAAGCAGGCCCGCAAGCATCCAAGGGTCAATTGCACTCAGCAACACTTTGGACAGCGGTGTCGAAGCGCCAAACAGGAAAGCGGCTCCAAGCGCAAAGGGAACGCCAGGCCAAAGATGAGACTTGTGATCAACTGCCATGGTGCATGAAGTCTAGAGCGATGCTAGGACAATTGCAAAAAAGAAGAGTGGAAACCAGCGCATGAGAAATAATAAACCAGCGTTAGACTACCAAGGCGTGAAAATCTATCACAGTTACAAAGGTGCAAGAGCGCTGACCTATTGGTTTGCGCTTGCACCAAATCATCAAGCAGAAACGGACGAAGCGGATTTCGATGTGCGACAGTTGCCAAGAAAATACCGCATGGGACTATCGCTCGAACCCACTGTTACGGAAGATGCCTGCAATGAAGTCCTTCGCCGGGCAATTGAAGACCACTACGATTTTCAATCCGCAACACGCAGAAAATACATGCCACTTTGGCGTTCACTGCTTGAGCGAATTTGGAATAAACCGTGAAGTCAGCTCAACATTCACTGCGCACCATTTTGCAAGTTACGCCCAGTCATATCCGTTCGCTGCGGAATACTCCACCAGCCAGTTAAAATCACCTTGGTCAAAACTGTCGAATGAAACATCCTTCGTCAGATGGCCATGCTCGTCAATCCAAGGCCGAAGCTGAATGTTTTGCGATGGAGGAAGGTCGTTGACTTCAGGCACTGAATCGGAAGGATGATATTCGCGCATGATTGGACCATTGAGCGTAGGTTACTCCACTGGCAAGTCATCAAGGCTGACGTCAAGACCAAACGTAAAATTATTCTGGGCCGCCAATGCTTCCCCGATACTGATACCCCAAAGCTGTGATGACAGCGAAGAGAAGCCACCAGGACCCTGACTGATAAGCTCAAACGCAAATCCGCCACTGCCACCCTCATTCTCGAACATACCCTCTAAAATACCGCTCAGAAAAGACATTGGTTTTCTCCTTGTTTGTTTGGTCAGGTTGGCATTGATTCAACACTGAAATATGACATTACGGTGAAGCAGATAACACCACAAATCAAGAAGAAAACGCATCCAATTGCGATGTTGGACATTCATCCGCAAACACCACCGCGTCAAAATCACGC
The DNA here is from genome assembly GCA_031417195.1 of Rhodobiaceae bacterium. Taxonomy (GTDB): domain Bacteria; phylum Pseudomonadota; class Alphaproteobacteria; order Rhizobiales; family Aestuariivirgaceae; genus Aestuariivirga. Next base: position 5,614 of record JANOVC010000044.1, read on the forward strand.
GCGCCCTTTGCAAGCGCATGACGAGGAGATGGCAAGGCAATCAACCTACCCCCGGAACCCCATCGCCAGTACAAACAGTTCCGCTGAGTCATCCCGGCTTGACATTGGCTTCAAATGCCGCACGCTGGAAAAATTCTTTTTCATGAGCTTGAGCATTTCGCCTTCGCTGCCACCGCGCAAAACCTTGGCGAGATAGACCCCACCCTGCTCTAGAACCTGACACGCAAACTCGAGTCCGGCTTCGGCCAATGACATGATCAGCAAATGATCGGTCTGCTTGTGCCCTGTGGCATGGGCTGCCATATCGGACAGCACCACATCAACCTTCACGCCACCAATTGCATCGAACAAAAGCTGCGGTGCATCTTCATCCAGAAAATCCTTCTTGAAAATCATGACCCCCGACAACGGGTCAATGCCATGCATGTCAAGCGCAATCACCTTGCCGCGCCCTTCTTCGGCCTTGACACGCTTTGCAGCAACCTGGCTCCAACTCCCCGGTGCTGCACCCAGATCGACAACGACCTGCCCCGCTTTGAGAAACTTATATTTGTCATCAATCTCGATCAACTTGAATGCAGAACGCGCGCGGTAACCGAGCTTCTTCGCTTCAATCACGTAGGGATCATTCAGCTGGCGCTCCAACCAGATCTTCTGCGAAACCGTGCGGCCCTTGCCGGTTTTCACCTTCACTTTGAGGTTGCGCCCGCTCAACTCATTGCGACTGCCCGGCCTGCTCATGATGGCCTCCCGTAAGTTCCGTCGTCCTGCATCAATTGTGTGAGAATGCCTTCACGCAGTCCACGATCGGCCACACGAATGCGCTCCGCTGGAAACGCCATGCGAATTTCTTCGAGTATGGCGCAACCAGCCATCACAAGATCAGCGCGCTCACGTCCAATACAAGGGTTCATCGTGCGCTCCTCATAGCTCATCGCCAAAAGGTCAGCTGTCACGCGCCCCACATCGGCACTTGAAATCCAACTGCCGTCAACACGTGAACGATCATAGCGCCGTAACCCCATCTGTACTCCCGCAATCGTGGTAACTGTACCAGACGTTCCGAGCAAATGCGTTGGAACTGCCGCGCAACCCTTGACCGACTGCACGCGGGACACAAATTCAGCCAGCAGTGGCCGCAAATAATCTCGCATAGCGGCAAAGGAATGCGCCGTAACATCCACCCCGCCGCCAAACTGCTCGGAAATGGTAACAACGCCCGCAGCAATCGAAGTCCATGCTAAAATCTCATAACCCGCACCACGCTGCTCGACCCACATGATCTCGGTAGAGCCCCCGCCGATGTCAAACACCAGTGCGCTTTCGGCACCAGCCTCAATTAATGGCTCCGCTCCGGTCGCGGCCAGGTGCGCCTCGGTTTCACGGTCAATAATTTCGAGAACCAGCCCGGTTTCGCTGCGTACCCGCTCAATAAATTCCTCACCGTTACTGGCCATGCGGCAAGCCTCGGTTGCAATAAGTCGGCGCTTCTTGACCTTGTGCCACACCAATTTATTGGAACACACACGCAAAGCGTCGATTGTGCGCATCATGGCCGCTTCATTCAATGCACCGGATTTGCCCAGGCCCTCACCCAAGCGAACGATACGCGAAAATGCATCATGCACGTGAAATCCCGACTCAGTGGGTGAGGCAATCAACAGTCGGCAATTATTGGTACCCAAATCCAGCGCACCATAGAAAGCATCGCTTTCTAATATTATTGCAGCCGGAACACTTAAAGCTGGAGGCCGATCCTGCGATCGTCCGCGGCTCCCGTGCAACCCGAATCTACGCCTGCCACGGGAGTTGCCCGCACCGCTGGTCGCGTCCACTTTAAAATACCTTCCAGACAACCTGCCCTCAACAAGCAACAGCCCGGAGTGCAGAAATTGTCACATAAACATTGCGTTGAATATATCTTAACAGTTTGAAACCCCACGTAAAGCAAATGAATCCCGGAAAATGTTAACAGGCTCATTAACCTCGCATTGAGACAATAAGGGGTACCAGTGGTTACTGGACGGGGTTACATGCGAACTTTTGGAACAAACTGGTTTAAGAACGGGTCCTTGATCGGCGATTATGCCGAAAATTTTGGCCATGCCATAACGCGACAAAAGAACTCGATTGCCCTCAATGCGGCCAAGGTTGACGCAGAACTGGCTTCAAAAGCCAAGTCTGAATTCATTGCAAATATGAGCCATGAGCTGCGCACACCACTAAACGCAATCATTGGCTTTTCAGACATGATGGCCACCAAAACGGCCACCAGCCCGGAAAAAATTGAACAGTATTCTGCGTATATCAAACAGGCAGCCGAACATTTGCTGGCCCTGATAAACGGCATTCTGGATGTCTCCAAAATCCAGGCCGGCAAATTATCCGTTGATTTGGAAAAAATCAGCATCATGCCAATTCTGGAATCCTGCCTGTTGATTGTGGAAACCAAGGCGGCGGAAAAAGATATCGAGGTGGAGAGCCATATTGCGCCCCGTATTCCGGACCTGATGGCAGACCCGCTTCGCGTGAAACAAATTCTCATCAATTTGCTCAGCAACGCCGTGAAGTTCACGCCAGAAAAAGGCCGTATCCGAGTTGATGTTAATCCAAAGGGTGCAAATTTTGCCATTGTAAGTGTAACCGATACGGGCATGGGCATGTCGCTTACTGAAATTGACACCGCAATGTCGCCTTTCGGCCAGGTTGATGCAGGCTTTAACAAGCGCCACGAAGGCACAGGTCTTGGCCTGCCAATAGCCTATGCCCTTGCTCGTCTGCATGGCGGTGATCTTACAATCGAGTCTCAAAAAAATGTGGGGACCAGGGTTTCAGTAATCCTTCCCACCGTTTCCCAAACCCAAACGCCAGCGCAATCGCGCGATGGCAATCTGCATTGAAGGGCAACCCGCAACCATGAACCGTCCCAAAACAATGCCACAAGACCAAATCGCGGTGGACCTCGATGCCGTCAAGCGTGTTGGCCGCATCGTGGCCGTCACTGGTGCGCATGCCATCATCCTTCTCGATGTGGAAGAACAGCCGGGTAATATCGATGCTGAGCGTGGCCCCGAAATTGGCACCTTGCTCAAGGTTGATTGTGCCATGTCCATTTCCCTTGCCCTCATCTCAGCCCTGAGTTCGCCCATGCCGTCCCACAACAAGGGCGAACAGGAGCTGCGCATTGTCGAAGTGGAGTTCATCGGTGAGCTTCCAAAGGATGAAAACGGGAAGCCAAAAGGCTTTCGTCGCGGTATTTCTTCCTATCCTTCATTGGGTGATACAGTGTACCGCGCCAGCCGCGCGGAACTGTCAAAGGCCTACGCGTGCGATGCCGAAACCTCAATTCGCGTGGGTCACATTCAGCAGGACCCCAGTATTCCGGCAATGGTCAAAATTGACGAAATGTTGGGCAAGCATTTCGCCGTGCTTGGAACAACCGGCACAGGCAAGTCCTGCACCGTGGCGCTCATTCTGCGCCGCATCCTCGAAAAAAATCCGCAAGCCCATATTCTCTTACTCGATGTTCATCGTGAATATGCCCAGTCTTTCCAAGGCATGTCAGAAGTCATCACACCCGACAACATGGTGTTGCCCTTCTGGCTGCTGAACTTCGATGAGTCCGTCGAAATTCTTATTGGCCAACAGGCCCACCGCGAAGGTGATGTGGAAATCCTGCGTGAGATCATTCCCCAGGCCAAGGGGCGCTATATGAGCAACCAGCGCCGCGACAAGGCTGGCATCGCACGCAGCACATCGGTTATGGAAAGCGCCAATATCGGCGTTGATACGCCTTTGCCCTACCGGACCTCCGATCTCATCGCCATTTTGGAAGAGTACATTGGCAAACTTGAGTTGCGTGGCGAATTGGCACCATACAAGCGTCTGAAAGCCCGTATTGAGACCATTACACGCGACCCCCGCTACGCCTTCATGTTCGGCAGCCTCACGGTGCAGGACAACATGGTGGCCGTGCTTGCAAGGCTGTTCCGCGTTCCGGTAAATGGCAAGCCAATTGCAATTTTGGAATTGGGTGGCCTGCCATCTGAAATCATCAACGTGGTGGTTTCGGTTTTGGCCCGTCTCGCTTTCGATTTCGGCGTGTGGAGTGCTGGGCGCATTCCCATCACTTTTGTCTGCGAAGAGGCCCATCGTTATGTGCCCATCGATAAAACCCTGGGCTTCGAACCCACCAAACGTGCCATTTCCAAAATTGCCAAGGAGGGCCGCAAATACGGCGTGTCCCTGTGCATGGTCACCCAGCGCCCGGCGGAGCTTGATCCCACCATCCTTTCCCAATGCAACACGATCTTTTCCATGCGTCTCACCAACGAACGCGACCAGGATATTTTGCGCGCCGGTATTTCGGATGCCGCCGCAAGTCTTTTGGAATTCATGTCCACCATGGGTACCGGTGAAGCCATCGTGTTCGGTGAAGGTGTTGCCCTGCCAACGCGCATCAAGTTTGACATGCTGCCAGCCGACGCAGCGCCCAAAAGCAACACGGCCTCCTTCACCAAGAACTGGTCCAAGGATCTGCCAGACGATAGCTTCCTGCATGAAATCGTCAACCGCTGGCGCGCACAAACCTTTAACCCGGACAGTGCCAATTACAGTGCTGAAACCCCCGCAGCAGCGCAAACCCCAGCACCCGTCCAGCACCAGCAGCTGCGTCGTGACACCATCATGCCAGCACCCGCAGCCCCGCAGCGCCCCGGTATTCAGCCCGCGCCCTCGGGCTTTGGCCAGCAACCACCGGCGCAGGCTTTGCCAAGGAGCAGCCAACCCGTTCCCGCACAACCTGCAGCCGCGCAACAGCCAAGCCTCGCAAGCCTGATCAAACAGTTCAGGACATAGTCTCCCCCGGGGAGGACTTGCAAACGCACCCCTGCGCCGCTAAGTGTTGGATAGTCCCGGTATTGGGGGATCGGCTAACGGTAGGCCCTCAGACTCTGACTCTGATTGTCTAGGTTCGAATCCTAGTCCCCCAGCCAATAATTCTTATATATCTGAATTTAGTCACAATTATATACTTGACAACTCAAGTGAGAGAAGTAATTAAATCATGTTCCTTAGGGCGACGTTCCCGGACTTTGAGAGAAATAGCAGAAGAAAACCGCACTATTGAGATAATAGAGCAGTTTTAGCATATTTAGTATGAAAAACTTGAGAGGATCGCCCCAAGCGAACAACCGTCATGGACGAACTGTCTCAAGACGGAAAGTTGTTAACCATTCTGCGATTATTGAGCTTTTCAATGATGGCGATATGTTGTTCAGGGCTATCGATCTCTCCAACAATTACATGATAGGTTGGCGTTTGGAAGGTGCTAAAGAGCCTCACTTCTGAAGTTATGATTGGTTTTTTTCCCAGTTTTGACTGATCTTTCACACGCAGTATATGTGCAGCGCCGGGTTCTGGCGGTTCAGTTTTTTCGTTTTGACCAACCAAGTAAGAAGGATTTCCGTCCTCTTTTAAAATAGCTCCCAGAATCAAAGGCCTAAAACTTCCATAACCTAGTTCAGCAATGGCGTATCCATAGCCAATCTTTGCAACCATCCTCATGAAAGGTAGGGGAGCTATTCGAAATTTTAGAGAACTGTCCCAACCATACTTTTCTTTGAGAGCATTAAGTTTAGTTTTGTCATGAATGCTTGAAAGTTTGAATAGGCTAACATCTATATCTGGCGGAGCATCTAAATAGAAACCACAATTTCCAAAATTATAAACCTACAATGGCGCAGGATATTCTTTGGAAGGAATAGAGCGCAACGTGACCTTGCCCCCGCATCTTAATCCATATTGAAGTTAGCTCTGGCCCAACAAAGAGGACCAGAGAATGAAGCGCAGTCGATTTACAGAAGAGCAGATTATCGGGATATTGAAGGAGCACGAGGCCGGGGTTTCGGTTTCGGACTTGTGCCGCAAGCACGGCGTCAGTGATGCCAGCATTTACAAATGGAAAGCCAAGTTCGGCGGCATGGACGTGTCAGAGGCCAAGAGGCTCAGGAGCCTTGAGGATGAGAACGCCAAACTGAAGCGATTGTTGGCGGATTCCATGCTGGACAATGTTGCGCTGAAAGACCTGCTTGGAAAAAAATGGTGACGCCCGCAGCGGAGCGGGAAGCTGTCGCCCATCTCAGGACTGAACATGAGATGAGCGAGCGGCGGGCGTGCCAGCTTTTACAATGTTGCCGAATGACGGTACGATATGCGTCAGTGAAGGCTGACGACACCAAGCTGCGTGACCGGATGAAAGCGATTGCCCGTGAACGCCGCCGCTTTGGCTACAGGCGCATTCACATCATGCTCAAACGGGAGGGAACGCGGGTGAACCACAAGAAGCTGTTCCGGCTGTACCGTGAAGAGAAGCTGTCCGTGCGCAAACGTGGGGGACGCAAGCGTGCCCTTGGCACCCGCGCGCCGATGCTTGTGCCACTCATGCCAAACCAAAGGTGGTCATTAGATTTTGTCTCTGATCAGTTTACTGATTGTCGGCGCTTCAGGGTGCTGACAGTGATTGATGATTGTACCCGCGAGTGCATCGCATTGGTGGCTGATACATCGCTGTCAGGCAGACGAGTAGCCAGAGAGCTCAATCAGCTGATTATGCAACGTGGCGTGCCAAAGATGGTGGTAAGTGACAACGGAACAGAGTTCACCAGTAACGCCATTCTGAACTGGGCTGATGAGGCAAAGGTTGAATGGCATTACATTGCACCGGGCAAGCCCATGCAAAACGGCTTCATCGAAAGCTTCAATGGCAAGCTCAGAGATGAGAAGTTGAACGACACATTGTTCAGCACGCTACATCAGGCACGTATTGAGTTAGCAACCTGGAGAAACGATTACAACCACCACCGCCCCCACTCAGGGCTCGGCTGGCTGACGCCATCCGAGTTCGCCAAAACCGCAACGTCCGCGCAAGCAAAGGCCATGGACGCTGCGTTGCTTGATGTCTACGCGCCCATGGCCTTTGCATCACCAGCCCAAAAGGGCATAATCAACAGCCGGAGCGAACTTAAAGCTGGATAGAAGTTTGGGGCAAGGTCAAACGCCTTCCGACCAGTAGCGTCTACAACACTTATTACTTTTGTTTTAGGACGCTCTTTCTTGTTTCGAGTTGGCATGTCGCGAAGGATTCGATAGTCACCAAAAATTCCACGTTGGACCACGCCTTCAAATTTTCCCGTAATTACGCCACAAGGTATGCAGCTGGCTTTTTTAAGTACCGCTGTTCCACCAAGCCCAAACGGAACAATGTGTTCATCGGTAAGTCTGCAATCATCAGCGCCACAATAGATGCAACGATTTACTGGTCCAAAATAGGTAATCGACATGTCTGCCTCCGAAGAAAAACTACCCGAATCCAAAGTGTTTCGCCGAATGAACGCAGGTCTAAAACTTGCGCTTATCACGCCGCACAAACCACAAAGCCCCTTAAAGCTTAGAACTGTCAAAAAGACTAAACGGGCAAAAAGAAAACGCAACACTTAAGCTGAGCCTACTTTTTGTAGGCGTCCAATCTTTTTTGTTAATGTCCATATTATGAATTTAGTCCTTGACACCGTACGGTGGATCGGCTATTTCTGGTCATCCTCCACAATTGGACCATTCAACATTGCATCGCTTTTGAACGTGCCAGCCTTTGGATATTCTACATCATAAAAACAAGGAAAACCCATGAAATCATTCAGAATTACAATTTTTCTGGCATTCGCAGCATTGGCTTCATTGTTGACTCCGGCCCGAAGCAGTGGGCAAATATCATTACAGCACAAGGAGAACACCGCCATGCAAACGATATCGTTTGAGGAGTGCAAGTGGCTCAATCCTCCGCAACAATGGTCGGCCAACAAAACACATCTCAACGTTACCACGGACGCCAAAACCGACTTCTGGCGCGAAACCCATTATGGGTTCATACGCGAAAGCGGTCATTTCATGGCACACACAGTCAACGGCGACTGCACGGCGCAGATCCGCTTGCGCGCGGATTACACCCACCTCTATGACCAGGCGGGCCTCATGCTGCGCGTCGATGAAAGCCACTGGATAAAAACCGGCATTGAATTCTCCGACGGCAAACACGCGCTCAGCACCGTGGTCACATCAGGAAAATCCGATTGGTCCATTGGCAAACTCGAGGGCGATCCCGGCGATGTCCAATTACGGGTGACCGTGTCAAACGGAACCGTTCGCATACAGGCCTCGACCGATGGAAACCGTTGGCTGGTTTTTCGTCTGCTGCCATTCGATGTGTCAGCGGGTTACAGCATCGGTCCCATGTGCTGCAGCCCGGAACGTGCCGGGTTCAAGGTCGCGTTTTCGGAGTTCAGCATTGGCCCGCCGCTGGCAAAAGGCCTGCATGACCTGTCATGATGAAAGTACAAACCCGATTGCGCCTCACTGAACCGAGCGCTGGTACTGCATTCTCCCCGCCGTAATGACGGCACCATCGGAAGAAATTTTCTGGCAGGTGGAGGGTGTTCCCTTGGGCAGGAACTTCGTGGGATCACGGGCTTCGCAAAGCTTGCCATCGCTGGCTTGCCAGAGTCCTGTGCCTTCGCCCTTGCCTGCCTCGTTGTATTTGGTTGTGCCATCGCCGTAGAAAGTTATCGTTCCGTTGCGGCCAGCGCCGGAATAGCGGAAGGTTTTTTCGCTCAGGGTTTTCGTGATGACGGCAGCGCTCATCGGGTCGGACGGCAAAGGTTCGAGAGGCTGCTCCACAATGGGTTCAACAGGCTCAATGGGCTGTGCGGACGCCATCTGGTCCGATGGTTCGAGGTCGGGCTTTGGGCCGGAGGAACACGCGGCAAGCGCAAGGGATGCAAGGGCCACTGCGAGCCACACTTCTTTTTTACGGCTCAGCACATCACGTCTCCCCTGAAAAAATCAAACACCTTCAGCCAGCACAACGACACGCGAACCGATAGGAACAAGGCTGAACAGTTCGATAACATCCTGGTTGATCATGCGGATGCAGCCCGAAGAGGCATTTTTGCCGATTGAGCTTGGATCTGTTGTGCCATGGATGCGAAACAGCGTGTCCTGGCCATTTTGGAAAAGATAAAGTGCACGCGCACCCAGCGGATTTTCAGGGCCACCGGGCATGCCGTTGGCCCATTTGGCCTTCTCGGGAACCCGCTCAATCATTTCCTTTGGCGGCGTCCACTTTGGCCAGACCACTTTGCGGCCAACATCGGCAAGGCCTGCCCAGCGGAACCCATCCTTGCCAACAGCACATCCCCACCTTCTGGCTTTGCCACCATCAACAATCAGCGAGAGCTGGCGCGCCGACGTATTGATGATGATTGTTCCGGGCCGCTGGCGACCGGCGTAATCAACAACTGTCGGCCTGAAGTCCACCGGCGTTTTGCCATAATTGAATTTGGGCAAGGGAAACGGATCATCGCTCACATCGGCAAGGGCAGGTGAAACAAGCGCACCCGTCAACACACCCGCAGAAAGGCCCGCGATCAAACTGCGACGCGAGATGTTTGCGCCAAAATGATTTTCGGGATTTGGAATGAGAAGGCCATTCCCGGACTTTGATAAACGAAGTGCAGTCATCGCAACAGACTTTCGGCAGCAGTTAAAACGCGAATCTTTTGTTTGCTTGGTTATGAAAACATAGGAAGGTCATGGTTAACAATACATCAACGCCGCACCACCACTGATTGTGGCAAAAAATGTCAAAATTAGGATGACGGGGGATTAAGTGGACTCATCACCGGTCTCACTTTCCCCCAATCCGAGGCCTCTTCATAGGCCTGTGACACCCTCAACACTGTACGGTCTTCAAACATCTTTCCGACGATATGCAGCCCAGCTGGCAATCCCGATTTTGTGAACCCACACGGCACACTTGCAGCGGGCTGCTGCGTGAGGTTGAAGGGATAAGAAAACGGCGTCCAATTCACCCATTTGCCAGTGCCATCATCAATCGGCGAAAGCTTTCCTGCCTCAAATGCTGCGATCGGGAGTGTTGGCGTAATCAGCGCATCATAACGCTCCATGAAAACACGCATCTGCGTTCCCAACAGACCACGTTGGCGCACTGCCTCGAAATAATCCTCCGGGGTGATCTCGAGGGACTGCGCATAGACATCTGCCAAGCCGGGATCAAGCACTGCCCGTTGCGCCTCCGTCATCTTGCCGACAAGTACTCGCACACCGCTCCACCACAAAGTACGGAAGCACTTGGCAGGGTCGGCAAAGCCAGGGTCCACCTGCTCCACCTTCGCGCCCAAACCTTGCAAAACGTTCACAGCCCCGTCCACCAGCGCAGAAATTTCAGGATCAACATCCACATAGCCAAGCGCCGGGCTGAATGCGATTTTCATGCCCTTCACGCCCTTGCCCAGTTTTTTCAGGTAGTCCACGCCATCATGGGGCAGCGATGTCCAGTCACGCGCGTCAGGTTTGGCGAGTGCGTTCATCATCAGCGCTGAGTCTTCCACGCTGCGTGTCATAGGTCCCACATGGGCCACGCTGCCAAATGGCGAAAGCGGATAGGCCGGAACCCGCCCGAAGGATGGCTTCAAGCCATAGATGCCACTAAAGCCCGCAGGGATACGAATGCTGCCGCCGCCATCGGTACCAAGCGACAACGGCGCATAACCTGCAGCCACAGCGGCAGCTGAACCACCAGACGATCCACCCGGCGTTTTGCTAATATCCCAAGGGTTGCGGGTGATGCCTGTAATTGGTGAATCGGTAACACCCTTCCAGCCAAACTCAGGCGTGGTGGTGGCCCCCAAAAATACGCATCCGGATTCGCGCAAGCGCGCAACTGATGGCGCATCCTGGTCCCATTCCTGATCGCGCGGGACGGTTTTGGAGCCGCGTAACGTGGGCCAACCCTTGGCGAGCAGCAGGTCTTTGATAAGGGCAGGAACACCATCAAGCTGGCCAAGCGGCTTACCCCTCTTCCACCGGATTTCGCTGGCCGCAGCTTGCGCAAGCGCGAGCTTTTCGTCCACATGGACCATGGCATTGATCGCGCCATCATGTCTGGCAATCTGCGCCAGACAGGCGCGTGTCACGTCAACGGGTGATAATTTTTTCCCGGCATACCCCTTGGAAAGTTTTGCCGCACTCAACCAGTTCAATTCAGCCATCGCAAACTCCCGCAAGAAACAAGCTTAGGCAGAATTGATTGTCATAGTCATCAGCCGGAATAGGGGCCGTGCAGTCCCAGTTTTTCCAACAGCACTTCATGCTGGTTGCCAGCCATGACAACAGCCGCTCCATAACGCGCAATCAGTTCCGTGCGGCGCTCTAGGTTTGTGGTGGCGGAAATCGCACCCCAGAATGCGGCCATGGTTTCAGCGGTTTTTCGCGCAGCGGCAATTGCATGATCATCCACACGTGAAAAATCACCAGCCGTAACCGCACCCACACCACTCACCGTGCATGCACCCGCGTTCACATGTCCGACAGGCAATGTGCCCTTGAGGTTCGTGACGAGTTTGAACTGAATGAGATCAAATATCTGGTCAACGGCTTGGTGGGCACCCTCAACGCGGGAGACATGCTCCGTATCTGCCGCCGCGTGGGGCAGCAGTTGCAGTTTTCCGGGATACCGTTTTTCGACATCAAGATAGGGTACCATCGGGCCAGACACAGCACCCGTTTTTGCATCCACAAACATATCCGCATCAATACAAGCATAACGGATCTTGCCACTTGCCAGGGCCGCATCAAGAGCCTGCGTATCCACGACCTCACCGCGATCATAGTTGACGAGTACAGCCCCGTCATTCAGGCAGTTCAGTATCGCCGCGTTTAAAAGGCCGGCATTGGCGTATTTAGCCGTGGCAGAATCCAATACCCCAAGCCCCGTGTGCGGGCTGATGACATCTGCACCTTGTGCCGCCTCTTCTGCAGTAGCTGCAAATTCAAATCCTTCTGACTCAATCCAATCCCGGTGGCGAGGCCTGGCATGAATGGCAACCCGCATTCCGAATGCACGTGCAAGCTTGGCCACTTCGCGGCCAATGTTGCCATAGCCAATGATGGCAATCTTCTTGCCTTCAAGCTTCTCCGTGGGAAAATCCCTGAGATAGCGGCCCGTATCAAACTCACCCGCCACCACGCGCGCATGCAGCGCGTCAACGTCAAGATCGGGTGCTACCCCCAGCAGCGCTTTCATGACCATCTGAGCAGTGGCACGGCTGTTGAAGCTGGGTGTATTCATCAGCACTGCATCGCCACCCTGCCCCCAACAGGTGCATGCCATGTTGCCCGTCCCGGTTCCAATGCGCACGCCACCGAGCTTGAAGACGCTGTCCTTTGGCAGAAACGTGGCCGCTGCGATCACGGCATCATAGTGACCGGCCTTGGTGACAGGCAGAAGTTCCATTTCAGTTGACAGATTGGGTTGATAAAAGAAATGCAGCTTGCCCGGCGCAAGCCTGGTGTCATCGCCGACAAGGCCCTCATGAAACACGCCACCCTTTCTCTCGATATGGACACGCACTTCAGAATGGTCAGGCTTGCCATTAGGCCCTTGCTTGAGACCAACGAGATCACACACCAAAATCTTGTATGCGCGTGATGGGTCATCAACGCGTTGCCGTGAGTTGGTAGACTTGGGAGAGGTGAAGATGTCACCCTTCGCGGCAAGTTCTTCCTCAAGCACAATAATTTTGGCGCGGAGATAGGCATAGTGCAGGTTGTCCAGCAGTGCGATCACATCTTCGGGTCCGCGAATGCCGCCGATCCACGCGCGGTAGTCACCCGGCGTTCCGGGAAATGCATTCACATAGCGCGCCACATCCAGGCCTGCCTCATGGGTGCCATCAGGATGGGTCATGCCTTCATACCCCAGAATCTGTTTTGACCGCGCAATGATACGCATGTGAATGGCAGGTTCTGTGATATCGCCATCATTTATGCGGAGCAGTGTCACGGCAGCACCGCGCTTTTCTGCATCGGCAACGCCCAATTCAAAAAGCGGATGCGATGCTACCCAGCTATTGATGGCCTCGCGATTGGCCATGGATCGCAGGTTGAGGTCAGAGACCGACCCCAGGCGCCGCTCGGAACGCAGCAGGCCAAATGTTGTTTCTGCAAATGCCAGTGTGCTGTAGGTGTTGATCACGCCACCCGTCATTTTATCCGTTGACGGATCATAAAATGGCCCGAGCTGCGCGCTGTGCGCGCCTGTAAGTGGTCGCTTGGCATCAACTGGCGCCACAAGCTTGAACTGGCGGGGAATGGCCCATGACGGGTTTCGCTGGTTTGTTTCAATCAATGCCAAAGCCTGCGGCGTGAAAGAGGCAATGAAATATCCCGATATGCCGCCAATGGCTTTTTGCAGCGGCGTGAACAGGCAGCATTCGGCCATTACACGCGCGACAATTTCAGGTCCCCATGGCATGGCACCCAGCATCGAGGTTGAATCAAGGATTGCATGGTGGTTGGCAGGGTCACGCTTCAACCATTCAAGCAAGTTTAGAATATCAGATTTTGCATAGGTCGTGGCCCCTGTTGTCTCATGTCCAACACCAATGAAAAGCTTGATCCCCATCGCCTGCAGATCGTCAGCAGACAGAATGGTTCCCTCTTCGCCCGCAAAGTGAATTCGCTTTTCATTCCCATTTTTCGAATGGCGTTGCATCTCGATGATCTGCGCACCCCAACTCTGCCGGAAGAATCCGCTTGATTTTGCGGTGTCCGTTTCCGGGACAGGCGTGTCAACAAACACATGCTGCGCGTCATCCCACGTATTCATCATATGCAGCATACACACCGTAAAACCGCTATGCCCACCACCAAGGCCCACGGCCATTTTATTTTCTTTTGGAAACTCAAAGTAACGGTGAATGTGATGCATCATGTCCAGCAACACTTTGTCTGCAGGATAACCGCGGTGCATGCTGCGGGCAATTTCGGCAACGGTGAATGGACCGAGATCCCGCCCCCTGTCATCAAGCTTGCGGTAGTTCTTTTCAAGCCAGGATTCAAATTCGTAACGCAACAACCGGCTGTCAAAATCATCGGTTGCAGAGTCGGAAATCGGGCCAACACCAAAGAACTGATTTAATGTGCGACGCGGCGGACCTGCTTCGGTTGCTTTCAATGCCGCCAGACGCTGCGCTCTCAGATCTTCGATCATCGCAATCTCCCATTTCAGCAACACTACTATGGGGGATGAATAAAGTGACGCCTGACAAATGCGTCATCTTGAAAGGTGATTGCGCCGAAATCTACTCGGTAGCCACAAGCTTGCCGGTAAACAACACAGGCCCAGTGGCTTCACCCGTGGGCGAACCACCCTCCGGTTCAAGGCTCACGGCAAACAAAGTATCGTTCAGCGCGGCAGGATCAATCTTGCCGAGCTTTGCAGCAGGAATGTGGAACGACGCATCAATGACACCCAGCGACTGCGGCTTGGCCCGGCCCGCTCCCACAGCCCACAACTCATAAGACTTTCCAGGTTGCGCCGTGGCTCCAACGGTGCGCACACTTATTTTGCCATTTGCCAGGTCAATCGACGCCAAAAACGCTGGCCCCGGCCCTTCGGCCTGCAACACGGCAACATAGCGTTGATCAGTCAGCGGTTTGCTTGATGTACCGACAGCGATAAACGCGGCCAGAGACGCAGCAATGGCACTTGTACCAACCGTTGCCCAGCGCCAGGTCGCAGCCTTGCGCTGGAGTGAAATGATCGTGCTTGCGTCTGGCCGGTCACCCGCGATCGCCTTCATCACGGCACCGCGTATTCTTGGAGGCGCCTCAACCGGTACAAGTGCCAGCGCCAAGGGAATAAGCCGCCGCTCCCACGCTTTCACCTGCATGGCAAACAACGGATCACTCTTGATCAATGCCTCAGCTTCTTCGCGTTCAACAGCGGGTAGACTGCCAAGCGCAAATTCAGCGGCGAGTTCTTCCAAATCCTCAAGCCTTGCCATCGAGGCATTCCTTCAAAACAGTGAGGCTACGGCGAAGTAGCGTCTTGATTGTTGTCGCTGGTTTTTTGTATTGCGCAGCCAGTTCGTCGCGCGTCCAGCCCTGATAATAGGCCAGCAAAACCATGTCTTGGCGCTCACCAGAAAGATTGGAAAGGCATTTTTTAAGTCGCGTGAGTTCCATGGCAAGTTCCGCTTCCGGCATCACCGATACTGAACTTGCCTCATCCAATTCCACCGCGGTGCTTGACAGGCGCTCCGCAAAGCGCCGCTTGATATCAATGGCCTGGTTGCGCGCAATCGCTGCAAGCCAGGCCATTGGGCGGACCGAGCCAACCTCATAGGAAGCCGCCCGTTGCCAGATTTTCATGAACGACTCTTGCAAAGCCTCTTCTGCCAGTTCCGGTTTTTTCAAGACACAGCGCACAACAGCAAACAGCTTGTTCGATGTAAGGTCATACAAACGAGCAAAAGCCCGTCTGTCCCCGCTGGCAATAAGCGGTAAAAGGCCATCCAATTCACGGTCCATGGGTTCAGACAATATGTTCATGACTCCCTATACGCTTGATTCCAGCCGATAGTTGCACAGTTCTACCCCAAGATAAACGCCCGATGAACAGCCCATTCAGTTTGGGTTCCGCTTGCCCCGGTTATGGTGGTTTCAAGATCGAAATACAGACAAGAGGGAATAACACCATGATCCGCTACTCATTCTTCGTTGTAACCATACTCGCAACCGCTGCAACTGCAATTGCGTCCATTGCCCCCCACACTGCAACCAAAACCGCAGGCAGCCGTAATATTACTGTTATCCAAAAGAACCAGGACTTTCCGGTTTTCGGACCCCTTATTGTCACACAATGCGCCGTTGAGGACTGTTCAGACGTTGAATGAAACTTGATTTACCCGGCCCAACGGCTGGGTAATGGAACCGGGGTTTGGGTTTGATTGCTCTCAACCCGCCCCCTCTCGTGAAGTGGTTAAACCTTTACTCCGGTTCCAAAACTCTTCCCCAAGTAGATCCCCTGCAAATCTCCTACTTGCACCTCAAGGCCCCGCGAAACCGGGGTCTTTTTTTGTGAACAACATCACATTCTAAACGGCAGATGAATGCCATGTTCAGCTTACATTCCAATCACAACAGCTACTTTGTTTTCAACGCTTAACACTGTCTCTGGAGGAGACCAAAATGAAAACGATTACCGCCACCGCAGCCCTCACCATCATGTTCCTGTCCGCTGGCGCATTTGCCGACAGCGACCGGACATCAGTACAAACCGCTGCAAACCCAATCGTCAACATCACGGTGATTTCCAAAAACAGCCATTGGCCAATGGTAGGCCAAATCAGTTCCGATGCCTGCGCCCAAAGGCGCTGCATCGCCATCTAAACAGTTTCAACCTTTGCCTTCGTTAAGAAGGCAAAGGGACGGGAGGCGGTGGGGCGGTTGAAGGCCCCCTCTCAAACCGCACCACTTGCCTCCCGTCCCGTATTTTTATCCAGGAGTTCCCGATGCTGAAAATATCAACGGCAGCCCTCGCAACCCTCGTTCTTGGGTCATCAATCGGGCAAGCCGCAACGCGAAACTATTTTACACCCATTGTGAATGGTGCGCGTTTGGATGCCTGTCTCGTCGGGCAGAAGAGTTGCGGAAAACCGGCAGCAGACGCCTTTTGTGTGGTTCAGGGCTTCACACAGGCGCTCATGTTTCAACGCGAACCCGTAAGCTCTACACATCAATTGGTGACCGATTCTATTTGTGAAGGCATCGGTTGCATAAGTTTCCGCCAAATCAAGTGCATCACGGCGTCAAAATCAGGCGATTTGGCACAAAACTGAGAACTTGCCGGAAAAGCTTGGAATCGTGTCAGCGACTGTGTAGGAAACCTCAAATCAGGGTTCCCCGCACATGCCAAAACGTACAGATATTAAATCCATTCTCATCATCGGGGCTGGACCTATTATCATAGGTCAGGCTTGCGAGTTTGATTATGCCGGCACTCAGGCGTGCAAGGCCCTGAAGGCCGAAGGCTACAGAATTATCCTCATCAATTCCAATCCGGCAACCATCATGACAGACCCGGATTTGGCGGACGCGACCTACATAGAACCCATCACGCCTGAAGTGGTGGCAAAAATCATCGAAAAAGAACGACCGGACGCGCTGCTGCCCACAATGGGTGGCCAAACTGCGCTGAACACGGCACTCACCCTCAATAAAATGGGCGTGCTTGAAAAATTCAATGTTGAACTCATTGGCGCCAAGGCCGAAGCCATCGATATGGCGGAGGACCGCGAGCTGTTCCGCGAGGCTATGAAGCGCATTGGCCTTGAAACACCGAAATCCATGTTGGCCAACGCCTCCGAAGCCAAGGATGAAGACCGCGCGTTTCACGCCTCAGAAACCACGCGAATCAAATCCGAAGGCGGCGACCTCGCAGCTTTTGAAAAAACCTGGGCCGCGACCGATGCAGATCGCCTGAAAAAATATCGCAACCGCGCCATGGTCGAAGCATTTGAGGCCATGTTGAGCATCGGCCTGCCCTGCATCATCCGCCCTTCCTTTACCCTTGGCGGAACCGGCGGTGGCATCGCCTATAACCGCGAAGAATTTTTCGACATTGTCGAGTCGGGTCTCGATGCCTCGCCTACCGCTGAAGTGCTGATTGAAGAATCCGTGCTCGGCTGGAAAGAATATGAGATGGAAGTCGTGCGTGACACGAAGGACAATTGCATCATTGTCTGCTCCATCGAAAACGTTGATCCGATGGGCGTTCACACGGGCGATTCGATTACCGTTGCCCCTGCTCTCACCCTCACAGACAAAGAATATCAGATCATGCGCAATGCATCCATTGCGGTGCTGCGTGAAATCGGCGTTGAAACCGGCGGATCCAACGTTCAGTTTGGCGTGAACCCGGCGGATGGCCGCTTGGTAGTGATTGAGATGAATCCGCGCGTGTCGCGCTCATCGGCGTTGGCCTCAAAAGCAACTGGTTTTCCCATCGCAAAGATCGCCGCCAAGCTTGCCGTGGGTTACACGCTGGATGAGCTCGCCAACGACATCACAGGCAGTGCTACACCGGCAGCTTTTGAACCAACCATTGATTACGTCGTCACGAAAATTCCGCGCTTTACCTTCGAAAAATTTCCAGGCGCCAAACCTATCCTTTCGACGGCCATGAAATCCGTTGGCGAAGTCATGGCCATCGGCCGCACGTTCCAGGAGTCCATGCAGAAAGCCTTGCGCGGACTTGAAACAGGCTTGAGCGGTTTTGACGAAATGGTCATCCCCGGCCTCGGTGAGGGTGATGACAAGAACGCGATCCGTGCCGTGCTTGGCACGCCAACACCCGACCGTTTGTTGATGATCGCGCAGGCCTTCCGTCACGGTGCCACCGTCGATCAGATTTTTGCGTCTTGCAAATACGAGCCGTGGTTTCTGCGCCAGATCGAGGAGTTGGTAAAAACCGAAAATAAAATTCGTGAAAACGGCTTGCCAAATGACGCCGTCAACCTGCAGAAAATCAAGGCCATGGGCTTCTCCGACAAGCGCTTGGCAAAGCTTGTCGGCGTGAAGGAAGACAAGGTTCGTGCCCATCGCCACAAGCTGAAAGTGCGCCCTGTATTCAAGCGCATCGACACCTGTGCTGCCGAATTTGCGTCCCCCACCGCCTATATGTATTCAACCTATGAAACAGGTTTCATTGGCCACAGCGGCAATGAAGCCAAGCCATCGGACAAGCAGAAAATCATCATCCTCGGCGGCGGGCCAAACCGCATCGGCCAAGGCATTGAATTTGACTACTGCTGCTGCCACGCCTGCTTCGCGCTGCATGATGCGGGCTATGAATCCATCATGGTGAACTGCAATCCGGAAACCGTGTCCACAGATTATGACACTTCGGATCGCTTGTATTTTGAGTCCCTCACCGTCGAAGACGTGCTCGAAATCATTCATGTCGAACAAACCAATGGCACGCTCAAAGGTGTAATCGTGCAGTTCGGCGGGCAAACCCCATTGAAGCTCGCAGCGAAACTCGAAGAGCTCGGCGTTCCCATCCTTGGCACCACACCGGATGCAATTGATCTGGCCGAAGACCGTGACCGCTTCTCCAAGCTGCTCAAAAAACTGAAGCTGCGCCAGCCCGAAAACGGCATTGCCTATTCTGGCGCGGAAGCAAAAAAAATTACGAAGAAAATCGGCTATCCCGTGGTCATCCGCCCTTCCTACGTGCTTGGTGGCCGCGCCATGGAAATCGTTCGGTCTGATGAGCAATTGCAACGCTACATCACCGAAGCCGTTGTTGTGTCCGGGGACAGTCCGGTATTGATCGACAGCTATCTCTCCAACGCCGTCGAAGTGGATGTGGATGCCATTTGTGACGGAAAGGACGTGTTCATCGCAGGCCTCATGGAACACATTGAAGAGGCAGGCATCCACTCCGGTGACAGCGCCTGTTCATTGCCACCCTATTCCCTCAAAGCACCAGTGATTGCCGAGATGGAAGCACAAACCAAAAAAATGGCACTTGCTCTCAATGTCGTGGGCCTGATGAATGTGCAATTTGCCATCAAGGATAATCTTGTTTACGTGCTTGAAGTGAACCCCCGCGCCTCGCGCACCGTGCCCTTCGTGGCAAAGGTCATCGGCATCCCTGTCGCCAAAATCGCCGCCCGCGTCATGGCAGGTGAAAGCCTCGCTAGCTTCAAACTCGCCCGCAAGAAGTTGAGCCATGTGGCTGTAAAGGAAGCGGTTTTTCCCTTCAACCGCTTCCCCGGCGTGGACGTGTTGCTAGGACCTGAAATGCGCTCCACTGGCGAAGTTATGGGATTGGACAAAACCTACGATATGGCATTCGCCAAAAGCCAGCTTGGTGCTGGCATGCGAATTCCCCAGTCTGGGACTGTTTTTGTCAGCGTCAATGACCCGGACAAGGCAAAAATCCTTCCTGCGATCCGTAAGCTTGTGGAACTCGGTTTCACCATCAAGGCTACGGGTGGAACGCAGAATTTCTTTGAAAGCAAAGGCATTCCCTCTACCAAAATCAACAAGGTGCTTGAAGGTCGCCCCCATATTGTGGATGCCATCAAGAATGGTGAAGTACAGCTTGTTTTGAATACCACCGAATCAAAAGCGTCTGAATCCGACTCGAAATCCATCCGCCAAACCGCCATGCTGCAAAAAGTGCCGTACTACACGACACTCCCCGGAATACTTTCTGCAACAAAAGCGATTGCCGCGCAAATGGCTGATACAATTGTTGTAAGGCCACTGCAGGACTACTTTAAGTAGCCCCTCTTGAATTTTGACAAGAAATGGGCCATCTTAGAGCATGCCCAGATGTTTGCGGAAACCCGCAGAGCTGGGTCTCATTTTTAGAAACCCCAATTCAAATTTTAGGCGAAGATTATGGACAAGATACCGATGACGATGGGTGGCCATGCCGCGATGATGGATGAGATCAAGCATCTCAAAACCGTCGAGCGCCCGCGCATCATCCGCGCCATTGAGGAAGCCCGCGCCCATGGTGATCTCTCCGAAAACGCCGAATACCATGCCGCCAAGGAGCAGCAGGGATGGACCGAGGCACGAGTCAGCGAGCTCGAGGACAAGATAAGCCGAGCAGATATCATAGATATTTCAAAACTTTCCGGCGAAACCATAAAGTTCGGTGCGAAGGTCACATTGGTTGATGAAGAAAGCGACAGCGAAGTTGCCTACCAGATCGTAGGCGAATTCGAAGCTGACGTTAAAAAAGGCAAAATCTCTATTTCCTCGCCTATCGCCCGCGCCATCATCGGCAAAAAGAAGGGCGACAGTGTCGAGGTCAACACCCCCGGCGGCGGCAAGTCCTACGAAATTCTGAAAGTGAAGTGGGCGTAAACCCGCCCCTTCATTTCTCCCCCAGGGCCGCCTCAACCGCCGAAACAATTTTCGTACTCTCCGGCTTTGTCGGCGTTGAGAACCAGTCGATGAATTTGCCATCGCGACCGAACAGATACTTATGGAAATTCCAGTTGGGCCGCCCCAACAAGCCCGCCTTCTGGCCTGCCCACACGTAAAGCGGATCAGCCGCAGCACCGCTGACCACAGTCTTGTCAGCCAGCGGAAATGTCACGCCATAATTGAGCTTGCAGAACGAGACAATCTCCTCAGCCTTCCCCGGCTCCTGCCCGCCAAAGTCATTCGACGGCACACCAACAACAACCAGCCCCTTGTCTTTGTAATCAAGGTAAAGCTTTTCCAACCCCTCATACTGCGGCGTGTACCCACATTCGGAAGCCGTGTTGACGAGCAAAACCGGATGCCCCCTGAACTGCGAAAGCGCCATCGGCTTCCCGTCAATTCCGATGAGCGTAAAATTATAAAGAGAAGTTTCAGCAGCTGTCACGGCATTGCCCGCAAATAATGAAAAGATAAGGGTGAAGAAAACGGAAGATATACGCATGCTATAATTACGCAAAGCCGGAAAGTCTGGATCAGTTCCATATCTTTCCTGACCCCTCGCCCCTCCGCGGGAGAGGGCGATTTGCGCCAAGCGCAAATCGGGAGAGGGCCTGCTTTAACCACGAGACATGCTTCATTAATCCAACGAACGCTGGAAAACACGCTTGTGTAAACTTTAATAGAAAGCTGAGTTCGCAGAGGTTGTGCACGAGTATTCAGAATAGGTGGATAATCCAAACTAAGTGCAATCTAAAGAAACGACTCGCATAAGGTTCTGTCAGCGACTTCACACAAGGCAAATCGAAATGGCAACCTTCATTAGGCTGTGTTGACAAAGTTCCTTATCCAAAGCCGCGCAGATGCGATGAGAACAAACCCGATGTAGCTGACTGCGGTTTTATCGTATCGGGTAGCGAGCCTGCGGTTTTGCTTCAGCTTTGAGAAGCAGCGCTCGATGA
>JANOVC010000045.1:0-13154 GCA_031417195.1 Rhodobiaceae bacterium
GCCGGTTTGACCGCCGGATTCAGCATAGAATGGTGTCTGGTTGACAAGTATAGAGGCTTTATCGTCGGCCTTGAGTGATGTCACTTTTTTTCCGTCAACGACAATTGCAGTGATGACGCCTTCGGCAGTTTCGGTTTCATAGCCCAGGAACTCAGTGGCACCAACGGCTTCGCGGGTTTCAAACCACACGGCATCGGTCTTCGCATCGCCCGTGCCTTTCCAGGCCTTGCGGGCCTCAGCTTTTTGCAGGTTCATGGCTGTCGTGAACTGCTCTGTGTCGACCACAATCCCCCGCGACCGCAGCGCGTCTTGTGTGAGGTCTAGCGGGAAGCCAAAAGTATCATAGAGTTTGAATGCCGTATCACCATTGAATGTATCGCCGGTTTTCAGGCCTTCAGACTCGTCATCAAGAATGCGCAAACCACGCTCAAGGGTTTTGCGAAAGCGGGTTTCTTCAAGCTGGAGCGTTTCCATAATCAGCGCCTGGCTACGCACGAGTTCGGGGTAGGCCGTTCCCATCTCGCGCACGAGGGTTGGCACCAGTTTCCACATCAGGGGTTCGCGCTGGCCCAGAAGTTCGGCATGGCGCATGGCGCGGCGCATGATGCGGCGCAAAACATAGCCACGGCCTTCATTGGACGGCAGAACGCCATCGGCGATGAGGAATGAGGACGCGCGCAAGTGATCGGCAATCACCCGGTTTGACGCCTTGTTCTTGCCCTCCGCGGGAATGCCGGTGCGCTCCACAATGGCGGCAATCAGGGTGCGGAACAAATCCGTTTCATAATTGTCGTGGGTGCCTTGCAGCACAGCCGCAATACGTTCGAGCCCCATGCCTGTATCGATTGAGGGCTTGGGCAGGCCAACGCGCTCCTCTTTGGACAGCTGCTCAAACTGCATGAACACAAGATTCCAGATTTCGATGAAGCGGTCACCATCGGCATCTGCGCTTCCCGGGGGGCCACCGGCAATCTTGTCACCGTGGTCATAGAAAATTTCAGAGCACGGGCCACAGGGGCCTGTGTCTCCCATGGACCAGAAGTTATCCGCTGTCGGGATGCGGATGATGCGGCTTTCGGGAAGGCCAGCGATTTTTTTCCAGAGTGCCCGCGCCTCATCATCTTCTGAGTAGACGGTGACTGTCAGCTTGTCTTTGGGCAGGCCGTACTCTTTGGTGATGAGCGTCCATGCCCATTCAATTGCATCCGGCTTGAAATAGTCGCCGAATGAGAAGTTGCCGAGCATTTCGAAGAAGGTGTGGTGACGGGCGGTATAGCCGACGTTGTCGAGGTCATTGTGCTTGCCACCAGCACGCACGCATTTTTGTGCCGAGGTGGCTCGGACATAGGGACGCCGCTCGGCACCTGTAAACACATTCTTGAATTGCACCATGCCGGAATTGGCAAACATCAGTGTCGGATCATTGCGCGGCACAAGCGATGACGAAGGCACCACTTCATGGCCTTGGGTTCTGAAGTAATCAAGGAAAGTCGAACGGATTTGGGCAAGGCTTGTCATGGGTTTTCCAACAGTTTGGCGGAAGGGCTCCGCGCTGCAACAATTGGCTTGTTGTTTAAGGGGCGATGGCCCCATCTGTCCAGAATTACTCGCAAATACAGATCGTTAAAACAGAACAGCGCCCTCCGGGGGCAATGGAGGGCGCTTCACCTGCGGTGTGGGCACACACCACGATAACCTGCCGCAGTTACGCAAGCGGCAGGAAACCAAATGTGTTGGAAACGAAAATCAATCGTCTGAGTCGTCGGCCGTTGGCGCAATCGTGATTTTGGCAGCAATCAATCCGGAATTGGCACGAATGGCGGCCTCGATGGAATTGGCCATATCCTTATTCTGTTTCAAGAATTCCTTGGCCTTGTCACGGCCCTGGCCGATGCGTTCACCATTATAGGAATACCACGAGCCGGATTTTTCAACCACGCCAGCCGTCACGCCAAGGTCAACCAATTCGCCCACCTTGGAAATGCCTTCGCCATACATGATGTCGAACTCAACCAGCTTGAAGGGAGGTGCCACCTTGTTTTTCACCACTT
This sequence comes from Rhodobiaceae bacterium, assembly GCA_031417195.1. Taxonomy (GTDB): domain Bacteria; phylum Pseudomonadota; class Alphaproteobacteria; order Rhizobiales; family Aestuariivirgaceae; genus Aestuariivirga. The sequence continues at coordinate 2,052 of JANOVC010000045.1, forward strand.
TCACGCGGGTCTGGTTGCCAATTACCTCTTCACGGTCCTTGATCGCACCAATGCGACGGATATCAAGGCGAACCGAGGCGTAGAATTTCAGCGCATTGCCGCCCGTCGTGGTTTCCGGACTGCCAAACATGACGCCAATCTTCATGCGGATCTGGTTGATGAAAATAACCATGCAATTGGATTTTGAAATTGAAGCCGTCAATTTGCGCAAAGCCTGGCTCATCAGGCGCGCTTGCAGGCCCGGCAGGGAATCACCCATTTCACCTTCGAGTTCAGCCTTTGGAACAAGCGCAGCAACCGAATCGATCACCAGAATTTCAACGGCACCGGAACGGACCAGGGTGTCGGCAATTTCAAGGCCCTGTTCACCCGTATCGGGTTGAGAAATGAGCAAATCATCAATGTTCACGCCCAGCTTCTTGGCATAGGCCGGGTCCATGGCATGCTCGGCATCCACAAAGGCGCAAATGCCACCGCGCTTTTGCGATTCGGCAATCGCATGGAGTGCGAGTGTGGTTTTTCCCGATGATTCAGGTCCATAGATTTCAATGACACGGCCACGTGGCAAGCCACCAATACCCAAGGCGATATCAAGGCCCAACGAGCCCGTGGAAATTGATTCCACCGCAAGAGCCGTATTGGCTCCCAGTTTCATGATGGAGCCCTTGCCAAAGGCCCGTTCGATTTGGCTTAAGGCTGCTTCAAGCGCCTTGCTTTTGTCCATGGATGTGTTCTCTATAACCCGAAGATTTGCCTGCCCCATTGCCCTTACTCCTTTATTCAGATGCCTCGCTCGGCGCAATTCATATTCTCTGTACCAGCGATGTATTTGTTATGTTCTAATTTTGTTCTTAACGCAAGAACAAAATTATGAACCTGGTTTAAGAGCGAAGAGTGCGCTCGATTGCCTGTGAAACGGAGAACAGGCCTTGGTCCTGTCCCCACAGTCCCATGAGCATCAGGCCCACAGGTGCGGCACTCGTTTCATGCGCCGGAATTGAAATTGCACAGCAGTCCAAAAAATTACCCACATAGGTATTGCGCAGGCTCATGCCGTTGAGGCGCAAATAATCAGCATCCCTTGCAAGTGCCGCGATTGGTGGGGGCGTGTTCATAACCGTTGGCAAGGCAACGGCATCGAAAAACTGTGCCTGTTCTCGGTATACTGAAATAACTTTATCGCGCCGTTTCACAATGGCGATATAATCCGCAGCCGTAATTTCAAGAGCCGCCTCGATGCGGTTGCGCACACGGGGGTCATAGGCGGCACCATTTTTGGCCAAAAGATTGCGGTGATGGGCAATCGCTTCGGCTGCAACGATACCGCCTTTCATTGTCAGTGAAGGAAGTTCAAGTATTTCTTCAAAGGCAAAATCCACAAGGATTGCACCGGCTTTTGCAAGGCGCTTTAGGGCAGTTTCATAGGCCCTGGCCACTTCAGCATCCAGCCCTTCAAGAACCAGAGTTTGCAAAATACCAATACGCAGACCTGCAGCATCGCGGGTAACAATTTGGCCTGACCAGTCACCCGCCATAAGCGCATCGGCAATGGCACAACAGGCTACAGAATTTGCCAGTGGTCCTACAGAATCAAAGCGTGATGACAAGGGATATGCACCGCGCGTGCTGACGCGCCCGGTGCTGGGTTTATAGCCCACAATGCCATTGTAGGCCGCAGGAATGCGACACGAGCCGCCTGTATCCGTTCCGATGCCCAAGGCGCACATGCCGTCAGCGACAGACACTGCGGCACCTGACGAAGAACCGCCGGGTATACGTCCGGCCTTGCGGTCATAAACCGATCGCGGCGTGCCATAATGGGGATTCAAGCCAACGCCAGAATAGGCAAATTCCGTCATGTTGGTGCGGCCAAGGACAATCATACCCGCCGCTTTCAGTGCTGTAATCACAGGCGCGTCACGCGTAGCAGGTGCGGCATCCCTAAGCACGACAGAACCTGCGGTAGTAACCTCGCCTGCCAGATCAAACAGGTCTTTTACCGAGATGGGAATGCCTGCATATGCCGAGGGTTCACGATTTTGCCTGCGCAAGCCGTCACTAAAATCCGCAGCGGCGCGCGCGCCTTCTGCATCAACGCTTATAAAAGCCCGCGCGCCCTCTCCTGGAGGATCAGCAATTTTCGACAGGGACTGCTCAACGAGTTCGCGCGACGTAATCTTGCCTGCGCTCAATTGGCGGCTGAGGCCATCAAGCGTCATCATCCCTCCATCACCTCTTTTACCTTCTCGACCAGTTGCTTGAGCGAGAATGGTTTTGGCAGGAATGCGAAATCCGTCTGACCTTCAAGGTTTTTCTCAAAGGCGTCTTCGGCATAGCCTGAAACGAATATCACGCGGGTCTTCACGCCGCGCTTACGCAATTCGCGCAGCAAAGTAGGACCATCCATTTCCGGCATCACCACATCAGACAGGATAAGATCAAATGGTTCGGTCTGTTTCTCCATCACAGCCAACGCGCTTTCACCGGAGTCAGCCTCTACCACCGTGTACCCACGCGACGACAATGCCCTGATTGCAAACGCCCGGACAGCATCTTCATCCTCGACCAGCAGGATGCGGCCCTGGCCCGTGTGGTCAGCACGTTTTTTTTTCGCGGCCTCCTTGGCCACAACAAGGGCCGGATCAATAGGTTTTGGATAATGCCGCGGCAGGTAAATGCTGAATGTTGTCCCCTTGCCCATTTCACTGTCGCAGAAAATGAACCCGCCGGTTTGTTTCACAATGCCATAGACAGTGGACAGGCCGAGGCCCGTGCCTTTGCCAACTTCCTTGGTCGAAAAGAACGGCTCCCAAATCTTACCCACAATATCCGCTGGTATGCCGCTGCCCGTATCGCTCACTTCACATACCACATATTCACCTTCAGGCATGGGGTCACGCACCACGGATTTGGATTCTTCGGCATCTATGTTCCTGGTTTTTACAAACAGCGTACCACCCTTCGGCATGGCGTCACGTGCATTCACGGCAAGATTGATGATCACCTGTTCAAACTGGTGAATATCAACCAGCACCAGGCCCAAGTCACGGCTATGGCTGATCTTGAGTTCAACCTTCTCGCCCAGCACGCGCCCCAGCAAATTGCCGAGCTCAGACATTGCATCGGTCAGGGAATGCACTTTTGGCTGCAAAGTCTGCTTGCGTGAAAATGCCAGAAGCTGGCGCACAAGATTGGCGGCGCGGTTGGCATTCTGCTTGATGTTCATGATGTCGGCAAAAGCCGGGTCTGTTGGCCGCATTTTTGCCAAAAGCAGGTCAGCAAAACCGATTATGGGTGTGAGCACATTGTTGAAGTCATGGGCGATGCCACTGGCCAATTGCCCAACGGCCTGCATTTTCTGACTTTGCGCCAATTGCACTTCAAGGGTTTTGCTTTCTGTCCGGTCAACGGCAAAAACCGTCAGCACGCTATCTTTGCCACGCAGTTTTGCGAATGAAAATTGCACCAGCCTGGGTTTTTCATCCAGCGTGGTCGCTTCGACAACACCGGTATCAATGGCATCGCCGCGAAGTTTTTCCAGACCGCTGCGAAGCTCCGCCCTGTCGCTCTCCGCCACCATGGCTTCGAGATTTGCGCCACGCTTCAATTTGGGCGAATAGGAAAGGAAAATTGAATTGGCTGATTGGACAACGCCATCCAGGTCAATTTCAGCAATTCCGACCGGTGCCAGATTTATGAATTGGGCCAGCACCTCATCATCGAGGCCATTCGCCGTTTTTTCCGCGCGGGGTACAACCAGCGTTCGTGACGGCAGGATTTTTGACTGGGCATCAAAATCAACGCGGTGAATGACATCAACAGGCAGTACCATTCCGCTTTTGGACTTCAAATCCAGTGCAAATATTTCCGTCCGTCCGCCGGAGGCAAGTGGCTCAATGGCCGACACTTGCCGCGCCCCTTCCTCTCCCAGCACGTCGGAGATTTGCAGTTCACCGTTCTGGCTCTCGCTCATGTCGTAGCCAAGCCAATCAGCCAGCGTCGCGTTCAGGTAATCAATTTTCTTGTTTGGCAGGGTTGAAAAGAAGCCTGCGGGGGCGCGGTCAAGATAGGTAATGATGAATTGCAAACGACCAAAAGCCTGCTCCTGCTTGGCCCGTTCAACGCTGATGTCCTGCAGGCGCCACAGCACGTATCCATGTTTCGATTGCTCGCTGATCGGAGCGACACTCAGTTTCAGCCACCTGGTTGTTTCAGGGTTTGCGCCCGGGGCTGACGAACCACTGGCCACGCGGATTTCGCGTGAGTCGGACTTTCCATCGAGTGCGATTTGTGAAAGCTGGTAAATGGGTTCGACGAATGCTGTCTGACCCGCGTATAGAAGATCAAAACCCACCAGACGGCTCACACCGGCAGCTGAGGCCAATTTAAGAAAGGGTGCATTGCCGTAGACAGCGCGCGCCTTATTGTCTGTGACCACGCAGGCATCACCAATTGCATCGGTCAGCCCGTCAAAAAATGCAGTTGTCTGGTTGCGGCCACCAAGCCTGACAAGACCTGCCATCCAGCCAAAAAGTGCAAGAAGACCCACAAAAGCCAGAATAGCGCCTGAAATCAACAACCAATTGGATATTTCCAACTTCAGAACAAAGACGGCAACAATAACGGTTGCTGCGAGCAACCCCGCCAATAAAATGGCAAGTGCTGCAAAGTTGCGGTTTGGCACCGCGGCCATTCCGGCCACTTCATATCGCTCAGAAGGACCGTTTTCTGCCATGCTATTCCTATCCCCGAATCAGGATAGTATAGGGGATTAGGAATTTTAAGGAATCCACCCCTTGGAAAAACAAATCTCTGCTCCAATCCGTTAAATTTTGTGTTATATCCAGTTTTTGGAGTGACTTAACGCGAGGAATTTGCCCATGGAAATGCTAACGCCCTATATAAACTATATCATTGGTGCTGCCGTTTTTCTTGCCGCACTGTTCATTGGCATCCTTGTCTACAGGTCGCTTCACAAACGTGTGCGTGGACGCAAAGGTCAAAGACTGGGCATTGTTGAATACCATGAAATTGACGAAACACGTCGTCTTGTCCTGCTTCGCCGGGATGAAACCGAGCATTTGGTCCTGATTGGCGGGCCTCAGGATCTACTGGTTGAAACCGGCATTCAGCTGAATTCGAATATGGAAAGCATCGACGAGCATCAGTCGCGCGCACCTATTCCTCTGCGCCCGGCACCACGTGCACCGGTTTTCGCCGAACGCCGACCTATGTTACGCCCGGTCGATCCACCGATCATGACTTCACGCAATTTGGATCGTGATGAAAACTGAATGAGAGAAGCCCGGAAATCATTTTCCGGGCTTCTTGATTTATGACGTTGGTGCTTCACTCGCAGGCTTGGTGTTGCGCTCAGCCATGAAGCGATCAAATTCGTTCTGGTCTTTGGCTTTGCGCAAATTCCACAGGTGTTCACGGAAGGCTTTTTGCTCTTCATCCAACTGGCGGCGCTGCTCCTCGAGCTTTGCCAGCTGTGTGCGCTTGTATTCATCGAATGCGGCATTGCCGGAAGATGAATAACCGTAGGAACGCCCTTGCCATTTGCTCATGTCAGGCATTTTCCACGGACCGCCTGGAACCTGGCTGGTTGCAGCGCCGGGCCACATTTCACCATTCTTCCATTTGAGGAAAAGGGCTACCAGGCCCAAGGGCCAAAACACAACGAAGCCGGTGACCATTGCAGCCACCTCAAACAACGACCAGCGGGATTTGACTTTTTTGGAATGAGCGCGAAAGTGACCATCACCTGCCATACCCTGTTCAAACGTACCTGATGCGGTTTGCGACATGAATACCTCCTGATTTCTTTACGCCACAACAGGTGGTGACGGTAATTCAGGTTTCAAGATTATTTTTTGTATCGGCGGTGATGGCCGCGTTGCCATTGACTCCTGGTGCAGATGAGTCATTGTGATTTCATTCGGTTGGAAGGGCATGGAAATGACATCTGACGTGAATTCAAAATCCGTTACCGAGGCTGATGGTTTTGCCAAGGTCCAGGAAGCAGAGATAGCCCGGATCAATGCCTACCGGCGTGCAAACGGGCGAAAAAGACTTTCACCCAACATTCCGCCAAAGGGGCCAATTGACATTACAGGTGTTGCCCTTTCTGGCGGTGGCATCCGCTCGGCAGCATTTTGCCTTGGTGTGTTGCAGGCTTTCGACAGCAATATCGGAATTGAAAAGATCGATTGCCTCTCAACGGTTTCCGGGGGTGGTTACATCGGCCTTTCATTGACGGCTGGCATGAATGCGATTGGTGAAAGCAGCCCTCACCGCTTTCCCTTCACAACCGATAAAGATGACAGGCGTGACAACCTGCCTGTTGGCCATATCAGGAATTATGCCAATTACCTTATCCCGCGCGGTTTTCGCGACGTGCTGGACGATGTTACAGTCACCTTGCGCGGGATATCTGCCAATATTGCCATGGTGTTTGGTGCAATTCTTGTCATCGCGGCTCTCACACTCTTTGCCAACGGGGACCTGTTCACTCAAAAGCTTGCAGACACAAAAATTGATACACGTTGGTTCGCTGGTTTTCCCTGGACTAAAATTACAATCGTCCTCGGAATTTTTTTACAGGTTTGTTGGGCAATATGGCGGTCCATAAAAATGGGCGGACCAGAGTTTACGGGAAACTTTTTCAATATATCCCGACTTTGGCTCGTCCTCGCCATCGTCGTTGCATTTTGTGAATTGCAACCCCTTGCATTGCGTGGACTTCGCGGTGGAGTGGGAGACATGGGCACACTCGCAAACTATATTTCCGTCATACCGGTGTATCTTGCACCATTCGCGGCCATTGTTGCCTTTGCCAGCAAATATTTGGGTGACGCGATAAAATCACAGGAAAGCCAGAAAGGCCGCATCGCCATCAGCAAGTGGATTGTATCAAAGGGCATTCTGGCAATCGCTGCACTCGCATTGCCAATCACACTCTGGATCGTCTATCTCGAAACAACCTTGCAGGGTTACAAGCTTTACAGGAACTGGCCCGAATGGATGCGTATGGGGTTGGAATATTTTATATCCGGAAGTGCAAGGGAATTTTTATCATCGTATCAACCACCCTACCCCATGGCGTCCATCTTTGCGGTGTTTGGCACAGTGGTTTTTGCGGCCTGCTATATATTTCTTCTGCCCAACGCGAACTCCCTCCACCGCCTTTACCGCGACCGTCTCAGCAAGACATTCCTGTTTGATCCCAAGCCAATTGTAAAACTCAATCTTGATGACGGAGAAACGATTGAACCTCCGCATCTTGACAGCCTTAAAATGAGTGAGCTCGAAAAAATATTCACACCGGTTCACATCAGCAATGCCGCGCTCAATATCCAGGGCTCGCGCTATGCCAACATGCGCGGCCGCAATGCCGATTTTTTCTTTTTCTCGCAGGAATACTGCGGAAGCAGTGCCACAGGTTTTATAAATACTGAAGTGCTGGAGCAGGCTGTTCCTGATCTTGATGTTGCAACAATCATGGCAATTTCCGGGGCGGCAGCTTCGTCGAACATGGGATCGAATACAGTTTGGGGTTTCGCGCCAACCCTTGCCCTGTTGAATATCCGCTTGGGTTATTGGATGAAAAATCCCAAGTTTGTGAATGACGGGGACGGCAAGCGCGCGAAGAGTCTCATGATCCCCTATTTGCTGCTTGAGATGTTCAGCTCACTCAATGAGGAAAGCGACCAGATATACCTCACCGATGGGGGCCATATCGAAAATCTTGGCCTTTACGAATTGCTCCGCAGGCGCTGCAAACGGATTATCGTTGTGGATGCGGAAGCTGACCCCGGCCTGTCATTTCCGTCGTTGCAGGCTGTTGAGCGCCACGCCCGCATCGATCTCGGCATTCGCATTGATCTTCCATGGTGGGCCATTCACGATGCCAGCATCGCAGTCGATGAGGCTTTCGCCAAAAGCCATAAGCCGGATAATTCCCGTTTTGCACAACATCCCCATGTCGCCATCGGCACAATTGATTATGGCACAGCCGAAAAAGGCATTCTCATCTACATAAAATCATCACTCACGGGGGACGAGAACGACTATGTGCTCGACTACAAAAAACGCTATTCGGCATTTCCGCATGAAACCACTGGCGATCAATTTTTCTCTGAAGAACAATTCGAGGTCTACAGGGCGTTGGGTTTCCATGCGGCTCATGGCGCATTCACCGGAAAAAATTACGTCGAAGGAATGGCAAACCTGCCGGAGGTGATTGGACCAAAACGCGGCTCAAAAAAAACGCCTTCCACTGTGCAACCCAGATTAAAGCAACTGTTCAACTTGCTATAATTTTCAAAAATCGGTGGCGCTACAAGATCCGTAACCTACGACATCTCAACCTTCCTGTGGTAAAGCGTGTCGAGATGGTAATTCATCAATTCTCCGAAGCGGGAATTGCTGACTGGAGCGTCATGAACACGCTGCAACAGCATGACATCAAAATTCGTGTTCCCCTCCAATACCAGGGGGCCATCAGGTGTCCACGCTATATCCCACCCCAACATCAGGCGGTGGGGAAATGCTGTGTGGGCCTTGATGGCCAAATCACGAATGGCGGGCCATGCGCTCAAAGTGCGACCATTGATTGCCGAGCCCGTCACAGGGTGGCATTCATATCGTTGGAGGGTGGTAAACATCTTGTCCCCTGCCAACAAGCCCATGCGCCCACTTTCAATATCAATTGGAGCTGCATATTCCTCGTCAGGCAAGTGGCTCCAAGCGGGCTCCAGCTCTGACAATATGCGCAACATGGCAAGCGTAACCTCGGCAACGCCGGCTTCATTCATGCATGTTATGACCCTGATCGCGATCAACGAGTCTTTCGTCAAGTCCGCTATTTCAGGATGATTTTTCAACCATGGCTGAACAACGACCGGGTGTTGCAGGGAATTCACCTTTAACCAAGCCAAAAGGCTCGCGGTTTCAAACTCCTGTCCGGCAACGTTCACGTGCCTGCCGGTTTTCATATGCCTGAAGGCTTGTACACCGGCAGCCCCCATTCCTGCCTGCCGTTTGCAAAACAGGTCTTGTCGGATGTCCCTGGCCTTGCAATTCCAAACAACATTGCCATTATGGATCGTCAGCAAAGTCCTGGGATGGGGAATTCCAAACCTTTCACAGCATTGGGCAAAGAGGACTTTGTTGTTCATCTCGCTCGTTGGATAAGGGCTTGGCGAAATGCTGTTCAGCCTTATGAGCAAACCGTTTTTTGTTTCGTACCTCGTAAGGTAATGTGGAGCATCATGCTGACGTGATTTGAGAAACAGTTTTTGCGAATAATAGCTTGGCGGGTCTATCCCCTGGTCAAACCAGAGTTTTGTCATGTCGCAGATTTGCGAGAAAAGTGATTTTTTGTGCGCTTTCCTGACAACAAAACCAGTTGAAAATACGAGCCAAAGCATGACAAGAAAGAAACAGGCTTCCTTAAATCCCGGATAAAAAGCCAATGCAAGAGGTGGATGCCTGGGGCTGTGAAAAAGGCCGAGATCCCTGTACGCGCGCCTTGCATATTTACCGACGTTTAAGCCCCTTGAAAAATTTTTCGGACAATCATGTGTTTGTGGTTCAGGCAGTTTGTACAATCTATCCATCGTCAACGGATAGCTGTGCTTGTGTTTCCTTGATGTTTCCAATTGTATCCCAGCGATTGCGGATACTTGTGCCTGCAGAAACACTGCGAAACAATCAGATACATGAATTGGTTTGAGTTGGCACCTCAGCTCACCCTAACTTGGAGGGTGGCGGATCAGAAATACAACAGGAAAATTCATGCCCACTCATAAAAACATATTGCACTCACAAACAAACACCTCAACGCTCAGGCTAACAGCAAAAGCCGGTTTGCTGTTTACCGTGATGTCAAGCGCTGCAATAGCTGGGGAAGTTGAGCCCCAAACGATGTCCCAGAATGCGCCCGTACAAGACTGGTCATTTACGCTTGGGGGTGGTGTGGGATTTGGGCCAGACTACGAGGGGTCAAACGATTACGAGCCCATCCCAATTCCCGCTGTATCTGCTTCTTATAGAGATTTTATTTTCTTTGAGGGCGTGTCGCTGCGGGTCAATGCGCTCGGTTTTCTTGATAACGAGCTTGGAATAATGGCGGGTCCCACGATAAGCTATGGCGGTGGCCGCAGTCATAAAGACAACAAGGCTCTAGCCAAGATGGGTGACATAAAGTCCGGTGCCGATGTGGGTGGCTTTCTTGACTATAATTTGGGCCCGATCGTTCTTGGTGCAACATTTACACAAGAACTTGGTAAAAACAGGGATGGTATGTTTGGTGATCTGTCTGTTGGTTACAACCAGGTTTTTACCGATCAAATCACGGGCTCGATCGGCGCTGCCGCAACATGGGCTGACAAGGATTACATGCAGGACTATTTTGGCGTCAACGCCAGTCAGGCGCTTGCGTCTGGCTATTCCCTGTATAGCCCAAAGGGTGGTTTCAAGAGCGTTGGTTTAAATCTTGGTTTGAACTACAGGATGACCGAGCATTTCTCCATCGGAGCAAGCGGTGGATACAGCTATCTCTTGGACAATGCGGCCAACAGTCCACTCGTAAAGGATCAGGGCTCGCGCAACCAGTTCAATGGTGGCCTTGTTGCAAGCTATAGCTTCTAGCCCCTACTGAGCCGCTGCTGGTTTCATGCTCGAATGAGCAAACTCCATAGATTTCTAGAGGTGTCCGCAGACGGCTTTGAGTTCAAGCTTGATTGTTGTGCCCCCATTGCGTCGGGTCATGATGTGAAGATATCGGGGTGTTTCTAACGGTTCGACATCGGTTTTCAACTTAACTATCAGTTTGTCTTTTACTTTAAAGGAATCCTTTTCGGAAAACTGTCTGGTTGGATATTTTAGCAGTAATTTAGTCCTAGTTCGTCTATCATTTGAGAAATAAGCCGTAACCTCGTCCGGGAGCAAAGTCGCACTAGGCTGTGTTGACAAAGTGGGTTCCCAAATCAGTTGAAGCGTGATTCAAAGCTGTTCTTTGAGGAGGTCAGCTATGGTTCGCGGATTGATGTCGGACAAGGAATGGGGGTTTTTCAAGCCGTTTGTGACGATGAAGGG
>JANOVC010000046.1:0-68793 GCA_031417195.1 Rhodobiaceae bacterium
ACGAGCGCTACGACCCCGAAACCGGCCTGCAATACCTGCATGCAAGATACTACGACCCCCTGTCAGGCCGCTTCCTCACCCCGGATACATGGGACCCCATCATCGCCGAAGTCGATATCAACAGATATGCGTATGCGGGAAATGATCCCGTGAATTACAGTGATGCCAATGGGCATATGTCGGGTTCTGCCACACCAGACAAAAAGGAGCGGGAAAACCGCAAGAAAGCTCAAGACGAAAGAAACAAAAAAATAAAGGAATTCCTTGCTGGCGCTAATCTTCGCTTGATGAAGGAATTGGCTGCTCAGAGGATTGCAGCTGAGGAAATCAGGCTAGATTGTTCGGGCTGCCCTGTGAATGTTCCACAGGACTTGATCGACGCATACAATGCGCCAATCCCTACTTCGAAAGCAGGATTGCTTGGGTATTCATCTGCAGGCATAGCGGGCGTATTGAGTGGTACTAAAGGAGTCTTCGGACAGGTCAAGACTGGCGGGCAAGCAGGATATTCAAAAGCTAATATAGCTAAACTTATGGAAGCGGCACAGGCCAAGTATCCAAAATTGGCAGGGAAAATTCAGAACCACCATAACAAGCCACAATATTTGGGTGGAGCAAAAAATGGAGCCACTACGCCACTCGACGGATCATATCATCAAGAAATAACGAATGCTTTTCGTAACCGAGCGTCTTACGGCGGGCCAAAGCCGTCATCAGAGGAGGTTGATAATATAATGCGTGATGTCTATGAACGTTTTCCGCTGGGGCCATGAGCTGAATTAAAATGGAAGAGATTTTCGAGTTTCGATTAAGTGAAAAAGAAGCCAAGTCATTCTTGCGTAGCAACGAAGGCAAGGAAGTACATGAAGGTGTTCGACTGGTTTCCGTACATCCGAGTGATAAACAGCTTATGCAAAAGCTTCAATTAGCCCACGACAACCAGAAGAAAGTGGGAAGGAGTTTGCTCTTCTCTTGGAATGTTACAAGAAAGTATAGCACAAATGAAATTAGTAAGGCTCGCGTTTTTAAGGTAAAAATCAAATCAGTTTTCGACCCTGCGGGTGAAGAGACCGGTACGGTTTACGATGAACCGTCTGCCTGCTCACTTTGTGGAACTGGTGCAACTCAAACCAGCTCCTTGCGTATCAGAGTTTCAGCCATTCCAAAGAAAAAAGACTTTGCACGGACTATTACTGACGAAATTGTTTTCTCGAGCAGAGCGGTGGGCGTGTTTCGAGGTGCTGGTATTAAGGGCGTAGAGTTTGACCCGGTCTACAACGGAGTGAAAACAAAGGTGGCTGATGAACGATGGTATCAGCCTCGGTTCGTAAGCGAACCGGTCGAGATTTTGCCGCCGACGGCTCTCGGAATTAGCCCCTTGGATATTGATGCCGCTGGTAAATATCAATGTGTGAAAGGCCACTATATTGGCCTGAATGTCATTTCTGAACTGACAATAAGCGAAAAGGATTTCTGCACCGCTGACTTTGCTGTAACAAAGCAGTTTGTTGGCATAAGAGAGGGAATGCTTAGGCCACAAAGACTGATACTGATCTCTGCCAAAGCTCGGCATTTGGTAATTGCAGAGAGGCTTAGCGGGTTGGATTTCGAAGTTTCATATCTTGCTTGAGAAAAGCAATGTTGAGTTGCAGTAATAGGTTACGGTGACGCTACATAAAATAGGACTATAGTCTATATTTTGTATGCGCCGAGTCTTTGACCACCCTTTTCAAACCACAGCCAGTGCGCAATCATTACCCATGCCGATGACCGCAGCCAGGAGAAACAAAAAGGACGCTTCCCTTTTTATGCACTCACCGTAGCCTGTCTTTGGGATTACGGTGCCGCTGCATTAAATAAACTATATTCTACATGTAGCTACCGCCCCTGAGCCACCCTTTCCAAACCACAGCCAGTGCGCAATCATTGAGTATGGCCGTAATTGCTCCCATGATTCGAACCCGGTATTCCGCCAGCCTCGACAACGCCAACCCCACGAGTGCGTCCGAGCCCGACCTGTTCATTGCCGACACCCAGTACAATGCCCGGGGGCAGGTGACGCGCAGGCTCCGCCCCGGCCCCTTGCTTGCAGCTCGGTGCGTTCGGCGCCCAAAAAGTCCCCTGCCGACTTTGCTGTCGCATCAACAATTTGGAACACCCACACATGTCATGAACCCTTGTCTTAAGTCCAGGACTTGCTATGATGTGCACAACTCAGCAGAATTAGGGAGATGCTTGTGTCAGATGTTACCGTAACCGTCCGTATGCCCAAATCCTTGCGGGACCGGCTTGAGGCTTTGAGTGCTGAAACGCGACGTTCAAAGTCGTTTCTCGGCATGGAGGCGATCATGCAGTTTTTGGAAACTGAGGAAGAGATCGTGCTTGGCATCAGGGAGGCCCAGGCTGAACTCAAGGCAGGGCTTGGGATTTCGCATGACGACATTGTACTGCAATCCAAAGCACATTTGGATGCTGCTGCACGCCAAGGTTAAAGCGCGTGACACGGCGGGTGATCTGGGCACCGAAGGCCAGAAAGGATTTTTTTCATCATCTTGATTATATTTACAATGAAAGTCCGGGCAATGCCGGACTGGTGCGGGACCGCATTTTATTGCGCGTGATATCCTTGGGCCAAACAGCCACAGGCCGCACAGGGCGGGTGTTTGGCACGTATGAAGCTTACGTGCCGAAAACATCTTTGATCATTTCTTATGAGGTGCCCGATGCCAAAACCCTGCACGTACTGCGTATCATCCATGCCAAGCGCAATTGGCCAGAAGGCGTATGGCCGCAAGATGTAAATTGAGCCCCTGCAGCCGGAGATAACGCAATTGAGATAACAGGACGCTTCCCTTTGTTTCACCCCTGTCAGCTATGACGCCAATGGCAATACCGTAAGCTATGACGTGGATGGCTCCGGCCCCATCCTTTCCCGCGCCTTCACCTATGATGGCGAAAACCGCCCTCTCACCATCACACAGAACGGCAATGCCACCACCATGGCCTATGGCCCCGATGGCGAGCGGTCCTCCAAGGTCTTTCTCGGCAACAGCTTCTTCTACATGGGAACTGACGCCGACATCCTCGTCAACACAGCCAACCCGAGTGGCCTGCTCACCAGCCACCTGCTCGCGGATGTCAAACGCGAGGGTGCCATCACAAGCTTCAGCCTTAAGGACCACCTCGCCACCGTTCGCGCCGTAAGCTACATGCCCGGCGGCCCTGCCAACACCTACCACAGCTACAGCCCCTACGGCCAACCGCTGGCCACCAACGGCTCCACCATCCTCAACGGCAAGGCCTACATCAACGAAAGATACGATCCCGAAACCGGCCTGCAATACCTGCACGCACGGTACTACGACCCCCTGTCAGGCCGCTTCCTCACCCCGGATACATGGGACCCCATCATCGCCGAGGTTGATATCAACAGATATGCGTATTCCGGCAATGATCCGATAAACTTCTCCGATGCGAATGGGCATAGCCGACGTGGCCCTCGGCCATCTCCTACTGGTAGTCCTTGGGCGAGTTGGAACAACGCACTGTATGGTCGTCAAGCAGAGCTAATTCGGGATATTCAACGATACAACCCGAGTTTCCGTGGCCCCTCACGATTGGAGAACATAAGTCCCAATCAGCAAAGAAGATTCGAAGGCCTAAGACGTGAAAATCAAATATTAGAGGGTCAACTTCGAGAGTTGCGTGATTCAACTTTGTGCCGTCCTAATCAATTTGGTGGTGAAACAACGGCCACGGCCCGTGGGAAGTTGGCGCATAAGAATTACAGGGCTGCTGTTGGTGAGGCTTATGACACCAATTTTCGGCTTCCAAGCCGTAGAAAACCTGACGCCTTAGATGTAGAAAAAGGTATCGTTCGCGAGTTGAAACCCAACAATCCGCGCGCCATACAACGTGGTGAAAGACAAATTGAACGATACAGACGGGAGTTAGAGCAGATGTTCGACAAGTCCTTCGATACGTTCATTGATACTTATCAACCATAGCGATGATGGCGTGACAAACACAACAGAAGCCCGAAAGATCATGAAAGCCCTATTCAAGGATGAGGGCTTCAAGCCGCATGGTGGTATCCAAATCTGGGAAGCTCCTGAAGTTGTAGCCTTGATCGGTTATACATCTGCCTACGATCATTTGTATTTCGACGTTGGATTTTGTTTAAGCGCACTTTCAAAAGACATAAGCCACAGAGTCGAAAAATCACATATTTATGGTAGACTGGAGAGGTTGTTCCCTCAGCTCAGACCCGAAATTATTGATGCTGGAGATTGCTCCAATTCAGAATATTTCAAAACTTTTATCGACACTTTTCGCGATCACTTGCACAAAACCATTGCTCCCGGTCTCAAGATTCTTGCAAGTGAAAGCGGCCTGACCGAAAAGTACTTGAAAGGCGAGTTAGGTCACTTTTTAATTTTGCCTGCAGCGCGAAATCAACTGACCAGTCGGATTAGCTAGAAACCAAGGAACCAAAGGGACGCTAAGGAACCAAAAAGGACGCTTCCCTTTGTTTTAAAACTTTGCCCCGTAAAATTAAAGTGGACGCTTCCCTTTGTTTTAAAACTTTGCCCCGTTGAGACACTGGTTCACCGCCTCAAGGGCGGTGATGGAGAGAATGAGGAGTAAAATACTTGACCGCGGTAAACAAAGTGACCGCTTCCCTTTGTTTACGAAACGTCACTCCACCTCCGTCATCCCCGCATTTGTATTCCCCAATTTCTCTCCATGGCAGTCCTCGGACTTGATCCGGGGATCAACCCTGCCACCCAGACTGTGCCCCGTTGCAGCTTCTGGGTCATTGGTTCAAGGCCGATGATGGAGAGGGCGGGACACGATTTTAGTCCTTGACATAGGAGTATTATTGTTCTAGCTATGTTCCATTCACTGGATTGAAGGAACCACCGTGGACTGGGCCGGCGTCATCACACTCAACAGCACAGCCCTCAAACCCGTCATCGACACCCTGTTTGCCATGCTGGGGCTGGCAACGCGGCTTTCTCCCGGCGTGTACCGCCGCGTGTTGCGCCTGCTCAGGCCCACAGAGTCTGCTGTCCGGCGGTTGATCGTCATTGCAGCCCATGGCCTTGTGGTGAAGCCTGTGCCTGCACGGTCAAAGCCTGCAGGTCCCATCACCGGCAAGGGCGAGAAGTCGCGGTGTTCCTTCCCGCTGTTTGATACGCGCAAGAACTTCAATCGCAGGCAGCGCAAGACAAAGGGTCCGCGGGTTGTGCCGCGCATTCATTTCTTTGGCCCCGATGGCCACCGCGTGATCACCTTCGGGCCGACACCGCGTCCATCCGCCCCACAACCATCCGATGGGCTCATGGATGCCGCCCGCATCATCCGCAGGCTCCAGGCCCTCACGTCAGCCCTGAATGATCTCCCGCACCAGGCCAAGCGATTGGCCCGCTGGCGGCAAAAGCGGGCAACCATATACCATCTGAAACTGCGCTATCCCATGCGCCCGGGCTATCCTCCCGGTTACCTCCGCCGCAAAACCCGTGAGATCGACAGGATCCTCCACGAGTGCCACTACTTCGCCCGCGAGGCCATGAAGCTCGATACCTCCTGAGGCACCATCATCCGCTACGCCAATGCGAAACTGGAAAACACCGGTTTCACAAGAGGCGGATCTGTGTCTCAACGCTCATAGGATTACAGAATTATGGTGACAGTGCATTAAATAAGACTATGGCCCACATGTTGTAAGCGCATGTCGAATCTTTGACCACCCTTTCCAAACCACAGCCAGTGCGCAATCATTGCCCATGCCAGTGACCGCAACAGTTATCCGAGGTGCAATGTCAAAGCTGACGAGGCGGACAAAGGTCAACGGGGCAATGGCCCTTCCCACGGAGTATCACAAGGACCTGCTGCGCTGCCGCAACGTATCCATTTGACAAAAATAACCTCTTCCCATTGCCGATGTCAGCCGCAAAAAATAAATGCAGGTCCAAGCCAGCAAATTCAGCGTATATTGGATGTTGTAAAACAGTAAAAACGCGGCGGATAGTGAGGCGGCAAAGTTGGTGATACTGAATAATGAGACGACATGCTGTTGAGGCTGCACGGGATTGACAAATCCTATCCTACAGCGGAAGGAAAATTACAGGTTCTGCGCAAGGTTGGTTTTTCACTGGAGGCTGGAAAAAGCCTGTCGTTAAGCGGTGAATCCGGGTGTGGAAAAAGCACGCTCCTGCATTTGATTGCAGGTATTGACCATGCCGATGCAGGTGAAATTCATATCGGCGATACCAATATTGCAGGCCTGAATGAAGCAGCCCTTGCAGCCTTTCGGCGTGGAACGGTTGGCATCATTTTTCAACAGTTTAACTTGATCCCTTCACTGGATGCCGCATCAAATCTCGCTTTTCACGCCCATCTGTCTGGCCGCCATGATGCTGTCTGGCTGGACACGATCATTGCAAGATTGGGATTGTCGAAAATTCTCAAGCGCTACCCGGAACAATTGTCCGGCGGACAACAACAGCGGGTGGCCATTGGCCGAACCCTTGCCGCAAGGCCAAAGCTGGTTTTGGCTGACGAGCCCACCGGCAATCTGGACGAGGCAACCGGGGATGCCGTGCTCGACCTGATGCTGTCAATGATGAAAGAAACCGGAGCGGCCCTGATTATGGCAACGCATTCCCAGCGTTTGGCAGCCCGGATGGACCATCACTTGCAGCTGCGATCGGGGCAAGTAAACGGATGACCATGACGGCACTCACGGCACTCCTGTCGCATTGGGTGAGAAAGCCGCTGCAACTGCTGACACTGCTCTTGGGCCTGTCGCTGGCCACGGCACTTTGGTCCGGTGTGAAAGCCATAAATGCCGAAGCCGAAGCAAGCTATGACCAAGCAACGGCAACATTGGGTCAGGACCAACTCGCGCAGCTGGTCCAGGAAGATGGCTCCCTGATGGACCAGCAGGTGTTCATCGACCTGCGGCGGGGCGGATGGCTTGTCTCGCCCGTGCTGGAAGGTGAGGCGCAATTTGGAACTGTAGAACTGCGTGTGCTCGGCATTGATCCCCTGACCATTCCGCCACAGGCACAAGGCGTGGTTATGGCTAAGGGTGATGCGCTGCTGAGCTTCATGGCATCACCGGGCCTGATGTATGCAAACCAGGAAACCGCAACCCGCCTTGCGGGTCAGAAAACACCACCCCTGCGAATTGTGAATGACATACCGCCCGGAACCGTCATCATGGATATCGGTCAAGCCCAGGTTTTGCTTAAAGTGAGAGGCCAGGTCTCGCGCCTTTTGCTGTGGAAGACACAGCCGGTAACACAAGTGCCATTGAAAAAACTGGCCCCACATCTGGTCCTGCGCGAACCTGGCCAGAATAGCGATCTTGCGCGGCTCACCGACAGCTTTCATCTGAACCTTACGGCCTTTGGTTACCTTTCATTCATCGTGGGATTATTCATTGTTTATTCTGCCATAGGTTTGGCCTTTGAACAGCGCCGTCCGGTTTTTCGCACCCTGCGCGCCTTGGGGCTTTCCGTGCGCACGCTCGTCTTCATTTTGATTGCTGAACTGTTGATCATGGCATTGGTCGCGGGGCTGATCGGTGTTGCCTTGGGTTACCTCGTTGCCTCTTTTCTGTTGCCCGATGTGGCCGCAACACTGCGGGGGCTTTACGGCGTTGACCTTCCGGGCACACTCGCATTTCGCCCCTCCTGGTGGTTGGCTGGTATTTCAATCGCCATCATTGGCACGCTTCTGTCGGCAGCGCACAATCTTTGGCAGGTCTGGCACTTGCCAATTCTGGCACCTGCGCAACCCCGCGCTTGGGCAAAGGCATCACAAAGGGTGTTGCGCTGGCAAGGTGGCATGGCCGTCATCTTGTTGTTGCTGGCAGCGGTCCTTGCCAGTTTTGGCTCTGGCCTCATCGCCGGTTTTGCCATTCTCGGCACCATGCTGCTCGGTGCCTCGCTGGCGCTGCCACTTATGCTGTCAGGCTTGCTCAAGCTCGGTGGCCATTTGGCGCGTGGGCCGTTGGCTGTCTGGTTTTGGGCCGACACGCGCCATCAATTGTCAGGACAGTCCATGGCGCTCATGGCGTTGCTTCTGGCCTTGGCCACAAATGTGGGCGTCGGAACAATGGTATCAAGCTTCCGGTTGACATTCACAGGCTATCTTGAACAGCGGCTGGCATCCGAGCTTTACGTTTCAGGCAGGACCGACACCGAGGCAGAAGCAATGCGCGCGTGGCTTGCACCGCGCAGCACAGCCGTGCTCCCGGTCTGGAGTATTGATGGAAAAATTGACGGACAGCCCGCACAGGTGTTTGGCGTGGCTGACCATGCGACCTACCGCGAAAAATGGCCCATGCTGTCTGCCCTCCCCGCGGCATGGGACAAGATCGCAGCGGGTGAAGGAGTGCTTGTCAACGAGCAGTTGTCGCGACGCGGGCATTTGGGCCTCGGCGACCAAATCAAACTGCCCGGTGGATGGCAGACACACATTGTTGGCATCTATTCCGACTATGGCAACCCGGTTGGCCAGGCCATCATCGGCGTAAATCAACTTGTATCGCACTACACCGATATCAGGCGACTGCGCTATGCCGTTCGGGTAGCACCGGAAAAAGCAGTCGCATTGGCCGATGAATTGCGCGCGCAATTCAACTTGCCCCAACAAAATGTCGTCAACCAGGCAGATCTCAAGAAATTTTCACTGAATGTCTTTGAGCGCACGTTCAGCGTGACAGCTGCTCTTAATGTATTGACCCTCGGTGTTGCAGGCATTGCGATGTTCGCCAGTCTCATGACATTGGCGGAAATGCGGTTGCCACAACTCGCGCCGGTCTGGGCCATGGGCCTGACCCGTCGCCATCTCGCATGGCTGGAGTTTTGGCGCAGCGTCTTGCTGGCGGTTTTCACCATGATTGCGGCCCTGCCATTGGGCTTGGCACTGGCCTGGATCCTGTTGTCAGTGGTCAATGTTGAGGCTTTTGGCTGGCGGTTGCCCATGTATGTTTTTCCCCGGGAATGGGCATGGCTTGGCGCTCTGGGGTTGTTGGCGTCAGGCCTTGCGGCGGCAGTGCCCGTGAGGCGTTTGGCAATGAGCTCCCCATCGGATTTATTGAAGGTATTTGCCAATGAGCGCTAGGGTATTGTTGATTTGGCTTTGCATGGTGTCTGCGGCTTTTGGCCAGGGCTTCGCTGGACTGGGTGAAAAGGTGGACGGATTTTCAATCCCGAAACCCGGCACATCGTTTGTTTTTCCGAATGACCACGGCCCCCATGCAGGCTACCGTATTGAATGGTGGTATGTAACGGCCAATCTCCAGGCAGCCGACGGCGCTGATTATGGCGTACAGTGGACGCTGTTTCGCACCAGCCTTGCAGCAAGTGGCGGCACGGGATGGTCAACCCCGCAGCTGTGGATGGGGCATGCGGGCCTCACAACAGCCAGGCAGCACTTTGTTGCTGAAAGACTTGCACGTGGAGGCATCGGACAGGCGGGCGTTGGCATCGCGCCATTTTCGGCCTGGATTGATGATTGGCAAATGAGCAGTCAGGCACTCGCCTCAACAGATGCGATTTCAAAACTTGACCTGAAAGCCACAGGGGAAGATTTTTCATATACTCTGGCACTCACCGCAAAAGGCCCGGTGGTACCGCAGGGCCAACGCGGCTACTCCGTGAAATCCGCGAAGGGCCAGGCCAGCTATTATTATTCACAGCCATTTTATGATGTTTCAGGAACGTTGAATTTGCCAAGCGGTGCTGTGACAGTAGCAGGAAAGGCATGGCTTGATCATGAGTGGTCATCGCAACCCTTGTCGGCTGATCAAACGGGTTGGGATTGGTTTTCCTTGCATTTTGACAACGGTGAAAAGCTGATGGGATTTCGGCTGCGTGATGCAGGCGCTGGATTTACGTCCGCGACATGGATTGGTGCCGACGGCAAACCGCAAACCCAGTCCCCTGATACAATGAGGGTAACCCCCTTGGAGACCGCAACTGTCGAAGGGCGCGCCATGCCCATTCGCTGGCGCGTGGAGCTGCCGGCACATGGCGTGGATGTCACAACCAAAGCCCTGAACCCAAATGCGTGGATGGCCACACAAATTCCCTATTGGGAAGGCCCCGTCAGGTTTTCGGGCAGCCATGCCGGTGAAGGCTATGTGGAGATGACAGGCTATGATTGATTGGTGGACAGGCTTGCCAGAGACGTTGGATCAAGTGTGGCTGCGTCTAAACCGCGGCGTGGCAGATCGCAGGGCATGTGCCCGGCATCCCACACTGGCAACCCTCGGAGCCCGGGGGCCGGAAGCGCGCATCGTCGTCTTGCGCGGCGTTGACAAAAGTTTGGCTGAGCTTTCGGTACACACGGATCTACGCTCTGCAAAGGTAAGTGAATTGTCGGCGGAGCCCCGCGCATCCCTGCTGATTTGGGAGCAAAAAACGCGGCTGCAAATTCGCTTGCGGGTGAATGTCTCAGTCAAATCAGGAAAGCCCGCGGCCACCGATTGGCAGCAGGTACCGGAAACAGCGCGTAAGGTTTATGGAGCTCACCCTGCCCCCGGAAGCCCGATGGAAAAACCGGAGCAGCTTGTCCAGCATTCTGACCCGATGGCGTTTGCAGTGCTTGTCTGCCGCATGACAGAAATTGAAACGCTATACCTCGGTGATGGCCTGCACCGGCGGGCCATATTTCGCCGTGATAACGCGTGGGCCGGTTCATGGATTGCACCTTGAAGGACATCGGAACTTTATGGGGAAAGTGAACTGCCCGCCTGAAAAAATACATGAAGTCATTGGCCTGGCCTGGGCCGATGAGGTCTCATTTGACTTCATCGAAAAACGATTTGGAATCCCTGAAAAGCAGGTCATTTCCATCATGCGGTCAAATCTCAAACCGGGAAGCTTTCGGGCTTGGCGCAAACGCGTGTCAGGCCGAAAAACCAAACACCAAAAACGCCTTCGCAGCGACACCAAAAAACAGGTTCAACATGATGAGGAGTTGGATTAACGACGTTGATATTTCCTGAGTGTTTCGATGGAAATATAGTCCAGCGCTTTCTCGTGTGTAGCTTTGAGATTTATCGGTGGTGCCACCCCGGCTTTTTCGGCCTCCAGCCACCGCAGCGCACAAAGGCACCAGCCATCGCCTGGTTTCAGGCCGGGAAAACCATATTCAGGAATAGGTGTTTGCAAATCATTGCCGCGTGATCGCGTAAAATCCAGAAACGCCTGTGTGATTGTTGCCGCCACCACATGTGTACCCGTATCAGATGCACCCGTGTTGCAAAACCCATCACGGTAATATCCCGTCATGGGATCCAGCGAGCACACATCCAGCTCGGTTCCCAAAACATTTTTTGAGCGGTCTCTTGTCAAAGAATTCTATCCCTATGAGTTTTCATGAGTGAAAAAAGCAAGGCAGCAAAACTTTCTGCTTTAAAATTTTTGTTTTGCAAAAAATGCCATGATGTCTTCCAGCACAGGTGATGCAGGTTTCCGAAATGGCTTGGCCAGCGCCAGCAAAATACCAACATGCCCCATGCCCTGATATTCACGCAATTCAACACGGGCACCCTTTTCCCGCAGTTTGGCTGCCAAAGCGCGGCTGTTGCGAGGGTATACCGTCGTGTCATCCGTTCCCGTCATCAACAGGAAAGGGGGAACATCTGGCCGGGCATAATTGATCGGCTGTGTTACCGCCAAATCTGGCGCTTGGCCAAATGCATCAATGGTTGATTTGGTATCAAGAGGCAAAAAATCAAACGGGCCAGCCATGGTCGCCACACCACGGAGCGAAACAGGATCCACTCCGGCCACGTCGAGATAGTCTTTATCGAGTATCGCCATGGCAAGATTGTAACCACCCGCTGAATGGCCAACTGCATAAATGCGGCCAGGATCGCCACCAAATTTTTGCCCGTCCTTTTCTGCCCAGGCAATGGCGCGCGCCACGTCTGCGACAAAATCCGGAAACGGGTGTTTTGGCACCAACCTGTAGTTCATCACCAGCGTGAGATAGCCCTGTGCTGCAAATGTGCGTCCTACAAATTCGTACCCCCCGCGATCACCATCCCGCCATGAACCGCCATGGATGAAAAGAAGAATGGGCAAAGGGGTCGAAGCGCCACGCGGAGCATAGATATCGAGCTGTTGACGCTCTTCAGGGCCATAGGAAACTGCCTCTGCGACAAGCTCGGTATTTTTATCCTGGGGAACCAGCGCGTTGAAAATATGCAATCCTGCATAATGATAAGCGATGGCACAGACGAGTAAAACAAGACTGATGCTCAGAAGGAGTGTGCGCATGGATATTTTACGTCAATCAATGAATAAAGGTTGCAGGAAATGGCATAACCAACCTAACGCGGAAAATCCTCGACAATTGGTTAAAATGGGAACAAACGTGCCGCCAACAGATGATCCTCAACCCGCGCATCTTGATTTTGCGCCGGGCTTATGGTGAACGAGGAGCAAGCTCATGGCCAAGAAAAAACCCCGCATTGACGACAGTTTCGTGTTGTTCGACGTGATTTATGAGGACGGAACCAAAAGTTCCCGTCGCAGGGTTGCAGCAAGTGAACTTGAAGATTCTGACGGGGATGAGGGTGCAAAGACCGTTATCATGGCGCAAGATACAAAGATTGCAGAAAAGTCAAATAACCGTCGCGGATCTATCAAAACCATCGTGCGTTCCCCGGCTTGAAAGAACATGATTATTAGGACTTGTATTTTGCGGTAAATGCGTCCATATGTCTGCTATCGAGTTTCGGCCGACTGGCTCGGCTGTGCATTTTTACCTTCAAGATGCGTTAGCCCCAAACCCTACCAAAACATCGAAAAGGTTGTTGCGTGCGCAGTGTACGTAAAAACCGAACGCATTATCGTCTTGAAAGGAAGTAATATGCAAACAGGTACCGTTAAGTGGTTCAATTCACAAAAAGGCTTCGGCTTCATTCAACCAAGCTCCGGCAACACGGATATTTTCGTGCACATCAGCGCGGTTGAACGCGCTGGCATGAGCACCCTGAATGAAGGCCAGAAGATTTCTTACGAAATCGCCGTTGATAAGCGCACCGGCAAGTCTTCAGCAGATCGCCTGCAAAAGGCTGACTAAATCAAAATCTCGTCTAGGCCTGCCGACCACGGATGTACCGGCGGTGGGTTTGGATAGAAATTGAGTGGGCCGCGATTTTCTTGACTGGAAACCGCGGCTTTGTCTTGTCTGCATGATGGCTGAAATAAAAAACGGGGAGCTTCGACAGGAAGCTCCCCGCAAACACTTGGAGCCCAGGTACGCATTACATTATCCCGGACTGACCCAGACACAACCCCGCGAAGGATATCCATGTCTTGATGCCACTATGCAGCAACAGAGTTTCGAAAGGGTTTCCAAGCACAGGAAAAGTGCTTAACAGGCGGTTTATTCACTGTGCCGCTTCGACCAGTTTGCCGGGTTTCTGTTTCATTTTGGCACCTTGATGAAGCCAGCGCTCCAAAAATTGCGAAAGCCAAATCTTGACAGCGGCATCATGAATGAGATTTCCGTTGAGATGGTCAACGGCCCCTTGCGCATCCAAAAGTGAAAACCGGTGTGCCGCTTTCACCACCCAGCGATGCATCGTAAGACGTGTGACCTCAGGGTGGAATTGAATGCCATATGCCGAAGACCCATAGCGATAGGCCTGGTTTTCGAAATGCTCACCCGTTGCAAAAAGCTTGGCATCAGTGGGTAGCGTCAGGCTTTCACGGTGCCATTGGTAAACTTGGGTGGGCCAGTCAGTGATGCCGTCACCGCCATTTACAGGATGAATGGGATAGTAACCAATCTCAACCCGCTCGTCCTGGTGTGGCCCAACACGCCCACCCAAATGCATGGACAACATCTGTGCCCCCAGGCACACACCAAGAAATGGTTTCTGCTCTTTGAGCGGCACGCTGATCCAGTCAATCTCGCGTGCAATCCATGGCTCATTATCATTGGCGCTCATCGGACCGCCAAATACAACGGCACCGTCATGCTCTTCCATGTTAGGCGGCAGTGCGTCGCCCATGAAAGGCCTGCGAATATCAAGGACAAATCCCATGGCCTTCAGCATCATGCCAATGCGCCCAGGCGTAGAGGTTTCCTGGTGCAACACGATCAGGATTTGGGGGTGCTTCAAGGCAGTCATGTCGATCCTGTGTAAATCAGAGACACAATTTCCAACATTTATGGCAAATTCGCAAATAAACATCGAATAGGGGTTCCCAAGCCCCCACATGGTTGCTACACACCGCCTGTGTTATCAGCGCGGGATGGAGCAGCCCGGTAGCTCGTCAGGCTCATAACCTGAAGGTCGTCAGTTCAAATCTGGCTCCCGCAACCAAATAAAAACCCGTTATCTCAATGAGATAATGGGTTTTCTTTTTCGGGCGAGAGCGTGAAAAGTCGCTCTGGGTTACACTTGAAAAAGAATTTGCGGATTGTCCACGGTAAAATGAAATTTAACCAAGTTTCCGCTCTAAACTATCTAGTACTTATTTTGTAGGTGTGGAAAAATCAAGGCCCAAGACAGGCTCCACTTGCCACCGTGGTTGCCCGCTTGTCAGCGCAATCCCAGCCGTCTCTCATCTAAATTCATTATTGTGCACCTTTCAATCGCGCATAG
This sequence comes from Rhodobiaceae bacterium, assembly GCA_031417195.1. Classification (GTDB taxonomy): domain Bacteria; phylum Pseudomonadota; class Alphaproteobacteria; order Rhizobiales; family Aestuariivirgaceae; genus Aestuariivirga. The sequence continues at coordinate 14,648 of JANOVC010000046.1, forward strand.
ATGCAAGCCTTGTCCAGGACGGTGAAAATATTGTTCACTAATTGTTCTTGCGACGGATTTTGATCTGGGTTAGCGTCTTGTTTTTGTTGGCAGGGGAATGGGCGATGACTTCACGGGTGGCGACGGTGGCATTTCAGGGCATTGAGGCTGTGGCCGTTGATGTGCAGGCGCAGTTCATTTCAGGTCAGGTGCTGTTCAATGTGGTGGGCCTGCCCGACAAGGCCATCGCCGAAAGCCGCGAGCGCGTGCGGGCCGCCCTCTATGCCATTGGCCTGGGGCTTCCGGGAAAACGCCTCGTGGTCAATCTTTCCCCGGCTGATTTGCCCAAGGAAGGCAGCCATTTTGATCTGCCCATCGCACTCGCCATTCTCTCCGCCCTCGGTGTCATGCCACCGGATTTTCTGGACCGCTACGTGGTGATGGGAGAACTTGCCCTTGATGGCTCGCTGATGGCGGTGGCCGGTGCCTTGCCTGCCGCAATTTCTGCCAATGGCCGTGGGCTTGGTCTCATCTGCCCCAAGGCATCGGGTGCGGAAGCCGCCTGGGGTGGCGAGGATATAGATATCCTGGCACCCGAAAATCTCATCCAGCTCATCAACCACGTGAAAGGAACGCAAGTCCTCTCCGCCCCAAAACCATCCCTTGCGCCCGAAGTCGGCGTGTTGCCGGACCTGCGTGACATCAAAGGACAGGAAAGCGGCAAGCGCGCACTCGAAGTCGCCGCAGCTGGTGGGCATCATTTGCTGATGGTGGGACCACCAGGTGCTGGCAAATCCATGCTGGCCCAACGCATGGCCTCAATTCTCCCACCGATGGACCCACGCGAAATGCTCGACGTGAGCATGGTGGCATCGCTTGGTGGTGAACTGAAGGATGGCAAGCTTTCGCAACGAAGACCCTTTCGCGCGCCCCATCATTCAGCGTCCATGCCAGCCCTTGTGGGCGGTGGCCTGAAAGCCAAGCCCGGTGAAATGGCACTGGCCCACCACGGCGTGTTATTCCTCGATGAGCTCCCCGAATTCCAGCCCCGCGTTCTGGAAAGTTTGCGGCAACCCCTCGAGACAGGCGAGACTGTGGTTGCCCGCGCCAATTACCACGTGACCTACCCTGCCCGCTTCCAGCTCATCGCCGCCATGAACCCTTGCAAGTGTGGCATGGCAGGAGCTCCGGGCCACACCTGCCGCAAAGGTCCGCGCTGCGCATCCGATTATCAGCAGCGCATTTCAGGGCCACTGCTTGACCGCATGGACATTCAAATCGAACTGCCTGCTGTGCGCATTTCCGATCTCACGCTTCCAGCGCCAAAAGAATCCAGCGCTGATGTGGCAATACGTGTAGCGACCGCCCGCCAGAGACAGCGAGACCGCTTCATTAAACTTGGCGTGGCGCATTTACGGCTCAACTCACAAGCTGATGGTTCATTGCTCGAGGAAATCGTCCAGCCCGATCCGGCAGGCCTCAAACTCATGCGTGACGCGGCAGATGCCATGGGATTGTCAGCGCGCGGCTATCACCGGGTGTTGCGCGTGGCGCGAACCCTGGCAGACCTCGATGGCCGCGACCAGGTCTCGAGGCTTCACATCGCCGAAGCTTTGAGCTACCGCCAGAAGCTTGCGGCGTTTCAGATCGCCGCTTAGCTCGTCTTCCGCCGCTTGTTCTGGCGATGCTGGTCAATGACCACAGCGGCCACAATGATAATGCCTTTGACGATTTCTTGATAATAAGCACCCACTTTCAGGAACGTGAAGCCAGACGTAACCACACCCAGAATGATCGTGCCGATAAATGTGCCCGTGATGCGGCCAACACCACCGGCCAGCGACGTGCCGCCGATAACCGCCGCGGCGATCGCATCAAGCTCGTAAGCAACGCCCATGCCGGGTTGTCCCGATTGCGCGCGCGCAGCCGTCATCACGGCAGCAAGACCAGAGAGAAGCCCTGCCACCGCATAAACCTTCATCAAATGGTTGCCGATATTGATGCCGGAAACACGTGCTGCCTGCGGATTTGCACCAATGGCATACGTGAATTTGCCATAGCGCGTATAGGTCAAAGCCACATGGCAGATGATTGCCACAATAATAAAAACGATCACCGGGCGCGGCACCGGAAACCCGCCGACATCAAAGCTCTGGCCAAACCACGTGAAGCGTTCATTCAGCAAGGCAATGGGCTGGCCCAGCGTGTACCACTTCGCCAAGCCGCGCACCGTCACCATCATGCCAAGTGTGGCGATGAAGGGCGGAATTTTGGTCTTGGCAATCAGAAATCCATTGACCAATCCGAGCAACGCACCAAGGGCGAGGCCTGCAACAATCGGGAAAATCGGATTGAGATCAACCCAGCCCTGCGCCAGAAATACGGCACGGCTGTTGCTGGCGGACTGCGCAAGGCTCGCAGCCACCATGGCGATGAACCCCACCATCGAACCTGACGACAAATCCACACCGCCCGTGATGATCACTTGCGTCACACCAACGGCGATGATGCCCGTCACCGCAACCTGCAACACGATGATGGAAAGGCGCTGCTTGTTGGCGAGGAAACTTTCGCACAAGCTGTTGGGATCCCATTGGCATTTAAACCATCCCAAAAGCTCAAATACCAGAATAATGCCGAACAGCACCGCAAGAATGGACACCTCCGGTGGCAAACGGCGGATTTTTGTGATGCCTATCTTTGAAGTTCCTGTCTCAGATGTCGTCGTCATCGCGTCCTCAACCTCTGCCACCCTTAATGAGAGGCCAATTCCATTATTTTAACCTGGTCAGCTTCACTGCGATCAAGAAAACCTGTCACGCGTCCTTCGTGGATCACCATGATCCGGTCGCTCATGCCCAAAACCTCCGGCATCTCGGATGAAATCATGATCACCGCCACGCCATCCCGCGCAAGTTCGGAAACCAGCCGGTGAATTTCCGCCTTAGCACCCACATCAATGCCACGCGTCGGTTCATCCAGAATGAGAATGCGGGGCTTGGTGAGAAGCCAGCGGCTGATCAAAACCTTTTGCTGGTTGCCGCCGGAAAGATTGATGATCGGTTCCTGCATGTCAGGCGTTCGCACCCGCAGCGTGTTGGCCATGTCAGCCGAGTCTTTTGACAACTGGGCCTGTTGGATAAAACCGTTTTTGACATATTTGTTCTGCAGCACGGCCATCTGGGTGTTTTCCTGAATGTCGAGCAGCAGGAAACATCCCGTTTCCTTGCGGTCCTCCGTCAGGAACGCCATGCCATTCGCCATGGCAACGGAAGGCGACGACATGCGCACGTCCTTTCCATTGATTGAAATGGTGCCCGCATTGGCAGGTGTGACACCAAAAATTGTTTCCGCAATATTGGAGCGTCCAGAGCCAACAAGGCCTGCGATCCCCAATATCTCGCCCGCCCGCACATCAAATGACACATCCTTGAAAATGCCATTCAGTGACAAACCTTTGACGGACAGAACCACATCACCAATCGGCACATCGAGCTTTGGAAACATCTGCGAAATTTCGCGGCCCACCATCATGCGGATGATGTCGTCGCGGGTTACCTCGCTCGAGAGCTTGGTGGCGATGTATTTACCATCACGGAACACCGACACTTCATCGGCAATCTCGAACAGTTCACTCATTTTGTGCGTGATATAGATGATGCCCTTGCCGTCAACCTTCAGCGCACGGATGATCTGGAAGAGGTGTTCCACCTCACGTTCGGTAAGCGCAGACGTTGGCTCGTCCATAATCAATACGTCAGAATTAAAGGAAACAGCCTTGGCGATTTCCACCATCTGGCGGTTGGCCACACTCAGTGTGCGCACCTCCACCATGGGATCAATATCGATGTTGAGGCGCGTGAACAATTCTTCCGTGCGCCGTGTCATTTCACCATGATCAATGAATCCAAAACGGTTTTTTGGTTCACGCCTGATCCAGATGTTTTCGGCAACGGTCATCGGTCCCATCAGGTTCAACTCCTGATGGATCATCGCAATGCCATTCTCGAGAGCATCCAGTGGATTTTTGAGGCGAATGTCTTGTCCGCGCAGTTTGAAAGTGCCGGAGTCCGGCGTGTAGATGCCGGCCACGATTTTCATCAGCGTGGATTTGCCCGCACCATTTTCGCCCATCAAGGCATGCACGGTACCGCGCCGCAGTTTGAGTTTCACATTGTCGAGGGCAACAACGCCGGGAAATTCCTTGCGGACATCATCGACCTCCAGCAAATATTCCGAACCGGGGACCGCACCACTTTCGCGGACAACCTTGATCGTTGCGGGACTAACCATCGTACCTCACAAAAAAGTGCGCCACTTGATAGTGGCGCACTTCCCCAGAATTGTCGATTAGTTCTTGGCCATGAAGTCGCCCATGTTGGCAGGTGTCACGAGCTGGAAGGGAATCATCACCTTCGCATCAACCTTTTCACCCTTGGCAAGCATCATGGCTGCTTTCACAGCACCCCCGCCCTGACCGGCAGCGTCCTGGAACACCGTCACGTCAAGATCGCCAGCCTTCATGGTGGCAAGTGCCTCCTGCGTTGCGTCGATACCACCGACAACGACATTCTTCATGTCCCAACCGGCAGCCTTCATGGCATTGATGGCACCAATTGCCATGTTGTCATTATTGGCGATCACGGCAACGGGCTTGTGGCCGGCTGCGATCCAGTTTGTCATCAAATCCTGTGCTTTGACAGGATCCCAACCAGCTGTTTGCTCGTCAATGATCTTCATGCCTTTGCAGGCATCGGTCGCAAGAACCTCATGAATGTCCTTGGTGCGTTGAACGGCAGCCTGGTTGGCGAGGTCACCCTGCATCACCAGAATGTCACCCTTGCCACCGACAAGCTTGCAGACTTCCACGGTTTGGAGTGTGCCGGAATCTTTTTCGTCGGAAGCAACAAATGCGCCCTTTGGACCGAGAGCATCCACGTCATCTGGGCGACGGTTGACATACACGATCGGAATGCCTGCATCATTGGCAGCCTTGGTCATGGGAGCCGTTGCTGATGTGTCAACAGCATTCACGATGATCGCATCCACCTTGGAGGCGATGAAGTTCTGAACCTGGCTCAACTGCTTCGATACATCGTCGTCAGCAATTTCGATTTGAACGGGTTGGTTGGCAGCACCAGCTGCTGCTTCAACACCCTTGCGAAGAACCGTAAGGAACGTGTCCGAGTTGGCCATTGATACGCCAATGTTGCCAGCAAATGCTGTACTGGACATCAAGGCTGTCATGGCGGCTGCAAGAATAAATTTTTTCATATCAGTAACTCCTCCGTAAGAGTGTCCGGTAGCACCCATGATTAGCCGGAACGGCCCCAGTGTGGGGTAAGGCGTAAAAAGTCATGGTTGGTCAAAATGTGAAAAACACTTGGATCCTCCCTTTGCCAGATGCACTTTATTTTTGGTGCTTTTCTGACACGCAGGAACCAAGATGGAATATTTGAAACATCTTAGCCCTAATTTGGATAGGATATTCCATTGCGGGAGAGAGTCAAACACTCCGCAGGGCATTGATAAAGAACCTATCATAATCTATCATTGTTTCAGATCGATGAACTGATAGAAAACATCAGATATTTTCACTCACGTAAATTTCAGCCTGCAATTGGACGATGTTTTTGGTTTCCGGCCGTTCTGAAGCTGAGGCCCGTGTCATTGCATCAACCGCATAGGACGCCAGAACGGCAGTTGGAGTCGCCAGAACCATATCAATTGTTCCGTCGATCAATGCGTTGCGCGTGATCGGCATCAACTCATTGCAGACTGCAATGATGCGGTTACCTGCCTTTTCCTCCCGCAGTCCCCGCACCAGACCTTCAACGCCGCCGCCTGACATATAAATGCCAACAAGGTCTTCGTTGCTGGAAACCATGTCAACCACCGCCTCATAGGCAATCCTGTGGTCATCCAGATTGACCAGAGGTTCCAGCAATTGGAACTCCGGAGCGTTTTCGCGCATGTAACTTCGAAAACTGATCTCTGCCGTTTCCTGGCTAAGATAGCGGTGACTGCCCAAAAGAATGCCGACCTTACCAGTCTTTTTGGCAAGCCGAGATATTGTCCACGCGGCAGTTCTGCCGGTTTTGCGCGCATCCACGCCAATATAGCCAGCGCGCGCCGGCGTTGTGAGATCACTCAGCAATGTGAACACGGGCTTGCCCTTTGCCACAAGTTCTTCAACCGCTTGGTTCACCAAAGGATGGTCAACGGCAACAACAGCAAGTACATCCACCCGAGCACCCATTTCGCGTATTCTAGTAGCAATGAATGAAGGGACCAGCACATCCATGAATTCAACAACGGCCTTGCCGCGAATGTCTGTTGCGGCTCTAGTGGCGTTCTGCAGTTCCACACCCAGCGCCCTGTAGAAATCATCCTCATGCTTTTGCAGGAGGAAGCCCAAAGTGCACTGCTTCACTTCAGTGACGCGTTGCTTGAGCAGGCCCGTTGCATGGTAACCAATAGCTTCGGCGGCCGCGACAACGCGAAGAGCCGTGTCATCGCGCACAGGCAGGCGCCGGTTCAAAACCCGGTCAACAGTGGCGACACTCACGCCAGCGTGCCGCGCCAAATCGGAAATTGTTGCCCTCTTGCCCATGAACTTGGTTCCGCCCGTTTGCCGGGATCATGACACATGCGAGAATTTGACGCAATTTGATAGATTATATCACAAGTAGATTGTTTTGCGTGTCACCTCATATTATGCGTAGCCGGATATTTGGAGAACAACGATGAGTATTGCTGCCACACCGCGCGATTATGGACTTCTGGGCCGAGATTCAAAAATCGCCGAGGAAATGGGATTGGCATCTGCCCAGTGGTATCAATGCCCTATGCCCCGCAAGCGCCTCAAGGAACTTATGCAGCGCAAAGACGGGCCCGCCATCCGCGATACATTGATTTGGTTTGCAGCATTTCTGTTGACGGCAGGATTGGCAATCTACTTTTGGCCAAATTGGCTCTCAGTGCCATTCCTTCTGGCTTATGGCGTGCTCTACGGTTCTTCAACGGATTCACGCTGGCACGAGTGCGGCCATGGCACAGCCTTCAAAACCCGCTGGATGAATGATGCAGTTTATCACATCGCCTGCTTCATGATCATGCGCAACCCGACGGTCTGGCGCTGGAGCCACACGCGCCACCATACAGATACGATCATCGTTGGCCGCGATCCCGAAATTGCAATCATGCGCCCGACTATGATCCTCAAGGTGATCTTGCTGTTCTTTGCCATTCCACAGACTTGGGCTGCCGTCAAAAGCCTGTTCCTCCACGCATCGGGTCGGGTGACGCCTGAAGAAGCAACCTTTATTCCGGATATGGAACGCAAGAAAGTCTATCTCACAGCGCGCCTTTCGCTGTTGATCCATATCGCGGTCATTGCGCTCTCAATCACAATTGGCTCCATCGTCCCCACGCTTCTCGTAGGCCCTTTGCCGACGATGTATGGTGCATGGGTGCATGTGATGACGGGGCTTACCCAGCATGGCGGACTTGCGGAGAATGTGCTTGACCACCGCCTGAACAGCCGGACGGTTTACATGAACCCCGTCCTGCGCTTTATATATTGGAACATGAATTATCACGTCGAGCATCACATGTTTCCCATGGTCCCCTATCATGCACTGCCTGCACTGCATGAGGAGCTGAAACCCTATTTGCCACCGGCATCGAAAAGCGTGGTTGCGGCATACCGTGAAATCATTCCTGCGATTATACGCCAGAGCCGCGAACCGCTATGGCATATTGAACCCAAATTACCAGCGGGTATATCACCTGTTGTTGCAGCTGCGGAGTGACGTGCATGAGCCAGTGGGTTGAAGTGTGTTCAACGAATGACATTGATGAAGAAGACGTGATGCGGTTTGATCACAAGGGGCAGACCTTTGCGATCTATCATTCGCCAGACAACAAGTTTTATGCAACCGACGGCCTGTGTACGCATGAGAAAATTCACCTCGCTGATGGTCTTGTGATGGACAACATCATTGAATGCCCAAAACACAATGGCCGTTTTGATTACCGTAACGGCGCGGCCAAGGGCGCACCAGCTTGCGTCAATCTCAAAACCTATCCGGTCAAGGTGGAAGCAGACAAGGTCTTCGTGGACCTCGGGGCATAGAATGTCAGGCCCGGGCATGGTGATCATCGGCGGTGGCAAGGCTGGCGCGCGCGCCGCCATTGGCTTTCGCGAACATGGCTGGGAAGGCTCCATCACCATCGTCAGCGATGAAGCCCTGCTGCCCTATGACCGCCCTCCACTCTCAAAAGCAGCCATCACCGATGAGGCTGATCCACATGCCGTCTTGTTGCTCGATGAGGGCATGATTGCCTCGCTTGGCGTGACCTTCGTCGGTGGTGCTGGCGCAACATCCATTGATCGAAAACATAAAACCCTACACCTCGCCAATGGTGATGAAGTTCCCTACCATAAGCTTCTGATTGCCACGGGCGCTGAACCCCGCAGGCTCACAACGCCGGGTGCGGAGCGTGCGCTCATGCTGCGCGATCTCAGGGATGCCGTTGAAATCCGCAATGCATTTACGCCGGACAAAAACATCGCTGTCATCGGCGGCGGCTTCATCGGTCTTGAACTTGCGGCAAGTGCCGTTTCCCGCGGCTGCAAGGTAACAGTCATCGAAGCGCAGCCCCGTATTCTCATGCGCGGTGTGCCGGAAGATATTTCCAGCATCATCAAAGCACGTCATGAGACTGCGGGAACAACCGTTCTGACGGGAACCGGAATCTCACACATTGATGCAACCCATGTCGTTCTCAGCGACGGCAGCAAAGTATCAGCAGATATTGTCATCGCTGGAATTGGCGCATCGCCCCGCACCCAGCTTGCCGAAGATGCTAAACTCACAATCGACAATGGCATTGCTTGCGATGCAGGCATGAGAACCTCGGATCCTGATATTTTTGCATCAGGTGATTGTTGTTCATTCCCACATCCCGTCTTTGGTGATGCCCGCTTACGTTTTGAAGCCTGGCGCAATGCCAGCGACCAAGCCGAGGTTGCCGCTGAAAACATGTTGGGTGGAACCAAGACATATCGGGCTGTGCCATGGTTTTGGTCAGACCAGCACGACCTCACCCTGCAAATCGCAGGTATGCCTGGGCTTGGTAAGACGATAGTCAAACGACTTCTGAAAGATGGCGCATTCATTCTCTGTCACCTGGATGCGGATGGCCGACTAGTGGGGGCCAGTGGGATCGGGCAAGGCAATGTAATTGCCCGTGATGTGCGCTTGCTTGAAATGCTTGTTGGAAAATTGTCAAAGCCAGACTTGGCCATACTGGCCGATGGTACAGCCCAACTGAAACCCCTGTTAAAACCCTAAAATTTTAGGAACTCCGTTAGGCTTTGGTTCACCATGCAATTAATCAGTAATTAATTTAAAACATTACGCAGTGATGTTCTGCCAAATTGCAGGGTATGAAAGATGCCGAAATTCATAGCAAGACGCTGGAAACGCAGCATAATTCATTTATAGTGAATAGTCTGCTGTTGCTAACGTCGATTGCCTCCCTGTTTTCAGCAGGATATGTCCTGTTGTGGTCTGAGGCCTCGTTTATTGCGGCCATTTTCAGCATCGCATCACTGATCTTTACATTTGGTGCTTTGTGGTCTGCCACAATATGGAAGCGTATTACAGACCGCCACATTCTGGCGCTGACCACAAGCATTGCTGCCCTGCATGAAGCGCGCGCTCAGGCCGAAACTTCAAATCATGCCAAGTCACGTTTTCTCGCCACCATGAGCCATGAAATTCGAACGCCCATGAACGGCGTCATCGGCATGGTGGGGCTCTTGCGGGAAACCGAGTTGACAGCGGAACAGGAAAATTACGCCAAGGCAGCAGATTCCTCTGGCCGAACATTGATGTCCATCATAGATGAAATTCTGGACACTTCAAAAATTGAATCAGGCCGACTTGAAATTGAAAGCAGGTCGTTCGAAATTCTGCCACTTGCGGAAAGTGTTATCGAATTGCTGGCACCACGCGCCCATGCAAAGAACATCGAGATTTCCTGCCATGTCAGCCAAAACGTCCCCATCGGAATTTTAGGTGATGAATATCGCATAAGACAAGTCCTGTTCAATTTGTGTGGTAACGCCATTAAGTTCACTGAAACAGGCGGCATAGCACTCGATGTCAATTTTGATTTGGCAAACCATTGGCTCAATATTGCTGTCGTGGATACGGGCATCGGCATGTCAATCGAAGAAATGGGCAGGATTTTTGATGACTATGCCCAGGCCACACGCGGAACCACAAGACGGTTTGGTGGCACAGGTCTTGGACTTTCGATCGCAAAAAAACTGGTTGAAGGCATGGGGGGATCCATATCCGTTATAAGTGAGCTTGGTGTAGGCACAAAATTTTCTGTTGTGCTTCCCGCAACCCCAGTTGATGAATTCAAATTGTCGTTGCAGCCCTTGGCTGGTCGTCATTATGATGTCGCTATCCCCGACGGACCAACCAACCGGCATCTCATCGCGACCCTTGAAGGGCTGGGCGCCACCGTAAATTTATTGCAAACGCCAGAAGACATTTGGTGTGTCCTCTCAGAAAAAACATCCCGCAAGCCTGCTGTTCTCATTTGTGATGCAATCTTTGAAAAAGAACTGAGAAAATGGGCGCAGCAAAACAGGGCACGGCAAAATCCTTCGATGCAAGTCTGGGTCTTGATGCAAGCCGAACAGCGCCGCACCTTGCGTGAATTCCTTGGTGCTCCTTTTGCAGGTTATTTGCTCAAGCCATTCCGCAAGGCCACGATCATGAGACAGCTGACATCTCAGGATTCACAAAGGATCAGTGGTGCGGTGAAAGAACTGAGACGGATTGTGAAGCGTTCCAGCCAAGTCAAAAAACTCCGTGTTTTATTGGCGGAAGACAACCCGATCAATGCAATGCTTGCCAAGACAATGTTGGAAAAAGCTGGACATAGCGTTTCTCACGTCACAACTGGCTTGGAAGTTCTTGCCGCACTTGAACAAAACAAACCATTCGATTTGGCAATCCTTGATGTTGAAATGCCTGATTTGGATGGCCTTTCCGCAACGCGAAAGATACGCTTGATGGAAGAGCAAGCAGGTTCCGCGTCGCGGCTGCCGATCCTTGCCCTCACCGCAAATGCCCGTCAGGAAAACCATGATGAAAGTATCGCTGCGGGCATGGATGGCCATCTCTCCAAGCCCTTTGACCGGCAGGATATGGAAGAGGCCATCGCCAAATTGCTGTATCTTAAACCAGCCGCCTGAGTGCTGACACAGAACTTTCACATTTCACTGGTTTATGGCAAAACATTTCCATGATAGGAAAACCACCTTTGAATATTCATCAAGCCTCCCTTGACAGTCTCGGAACCCGCAATGATCTATGTGTGCGGTTAACCCGTTCGAGCCGTGAAGTGGAAATCGCACAGGCCTTGCGCTACCGTGTGTTCTATGAAGAATTGAATGCCATCGCTGATGAAGCGTCTTCAGAGCTCAGCGTTGATGCTGACCGGTTTGACACGTTTTGCGACCATCTTGTTGTTGTGCGGCAAACACTGAAAATTGCCGACGAACGGTTCCGCGTTGAAGATGGTGAAATGGTGGGCACTTACCGCCTGCTGCGCCAGTCCGTTGCCACCGAGAATGGTGGATTTTACACCCAAAGTGAATTTGATTTGGCACCGCTTCTGGATTCAAAACCGGAACTGAATTTTCTCGAGCTTGGCCGGTCTTGCGTAATCAAGCCGTTCCGCACCAAGCCCGTCGTCGAACTGCTGTGGCAGGGAATTTGGAATTATGTGCGCCTTCATAAACTTGATGTGATGATGGGCTGTGCAAGCCTTGAAGGCTCTAATCCAAAGGCACATGCACCGGTTCTTGATTTTCTTGCAAGAAATTGTGCGGCACCCGCAGAATGGAATGTGCGAGCCTTGCAAGAGCGCTACATTGAAATGCGGTCACAGGGCGATGAACCTATTGATCCGAAGACGGCCCTGAAGATGTTGCCCCCCCTTATTAAAGGCTATCTGCGGCTTGGGTGCTACATTGGGGAAGGTGCAGTGGTTGACACCCAGTTTAATACCACCGACGTTCTCATTATTCTTCCCGTTTCAAATATCAGCCCGCGCTACTTCTCGCATTTTGGCAGGCCGGACGAAGCCCTTAGCGGTTGATGTCAAAGGCGGCAATTGCCGCAAGGTTCAATATTTCCGTTGTCGTGGCCGTCATTGATGCGATTTGCACCGGCTTGGCGAGACCGGTGAGAAGGGGTCCGACGACCGTTATACCGCCTAGTTGCTGCAACATCTTTGTAGAAATTGATGCGGAGTGGGCTGCCGGCATCACAAGCACATTCGCAGGTGCCGTCAAGCGGCAGAACGGATATTGTGCCATGACGTCCCGTGACAGTGCAACGTCTGCTGCCATTTCACCATCATACTCAAAATCCACATTGCGTTTGTCCAGAACCGAAACGGCGTTGATCACGTACTCCGCACGCTCCCCCTTCGGATAGCCGAATGTAGAATAGGACAGGAAGGCAACGCGTGGCTCATAACCAAAGCGCCGCGCAACACCTGCCGCTTCCTGCGCAATGTCGGCAAGTTCTTCTGCCGTTGGCAGTTCATGAATGGACGTATCGGCAATAAACACGGTGCGGCCACGCACCAATGCCATCGACACACCAATGGGTCTGTGGCCAGCACGGTTGTCAATGGCACGACGCACATTGTCCAGCGCTACCGAAAAATTACGGGTGAGGCCCGTGACCAACGCGTCAGCATCACCCAATGCCACCATACAGGATGCAAACACGTTACGGTCCTGATTCACAAAACGTTGGCAATCGCGAAATAGGAACCCCTTGCGTTGCAGGCGTTCATAGAGAAAATTTGCATAGTCAACATTGCGATCCGTGATGCGGGCATTGAGGATTTCAACATCATCATGAAGTTCCAAGCCACTTGCAGCAAGTGTCTTGGCTATTTCTGTTTCACGTCCTATCAGAATGGCTTTGCCAAGACCTGCCGTGGCAAAACTGTTTGCAGCGCGGATCATGCGGTCTTCTTCACCCTCGGCAAACACCACACGCTTGGGTTTGGTGCGCACGTGGTCATAAACCGATTGCAGTGTGCCAGCGATGGGATCGAGGCGAGCTGAAAGCTGAGCGGCATATTCATCGAGGTCAGCCAAGTGTTTGCGCGCTACGCCAGTCTCCATGGCAGCTTTTGCCACAGCCACGGGAATACGTGAAATCAGGCGTGGATCAAACGGTACAGGGATGAGATATTCAGGGCCAAAAGTAAGCCGGGATCCGTGATAGGCGGCAGAAACTTCGTCAGGCACATCTTCCCGCGCCAAACTGGCAAGCGCCTGGGCTGCGGCAATTTTCATCTCTTCATTGATGGTGCGCGCACGCACATCAAGCGCACCGCGGAAAATATAGGGAAAGCCCAAAACATTGTTCACCTGGTTGGGATAATCCGAACGGCCCGTTGCCATGATGGCATCTGACCTCACCTTGGCCACATCTTCCGGAGTAATTTCTGGGTCAGGATTTGCCATGGCAAAAATAATCGGGTTTGGCGCCATGCTTTTCACCATCGCAGGTGTCAGCGCGCCTGCCACGGAAAGGCCAAAGAAGACATCAGCTCCTGCCATAGCATCTGCCAGGCTGCGGGATGTCGTCGGCGTGGCATGGGCGGATTTCCACTGGTTCATGCCCTCAGTGCGACCTTGGTACACAACACCTTTCGAGTCAGCCAGAATGACGTTGGCAGTTGGGACACCCAGGGATTTGATAAGTTCGATGCAGGCAATGGCCGCGGCACCAGCACCATTGCACACGATCTTGCAGGTTTTAAGATCGCGCTTGGTGATATGCAGTGCATTGATGAGGGCGGCAGTGGCGATGATGGCTGTGCCATGTTGGTCATCATGAAACACCGGAATATCCATGAGCTCGCGCAAGCGCTGCTCAATCATGAAGCACTCCGGCGCCTTGATGTCTTCAAGGTTGATACCGCCGAATGAGGGGCCAAGGTACCGGACCGCATTGATGAATTGGTCTACGTCTTTCGTGTCAACTTCAAGGTCAATGGAATCAACGTCTGCAAAGCGTTTGAACAAGACCGCCTTGCCCTCCATCACTGGTTTTGAGGCGAGTGCACCCAAATCACCAAGACCCAAAATGGCAGTGCCATTTGTAATCACCGCCACAAGGTTGCCCTTGGCCGTATAATCATAGACAGCATCCGGGTTTTCAGCGATGGCGCGTACGGGAACAGCCACACCCGGACTGTAGGCCAACGACAGATCACGCTGGGTGGCCATGGGTTTTGTGGGGTTGATCTCAAGCTTTCCGGGCTTGCCGCGGGAATGGAATTCAAGTGCCTCCTCATCGGTAATGGATGGGCGCTTGTTGATTTTCTTGTCGTCGCTCATTGAAAATATTCCCCTACAGGAACGCGAGTCTAGAGGGGCTGGTTGCAATCCTCAAGCCTCTAAATTTTAGCCGAAGGGGGATGACAGTTGCATGGCATTATCTGTTATAGGAGTGGCCATGAACGAAATGGTGGCAATTCCAGAAGGAAAAGACGGGGCTGATAGGCCCACGCCGATGATGGCCCAATACCTCGAAATCAAGGCGGCCTATCCCGGATACCTCTTGTTTTACCGGATGGGTGATTTCTATGAACTGTTCTTTGACGACGCGGAAAAAGCCTCACGCGCATTGGGCATTGCACTCACCAAGCGCGGCAAGCACTTGGGCAACGATATACCCATGTGCGGCGTTCCGGTTCATGCCGCTGACCAGTATTTGCAAAAGCTCATAAGGCTTGAACACCGCGTCGCCATTTGTGAGCAAATGGAAGATCCGGCTGAAGCCAAAAAACGTGGCGGCAAATCCGTGGTTCGCCGCAATGTCGTACGTTTGGTCACTCCGGGTACCATCACCGAAGATACGCTCTTGGAATCGCGGGCCAATTCCTACCTTGCCGTTCTTGCAGCAACCCGTGGCACCCAGGAAATGGCATTGGCGTGGGCCGATATTTCGTCCGGTGAATTCAGTGTCATTGCAACGGATACCAAACGGCTTTCCGCCGATCTGGCGCGCATTGAGCCCCGCGAAATCATTTTGAGTGATGACCTCAATGATGATCCTGCCATTCGCATCTGTCTTGAAACCACCGGGGCGTCGGTGACAACGCTTGGTGCGTCACGCTTTGACAGCACATCGGCTGAGCAGCGCTTGAAGGACCATTTCGGCGTTTCAACTTTCGACGGCTTCGGATCGTTCTCACGTGCTGAAATCGCCAGCCTTGGCAGCCTGCTCGATTACATTCTGATTACACAAGTTGGCAAATCACCGTATCTGCGCAGCCCGCAAAAAGAAGATGGTGGTTCCGGTCTGCTCATTGATGCCGCAACACGCACCAATCTTGAACTCACCCGCAAACTTTCCGGCGAAAAAGACGGAAGTCTGCTTTCCGTTATCGATTTCACGGTGACTGCAGCAGGCGCAAGACTGCTCATGGGCCGTTTGGCGCAACCGCTCGCCCAGGCAGCTGGCATCGAAGCACGCTTGGATGAGATTGGGTTTTTCACAGACGCGCCGCCCTTGCGTGAAAACCTCCGGCAACGTCTGAAATCAATGCCTGACTTGGAGCGCGCGCTGGGAAGGCTCGCATTGGGTCGTGGTGGTCCACGTGACTTGGCTGCCGTTAGGGATGGCCTCAACTGCGCCGAAGCCATTGGCAATCTGCTGGACATGGATGTCCTGCCAGCCAATATCCGTGCTGCGGCAACCCGCATCAAAACCATTCCACATGATCTGGTCCATGAACTTGAACATGGCCTTGCAGATGAAATGCCGCTTCTGGCACGTGACGGCAATTTTATCAGGCAGGGCTACAACGCCGAACTCGATACGGCCCGCACCTTGCGCGATGACACCCGCCAGGTGATTGCAGGGCTGCAGAAACAATATTCAGACAAAGTTGCAGTGAAGAACCTTAAAATTCGCCATAACAACATGATCGGCTATTACATCGAGGTAACGGCGCAAAATGCCGGTGCTTTACAAGACGTGAAATTCACCGGAGAATTCATTCATCGCCAAACCGTGGCCAATGCCATGCGCTTTACCACACTGGAGCTTTCACAACTGGAACAACGCATAGCATCGGCTGCCGGGCGGGCACTCGCAATCGAAATCGAAACCTTCAATGGCTTTGTGGAAAGTGTAACCACTGCAAGGGAAGCAATATCAAGCATTGCCGCTGCCATTGCTGCCATTGATGTTGCATCATCATTGGGTGAATTGGCCGAGCGGCGGCGCTACGTTCGCCCAAAGATTGACAATTCGCGCAGCTTTCAAATCACCGGCGGACGTCACCCCGTGGTGGAAAGTGTTTTGCAGAAAAAAGGCGGTAGCGCCTTCATTGCTAATGACTGTGATCTCTCTGCGGGCGGACATAGATTGTGGCTGCTCACCGGACCAAACATGGCGGGTAAATCAACGTTCCTCCGGCAGAACGCCCTTATCGTCATTCTTGCCCAAATGGGATGTTACGTGCCGGCAACCCATGCGCACATTGGCATTGTTGACCGGCTATTCAGCCGCGTCGGAGCCGCCGACGATCTTGCGCGGGGCCGCTCAACCTTCATGGTGGAGATGGTGGAGACCGCCGCCATTCTCAACCAGGCTACTGAACATTCATTGGTGATCCTGGACGAAATCGGACGTGGCACCGCAACTTTTGACGGTCTTTCCATTGCATGGGCCACAGTAGAGCATTTGCATGAGGAAAACCGTTGCCGTGCCTTGTTTGCAACGCACTACCATGAACTCACCGTACTTGCGACAAAGCTTGACGGCTTGGGCAATGCCACGGTGAAAGTGAAGGATTGGCAAGGTGAAGTGATTTTCCTGCATGAGGTTGTTGCAGGTGTGGCTGACCGGTCTTACGGCATTCAGGTGGCCAGGCTTGCTGGCCTTCCGCAAGCCGTAACCAAACGTGCCGCCACCATTCTTGCCCAGTTGGAGAAAAGCGAACGGTCCTCAAAGCGGGAAAATTTAATTGATGATCTACCACTTTTTGCCATTGCCCAAACTGCTGCACAACAAATCCCGGCAATAAATGAAATCGAGGACATGGTCACCACCGCAAGGCCCGATGAAATGTCACCACGCGATGCTCTGGCTTTTATCTATGCCCTCAAAGCGAGGCTGAAAGCCACGCAATGACGTTCTCGACCATCCAACAACCAGAAAAATTGATCGAAGTCGCGGCGCTGCGCAAAGTACTGAACGCAGCATTTTCAGCAGTTGGAACCGATGTCATAAAATTGCGTCCTGCAATTGTTGAACAGCTAAAACCAATTGTGAAAGCCGGTTGCGCCGAAGCTGAGCGGCGTTTGCTGAAAGATGGCAAGGGAACGCAATGCGCCAAGAATCTCGCTTATGTGCAGGATGAAATCATCCAGACGCTTTATGAGCTCCTGTGCGAAAAAGTTTACACAGTTGCGCCTGGACAGGAATTGGCCATTATCGCAACAGGTGGCTATGGTCGCGGAACATTGGCTCCGGGCTCCGACATTGACTTGCTCTTCCTACTTCCCGGCAGACAGGATGAAGTAAGCGGCAAACTTATTGAATTTGTTCTCTACACATTATGGGATCTCCGTCTTAAAGTCGGCCACGCCACCCGCAGCACTGAAGAGTGTGTGCGCCTTGCGAAAACTGACAACACCATTCTCACCTCCATTCTCGAAGCGCGTTTTATTTGTGGCAACAAGCAACTCAGCGAACAAATGCAAATCGCTTTCCGCCGCGACATTGTGCAGGCGGGAGCCCGCAAATTTGTGGGTGACAAACTGGCTGAACGTGACGCGCGGCTGGCCAAGAGTGGCGAGAGCCGCTACCTCGTTGAACCTGACTTAAAAGACGGCAAGGGTGGCCTGCGCGATCTTCATACACTGTTCTGGATCGCCAAATTTATCTACGATACCAACTCACCGGAAGAACTCGCCGACAAGGGTGCCTTCACCCATGAAGAATTGGCGCGCTTTCAAAAATGTGAGAATTTCCTTTGGGCCGTCCGCTGTCATTTGCATTTCATTGCAGGCCGTGGCGAAGACCGATTGAGTTTTGACCGCCAAGCTGAATTGGCCGCAAGGCTGGGCTACCAATCCCATGCGGGGCTCAAGAATGTGGAACGCTTTATGAAGCACTACTTTCTGATTGCGAAGGAAGTCGGCGACCTCACGCGCATTTTCTGTGCCAGCCTTGAAGCACGACAGGTCAAAGACGTGCCGGTGCTCAGCCGCCTACTGGGCCGATTTATGCCCCGCGACACCGGTAAAATCACGGAAAATAAAAGCTTCCATTTTGAAAGCGGGCGCATAGCTCTTACTACACCATCCGCCTTCAAGGATGACCCTGTAAACCTGATCCGGCTGTTTTCAATTGCCAGCACCCATGGTGCCGAAATACATCCCGACGCATTGAAGGCGGTTCGACTTTCACTTTCGTTGATCGACAAAAACCTGTGCAAAAATCCCGAAGCCAACGCACTGTGTTTGGACATGCTTACCAACAGCAATTCTTCCGAAACCCTGCTCCGCATGATGAACGAGGCGGGTGTGCTGGGCCGTTTCATTCCCGAATTTGGCCGCATCGTCGCGATGATGCAATTTAACATGTATCACCACTTCACTGTGGATGAGCATCTCATTCGTGCAGTGGGAGCGCTTGCCGCAATTGAGAAAGGCAATCTCTCCGAAGAACATCCCTTGGCTGTTGAAATATTCCCAACGCTTAAAAGCCGCCGCTCACTCTATGTGGCAACACTTCTGCATGACATTGCGAAAGGTCGCACCGAAGACCATTCCATTGCGGGTGAGCGCATCGCCCGCCATCTGTGCCCTCGCCTAGGCCTCACTGCGGAGGAAACGGAAACAACGGCATGGCTCATTCGCCACCATCTCTTGATGAGCGAAACAGCACAGATGCGTGACCTCAATGATTTTAAAACCATTATCGATTTCACCGGAATTGTGCAAAGCCCGGAGCGTTTGAAACTCCTGCTCATTCTCACAGTCGTTGACATCCGCGCTGTTGGCCCAGGCGTGTGGAATGGCTGGAAGGGCCAGTTGCTACGCACACTGTATTCCGAAGCATTGCCCGTGTTGACAGGTGGCCATGTGGGCGGAACGCGCGCCAACCGCGCTCTCGAGGCCCAAAAAATCTTCATCGAAAACTTCCCGAACTGGAGTGAGGCAAAAATCAAAACGGCAATTTCGCGGCATTACGATGCCTACTGGTTAAATGTAAATCTCAAAAAACAAATCAGTCACCAAAAAATGATCGAGACCGCAAGCCCGCGCAGCGTAGTCACTGAAATTTTTACCGATGCCTTTACGGCAATAACAGAACTTACGATCTATGCACCCGACCATCCACGTCTCTTGGCGCTCATCACGGGAGCCTGCGCAGCCGCCGGTGCCAACATCATGGGTGCGCAGATTTTCACAACAACCGATGGCATGGCGCTCGACACAATTCTTATCCAGCGTGAATTCTCCACCGAAGATGACGAACAGCGCCGGGCCGAGCGCGTTGCCGATATTATTCGCAAATCCCTGCAGGGACAATTGCGGCTGAGAGATGCCGTGGCCGGTGCCAATCAAAACCGCCCGCGCATCAAGGCTTTCTCGGTCGAACCCCGTGTCATCGTTGACAACCACTCTTCAAACCGTTTCACGGTTATTGAAATCAACGGCCTTGATCGTATTGGCCTTCTCTATAATCTGACAGAATCCCTTTTCCATCTCAGCCTCAACATCGCCTCCGCCCACATCACCACGTTCGGTGAAAAAGCCATTGACGTGTTTTATGTGACGGACCTCACCGGTGGTAAAATCGTCAACCCGGGTCGCCACGCACAAATTGAGCGTGAGCTCATGAAAGTACTGCACGCCCAAGAGGAAAAGTATGCAAAATCAGGCTGAAAATGCGGTAAGGCTTTTCCCATGGGATATATGATTAATGTCACTTCTTAAGTCAGCTGCCACCGTTGGCGGGTTTACGATGATAAGTCGCCTGCTCGGTTTTTTGCGTGACCAACTCATCGCTTTCACCCTTGGCACTGGACCAATTGCTGAAGTTTTCTTTGTGGCCCAGCGTTTTCCCAACCTCTTTCGCGCGCTCTTTGCGGAGGGTGCTTTCAACTCGGCCTTCGTGCCACAATTTGCCAAGAAGGTAGAGGGTGACGGACCACAAGAGGCGCATAAATTTGCCATTGACGTTTTCTCCATCATGCTGGCCTGGTTGTTGGCGTTCAGCGCCGTTGCCATGATTGCCATGCCACTCGTGATTTATGTCATTGCCCCAGGTTTTTCCGATGACCCGGCAAAGCGCCAACTTGCCATTGAGCTCACACGCATCTGTTTTCCCTATTTGCTGTTTATATCCCTCACTGCCTTGCAGTCGGGCGTATTGAACAGTCTGAATCGCTTTACGGCCGCCGCTGCCGCCCCCATTCTTCTCAATATCGTCATGATCATTTCCAATATCACCGCGTGGTATTTTCAAACCGGAAATACAGCCACCACAGGTTATATTTTTGCCTGGGGTGTCTCCATAGCAGGCGTAGCACAATATATGTTGCTCGCCATTGCCTGCCGCCGGGCTGGAATGCCACTTTTTCCACGTTTTCCAAAACTCACTGGCGATGTGAAGAAGGTTTTGACACTTTCAATTCCCGGCATCATTTCCAGCGGCATCATGCAAATCAATTTGGTGATTGCAACAATCATCGCGACAAGCATCGACCATGCAGTGGCCTATCTCTACTATGCCGACCGTGTCTACCAATTGCCTTTGGGCGTGATTGGTGTGGCCATCGGCGTGGTCCTGTTGCCAGACCTGTCGCGCAAATTGCGGGCGGGTGATGGGGCCGCCGCCATGAACAGCAGCAACCGCGCCTTGGAGCTTAGCCTGTTTCTCACCATCCCCGCAGCGATTGCTCTCATGGCCATTCCGGTCGCGATCCTGCACACGGTTTTTGAACACGGTGAATTCAACAATACGGGTACGTTGGCTGTGGCTCCCGCTCTGTTGGTGTTTGCAATGGGCCTTCCCGCCTATGCGATGACCAAAGTTTTCCAACCCGGCTTTTATGCCCGTCAAGACACCAAAACACCGATGCGCTTTGCCATCATTTCCGTGGTCGCAAATATTGTGGCAAGTCTCGTACTATCGCGCTATTTCAGTCACGTGGGCATCGCCATGGGATCAACCATTGCAGCGTGGCTCAACGCGTTGATGCTTGGCATCGCACTGGCGCGGCGCGGTCATTTTGAAGCTGACGACCGCTTGAAAAAAAGACTGCCGCGAACCATTCTCTCCGCGCTGCTGATGGGCGCTTTTCTATTGTTTTGTAATTGGTTGTTGCGTGCAAATTTTGCCGAAAGCGCCAGCTTTACAAGCTCCCTGCTGAGCCTCTTGGTTTTGGTTGCTGGTGGCATCTCAAGCTATTTTGCATTGGCGCATCTGACAGGTGCCATGACACTTTCAGAACTCAAAGCCGTTCGAAAACAGTAAACCTTTTCACGCACGGATTTTGCGGGCATAAGGCCATTTAATCATTTGGGATTTCAGGCAATGACGACTTTCACACCACGGGTTTTTTCCGGCATGCAGCCCACGGGCAATTTGCACCTCGGCAATTATTTGGGCGCCATGCTGAACTGGATCAAGCTGCAGGAAACTCATGAATGCATCTATTGCGTGGTCGATATGCACGCCATCACCATGGCGCAAAACCCTGTGGAATTGCGCAAAGCAATCCTCGATGTGACGGCTGCCTACCTCGCCTGCGGTTTGGATCCAAAGCGTTCAATCATTTTCAACCAAAGCCAGGTTGCCGAGCATGCGGAGCTGGCATGGATATTCAATTGCGTGGCAAGGCTGGGTTGGTTGAACCGCATGACACAGTTCAAGGACAAGGCTGGAAAGGACAAGGAGCAGGCGTCTGTCGGGCTCTATGTCTATCCCAATCTGATGGCGGCTGATATTTTGGCTTACAAGGCAACCCATGTTCCTGTAGGGGAAGACCAGAAACAGCATTTGGAACTGGCACGTGACATCGCCGGAAAATTCAATGTGGATTTCGCTGAGGCCATTCATGGCGCCGGTCACAAGGGTGATTTTTTTCCCCAGCCCGAACCCTTTATCGTGGGACCTGCAACGCGCGTCATGTCGTTGCGCGATGGCACCAAGAAAATGTCAAAGTCCGATCCTTCGGACCTGTCGCGTCTGAACCTCACGGATGATGCAGACACCATCGCCCGTAAAATCCGCAAAGCCAAAACCGATACGGATGCATTGCCGTCGGAAGTCGCAGGTTTGAAGGGAAGGCCGGAAGCTGATAATCTCGCAGGCATCTATGCGGCCCTGTCCGGAGAGCCCGTGGAGAAGGTTTTGGCGCAGTATGGCGGCGGGCAGTTTTCCAAGTTGAAAGATGCGCTCGCCGAACTCGCGGTCGCCAAACTCGCGCCCATTGGCGCTGAAACCGCCCGTTTGCAGGCCGACACGGGCTATGTCGAAGGTATTTTGGCCGATGGTTCCACGCGCGCGCGCGCCATTTCGGCTCCAATAGTAAGGGAAGTGCGCAAAATCATCGGTTTTGTCGTATCGTAGTTTGAAATCATTCCAAACTGGCCTATATAAAGCTGAGAGGACAAATACATGTTTATCCAAACCGAAGCCACGCCAAACCCTGCCACCTTGAAATTCATCCCCGGAAAGCCCGTTTTGCCGGGCTCTACCCGCGAATACCGCGCAGCAGAACAGGCCGATGAGTGTATTCTAGCCCAGCAGCTATTTACAGTTTCGGGCGTTTCCGGCGTGTTTTTGGGCCAGGACTTCATCACCGTCACCAAGGGCGAAGGTGAATGGCAGCATTTGAAGCCAGCTATACTGGGTCATATCATGGACCACTATTTGTCTGACGCGCCAATGCTGGCGGGTGAAAAGCCCCTGAATGTTTCCGACAGTGGTGAGTTCTTTGAGGAGTCCGATAGGGAACTTGTCAGTACCATCAAGGAATTGCTCGAAACCCGCGTGCGCCCAGCTGTTGCACAGGACGGCGGCGACATCACCTTCCATGGGTTCAGGGAAGGCATTGTCTATCTCAACATGAAGGGCTCCTGTGCGGGCTGCCCAAGCTCCACGGCCACATTGAAGCATGGCATTGAAAACCTGCTCCGCCATTTCGTGCCAGAAGTGCTTGAAGTTCGCCCCATGTAGTTAGGTGTTCCTGAAGGCTGGCTTTCGTTTTTCCAAAAACGCTGCCATGCCTTCTTTTTGATCTTCAAGTGCAAACATCGAGTGGAACACGCGGCGTTCGAAGCGTAGGCCTTCGCCCATTGGTGTTTCAAAACTGCGGTTGACGGCTTCTTTTGCCATCAGCACAACTGGTCTCGAGAAGGACGAAATTTTTACAGCCGCCGCCATCGCTTCATCCAGCAATTTATCAACTGCCACCACGCGTGAAATCATTCCACAGCTCTCGGCTTCAGCGGCATCCATAAAGCGCGCCGTCAAAATCATCTCCATGGCTTTGGCTTTGCCAATGGAACGCGCCAAGCGCTGTGTGCCACCCAAACCGGGCATAATGCCAAGTGTAATTTCCGGCAGGCCAAATTTGGCGGTGTCAGAGGCGATAATAAAATCACACATCAACGCCAATTCACAACCACCACCCAGACAGAAACCAGATACGGCGGCAATGATAGGTTTGCGAAATTCCGCAATCCTGTTCCAAGTCACCAGAAAATTATCGAGATAAACATCAGGGAAAGTCATGTCCTTCATTTCGCGCACATCGGCTCCGGCAGCGAAGGCCTTTTCATTGCCGGTAATCACCACACAGCCAACGGCAGCATCAACCTGAAAAGTGGAAAGCGCATGGTTCAACTCATCAATCAACTGCGCGTTCAAGGCGTTTAACGCTTTGGGACGATTGAACGTAATCAACCCCACGCCATCTTTTGTCTCAGCAATGATGTTGTCGTAAACCATGGCGCATGTCCTATTTCTGGCAGGTCGCACAATAAAAAGTCGAGCGACCCGACTGTACTATGCGAATGATTGTTCCGCCGCAACCTGGCTTTTGGCAAGGCTCATTCGCCCGGTCATAAACGGCAAAACGTTGCTGGTAAGCGCCCTCAATACCATCGGTACCAGCAAAATCCCGAAGTGTCGAACCGCCAGCCAAAATTGCCTCACTCAGGATATCGCGGATATGCCGCACGAGGTCTTCAAGTTGATTTTTTTTGCGCAACATTGTCCTGGCTTCGCGCTTGGGTGAAAGTCCGCTGCGATGCAGGGCCTCGCTTACATAAATATTGCCAAGCCCGGCAATGATTTTTTGATCGAGCAGAGCTGCTTTCAGCGGCGTCTTTTTCCCCTTGAATTTTTCTGCGAGGTAAGCGCCGCTGAACTCGTTGCCAAGCGGTTCAACGCCAATGCCCTTGAGAAGCTTGTGCGTGCTGCGTTCATCATCCTGCAAAAGGTCCATGATGCCGAAGCGGCGTGGGTCCGTGTAGATCACACGCGTTCCGTCATCTAGCAAAAGTACTACATGATCGTGGGTGCCAAATCCTGTGTCTGCTGTTTGCGATGGATGGTAGAATTCGCCCAAGGCTTTCAGCTTTTCGCCCGCAACCGTAAACCGTCCCGTCATGCCGAGATGGACAAGAAGAACATGCCCGTCATCAAGTGTCACAAGAATATATTTCGCCCGCCGCGTCAGGCCCGTAATCTGTCTGCCCAAAAGTCTGCCCACAAAGTCAGCGGGAAACGGAAAGCGCAGGCCAGCCCTGCGCACGTCTACATGCGCAATGCTGCGTCCCACGAGCACGGGTGCCAACCCGCGCATGACAGTTTCAACTTCGGGCAGTTCAGGCATCTCTCGTCCTCAAGTCAATATCAGCCACAGCAGCATGAAGGCCCCAAACAATATGCCAGATTGCGTCAACACCATTCCGGCGACACGGCCCACACTTGAGCCAGTTGATCGACTCAATCCAAAGGCATGGGCCATTCGTCCGATCACCACGCTCAACCCTGCCACATGGATAATCCACACCGGCGCACCCATAAGCGCAAGTGCCAAGAGCACGGCAAGCGCAAACGGAACATTCTCGGTATAGTTGGCATGAATGCGAATGGCCCTCGCCAATTCCTTGTTGCCACCATCACCAATGCCAATACTGTTGCCCCGTCGCAGGCGAATGACCATAATTGTAAGCTGAAACAGCGCTATGGCCAAAATTGCAATGTAAATGGCGGCGGCGTGCATGGCAGGGCTGGTGGCGAGTTCGTTCATTGTAAATTTTTCCCATATTTGCGGATAGGCATAAGAGATACGTTGGCATCTGCTACAATAGATATCATGGAACCAGCAAAGATATTCGGTTAAGAAGAACACCATGAGCGAACCACTTGAAAAAGACGTGGCTTTTGGATTTCGTAGAGTTGGCGAAAACGAAAAGCAGGGTATGGTAAATGAGGTTTTTTCGAAAGCCGCCGAACGCTATGACCAGATGAATGATCTGATGTCAGGCGGCATGCATCGGTTATGGAAGGACGATTTTGTCACCATGCTGAACCCACCACGTGGTGCCCAACCCTTCAAGGTGTTGGATGTGGCAGGTGGTACCGGAGATATTGCCTTTCGCATTGTCAAAGCCGGTGGCAGCGGCACCCATGTGACCGTGGCTGATATTTCGCCTGAAATGGTGGGGGAAGGTCAGACGCGTGCAGAGCGCGAAGGGTTTCTCGGGTCATGCGATTTTACCGTGGGCAATGCCGAGAGCCTCGCCTTTCCTGACAAAAGCTTTGATGCCTACACAATCGCCTTTGGCATCCGCAACGTAACCCATATTGACCGCGCCCTGGCCGAGGCCTACCGGGTGTTGAAGCCCGGCGGGCATTTTCAATGTCTCGAATTTTCACACGTCGATATGGACCTGTTGCAAAAGGCATATGACAGTTTTTCATTCACGGTCATTCCAGCCGTCGGCAAGGTGGTCACCGGTGACGGCCAGCCCTACCGCTATCTCGTCGAAAGCATCCGCACCTTCCCCAAGCAGGACGAGTTCAAGTCGATGATTGATGCGGCAGGCTTTGCGCGCACCAGTTACCGCAACCTTTCCGGCGGCATTGTTGCCATCCATGCGGGCTGGCGCATTTAATGTTTTCAAGCGTGAAAAACACCTGGCGGCTCGCACGTGCCGCGCGCGTCATGGCGCGCCATGATTTTTTTCTGCAGGCTCAGCAGTTTGCCGAATTGCCGTGGTATCTGCGTGGCATCATAAAGCTTATGCGGTTTGGTGCCGCAAAGCCCATGCAGGATGTGGACGGCCGCATCACATCGGCACTGTCCTATCTTGGCCCGAGCTACATCAAGCTTGGTCAATTCCTTGCAACAAGACCCGATGTGATCGGTGCCAAGCGTGCCCTTGAATTGAAGTCACTGCAGGACAAGTTGCCGCCCTTCAGCATGGGCGAAGCCCGTATCGCCATTCGCAACAATTTTGGTGTTGACGTCGAACAATTGTTCGTGGTTTTTGGTGAACCCGTGGCCGCAGCCTCGGTGGCGCAGGTTCACAAAGCCACAACACGCGACGGGGCAGAGGTCGCGGTTAAAATCCTGCGCCCCGGTGTTGAGCAGCGCTTTGCCGATGATCTTGAAAGTTTCTTCTTTGCCGCGCGCTGGATGGAGCGTCTGTCAAAGGAAGCGCGCCGCCTGCGCCCCGTTGCAGCCGTCGAGATGCTGGACCATTCCATGAAGCTGGAACTCGATTTGCGCATGGAAGCCTCCGCCGCTTCTGAAATGGCCGAGAACACCAGAGAAGATCAAGATTTCAGAATCCCAAAAGTGGATTGGGCGCGAACCTCAAAGCAGGTACTCACCACGGAATGGGTCGATGGTACGCCGATTGCCGACATCGCAACGCTCAAGGCCAAGGGGTTTGATCTCAAGGAACTTGGCGACAGCGTCATTCAAAATTTTCTCCGCCAAGCCATTCGTGATGGTTTTTTCCATGCTGACATGCATCAGGGAAACCTCTTCGTTGATCACAGCGGAAATCTTGTCGCTGTGGATTTTGGCATCACCGGACGTCTGAATGAAAAAGAACGCATGTTCTTGGCCGAAATTCTTTATGGCTTCATCTCGCGCGATTATATGCGTGTGTCGCAGGTACATTTTGATGCGGGCTATATTCCGCAGGATCAGAACGTCAATGATTTTGCCCAGGCCCTGCGCGCCATCGGTGAACCCATTTTGGGCTTGGCGGCCCATGAAATCTCCATGGCGCGTTTGCTCACGCAGCTCTTTGAGGTCACGGGCCAATTCAACATGGTGGCGCAGCCACAATTGCTATTGTTGCAAAAAACCATGGTGGTCATGGAAGGCGTGGCCCGCAGTCTTAATCCCGAACTCAACATGTGGGAAACGGCAAGGCCTGTAGTGGGTGCGTGGATTGAGCGTAAACTGGGGCCACTTGGCAAGATTGAAGAAGCGGTTGGCAGCGCCAGCGCCGTAGGTCGTTTGGCTCTCATGTTCCCCGAGGTCGTAAACGATATCGTGAAGTCCGGTGGCATCAGGCTTGACCAAACCACCTTGAATTCCATTGCAAAAACCCAACATAAGGCGGTGCGTATACAGCGCTATGCAATGGTCGTTTGTGCCGTTGCACTCGTGTTGATTGCCATCAAAGTCATCCTTTAAGTCCCCATCCAATATCTGCTAGGTTCCTGTCATGAGCACGCTTTCTGGAAAAACGGTTCTTCTGATTATCGGCGGCGGCATCGCGGCCTACAAGTCGCTTGAACTCATCCGCCTGCTCAAAAAACAGGGCGTCCGTGTACGCAGCATCATGACCGCTGCTGCCCATGAATTTGTAACGCCCCTGTCCGTTGCCAGCCTCACGGGCGAGAAAGTCCATACCGAACTTTTCAACCTCACCGACGAAATCGAAATGGGCCACATTGAATTTTCCCGTGCCGCTGATCTCATTGTCGTCGCCCCCGCCACGGCAGACCTCATGGCGAAAATGGCCCATGGTCTTGCCAATGACCTGGCATCAACCACCTTGCTCGCAACCGACAAGCGCGTGGTGATCGCACCCGCCATGAATGTGCGAATGTGGACCCATGCGGCCACGATACGTAATGTCGCACAATTAAGATCCGACGGTATTTTGTTTGTCGGCCCCAATGATGGCGAAATGGCCTGCGGTGAATATGGTCCGGGCCGCATGGCTGAACCCGCTGAAATTCTTAGTGCAATTGAGGCGGCTCTTTCACTTCAACCACAGCCTTTGGCGGGAAAGAAAGTTCTGATCACAGCGGGTCCAACACGCGAAGCTATTGATCCCGTGCGTTACATTTCAAATTATTCCTCGGGCAAGCAAGGCTATGCCATCGCCGCCGCCGCCGTTTCCCTCGGCGCTGAAACAGTTCTGGTGTCAGGCCCTGTTGATCTTACCATTCCTCCGGGCGTGCAATTGATACCCGTCACCTCCGCCATTGAAATGCTCACAGCCTGTGAACGTGAAGTTCCCTGCGATATCGCAATCTTCGCCGCGGCTGTTGCCGATTGGCGGGTGGAGGGTCAGGCCGCCCAGAAAATAAAAAAGAGCAAAGACGGATTGCCCACTCTCAAATTTGTTGAGAACCCAGACATCCTTGCAACTCTTGCGAAAACTTCAGCAAAGCGCCCCAAGCTCGTGATTGGTTTCGCAGCCGAAACAGAAAATCTCACAGAAAACGCCCGCGCAAAATTGCTGAAGAAGAATTGCGATCTCATTGTTGCCAATGATGTAAGCAAGGAACACGGCGTGTTTGACGGCGATGCCAACACGGTGCGGCTCGTCTCTGCGTCGGGCGCTGAAACTTGGGAGAAACTTTCCAAACAGGACGTGGCCAGCCGCCTGATGGATAGGTTCGCCGTCATGCTCGCTGAAAAAAAATGACAGCCGTTAACATCAAGCGACTACCCAATGCCGAAGGCATTGCAATTCCAGCCTATGAAAGCGCAGGTGCCGCTGGAATGGATCTTCGTGCCGCTGAAGATGCTGTCATCAAATCAGGCGAGCGATGTTTGATGCCAACGGGTTTTGCAATTGCACTGTCACCGAATTTGGAAGCCCAAGTGCGACCGCGCTCGGGCCTTGCCATGAAGCATGGTGTCACGGTACTCAACGCACCCGGCACCATCGATAGTGACTATCGTGGTGAAATCAAAGTGCCGCTCATCAATCATGGATCTGAACCATTCATCATCACGCGCGGCGACCGCATTGCGCAAATGGTCATTGCTGCCGTGATTCAGATCAAGTTTCACGAGGTCTCTACACTGGACGACACGGCACGTGGAGCAGGTGGCTTTGGCTCATCAGGTGTGAGCTGATGGTACTGTCTGCAGAAGAGCTCGAACGCTATGCCCGCCACATCGTGGTGCCAGAAGTGGGCGGCCCAGGTCAGGCCAAGCTCATCAAGGCAAAAGTTCTGGTGATTGGTGCAGGCGGGCTTGGTGCGCCGCTTTTGCTTTATCTCGCGGCCGCAGGTGTCGGCACCATCGGCATCTGTGATGATGACACGGTCAGCCTTTCCAACCTGCAACGTCAGGTCATTCATACCACAGCCCGCGTCGGCGATTACAAAACAGCCAGTGCCCGTGCAACGCTGGGCGACATCAACCCCCATCCCAAAATCATTGAACACCGCAGTCGCATGGATGCTGTAAACGCCCTCGGCATCATCAAGGATTATGACATCGTGGCCGATGGCAGCGACAGCTTCACCACCCGCTTTATGGTCAGTGACGCCTGTTACTTCGCCCGAAAAACCTTGGTCTCTGCCGCTGTCGGCCAGTTTGATGGCCAGATTTCAACCTACAAACCACATGAAAAATCCCCATCCGGTGAACCATGGCCCACCTACCGGTGTTTCATCGGTGATCTGCCAGCCCGCGGACTTTTTCCCGCCTGCGAGGAGGCAGGCATTATCGGAGCTTTGCCCGGTATCATCGGATCCATGCAAGCCATGGAAATAATGAAGGAAATTCTGGACATTGGCGAAAGTCTGGCTGGCCGACTTGTCATGTATGACGCGCTGGCAACACGTTTTTATGAAACCAAACTCAGCTGGAATCCCGCCAATCCCCTGACGGGTAAAACCCCCACAATCACTTCGCTCAAGCCTGAAAATTACATATAAAGATTTCTTTATATCCGTGTTGCAAGGGCAGTTTCACCCTGCTATAGGCGAAGCTTCAAATCTTATTGGAGAGCCCCATGGCCGCATTTAACGACTATCACGTAGCAGATATTTCCTTGGCCGACTGGGGTCGCAAGGAATTGGACATGGCCGAAGTGGAAATGCCCGGTCTGATGTCCACCCGCGAAGAATACGCCAAGGCGCAGCCACTGAAGGGAGCACGCATTTCCGGCTCGCTCCACATGACCATCCAGACCGCGGTGTTGATCGAAACATTGAAGGCTCTTGGTGCAGACATACGCTGGGCGTCCTGCAACATCTATTCAACGCAGGATCACGCCGCCGCTGCAATTGCTGCCGCAGGCATTCCCGTTTTCGCTTTCAAGGGTGAAACCCTGAAGGAATATTGGGCCTACACCGCAAAGATTTTTGAATGGCCAAACGGCCAGAACACCAACATGATCCTCGATGATGGCGGCGATGCCACTCTTTACATCTTACTCGGTGCCCGCGCTGAACTTGATCCAAAGCTCATCGCCCATCCCAAGAGCGAAGAGGAAGAATGCCTCTATGCTGAAATCGCCAAGCGCATCAAGGCGAGCCCCGGCTGGTTTGCCAAGGTGCGTGAATCCATCATTGGTGTTTCGGAAGAAACCACAACAGGTGTTCACCGTCTCTATGAAATGCAGAAAAAAGGTGAATTGCCATTCCCTGCGATCAACGTGAACGACAGCGTCACCAAGTCAAAGTTCGACAACAAGTATGGCTGCCGTGAATCCCTCGTGGACGCGATCCGTCGCGGCACGGATGTGATGATGGCTGGCAAGGTTGCCGTGGTTCTGGGCTACGGCGATGTGGGCAAGGGTTCAGCCCTCAGCTTGCGTGGTTCAGGTGCCCGTGTGATCGTCACCGAAGTTGATCCGATCTGCGCTTTGCAGGCCGCCATGGATGGATATTCGGTTCAAACCTTGCAGGACGTTGTGTCAACTGCCGACATTTTTGTAACCGCAACCGGCAACAAGGATGTGATCACCATTGATGACATGAAGCAGATGAAAGACATGGCAATTGTCTGCAACATCGGTCACTTCGACAACGAAATCCAGGTGGCGGAACTCAAGAACTTCAAGTGGACCAACATCAAGCCACAGGTTGATATCGTAAACTTCCCCAAGGGCAACCGCATGGTTCTGTTGTCGGAAGGTCGTCTCGTCAACTTGGGCAACGCCACAGGCCATCCAAGCTTCGTGATGTCGGCGTCCTTCACCAACCAGACCCTGGCGCAAATCGAGCTCTTCACCAACGCCAAGACTGGAAAATACAAGAACGAGGTTTACGTGCTGCCGAAGCACCTCGATGAAAAGGTTGCCACCCTGCATCTCGCAAAGCTCGGCGTGAATTTGACCAAGCTTAGTGATGAACAGGCAGCCTATATTGGCGTCAATCAAAAGGGCCCATTCAAGCCGGACTATTACCGCTATTAAAAAAGCCCAATACGGCGCCGGGAATCTCCGAGAAGTAGGTTCCCGGCACCATAATTTTGAGTCTATATCCTCTACTGGGAAAGATGTGCTGATTCGTGGCGCATTGCGGATTTGACCGGAGATGGAATGCGGGGAAACAGCAGCATTGAAAACGCAATAAAGCGTTGTGCCGCTCTTGCTGTTTTCACCAGCTTGACTTGCGGCGAGGTCTTGGCTGCTCCCTATCAACCACCGTCATTTGATGCCTATACCGGCTTCCTTACGTTCGCCAGCATCGGTGTTTTTGTCTGGGCCTATTTCGTCATCCGAAAACTGGTCAGTAGTGAGTCCAAGGTTCGCAAGCGCCTGAGTGAAATGGAAGTGCGTCTGAACGAAGCTGAATCCGCATTCGCGGCTGAGGCCCATGTAATGATCGTGTGGCAAGGCAAGCAGGATATACCCAGCAGAATCATTGGCAGCATGTATGGCAGCGCCACGGTGCCGCAAACCGTGGCGGAAATTTTGGATTTCGCGGCTTGGCTTGAAGCTGATTCCAGCGGCATGATTATTGCCGGCCTCAATGCGTTGCGTGATGTGGGCAAGGCATTCAATATTGGCGTTCGCACCACCAACAACGAATTGCTGGAAGCCGATGGGCGTACCGCAGGCGGCATGGCAACCCTGCGTTTTCGGCCACTGTCCGGTGAGCGTTACCAGATCACGGAATTGAATTACGATGCGCGCAAACTGGGCATGCAGGTGCAACGTCTCAGTGCTGTACTCGACTCCGCCCCCCTGCCCATTTGGCTGCGCAACAAGGAAGGCCAGCTGAGCTGGGTCAACCGGGCCTATGTGAAGGCCGTTGAAATGCCTGACAGCGATGCAGTTCTAAGATCCAGCATTGAAGTCGCCTTGCCTGACCGTATTGACAAGTCAAAGGCAGAGATAAAATCTGGCTTGCTTGGCCGTACCCACGCAGTGTTTGCGGGTGCCATGCGCGCGCTGAACATTCATGAAATCGAATTGGCTGAGGGCAAGGCTGGGTTTGCGGTTGATGTGTCAGCCCTTGAAGAAACCGAAAAGGAACTTGACCGCCACATCAAGGCCCATGCCTCCACACTCAACAAACTGGATACGGCGATTGCCATCTACGGTCCCGATCAACGCCTGCGCTTTTACAACATGGCCTTCACTGCATTATGGCCCATGGACCCAAAATGGCTTGACGTGCATCCAAGCGATGGTGAAGTGCTGGATCGCTTGCGGTCGCAACGCTGCATTCCGGAGCAAGCAAACTACCGCGAATGGCGCGCCAAGCAGCTTTCATCATATACCACGCTGGAAATGCGCGAGAGCTGGTGGTACTTGCCCGATGGCCGTTCGCTTCACGTTGTCTGCGAACAACATCCCTTTGGTGGCGTTACCTATCTTTACGAAAATGTGACCAAGGAAATCCAGCTTGAGAGCCGTTACAATGAACTCATCGGTGTCCAGCGCGAAACTCTGGACAATCTTGATGAGGCCATCGCCCTGTTCGGCTCCGATGGCCGCCTGAAATTGTTCAATCCGGCTTTTATTCGGTTCTGGAGTTTTAAAGAACCATTCCTGCAGAAGGAACCTCACATCGACCAGCTTGCTGAGGATGAAACAGTGATGGCAGAGGCAGGTTCTGCATGGCAGGAAATAAAATTTGGCCTTACTGGCCTGGAGTCGGAACGCAAGGCATTGCGTGGCCGTCTCACGGCAGGTGAGCGCATTCTGCAATACAGTTCCATTCCCCTTCCGGACGGCAACACCCTGCTGACATTTTCGGATATCTCGGACCCCGCAAAAATGGAGCGCGCTTTGCGTGAACGCGCTGAGGCGCTTGAGGCTGCAGACCGTTTGAAGAACAATTTTCTCAGCAACATTTCCTACGAGGTGCGCACCCCGCTTACCAGTATCCTGGGTTTTGCTGAAACCCTCGAACTGGGCCTTATCGGTGAATTGTCTCCCAAACAGCATGAATATATTGTCGATATAAAAAGGTCCTCGGAAGATTTGAAATGCATCATTGATGCGATTATAGACCTTTCCGCGATTGACGCAGGCGCCATGGAACTCAAGCTGGAAAAAATTGAAGTCGCCGCAACTCTCGAATTTGTGGCGGAAAAACTTACACCTGCAATGGTACGACGTGACCAGACCCTCAGCATTGAGCTTGCCGAAGAGTCAATGATCCTTGTCGGCGATCCCTTGCGGGTTGAACAGATTGTGACAAATCTTCTCTCAAATGCGATTGGCTTTTCAACCAAGGGTGCGCAGGTTCGCATGGGCGCACGGCGGCAGGGAACAGACATCCAGATTTGGGTTGCTGACACAGGCCGCGGGATAGACCCTGATTTCCAGAAAAAGGTTTTTGACCGCTTCCAGTCAAAACCCCTGCCCGGCAGCCACCGCGGCCCCGGCCTCGGCCTCTCCATTGTGAAGAGTTTCACGGAACTGCATGGCGGGAAGGTTTCACTGGTATCACGGCTTAACCATGGAACAACCGTGGTCTGTGCCTTCCCGGTTGAGGGTCCGATGAAGCGGGATGGAAAAAGCCGGCAAGTAACTACCCAACGCGTTGCGTAAGTTCCAAAGCATGATAGTGCAACATCATTCATCTTCACCCGCAGCCACCGAAAGTTTTGCGCGCGAATTGGCGTTGTGGGCAAAGCCCAAACAATGCATTCTCCTCTCGGGTGACCTGGGTTCAGGAAAATCAACATTCGCCCGCGCTTTCATACGCGCCCTGGCAAACGATGCTGGCCAGTTTGATGTTCCAAGCCCTTCATTTTCAATCATCCAAACCTACGGTCAAACCCGCGTCCCTGTCGCCCATATTGATTTGTTCCGTTTGCAGTCGTCATCGGAAATTGAGGAACTGGGGATAGCTGAACTGCTCGACAGCCACATCTTGCTGGTGGAATGGCCGGACAAGTTGCCGAAGGATATTTCCCGAGATCGCCTGTGCATAGATTTCAGGGGATCGGGGGAAACGCGTGATTTGTCCTGCACAGCCTTTGGCAACTGGGCGTTATTGTTTTCTCGTAATGCCCAGATCAACGCGTTCATAAAGCAATCCAGATTCCGAAACGGCAAAAGGATATTCCTTGAAGGTGATGCGTCTTCACGGCGCTATGAGCGCGTGTCGGTTGGCGCAACGTCTGCACTGCTCATGGACATGCCACGCAGGCCGGACGGTCCCATCGTGAAAGATGAAAAACCATACAGTGCCATTGCCCATCTCGCTGAGAGTATTGCCGCAGTTGTTGGCGTGAATGACTACCTGCTCAGGCTTGGTTACAGCGCACCGGAAATTTATGATGTTGATCTCGAACATGGTTTGGCGCTGATTGAGCCACTTGGTACGCAGGTGTTCGGTCAAAAAATCATGCGCGGCGATGACATGCAGGAACCCATGAAGGCAGCAGTTGAGGTGCTGGCTGACATGGCAAACAAACAATGGCCGTCCACCGTGCCTGTGCGTGGCGGAAACCACCATCACGTTGCGGCCTATGATCTCCCAGCCATGATGATAGAGGTTGATCTCCTGCCATCCTGGTATTGGCCCCACATCAGGGGTGTTGCCTTGCCGGAAGATGTCTACCGTCAGTTCACTTCAATTTGGCAAGATCTCATTCTGCGCATCAAGGTCGATCAAGAGATATGGACATTGCGGGACTATCATTCACCAAATCTCCTGTGGATGCCGGAGAGGTCGGGAGTCCGCCGTGTCGGCCTTATCGATACACAGGATTGCGTGATGGGACATGCTGCCTACGACCTCGTCTCCATGCTGCAAGATGCGCGTGTTGATATTGAATTCAGTTTTTCGGATGAACTCTTTTTGCAGTATTGCAATCTCAGGACATCTGCGGGAAACTTTGACCGCAGCAGTTTTGAACGCGACTTTGCAATTCTTGGCGCCCAGCGTGCCACGAAAATCCTGGGAATTTTTGCCAGGCTTTGCAAGCGTGATGGCAAGTCTGGTTATTTAAAGCATATTCCAAGGGTTTCGCGTTATCTGGCGCGTAATCTTTCCCACCCCGAACTCCACAAGTTGAAAGACTGGCATGACCGCTTCCTACCCGTCACATAAACACGCAATCGGAAACCATGCCATGATGCTTGCAGCAGGTCTTGGCATCCGCATGCGGCCCCTGACTGAGCACAAGCCAAAACCCCTGATTGAAGTGGCAGGCAAGGCGCTTATCGATTACGGCATGGATCACCTGCGTGAAGCCAGCGTGCAAACAGTTGTCGTCAACGCCCATTACCTCGCCGATCAAATCGTTGCTTGGTCGAAGCAACAATCATCCTTTGAATTGATCGTATCAGACGAGCGTGGAGAGCTCTTGGACACCGGTGGTGGCATCGCCAAAGCATTGCCTTTATTGGGCGCAGATCCCTTTTTTGTCCTCAACAGTGACAGCTTTTGGATTGACGGGAAAATACCAGCTCTTTCCCGCCTCCGTGCCGCTTGGAATAGCGAGACAATGGATTGCCTCCTCTTGCTTTGCCCGGCCGAAAGAACAGTGGGTTACGATGGGCGCGGAGATTTTTTTCTGGGCGATGATGGTTGCGTTACCCGCCACAAAGATGGTGGTGGATTGGCCTATATCGGCGGTTACCTTGTGCATCCCCGCCTTTTTGAAAACGCGCCTGCACACAAGTTTTCAATGAATATGCTGTGGGACATGGCCATCGCGAACAAGCGCTTGCATGGCATCGCCCACGATGGCACGTGGCTGCATGTGGGAACGCCCGATGCCATTGGCCTTGCTGAAACCGAATTGACGAAAATGTGAGCCATGGCTGAAAATCGCGCCAGTATTTTTAACATTGCCAGCGATGCACCTTTTCTTGACATCCTGGCAGCAGAAATTCTAGGCGGATTCCCACTCAAAAATTCAACACCCGATCTTGCAGCTCTGACCGTTCTCGTCCCCACGCGGCGTTCGGCACGGGAACTTCAATTAAAGCTTCTGGCACTTAGCAAAAAGTCAGCTTTGGTGCTGCCTACCATAAGGCCCATTGGTGACATTGACGAAGACCTGTTGGAACCTGAGGTAACCGATGCCCAGTTGCCAAATGCCATTTCGCCCATAGGCAGGCAATTCATGCTGGTTGGCCTTATTGATGAATGGGTACTTGAAAATCCACAACAGCGTTTGGCGCAGGAAATTGTCCATTCACCCCAGCAGGCACAGGCGCTCGCCGTCAGCATGGAAGAATTGATCGACAGTCTGGAAACCGAGGAAATTTCACTCGATAAATTGCGTCAGGCCTACGACATCGATCTCGCAATACATCGCGAGGCAATTCTCGGCCTGCTTGAACTCGTTCACAGGCGGTTGCCTGCAAAATTGCATGCCGAGAACCTGATGGGTTCCAAAGAACGGCGCAGCCGTCTTATCCGTCTGGAAGCCGAGCGTTTGATTGTAAACCGTCCCAAAGGCCCCATAATTGCAGCAGGTTCAACCGGAACTATTCCAGCGACCCGTGAACTGCTAAGGGCCATAGCGAGCCTTGAAAATGGAGCAGTTATTCTGCCGGGCCTGGATCAGGTTATGGATGAAGACAGTTGGGCCACT
Organism: Rhodobiaceae bacterium; assembly: GCA_031417195.1. Taxonomy (GTDB): domain Bacteria; phylum Pseudomonadota; class Alphaproteobacteria; order Rhizobiales; family Aestuariivirgaceae; genus Aestuariivirga. The sequence goes on from JANOVC010000046.1 coordinate 52,025, forward strand.
GTTACGCCGCAACATCCGCAATATGCACTTAAGCAACTCATTGAAGCTCTGGATATGGACCGGAATGCCGTTCAAATCCTGGGCGTGGGCGCAGGCAACCGGGCATGGATTGGCAGCGAGCTCATGCGGCCATCTGATGTGGCAGACCAGTGGCAACATGCTTTGGCAGGCCAGCAGGAGCGTATGCGGGATGGTCTTGCCAATTTTTCACTGATTGAAGCCCGTGACAAAAATGAGGAGGCTTCCATCATCGCCCTTCTCATGCGGCGCGAACTTGAACAGCCAATTGGCGACATCGCGCTGGTCACCCCAGACCGCGATTTGGCACGACGGGTAAAAGCGGCTCTTTTGCGCTGGAACATTTACGTCGATGACTCTGCTGGTGAACCCCTCATCCGCTTTGGCGCTGCATCACTTCTGGCACTTCTAATTGATGCCACAGCCAATGATTTTAACGCACCCTCACTCAGCGCAGTGTTTGCCCATTCCCTGTCCAGCTTTGGGCTTGACCGCGAAAGCTTCCGGCGAACTGCCCGGAATATTGATCTCGCATTGTTTCGTGATGCACCGATGGGTTTGGGACTTAAGGCTTTCAGGAATGCTTACGACCGCGAAACAGAAATCAGGGGACAGATCCGCAAACACACTTTGATTGCAAATCTGGATGACGCGGATTGGCGTGACATGGGAGCTTGTGTAAGCCAGATCGTTGAAACTCTTGCACCACTCACCAACCTTGGGATGGATACATTTACGCAGCATCTTGAAACCCTCGTATCGGTTGCGGAGGCCATTGCGGGTGATGAATTTTGGCAAGGCGCTGAATCTGAAACGCTGGAAAGGCTCATCACAACCCTGCGGAATGAGGGCCATCGCTTTCCCGATTGCACATTCAGCCGGGCTGCATCAACCATTCACCAGCACCTTCAATCGGCATCTCTGCGCGTGCAGGGTGAAACCGGGCCAAGGCTTTCCATATTGGGTCTTCTTGAAGCCCGCCTGATGAGGCCCCACACCGTTGTTCTCGGTGGCTTGAACGAAGGCAAATGGCCGCGCCAGCCAGATACGGGACCTTGGATGAACCGCACCATGCGCGATCTCTTTGCCATGCCACAACCCGAACGGCAAATCGGCCAAATGGCCCATGACTTTGTCCAGGCCTTTGGCGCAGACAAGGTTTATCTAACAACATCAAGGCGCGATGGAATGGCACCTGCAATTCCCTCACGCTGGATTCTGCGGCTTGAAACCATCATGCAGGCAGTAGGTCTCAAACCCGGGGCAGACCCATGGCAGCAATGGGCTATAGCTCTGGATGCCAGCGAAGGAATGATACCATTCAAAAAACCGTTGCCATGCCCGCCGGTCGCAGCAAGACCCCAAAGCCTCAGCGTCACCCGAGTTGAAAAACTGATTCGTGATCCCTACGCGATTTACGCCCAGGCTATTCTAAAACTTGAACCCCTGCCGGATACGTCAACCAGACCGAATGCGGCCTTGCGTGGCAGCCTCTTTCACGCGGCTCTCGGTGATTTCTTTACGCAATACCCCGATTCATTGCCAAAAGAGGCATTGCAAAAACTCATCACAATCGGCGAAAAACATTTCAAACCCTATATCGACAACAAGGAGGTGTCCGGCTTCTGGTGGTCAAGGTTCAAGCGCATAGCCCGTTGGGTCATCGAAACTGAACCCGCTTTGCGAGGCGATGCTATGCAAATTTACGCAGAAATTCCAGGGTCCCTGAAATTTCCAATCGGAGATTCAGGTTTTACGTTGACTGCCCGCGCCGATCGCATTGATCGCTACCCGGACAATACGGCCCACATCGTCGATTTTAAAACCGGGGATGTTCCCAGCGTGGATCAAGTCACCAAGAAATTTTCACCCCAACTCACCCTCGAAGCTGCCATGCTGGATGCGGGTGCTTTCAAGGATTTGCCAAAACTTCCTGCCCGCAGTCTCACCTATGTCAGCATCAAAGGCGGCATTCCGGCTGGCGAACTGAAGCCCGTAAAACTCCCAGTAATGGATACGGCGCATTCGCATCTTCAAAGCCTAAAGGATTTGTTGCAAGACTACCGGAACGAAGCCCAACCCTACATTCCGCGCTACGGATTTTTGTTTGAGGAAGATAAATCTGAATATGATCATCTGTCGCGCTATCGCGAATGGGTATTGTCAGGTGGCACTCCATGAACAAAATAATGACCGCAACGCCCGATCAGGAACGGGCATCAAATCCCAAGGCATCTGTCTGGGTAAGCGCCAACGCGGGTTCTGGAAAAACCCATGTGCTGGTGGACCGCGTCATCCGGCTCATGCTGGACGGCGTCAATCCTGCAACTATTCTTTGTATAACCTACACCAAGGCCGCCGCCGCGGAAATGGCCGTACGAGTCAACAAGCGCCTCGGCGAATGGGTTGCAATTTCCGATGAAGACTTGAGCCGTCGTTTGCTTGCCATGGGCAGCACTGATGTCAGTCTCACAATTCTTGCCCGCGCGCGCAGGCTTTTTACTGCAGCGCTGGAAACACCCGGTGGATTCAAAATCCAGACCATCCATGCGTTCTGCGAACGCATTCTCCATCTCTTCCCCGTCGAAGCTGGTCTGTCACCCGGCTTTGATGTTCTGGATGAACGGCAAACATCTGAATTCCTTGAGGCTGCGCGAAACGCCGTGTTGTCCGAAGCAGAAAGTGATGCCTCACCACTTGCTGCCGCATTCCAGCTCATCTCGAAACACGTTCAAGCCGATGCCTTTGACGCGCTTCTTGAAAACCTCCTACGGCAGCGCCGCAGCCTGCAAGCCTTGCTTGGTCAGTATGGCTCGCTGGCCAACATTGCTGACGCAATAAAACAGCAGCTTGCAATCAACGTTGAAGAAACAGCCGAAACAATAGCCGCACGGTTTGTGGACGTGGATCAAGGCATAATCAGCCGGGCTCTGCCTGTCCTTGCTGAAGCATCGACTGACAAGGATAGAAAAACGGCAGTACTCCTACGTGTCTTGTCGCAGGAAAAAAACATTCTAAAAATCGAAGAGGCTGTACGGTATGGTCTTTTATTATCCTCCAAGGATGGTTTTAAGAAGATCAGCTCGCTGTCCAGCGCCGACACCAATAAAAAAATTCCATGGTTTGTGGAATGGTTGTCAGGATTTTATGATCAGGCAACCCAGACAATCATCAAGCTTGATAACATCACCCGTATCGATGCAACAATCGCCCTCCTCACGCTTTCCTTTGCCATCATCACGGAGTTTGAAGATACAAAAAAAAGGCGTGGCGCCTATGATTTTGACGATCTGATTTTGCGCACCCGTGATTTGCTCAGCGACCGCCAGGCCGCCCAATGGGTATTGTACAAATTGGACCGTGGCTTTGAACATGTATTGGTAGATGAAGCGCAGGACACCAGCCTGGCCCAGTGGCAAATTGTTGACGCACTCACCCAGGAGTTTTTCTCCGGCAGTGGCGCGCAGGAAACAGCTACCCGCACATTGTTTGTCGTCGGTGACCGTAAGCAATCCATCTTCGGTTTTCAGGGTGCAGACCCTGCAGCCTTCGAATTTTCCCGGGCAAAGTTCCGGCAACAGATTGCAGATGTTGGTCAACGCTTCAATGATGTGGAACTTACCATTTCCTATCGCACCAGCACCGAGATCCTGAAAATTGTTGATACGGTTTTTGCCAAGGGAAATCTGGCGCGGCAGGGTCTTGACGGTGAGGCTGACATTGTTCTTCACCATGAAACCAATCGTCGGGGCGTGCCCGGGCTGTTTGAACTTTGGCCATTGGTGCTGCCACCGGAAAAAGATGATCCGCAGCCTTGGCAGGCTCCGGTAAATCGCGACCCCGCCACATCGCCAAACCGGATACTCGCCCGAAAAATCGCGCATGAAATAAAATCATGGATTGGAAAACGCCACATTGTCGGGCTTGACCGCGCTGTACAACCCGGTGACATTCTCATCCTCTTCAGAAAGCGCAATCCGCTTCTCGCACCCATCATAAGTGAGTTGCGAAAGTTGGGGGTCCCCGTTGCCGGAGCTGACCGGCTGAAACTTGCGCAAAACATCGCTGTGATGGATATTCTTGCCCTCATCCGTTTTGTTCTGTTGCCCGCCGATGACTATTCACTGGCTTGTGTTCTCAAAAGCCCACTGGTGCCGAAATCACTGTCGGAAGAACAATTGTTTGGGCTCGCAAATAAACGTGGAAAACAGTCCCTATGGTCCAGGTTGGGGCTCGCAAGCGATGCCGACTGCGCTGCGGCCTTTGATGTGCTCAAGACGTGGTTGGAACTCGCGGGACAAGCCCGGCCTTACGAGTTCATGTCGGAAGTGTTGATAAAGACACGAAAGGCCGTTCTCGCGCGTCTCGGCAGCGAAGCCGGAGATGCACTCAATGGGTTGCTGGAGTCTTCACTGGGTTTTGAGGAGCAGCACTCAACATCATTGAGTGGATTTGCCAACTGGTTTCTGGCCGATGCGGATGCCGAAATTAAGCGCGACATGGAAATTGGCCAAGGCGAAGTTCGTTTGATGACAGTTCATGGCGCGAAGGGTTTGGAGTCCAGCATTGTGATTATGCCGGATACAGCGTCACCCCCAAGCGAGCGAAACGCATCAAGCCTGACCTACATTGAAACAGAAGAGGGCCAGCCCAAACTCCCACTCTGGCGTCTCTCAAAACTCACCACGTCCGAAACCCTGCAGCGCCTGAAGTCGGAAAAATCTGAAACTGAACACGAGGAATATCGCCGCCAGCTGTATGTTGCCATGACCCGCGCCCGCGATGAACTTTATGTCGTGGGTTACCAGGGTAAAAACGCACTGAAGGACGAGAGTTGGTATCGCATGGTTGAGGAGGCTCTTGGACGTCCGGATAATGAACACGCAAAGTTACGCAGTGTTGTCAACGAGGATGGAAGTGAAATTCTGCGTTTTGGTCCTGATCCCAAATGGAGCCAGCTTGATGGGATACAGGAGCACAGGAAGCCAGAAACCGTACCTTGGCTCACGCAGCTCCCAACCTATCCTGACCTGGCCCAAAGGAATTGGACAGCAACACGACCACCACAAGCCGGTAAGGTCATACATTCATTTTCCGGCGTCAACCGCGGAAGGATCGTTCATAAGATATTGCAGGATATACCGGGGAAATCCGATCAGCAGGCATTGGACCATGCCCGCAATATTCTGGCAAAAAACCAGCTTGACGTGCAGTTGGCCGAAAACATCCTGGATTTGCTCTCAGCTCCCGGACACCGCGATTTTTTCAGTGATGGCAGTCAGGCCGAGGTGAGCATTGCTGCAGTTTTGCCAAATGGCCAGCGCTTTGCAGGCAGGGTTGATCGCCTTGTCATACGCGGCAACGAGATTTTGCTGCTCGATTACAAGACAGACCGCACGGTGCCGGAAAAACTGCCGGACGATCACGCGTACGTCATACAAATGGCGGCCTATGTTATGGCATTGAAACAAGCCTATGCTGACCGACCGGTTCGTGCTGCCATACTTTGGACCACGCTCCCGCGGCTGGACTGGATAACCGGGCAAACACTCCTGAATGGCATGGCAGCCATCACATGAGCGTGCGTCACTCTTGACCACAGGTCATCTGGTACCTACTTCTAATCCATAATCAGAATTTATGGAGAATCAGCATGGCCACCAACCCCGTAACCGACGCCTCTTTCGATGCCGACGTTTTGAAGTCAGACGTGCCCGTGGTTGTCGATTTCTGGGCGGAATGGTGTGGTCCCTGCAAAATGATTGCACCCGCACTGGAAGAAATCGCCGCAGCTCTCGGAACAAAAGTGAAGATTGTGAAGATCAACATTGACGAGAACAACAACACCCCGTCGAAATATGGCGTGCGCGGCATTCCAACATTGATGGTGTTCAAGGGCGGTGCCGTGGCTGCAACCAAGGTAGGCGCTGCACCAAAGGGCGCGCTCCAGTCATGGATTGAGCAATCAATCTAACGTCGGGCCGCTCCTGACACACCAGACATTGGCGTGTTGTCGTGCAGGCTCAGAACATGCCCGGCAAGATAAAGCGAACCACAAATCAGAATTCTGGGGGCGGGTGTCGTAAGCGATGCCTGCCCCAAGGCTTTTTCAAGCGAGCCTGCAGTTTCAGCGGAAAGTCCGTGCCGCCGCGCCGTATCGGCCAATTGGTCTGCCGAAATGGCATTCGGCTCATCCGGAATGGCAATCGTCACCACCCGTTGGGCAAGCCCCGCAAAGCATTCAATGAAGCGTCCCGCATCCTTGCTGTTCAACATGCCCCAAATCAAAACCAGTGGCCGCGAATGCCGGTCATTGATGTCCGAGAAGGCTCGCGCGATCACACGTCCGGCCGAAGGGTTATGTCCGCCATCAAGCCAAAGCTCCGCGTCCTTCGGCACAAGGTCGGTGAGAACACCATACCCAAGTTTTTGCATCCGCGCGGGCCAGACAACAGACTTCAAACCTTGCTCGATGTGGACATCGGTCACGCGACTGTCAGCCAAAACACGGAGTGCAGCTATGGCATTGCCCGCATTATCGACTTGGTGTGGACCCTTGAGTTGCGGCAGACTCAAATCAAGCAAGCCACCTTCATCCTGAAACACCATGCGTCCGTGCTGCTCATAGGATTGCCAATCCTGATTAGCTATATACAACGGCGCTAAAGCTTTTTCCGCCACCCGTTCAATTTCAGCCCGTGCCTCATCCGGCTGGTTGCCGATGATCGCAGGCACACCGCGCTTGAGAATGCCTGCCTTTTCATGCGCAATGGCCGTGAGTGTATCACCCAGATATTGCTGGTGGTCATAATCAATTGCTGTGATCACGCAGAGGGCAGGCTTTGCAATCACATTGGTTGCATCAAGCCTGCCGCCCAATCCCACTTCGAGAATGAGATAGTCAGCAGGCGTCCGCGCAAAGGCCAGAAATGCAGCTGCCGTTGTAATCTCAAAGAAGGTGATTGCGGCATTACCGTTGGCCACCTCACATTCTTCCAGCAATGCGGACAGGGCATCCTCTTCAATCAGCTTGCCCGCCACAGAGATCCGCTCATGAAATTTCACGAGATGCGGCGATGTATAACAGTGCACTTTGAGATCAGCAGCTTCGAGAATGGCACGGATATAGGATACCGTTGAACCTTTGCCATTGGTGCCCGCCACATGGATGACGGGTGGCAAGTGATCCTGCGGGTTTCCCAGCCGCGCCAGAATATGCTGCATCCTGTCAAGGCTCAGGTCGATGATTTTCGGGTGCAGCGACAGCAGCCGGTTCAATATGGCATCACTACGCGCCAAAATGTTATCCCGCGTCAACAGGCACAAGGGTTACGGAATTCGACAAGGTGATTTCAGGTGCCTTCATCAAAATGCGCGCAATGCGGCTCACGGTTTCACGCATCTGGTGGCGGTGCACGACGAGATCCACCATGCCATGCTCTTGCAAATATTCGGCCCGTTGAAAGCCTTCCGGCAATTTCTGCCGAATGGTTTGCTCAATCACGCGCGCACCCGCAAAGCCGATCGTGGCCTTGGGCTCGGCGATATGGAAATCACCCAACATGGCATACGAGGCGGTAACGCCACCCGTTGTCGGGTTGGTGAGCACCACGATATAGGGCAGCGTGTGTGCGCGCAGTTCCTGCACCATTGCTGTTGTGCGCGGCATCTGCATAAGCGAGAGAATGCCCTCCTGCATGCGTGCACCACCTGATGCCACAAAAAATACAAACGGACATTTCTTGGCGACCGCCATCCGCATCGCGGTGATGATGGCTTCGCCCGCCGCAGTGCCAAGCGAACCCGCAATGAAACCCATGTCCTGTACCGCGATTACAATCGGCAAGTCATCAATCTTGCCAAAGCCCGCATGGATGGAATCATCGCTGCCCGATTTTTGTCGCGCTTCCTTGAGGCGGTCCACATATTTGCGTTCATCGCGGAACTTGAGTGGATCAAGTGGCACCTGCGGAAACACGATGCTCTCATATTCTGCATTGTCGAACATCGTTTTAAGGCGCAGGTCTGGCGCAAATCGGTGGTGGTGGTCAGAGCCTGGAAACACAAACTGGTTGGCCTCAAGGTCGCGGTAAAACACCATTTGGCCGGAATCGGGATCCTTGATCCACATATTCTCCGGAACGTCGCGCTTGACGCCGAGGATGGAGCGGATTTTTGGGCGTACAAAATTCTTGATCCAGTTCAAAGTCTTTAACTCCTCACACCGCTGGCAATGCTGGCAACCAAACTATGCACAGCTTTGGCTGTTTTAGACGTGGGCTTTCCGGCCTTTGTAAGGCTGTCTTTTATCGCAGACACAAGCGCTGACCCCACCACTACAGCATCGGCACTCTTCGCAATCGAGCGCGCTTGCTCCGCCGTTTTTACACCAAACCCAACAGCGATGGGCAGGTCCGTGTGGTTGCGCAAGCGGTTCACATTGGCGGCAACGCTTTTCAGGTCAGGTGCCTTGGTCCCGGTGATCCCAAGCACGGATACATAATAGACAAAGCCACTGGTGTTCTTGAATACGGCAGGTGCGCGCTTGTCATCAGTCGTGGGCGTGGCCAGGCGAATGAAACTCACGCCAGCCTTCATGGCGGGAATGCACAATTCATCATCTTCTTCCGGTGGCAGATCAACGACAATAAGACCATCGACGCCTGCGGCTCTCACATCGACCAAGAACTTGTCAACGCCATAGACATAGATCGGATTATAATAGCCCATCAAAACAACAGGCGTGTCCTTGTCCTTGGCGCGGAACGCCTTCACCAGTTTCAAAGTCTTCTTCATGTTATGGCCCGCATGCAGCGAGCGAAGGCCTGCGGCTTGAATGGCAGGACCGTCAGCCATGGGGTCGGTAAAGGGCATGCCAAACTCAATGATGTCCGCACCCGCGGCAGGCAGGCCCTCGATGATTTTCAGCGACGTTTCAAAATCCGGATCACCAGCAATGAGGAACGTCACCAGCCCGGCGCGGCCTTCTTTTTTAAGGTCGGCAAAGCGTTTTTCGATACGATCACTCACAGCTTTACCCCAAGAATATCAGCCACTGTGAAAATATCCTTGTCGCCGCGCCCACACATGTTCATCACCATCAAGTGATCCTTCGGCAAGTCGGGTGCGATTTTCATGACATGGGCCAGCGCATGGGATGGTTCAAGCGCCGGAATGATGCCTTCAAGCTTGCAGCAAAGCTGGAACGCGGCAAGCGCTTCCTTGTCCGTGGCGGACACATATTGCACGCGCTTCATGTCATGCAGCCAGGAATGCTCAGGCCCGATGCCGGGATAGTCGAGCCCTGCCGAAATGGAGTGGCCTTCAGTGATCTGGCCGTCATCATCCATCAGCAAATAGGTGCGGTTGCCATGCAATACGCCGGGCTTTCCGCCGGTGATGGATGCCGCATGTTTCTTGGTACGAAGGCCAAGACCCGCCGCTTCCACACCGATGATCTCAACGCTTGCATCATCAAGGAAGGGATGAAAAAGTCCCATTGCATTCGAGCCACCGCCAATGGCCGCAATCAAAGAGTCAGGCAGGCGGCCTTCGCGTTGCTGCATCTGCCGTTTTGTTTCAACACCGATTACAGATTGGAAGTCCCGCACCATCTCAGGATAGGGGTGGGGGCCGGCCACCGTGCCGATGCAATAGAAAGTATCTTCAACATTGGCCACCCAATCGCGCAGCGCTTCGTTCAGCGCATCCTTCAAGGTGCGCGAACCCGAGAGTGCAGGCACAACCGTGGCCCCCAGCAATTTCATGCGGAACACGTTTGGCTTCTGCCGTTCGATATCGACCTCACCCATATACACAATGCACTCCAGCCCAAAGCGCGCGCAGGCCGTGGCCGTGGCGACGCCATGCTGGCCAGCGCCCGTTTCGGCAATGATGCGCTTCTTGCCCATGCGGCGTGCAAGCAATATTTGGCCCATCACATTGTTGATCTTGTGCGCACCCGTGTGGTTGAGTTCATCACGCTTGAGATAAATTTTAGCGCCACCCAAATGCTCGGTCAGCCGTTCGGCAAAATACAGGGGGCTTGGACGGCCCACATAGTGTTCCAGAAATGAATCGAGTTCAGTTTGGAAAGAAGCGTCAGCCTTCGCGTCCTTATAGGCCTGTTCAAGTTCAAGAATCAGCGGCATCAATGTTTCGGCTACGAAACGTCCGCCATAAATTCCAAAAAGGCCCTTTTCATCAGGGCCTGTGCGGTAAGAATTCACCTGTGGTATCGACATAAAAACTCGCTTTCAAACCAATCCTAGCGGGCGGATTTCGCCTGCTCAATAAATTTCCGAATAAGTCCCAAATCCTTGACGCCCGGTGCTGATTCCACACCCGATGACACATCAACCATGGGCGCACCCGTAACCACAATTGCCTCTACAACATTGTCCGGTGTCAATCCGCCCGACAGCATGAAACCGTTGTTGCCTGCAACCAGCCCCCAATCAAACGAAAGACCATTGCCACCGGGAAGGGCATTGACCAAGCTTTCCGGTGCCTTTGCATCAAACAGGATAAAGGTCGCCTTGCCCACAAAACCCGCGGCACTCGCAATGTCATCTCCCGTTGCCACCTTGATCGCCTTGATGACGGGCGTGGATGTTAGGCGTACAATCTCCGCAACGCGCGTCGGCGTTTCCGCGCCATGCGCCTGAAAATAATCCGGCTTCACGGCGTCTTGGATCGCATGAATTTCCGCATCACTCGCATCAACGATCAAGGCCACGATTTTCGCCCGTCCGCGTGCAAGCTCTGCAAGGTGTGCGGCCTGCTGTAAGGACACATTGCGCGGGCTCCTCGCATAAAAAACAAACCCCACAAAGTCAGCACCGGCAGCAATCGCTGTCTGAACCGACTCCGCCGTCGAAAGTCCACAAATTTTAACACTAACCATGGCTGATCCCGGAGAGGATTTTTGCCGCCGCAGCGGCAGGATCAGGTGAGTTGGTAATGGCCCGCCCGATCACTAGAATATCAGCACCCGCTGCCAACGCCGCTTTCGGTGTCGCAATCCGCTTCTGATCATCGGATGCCGTATCAGCAGGGCGAATGCCGGGAACAATAGTGAGAAACGCACCACCTATAGTTTGGCGAATGCCGGAGAGATCATGCGGACTGCACACCACGCCATCAAGCCCCGCAGACTTTGCAAGTGTGGCCAGATTGGTGGCATGGGCATTCGTCTCGTAAGCGGGATTGAAACCGGCGGACCAGATATCCTGGTTGGAAAGGCTGGTGAGAATGGTGACAGCAATCAGCTTGGCCCGGCCACCCACAGCCTCGGTTGCAGCCTTCATCATGTCCAACCCGCCTTGCGCATGCAAATTCACAATCGCAGGGCGAGGCTGGAGCTGCATCAGGGCTTTCATGCCTGAGGCCACCGTGTTGGGTATGTCGTGCAATTTGAGATCAAGGAATATCGGCAGGCCTTCTGCAGCCACGGTTTCATAGCCCTTGTTGCCATGGGCATAGAAAAACTCCATCCCCACTTTCATGTAACCCACGTGGGCGGCCAAGGCGCGGGCAAGGTCACGCGCGCGTAGAAGGTCAGTGGTATCAAGTGCCACGCAGATGGGATTAGGCCGGATCATGCGCGCTTCGATAGCCGCAAATTACGTGCAGCGCAAATGCACCATCACCGCAGTTACCAGGTCTTCCAAAGCGGTACCACAGGACTTGAACAGTGTGATTTCACTGGCGGTCTTGCGGCCAGCAACGTTGCCCCGGCACAACTCGAATAAATCACCTTGCACGGCGGCAAAATCAAACTTGCCCTCATCGCGCGCCTGCAGGAGATCGCCCGCCTCGGAAAACGCGCCATCCCGCGTATCCACAAACACACGCGACCGCGCAATAACGTCCCCATCGGTTTCGCGCATGCTCGGCTTGAATGCGCCGGCCAGATCAACATGGGCTCCCGCCTTCAGCCAACGCCCCATGACGATGGGTGCCGTTGATGTTGTAATGCAGGACACAATATCGGCTTTGCGCACGGCGGCTTCCAAATCTTCAGTGGCCGTCGCATTAAGCCCTTCATTGCGCAGCTCTGCCGCAAGCATTTCTGCCTTGCCATGCGAGCGATTATAAATCAGCGTGCTTGTAATGGGTCGAACCGCGGCATGGGCCTTGGCGAAGTGCGCGCCCAACGCCCCTGCCCCGACAATCACGTGGATTGAAGCCTTGGGATGCGCCAAGTATCCAGCAGCCAATGCCGAAGCGGCGGCCGTGCGCCTGCGCGTAAGCTCTGTTCCATCCATTACGGCCACGGTCTCACCGGTGGCATTATCAATGAGCAAATAGCTGGCCTGCACAGTTGGCAAACCCATCGCCGCATTGTCGGTCTTCACTATAACCGTTTTAAGCCCTGTCCACGCACCGGACCATGCCGGCATGAGCAGGAGCATGGAAACATCGGACGTCTCGTGGTGGTGCCGAACCGGCGTGGCAATCTCTGATTTGAAACCTTCACGTAATGCTTCAATGACAGCCGGGTATGTGGCAACGCTTGCCAGTTCTTCAGCCGTGATGACCTTCACAACATGCTGTCCGGGGCCGTGACCAGTTCACGCTGCATTTGGCTGGTTTCACTTTGTGAACGCACCAATTCACGGCGCGCCTCCTTCGCGGATTTCCGCCACTTGCCTTGCGCGAACCAGCAGGCGATCCAGCCCGCAATCAACCCAAAGAAAATGCCGCAAAAAAACAGGGTCCATAACGGAATATCAATTGAGGCAAAGGGAGCGTCTCTGGAGAACGGATCAAGTGACACAGTAATCCACTGGCGGTTGGCAACTGCAAAAGCAATGACAAGGACCGCAATCGGCAATCCAATGGCCCAGCGAAGTATGCGCCGCAACATCATTCCATTTTGTCGTTCAGCCGCGCGCGCAATTCCTTGCCGGTCTTGAAAAAGGGAACTTTCTTGGGTGTCACCTCAACCGCGCCACCGGTGCGGGGGTTGCGGCCCGTGCGCGCATTGCGGGCTTTCACCGAGAAAGCCCCAAAACCCCGCAACTCAACCCGTTCACCATCGCGCATGGCACGGATGATTTCATCAAGAACCCTGTTGACGATGCGCTCGACGTCACGGTGATAAAGATGTGTGTTGCCATCGGCGATTTTCTGCACAAGTTCAGATTTGATCATGGTCTCCGCCTATCTGTCCTGAATTTCAAAACTGAGGGTGCCAAAGCACAAGCAAGCCGTCAAGCCTCGCACTTTCAAGCTGCTGATTGAGGCCATCGAAGCCCAAAGCCTTGAGGGCAATATTGGCAATCGAGAAACCAAGCCCCGTTGGGTCGGATTTTGCCGGTGGCACCCAATTCACAATCGCCATATCCTTGGGAATTTTCTTGTCGGTTTCGAGCCACTTCACCGCAACATCTTCGCCACCCAGGGCATCAATCAGCTTTTCAGTAACGGCTTGCCGACCGGAATAAACACGCCCATCGGCAAGCACGGCCACACGCTCCGCCGTCATCTTGCGGCGCTCGGCAACCAGTCCTTTGAACCACGCAAAAGACTCCTGTACCATCTCATTTGTCACCGTGCGTACACGGTCAGACATCGGCTTGTAAGGTGAGGGCTCGGCTTTCAATTCGGCAGATTTGACCTCCTCCATTTTCACACCCAGCGTTTCAAGCAATTTGGAAACTTCCGGAAATGAGAAAATCACGCCAATGGAGCCGGTAATGGTATTGCCGCGTGCCACAATGTAGTCAGCGGCAATTGCAGTGATGTATCCACCCGATGCAGCCACCGTATCCATCACGGCAACAACCGGCTTGTCCTTGGCAATCTTTCTGATTTGCTCGTAGATTGCTTCCGAACCGGCGGTCGTGCCACCGGGGCTGTCAATGCGAATGATGAGGGCTTTGACCTTGTCAGACTTTTCAATGTCTTCCAACATGCCAAGTGTTGCAGCATCGCCTGTAATCAATCCACTGATGCGCACACGGGCAATGTGGTCGGAATATTTATTGAAATCACCGGCACTTCCAAAAAGTGCCCCTATGCCGAGAAGCACGGCCAGTACCGCGAATATGCGCCAGCGCCACACGCGCCGCTTCAATTGTCTGCGGTCAACGATCATTTCAGCTTGGTTCAATGCCACGAGATTTCCTCCAAGTAACGACAATCATTATATAATAAAAAACCGCCCGGATGTAACCACCCGGACGGATTATATTTGGCAGCAAGGTGTAAGGATTATTCCTTGCCTTCAGCGTCCTTCTTCTTGAGGGCGGCAACCAGAATGTCACCCAGTGATGCGCCTGAATCAGACGAACCATATTGGGCCACGGCTTCCTTCTCGTCGGAAATTTCGAGCGCCTTGATCGACACGTTCATCTTGCGTGCCTTGGCATCGAACACCGTGATCTTCGCATCGAACTTTTCACCAACGGCAAAGCGCTCGGTGCGTTGTTCGGAACGGTCACGGGCCAGATCGCCACGCTTGATATAAGCGGTCATGTCAGAGTCGGCGATCTTCACTTCAAGACCCGCATCCTCAACCTTCACCACTTCGCAAGTGACGGTGTCACCCTTCTTCATGCCCCCAGCACTGCCGCCGCCACTGCTGCCACCAGCCGACTTCGGCTGGTCGCCGGAGAGCTGCTTGATGCCCAGCGAGATGCGTTCCTTTTCACGGTCCACATCAAGAACAATGGCCTTGACCGTGTCGCCCTTCTTGAAGTCCTTGATGGCTTCTTCGCCGGCGCGCTTCCAGTCCAGGTCGGACAGGTGAACCATGCCGTCCACATCGCCATCAAGACCAATGAACAAACCGAATTCGGTGATGTTCTTGATTTCACCTTCAACGATGGTGCCGTTGGGATACTTTGAGGTGAAGGTTTCCCAAGGATTGTCCTGCACCTGCTTGAGGCCCAGGGAAATGCGGCGCTTGGCGCTGTCGATTTCAAGAACCTGCACGTCAACTTCTTCCGAGGTCGAAAGAATCTTGCCAGGATGCACGTTCTTCTTGGTCCAGCTCATTTCGGAAACGTGAACAAGGCCTTCAATGCCATCTTCAAGTTCAATGAATGCGCCGTAATCCGTAATGTTGGTCACCTTGCCGCGCACCTTGGCACCGATTGGATATTTGCCGGCCACGAGTTCCCAAGGATCCTTGTCCAGCTGCTTCATGCCAAGCGAAATACGCTGAGTTTCAGGATTGATGCGAACGATCTGCACCTTGATCGTCTGGCCAACGGTCAACACATCCGATGGATGGTTCACACGCTTCCAGGCAATGTCGGTGACGTGCAGCAAGCCATCAATGCCGCCCAGATCAACGAACGCGCCGTAGTCGGTGATGTTCTTCACTACGCCGTCAACAATCTGACCTTCGGCAAGATTTTGCACGAGCTCAGTGCGTTGCTCGGCACGGGTTTCTTCCATGATGGCGCGACGCGACACAACGATGTTGCCACGCCGGCGATCCATTTTCAGAATCTGGAAGGGCTGGGCCACATGCATCAGCGGGCCAACGTCGCGGATCGGGCGAATGTCAACCTGTGAACCGGGCAGGAACGCAACAGCGCCGCCAAGGTCAACCGTGAAGCCGCCTTTGACACGACCGAAGATCACGCCATCGACGCGCTCATTCTTCGTGCTCATTTCTTCGAGGCGGGTCCAAGCCTCTTCGCGGCGCGCCTTGTCGCGCGAAAGAACAGCTTCGCCAAGTGCGTTTTCAATGCGCTCAAGATACACTTCAACAGTGTCACCGGCCTTGATGGTGTTTTCCTTGCCGGGCACTGCAAATTCCTTCAGCGCCACGCGGCCTTCGGTTTTCAAACCAACGTCGATGATGACAAAATCATTTTCAATGGCCGTGACACGGCCCTTCACAACCACGTTTTCAGTGGCCGGGTTATCAAGATAGCTCTCGGTGAGGAGCGCTTCAAAGTCTTCGCGGGTGGGGTTCATGGAAGCGACAGATTTCGCCATGTGGATGGTGGTCCTAAAGGTTATGTGGAAAATCCAGAGGGACATCCCACGTTAAAAAATTCCAGCGCCGGCACAAGCTTGGAGGCTTGGCAAATTGTGCAGATTCTGAAACGATTAAGGGTGATCATGTCACCCCGATCATGTCCGTAAACCCAAGGGTTCACGACCTCCAACGGCGCCGCATATAGCCCAAAGAGAGGGGCGGGGCAACTACCTTGCTGGGCGGCACCCCACTCGGCACGGACCCCCTCGTCATTGACCTCGACCGCGACGGACTTGAACTGACCCGCCAAGGCGACGGGGTTTACTTCGATATCGACAATGACGGCTTTGCCGAGCACACGGGCTGGGTTAGCGGCGATGACGGGCTGCTGGCGCGCGATGTGAATGGCAATGGCAGGATCGATGCGCAGTCCGAACTGTTCGGCAATGCGGCGGTGAGCGGGTTTACGGCCCTTGCCACACTGGATTCAAACAGTGACGGCGTGATCAACGCGGGCGATACGGGTTTTGCCAGCTTGCGCGTCTGGCGCGATGTGAACGGCAATGGCCAAACCGATGCGGGCGAGTTGAAGACACTGGCCGAGAGCGGCATCACAGCGATTTCACTGGCAACGTCAGCACCCGCCTCCAGCATCATTCTCGGCAACACCGTGCGCGCCGTGGCCACGGTCACCTTTGCCAGTGGCCTGACCAGCACGATTTCCGATGTGGTGCTGGAGAGCAACCAGCTCGATTCCGTGTTCCTCGGCAATGCAGCGGTGTCGACTGCTGCTGCCGCCTCGCTCAAG
>JANOVC010000047.1:0-18422 GCA_031417195.1 Rhodobiaceae bacterium
GTTGATGCCCCCGTTTCCGGTGGCCAGGCCGGAGCTGAAAACGGTGTTCTGACCGTCATGTGTGGTGGTGATCCAGCAGACTACGCCAGGGTAGAACCTTTGATTTTGCATTATTCGAAGATGCGCAAACTGCTTGGTCCAGCCGGTGCCGGCCAGACGGCAAAAATGTGCAACCAGATCGCCATCGCCGGTCTTGTACAAGGCCTTGCTGAGTGCATCAGCTTCGGTATGAAATCAGGGCTCAATATGGAAGACGTGATCGAAGTGATTTCCAAGGGGGCGGCAGGCTCCTGGCAAATGGAGAACCGCCACAAGACGATGATTGCCGGAAAATTCGATTTCGGTTTTGCTGCTGATTGGATGCGCAAGGACTTGGGCATCTGTCTCGAAGCCGCACGCAAGAATGGTGCGCATTTGCCAGTCACCGCGCTGGTGGACCAGTTCTATTCCGACGTGCAAACAATGGGTGGAAACCGCTGGGATACATCAAGCTTGATTGCGCGGTTGAATAAATAGTTTTCAGAACGAAACGCCGCGCGGGATAAGGCGGTGTTCATAGGCCTCGCGTTCCAGCCCTTCACGGAAATCCGGATGGGCAATTGAGATCATGGCGATGGCGCGTTCAGCCACGGATTTTCCCTTGAGATTGACCATGCCATATTCAGTGACCACATACATGGTGTCCGAGCGTGGCGTGGTGACGACGTTGCCGGGCGTAAGGTTGAGAACAATGCGGCTCTTTCGTTCACCGCGCTTGTCATAGGTCGATGCCAAACAGATGAACGATTTGCCACCCTTCGACCCATAGGCACCGCGCACAAACTGCAATTGACCGCCCGTGCCGCTGATATGGCGGTGGCCGTCGGACTCCGATGCGGCCTGTCCCTGCAAGTCAACTTGCGTTGTATTGTTGATCGACACCACATTGTCATTCTGCATGATGATGTGCGGCGAGTTGGTGTAGTCGACGGGAAAACACTCCATGTCTTTATTGCGGTTGAGCATCGCATAAAGGGCACGTGATCCCAGCGCAAAAGTATAGACAATCTTGCCCTGGTTCAGTGTCTTGTTTGCGCCCGTAATGCGTCCTGCCTTGTAAAGTTCACCAATGCCATCGGTCATCATTTCCGTGTGGACACTCAGGTTGCGAACACCACTTTCCAGCAAAAGAGTACATACCGCATTCGGCATGCCGCCAATGCCAATCTGCAAACAATTACCATCGGAAATTTCACTGGTGATCTGGCGCGCAACCGCGCGGTCAATATCCGTGGGTGGTGGATTGGGAAGTTCCGCTGCCGGCTCGTTATCACCCTCAATGATGTAGTCAACTTCGCTGACGTGCACGCCATTGTGTTCACCAAAGACGTAAGGTAGGCCTTCAGTTACTTCGACGATCACAATTTTGGCACGCTCAATAATCGGGCGGTGCCAGAGGTTCGCCGCACTGAAGTTGAAAAAACCATTCTCGTCCATGTGGCAGGTTTTGAGAATGACGATGTCAACGGGTTCAATGAAGCGGCGGTAATAATCTGGCACCTCGCCAAGGTTCAGCGGAATATAGTTGCAGCGGCTGGCATCATGCTTCTTGCGGTCATAGCCGGAGAAATGCCAGCTGAACCAGTAAAAGTGCTTACCGTCCGGATCACTCTCCAAAACGGCACGCGGTTTTATCGTGAGGCAGGAGCGAATTTTCACATTCGCAAGCTCAGACGCCCGAAGCGCCAGCGCCTTGTCAAACACATCCGGCTGACAAAGCGAAACACCATAATCCAGCCACGTGCCTGACTGTACAAATTGCGCCGCCAGTTCAGCGGAAATATGTTTCGCCGGTGCCTTTGCAACCCTCACGACCATCAATATTTTCCCATCCCATTCCTCGCACTAAGACCATTCCTTGCATGGAGGCTTGGTATAGACAAGTGTTGGCGGACCAAGAATTCAATTTTCAATCATGCGTGGATTTGGCCTCGCCCCAGCATGAGTTTGGAGAGGAAGCCTTGTGTCGTTCGGGCGCGGTCTGAGAAAAAGAGGACACGTATCTTTGTTTTGACGCTTCCATAAGTTACGTCTTGATCACCGTTTTCGGTCGGCCTTGGGGTTTGTAGCGCAAATCGCGGCCCGCCTGTTTTTCCATCTTTCTGATGAACTTCTCCGACCCGCAGGGCAGCCCCATCATGGCATTGCGGCGCAGGATGAGCAGGGCCTCCTCAGTGTCGGGTTCGGCCAGCCAGCTTGACCAGTTGTTGATGTCATCAAGGTCTTTGCGCCAGCCGGGCTTTGGCTTCAGCAGCTTGTCATTTGCAAGGCCGCAATGGCCGCGCGCGCTGGACCATGCATAATTTTCAGCTTTCCGTGACAGGCGGGCCCGCACGGGGTTGCGCTCCACATAGTGGAGGCAGCTACGGAAGTAATCACCATCCAGCACCGACGAAAAATACCGCCCCTGCCAGATATGGCCCTGTTGCTGCCGCGCCCGGTTCAGGCGCTGGGCATAGCGCATGTGCAGCGGCTTCAACACCTTCTGCAAGCCGTCTTCAGTCGAGGGGATCAGGATCAGATGGATGTGATTGCTCATCAGGCAATAACCCGCAACCTCCACCTTGAATTTGGCAGCATATTCGCCAAGCCACTGGAGATAGGTCTCACGATCTTCATCATCAAAAAACACATCCTCGCGGCGATTGCCACGCTGGGTGATATGGTGGGGCAGATGGGCAAAGACAGTGCGGGCAAGACGTGGCATTTGCGAGTATTAGCGCAATCAATGGCAGCTGTAAAGGGTAACGTCCCCTTTTTTTTCTTGCACCCGGTGGTTGGCAAAAATCGGCTATTCATTTGCGGTGGCTTGTCTCGGCCATGCGAAAGTACGTCACTCTCCGCTACCAAATATAGTACGGATGTCCACAGTTCATTTTGGACATGCAATAGGTGGCCTTAATGATCTTGATCTTCCTTCACAGACATACAGACTTCAAGCTCGAAACAATGCTTTCTTTGAGGTTGAATTAACAGATATTGTGACCAAAGATGGGAAAATATTTTGGGTAACAAAAATTCGACTGATGCCGGTTATAGAAACTCCAACATACTTAATTGTCGTCGGGGAAAAACTTTAATTAAAGCAATTTGCTAATAGTGTTAATTGTTATGCTCGGGTATTAATTATAATCTGGATCCCCCCTTCATCCCCCGCGCCACCTCGAGCGCGAAGTATGTCAGTATCCCATCAGCACCTGCGCGCTTGAACGCCATCAAACTCTCGGGAATCACTTTCGTCCCATCAAGCCAGCCTCGTTCTACGGCGGCCATCAACATCGCGTATTCGCCGGAGACCTGGTAGGCGAAGGTGGGGACGCCGAATTCGGCTTTCACGCGGGCCAGCACATCCAGATAAGGCATGCCAGGTTTGATCATCACCATGTCAGCACCTTCGCTGAGGTCGAGGGCGACTTCGCGCAAGGCCTCGTCCGTGTTGGCACAATCCATTTGATAACTGCGCTTGTCACCTTTGAGAGTGCCGGATGAGCCCACGGCATCACGGAAAGGTCCATAGAAGCCTGATGCATATTTGGCGCTATAGGCCATGATCTGAACATTGCAGTGGCCTGCCGCCTCGAGTGCTGACCGGATGGCACCGATGCGTCCATCCATCATGTCCGAAGGGGCGATGATATCACAGCCTGCATCGGCTTGGGCTAGGGCCTGCTTCATGAGCATGGCGATGGAGGTGTCATTGACGATCTCGCCGTTCTCCAGCAGTCCGTCATGGCCGTGGGAGGTATAAGGATCGAGCGCCACATCACACATGATGCCGATTTCGGGAACTGCTGCCTTGATTGCGCGCACGGTGCGGCAAATCAGATTGTTCTCGTTGATCGCTTCGCGCGCATCTGCGGTGCGAAGCTCTTGTCCCGTGTTGGGAAACAGCGCGATGACGGGAATTCCAAGCGCTGCTGCTTCTTCCGCCTTGCGCACGGCCAGATCCACCGAATAACGCTCAACGCCGGGCATGGAGGACACTGGAACAGAGGTATTATTCCCTTCAATCACAAACATCGGCCAGATCAGGTCCGCAACACCCAGCATGTTTTCAGACACGAGCCTGCGTGACCACTCCGCTTTGCGGTTGCGGCGCATGCGGATGGCGGGGAAACGGGAATGGGCTTTGTGAGACATGGTGTTTCTTTATTCCGTCCGAAGCCGAATTTGAAGTGGGCATATTTACGGGTTAACGCCGTGGCAAATCGCAAGAAGCCATTAACCGGCTTCCGTTAAGCATGATTTGAATTTAAAAATGAACTCATCCGGAGAACCTATGCTTAAGTATTCGCAGTTGGTGATTTCACTTCCATTTCTGGTTTTGCCTTTCACTGCCTTGCCCATGAAGTCAGCGCTGGCGGAAACAGTGGGTATTGAGCGTGCACTTGAGCTTTTGGCCAAGTCAATGACCGTGGACGGCAAATGCAACGTGCTTTCAGCGGACGAACACGATGAACTCTCACGCTATACCTCCCGGGCCGAAGTCTCCGGTGCTGAGAAGACATCTCTGGAAAACACCCGCTCTGCCCTCGAAACCGGCAGGAAAGCTGGACTGGTGACAACCTGCAGTGCGCAGGCGAGTTCTGATGTGAGAGATACGCTCAATGCCGCGCGCGACGCAATCAGGACGATTGCACAAAGTGATGCTGCTGCACCACCATTATCCGGTGTCGTCCCAACGCGCCAAAAACCAGTCGCAAAAGTCCAAAAACCAATTATTGAGACTGCTTCCAAGAAGCTTCCAGCAGTTGGCAAGCTCACGTCATATAGGCGCGTTACCGAGGCTTACTTCCTGGAACGTCGCTGCGCTTATCTTTCCAAGCGGCAGATCACGTCATTCTATAAGGCCGTGCTGAAAAACCATCTCATCGCAATTTCCCAATTTGGCCGTGCTGAGGTTTCAAAGGCAAAAAAAGCGGCTGAAGCCCAAGCCAATGCCCAGCGTTGCAATATCGCCAGTGAAGCCCGCATTCGGGCTGGATATTCAGAAGTGGCCAGCCGCTAAGGTAAATTTTGGGTAAGGTTTTCCCGGCAAATTTTTAACGATGTTACGACGCTTTTAATTAACATAGGAAAACAAGACTCCATAAACTGTCTTTTAAATAACGACAAACTATCGAAAATATAAGAATAAATTTACCGAAACTATTCAGTTCGCCTTAAAGCCCTCGGCGTATTCTCGTGTCATCAGAGGAATGGACAAAGAAGCCAGCCTCACAAATCTAAGGGAATAGGTGGATGACATGAATACGCAAGTTATTGGGGGAGTCCGCGCCGTTGCACCCGCTCCGGCACGTCAGGAAATCAAACATCGCTACATGGAAGCGTTGACGCTGATCGAGCGTCTGCATCGCCGCCTGCTCGATGTGATCAAGGACGATTTTGAACGTTCTGGCGAACCAGAGGTGAACCCGGTTCAGGCATTGTTGTTGTTCAACATCGCTGACTCGGAACTGACCGCGGGTGAACTTAAAACCCGTGGCCACTACCAAGGTTCAAACGTTTCCTACAATTTGAAGAAGCTGGTTGAGTCCGGTTACGTCAATCATGAACGCTCAAACGCTGACAAGCGTTCAGTCCGTGTAAAGCTGACACCAAAGGGCCAGGCCATTCGTGATCGGGTCGATATGCTTTATAATCGCCAGCTTCAGGCCGTTGAGGAAGTTGTCGGCCTCTCGATCGACGAATTTGACCGTTTGAACAAGGCACTTACCCGTTTGGAACGCTTCTGGACCGACCAAATTCTTTATCGCCTATAACGGGCTAAAAGACCAAAAAGACCTTGTGGCTAAAATGCCTCAGGGTCTTTTTTTGTTTGGAATCGTCTTTCGAACGTCTCAATTGCCGGATTCTCGCCTGAATTAACAGGCTAACGCACGTGCGCGGTAGTGACCGACTTTTTTTGACGAGTCGCACTTGGGCTGGTACACATAGATAAAATAACTATATGACTTATTAATTTCATAAGGCACTGCAATGTTGGCAATGAGGCAAGAATGTTCTTAAAATCTGGTTCGGTGCGTAAAACAATTAGTGTTTCACTGGCAGTCATGCTGGGTGTTTCGGCGTTTGGCGCGCACATCGCCCGCGCGGAAATGTCAGAAGAAACACGCCTTGAAATGTTCAATAAAAAAAATGGCACCAAGAAAGCGCCCGGCAATTATTCCTCAACGACCAGCCATGGGCCAGTTCCACAGGGCAAAGCAACAACCGAAACCGAGGTGGTTGCCAGTCAGAATGTTGAGCCCATGCTGTCGGTCAATGGACCATCGGGAATATTGGCTGCTGAAAGCAAATACGCACAGATCGTTGGCAACGGTGGTTGGCCAAACGTGCCAAAAGGCACATACAAAAAGGGCGGCAGCAACAAGGGAATTGCCGCTTTAAACCAACGCCTATATATTGAGGGTTATCTGCGCCAGGAAGCAACGCAGGGTGAGTTTGCCGCTGTGTATACCTCGGCAACCCAAGACGCTGTATCGCGCTTCCAACGTAACAATGGCTTGGGTGTTAGCGGCCAAGTGGATGGCTCAACCCTCCAAACATTGAATGTGTTTGCTGCTGAACGGCTGTCAACGATTAAAGCCAATATTCCTCGTCTGGCTGCATATTCAAAAGATTTGGGCGACCGTTATGTCGTGGTGAACGTGCCTGCCCAACAAATTGAAACCGTGAATGGCAATCGCGTCTATTCACGCCATAATGCAATCGTTGGCCGCCCAGAGCGCCCGACGCCTGTGGTGATGACTGCCCTCGCGAATGTGGCGTTCAACCCCTACTGGAATGCCCCACCTTCCATTATTGAGCGTGATATCGTTCCGAAGATCATCGGTGGCAATTCTGATGTTCTTAAGAAAATGAATATCCATGTGTTCCAAGGGGTAGGCGGGCCTGAAGTTAATCCGAATAGTGTCGATTGGCGCACAGCCGTTGTGGATAATTACCACTTTCGCCAAGAACCAGGTGGCGAAAATGCCATGGCGACCGCAAAAATCAACTTCAACAGCCCGTTCGGTATTTATCTCCATGATACGCCGGAACGCCAGCTGTTCAACGCCGGCGGTCGTTTCTTCAGTTCAGGCTGCGTACGCGTGGACAAGGTTGCGATCCTGATCAACTGGATTTTGAACGGTCAAAATGGCTTTAATGCCAGCAAAATCGAAGGCTTGGCCGAGTCTCTTGAACGTGTGGATGAAGTCATCGTCAATCCTCCCCAGCTACGTGTGGCTTACCTGACAGCGTGGCCAACAACAGGTGGTACTGTAGCGTTCCGCCGTGATATCTACGGGCTGGACGGAACAGGGTTTGTTATTGGCCAGCCATTACCAGTCGGGGAGAAGAGTGCCGAGGGACAAAGGTTTGTGTTGAAACCAATTGCACGGCAACCATCTGCAATCGATGCGGCTGAAGCCGACGGGTTCTCATGGTTCGGGCGCCGCTCTTCAAGAACGGCATCTGCCACAAAGCCGGTAAAATTAACTCTTGGCAGCAAGTCTGTTGCAAATGCCAAGCCTGGTGCAAAGAAGCCAAAGGTTGTGGGTCTGTTTGATTGGTCAAATTATCGCCCCGACGATGTGAAAACGAATACCCCGAAGAAAAAAACCTTGGTGGTTTCGAAGGTTACAAAACCGTCTGTTTTTGCGAAAAAAGCAAAACCGGGTGATAAGAGCATTATTGCAAGTATTAAAAAGACCAAGGTGAAAACGACAGGCGCTCCCACAGCAAAAGTTGCAACGGTAACTCCGAAGGCGGCGGTAAAACCTGCGGTTAAAAAAGTGGATGCGAAGTGCAAGACAGGTGCCGATGGCAAGTGCAAGGTTGAAGCAGCAGCCCAACCTGTCCCACCAGTGAAAAAGCCGCCGAAAACCATTTCTGCGACGAACTGACCCTGCGCATTTTTGCGTGACGTTTGAATTTCAAAGAGTGGCTATATGTAGGCTATGACACAAGTTAGCTATGATGGCGTTTTGGAGCAGTCCATAGCGCAATTAAAAACCGAAGGCCGGTACCGGGAATTTGCGGATATCTGCCGCATTAGGGGTAGGTTCCCGAGGGCTTTATACCGTGGCCGAGGTGGGGAATTTGAAGTCACGGTCTGGTGCTCGAATGATTATCTCGGCATGGGCCAACACGCTTCTGTTGTGAACGCCATGCATGAAGCCCTTGATGAAGTGGGAGCCGGTTCCGGCGGTACACGCAATATTTCAGGCACCACACACTACCACGTCGAACTCGAACAAGAATTGGCTGACCTCCACTGCAAGGATGCGGCATTGCTGTTCAATTCCGGTTACATGGCCAACGAAGCGACACTCTCATCTCTCGTGCGCGCCCTTCCAAATTGCATTGTGCTGTCGGACGAATTGAATCATGCCTCCATGATAGAGGGCATAAAGCATGGCCGTGGCGATAAACTGATATGGCGTCACAATGACGTGACCGATCTCGAGGCCAAGCTAAAATCAATGCCATTGGACCGCGCCAAGCTTATTGCATTTGAATCGGTCTACTCCATGGATGGCGATATTGCCCCTATGAAAGAAATATGTGCGCTGGCCAAAAAATATGGTGCAATCACCTATCTCGATGAAGTTCACGCTGTCGGTATGTACGGAAAACACGGTGGCGGCATTGCCGAGCGCGAAGGCCTGCTGGGTGAAATCGATATTGTTGAAGGCACTCTCGCCAAAGCCTTTGGCGTCATGGGCGGCTACATTGCGGCCAATGCCACCATCATTGACACCATCCGCTCGTTTGCGCCTGGCTTCATTTTCACGACATCCATATCACCCGTGATCGCAGCCGGTGTGACAGCCGCAGTCCGGCATCTCAAAACCAGCAGTGTTGAACGCACCCTGCAGGCAAAACACGCCAAACTGCTCACGTCAGAACTCAAGGGCAGGGGCTTGCCCGTAACCATAACTCCCAGCCATATCGTGCCGTTGATTGTGGGTGACCCCGTGAAATGCAAAGCCATTACGGATCGACTGCTTTCTGATTTCGCAATCTATGTGCAACCCATCAACTATCCCACAGTGCCCAAAGGTACAGAGCGCCTGCGCTTAACGCCGGGTCCACTCCATGGAGAGCTCGAGATTGCCAAGCTCGTGGCAGCCCTCGATGCGTTGTGGACCGAGATGATGCTGCAACGGGCGGCGTAGAAAACCTGTATCTGTCGCTTTTCGAATAATCTCCCTGCTGCGGCCATATATTACTGGACCCCGGCAACGCTTTCGCTATTTTGCGCTGCAACAGGCAATTGAAGGGGATTCCCATGGCTAAAAAAGCAGGCAAGAAAACGCTGAAAAAGACTAAAAATAAAAAATCGCTAAAGAAAACAATGCTTTTCCCTGGCTTGTTCAAAGACAAGTTGAGCAAGACCGATCCAAAAATTGCCAAGGCAATCGCCAATGAACTGCACCGCCAGCAAAACGAAATCGAGTTGATTGCATCCGAAAACATCGTTTCTCGCGCCGTGTTGGAGGCGCAAGGTTCGGTGATGACCAACAAATACGCCGAGGGTTATCCTGGCCGGCGTTATTACGGAGGATGCCAATATGTTGATGTGTCTGAAAACCTCGCCATTGAACGCGCTTGCAAACTGTTCAAATGCTCATTTGCCAACGTGCAACCGCATTCCGGTGCCACCGCCAACCAGGCTGTGTTCTTTGCTTTGCTCCAACCCGGCGATACATACATGGGATTGGACTTGGCCTGCGGTGGTCATCTCACCCATGGTTCGCCGGTGAACCAATCCGGAAAGTGGTTCAAGGTGGCACCTTACAAGGTGCGCGAAGATAACCACTTGATTGATTACGATGCGCTCGCCGCTCAGGCTCTGGAAGTGAAGCCCAAACTGATTATCGCCGGCGGCTCGGCTTATGCCCGCACCTTGGACTTTGCACGTTTTCGCCAAATTGCTGATAGTGTTGGCGCGATCTTCATGGTTGATATGGCGCATATTTCTGGTTTGGTAGCTGGCGGTCAGCATGCCAACCCTCTTGAATATGCACACGTGGTGACAACAACGACCCATAAAACCCTGCGCGGTCCGCGGGGTGGTTTGATCCTGTCAAATGACGAAGCCATCGGCAAGAAAATCAATTCCGCCGTATTCCCTGGTTTGCAGGGTGGGCCTCTTGAACATGTGATTGCCGCAAAGGCCGTTGCGTTTGGTGAAGCGCTTCGTCCAGCCTTCCGGAAATATGCGGCACAAGTCGTAACGAATGCCAAGGCTCTGGCACAGGCAATGATGGACGGCGGATGTGATATCGTATCAGGCGGCACGGACACGCATTTGATGTTGGTGGATTTGCGCAAAAAAGGTCTTACCGGCAAGGCCTCGGAAGCAGCCCTTGGACGCGCCTATATCACCTGCAACAAGAACGGCATTCCATTTGATCCGGCACCCTTCACCATCACATCAGGCATTCGTTTGGGAACACCCGCGGGAACCACCCGTGGCTTCGGCGTGGCCGAATTTAGGGAAGTGGGTGCATTGATCATTGAAGTACTGGATGGCCTTGCCAAAAATGGCGAAGAGGGCAACAAGAAGGTTGAAGCTGCCGTGAAGAAAAAAGTGATCGCCTTGACAAAACGCTTCCCCATCTACGCGTAAGGAACTGAATGCGCTGCCCGTTTTGCAGTAACGAAGAAACACAGGTGAAGGATTCACGCTCCAGCGAAGATGGAGCCGCGATCCGGCGCAGGCGGCTGTGCCCCGATTGTGGCGGACGGTTTACAACATTTGAACGCGTGCAATTGCGCGAGCTGATGGTTGTAAAAAAGTCGGGCAGGCGCGTTGTATTTGACCGCGACAAGCTCATGCGCTCGGTGCAGATTTCGCTGCGAAAACGCCCTGTGGAGCCAGAGCGTATTGAACGCATGGTGTCGGGCATCGTGCGCCAACTGGAAAGCCTTGGTGAAAGTGAAATCAAGTCAGAACACGTTGGCAAACTGATCATGGATGCCTTGAAAGCGTTGGATGATGTGGCCTATGTGCGCTTTGCCAGCGTTTACAAGAATTTCCGCGAGGCAAAGGACTTTGAAGAGCTTATCGGGCGACTTGGAAACGATGACGCGGAAAGCGAAAACGGGTGAATACCGACAGCCGCTGGATGGACTATGCCATCAGGCTGGGCCACCGTGCACTCGGACATACTGCGGAAAACCCACCTGTAGGCTGTGTAATTGTCAAAGATGACAAGCTATTAGGCGTTGGATGGACGCAACCCGGTGGCAGACCCCATGCAGAAACGGAAGCCCTTGCAATAGCGGGTTCTTTCTCCCGTGGTGCTACAGCCTATGTCACCCTCGAACCCTGCGCTCATCAAGGCCGCACCGGACCCTGCGCCGACGCCTTGATCGCGGCAGGCATTGCACGCGTTGTTGTGGCACTGGAGGACCCTGACCCGCGAACCGCGGGTGCGGGCCTCGCCAAACTGGAAGCAGCGGGTATTCAGACCGAACTCGGCCTTTGCGCCGGTGAGGCTTACAAAACCCTGGCCGGGTTCTTGACTCGAATGACGAAGAAACGACCCTATGTCATTCTAAAGATGGGAATTTCTGCAGATGGGAAAATTGCATCTGTTCCGGGGCAGCGCACGGCAATCACGGGGCCAGAAACGAAATCCCGCGTTCATCTTCTGCGCGCCCAATGCGACGCCATTCTCGTGGGGGCTGGAACCCAGCGCGCAGATCAGCCTGAATTGACCTGTCGCTTGCCGGGACTGGAGAACCGCTCGCCGCGCCGTATCATTGCGGAATCCAAGAATGGAGACCGCGCAAACATCCGCGAAGTGGTGTTGCAATTAGGGCAAGAGGGCATAAATCGTCTCTTGGTTGAAGGTGGTGCACACATCACGCGCAGTTTTCTTGATGCCGATCTGATTGATGAAATCCAGTTGTTCCGAAGCACTATGGTGATCGGCCCGCAGGGGCTTGATGCCATCGCTGATATGCCCCTTTCGCAGCTGAACACTCGATTTAAGCATAGCGCAGAGGAAAAGCTTGGAAGCGACACGCTGACTGTCTATGAACGGCGCTGATCATGTTCACCGGAATAGTCACAGATATTGGCGAGGTTGTAGGCGTTGTAAAGCGTGGTGATACGCGTTTTACGATAGCCACGGCCTACGCGCCGGAAAGCATCGCAATTGGCGCGTCTATCGCCTGTTCCGGCTGCTGTCTTACTGCTATTGAAATGGGGCGCGTGGCTGACGGACGGGGATCATTCGTCGTTGAAGCCTCTGCTGAAACACTCAGTGTAACTTCGTTGAAGAATTGGAAAGTCGGTACACGGATCAATCTGGAGCGTGCCCTGAAAATGGGGGATGAACTTGGTGGTCATATCGTTTCGGGCCATGTCGATGGCTTGGGCAAAATTCTTTCCATCACGCCGGAAGGCGATTCGATGCGTTTTGTCTTCGAGGCACCAAACGATATCGCGCGGTTTATCGCCCAAAAGGGTTCGGTCACTTTGGATGGGACGTCGCTCACTGTGAATGAAGTTGACCGCAACTCATTTGGTGTGAACATCATTTCCCACACACAAGCGGTTACCACATGGGGAGGCTCCAAAGTCGGTAATAGCGTAAACATTGAAATTGATATGCTGGCGCGCTATGTGGCGCGACTTGCTGAGTTTGAGAAAAAATGAAAACCGAAAAGAAATCCGTCGCACCTGAAAAAATCAAGGCCCATGTTCTGGTTCTTGAAGCACGCTTCTACGACGGCTTGAATGATGAATTGTGCAAGGGTGCCATTGCAGCCATTGAGCGAGCAGGAGCAACATGGGAACGCATGGTCGTTCCTGGTTCGTTGGAGCTGCCGGGTGCCATCGCAGTTGCCGCAATGAGTGACGCTTATGATGGCTATGTTGCCATTGGCTGCGTGCTGCGTGGCGATACCACCCATTACGAGATCGTATCCAATGAGAGTGCCAGTGGCATCATGTCGTTGACGCTTGAGGGCTTGTGTATCGGCAATGGCATTCTCACCTGCGAGAATGAAGAGCAGGCATGGACCCGTGCCCGCGTTTCGGAATTGGACAAGGGCGGTGGCGCAGCTGAAGCAGCCCTTGCCATGATTCGGTTTAAACGATTGATGGAAGCAAAAGTCAGTCAATGACTACCAAACGCGGCAAACCCACAACCAAATCTGCCGCACGGCTTGGCGCGGTGCAGGCGCTTTATCAAATGGATTTGGCTGGAACCGATGTTGGTGAAACACTCGCACAATTTTCGTCGCGCGTTATGGGTGAAAATTTTGAAGACGGTCAATGTGGCGAGGCTGACTACAAGTTCCTGAAGCTTGTTGTGGATGGTGCCGTGCGCGAGCAGGCAACGATTGATCCTGTGATTGATCAGATACTCGACAAAGCATGGCCCATTCATCGGCTCGACTCCACTGTGCGTGCCATCCTCCGCGCCGCAGCTTATGAAATCATGTTCCTTGAAAACGTGCCGACGCGCGTGTCCATCAGCGAGTATCTTGATGTGGCTGGCGCGTTCTTCGGCGAGGAAGAGCCGCGCTTTATCAATGGTGTGTTAAACACGCTTGCGCGCGCGCGCAGGCCGCAAGAGTTCGCCGCGTGACTGACATTGCATTGGCCAGGCGCAATATTTTGCTGTTGGCCGTTTCGCAGGCGCTCTATTCCTGTTGTGTAATCACGGTGTTCGCGACCGCCGGGTTGGTTGGTCTTGCATTGGCACCCAGTCCCGGATGGGCCACAACCCCTGTCACCACCTTCGTTCTGGGATCAGCCATAACAACGATACCCGCATCTCTCATGATGCAACGGCTTGGCCGGGTTCCTGTCTTTGTCTTCGGTGCCATCGCTTGCATTTTGGGAGCTGGGCTTGCGGTTTTTGCGATTTACAATGGAAGCTTTCTGTTGTTTTGCTTGGCCACTGCCCTGCAAGGGATGTTTCAGGCCACCAGCGGGTTTTACCGCTTCGCTGCGGTGGAGGGGGCAACCGCAGATCTCAAACCCATTGCCATATCCTGGGTGTTGACCGGCGGTGTTGTGGCGGCAATTGCAGGGACTTTGATTTCCAGCGGCACGGCGGACTTGTTTCCACTCTTCACGTTTGCCGGTTCGTATCTCGCTTCGGCAACCATAGCACTTCTTGCGGTATTTGTTTTGATGCTGCTGAACCTGCCGAAACCTACCGCCGAAGAGATTGACGGCGAACGCAGACCATGGGGCGAATTGTTGCGTCAGCCCCGCATGGTTGTGGCAATGGCCACCGCAATGATCTCCTACGCCATGATGAACTTCATGATGACAGCAGCCCCGGTTGCCATGATTGGATGCGGCTTTACCAAATTTGACGCATCATGGGTTTTGCAGTGGCATGTGCTTGCCATGTTCGTGCCCAGCTTTTTCACCGGTCATCTCATTAAGGCGTGGGGTCTGGAGCGTGTAATCGCCATCGGAATGCTGCTTTTATTTGCGGCTGGGGTCGTGGGCATACTTGATATCAAGTTTGGAAATTTTGCCGTATCACTCGTTCTTCTTGGCCTTGGCTGGAACTTTGGATTTATCGGTGGAACCACGATGTTAACGGAAACCTACCGGGCGGCTGAGCGCGGAAAGGTTCAAGCGGCCAATGATTTTGGCATTTCTGCGCTGATGGTTGTCGCCTCCTTTAGCTCAGGCAAAGTGCTTGATGGACTGGGCTGGGGTGCGGTAAGTTCTGCCATGTTCCCGGCCGCCTTGATAACGCTGCTGTTACTGGGTTGGCTCGCAATAAAGACACCTCGAACAACTTAATCCGTAGCGGGCCTATTTTTGCATGTTTTCCCTCAAATTCAGGGGTGCGAACATCATTGCAAATTTGGGTTTTACGGCAATCCAGCCATTGCGTCTTGAGGTTTGATTTGGCATATCCGACCCATCATTCCGGGGCAGGGGCCAGAGACGCGAAAGATTCGCGGCTTTGGAGATGGCCCGGGGCAACACAAACCAAAAAGGGTTCATTCATGACCTCCACTCTCTGGCTGATCGTGCTCGCGGGCGCGCTGTCCATCGTCTATGGGATTATTACCACACGGGGCCTTCTGGCCGCCGATGCAGGCTCGGCCCGCATGCAGGAAATTTCCGGCCTCGTGCGCGAAGGTGCCTCAGCATACCTCAAGCGCCAATATCAAACCATTGCGATCGTCGGCGCGGTAATATTCGTGATCGCCTGGTATCTACTGGGTGGCTATTCGGCCATCGGCTTTCTGATTGGTGCTGTCCTTTCAGGCGCTGCGGGCTTCATAGGCATGAACGTATCCGTTCGCGCTAACGTCCGAGTTGCTCAGGCTGCCACCAAGTCGCTCGCTGGCGGCTTGGACCTTGCCTTCAAGGCAGGTGCAGTCACGGGCTTGCTTGTTGCTGGTCTTGGTCTTCTTGGTGTCACCCTTTATTTTGGCTACCTCACCGGAACACTTGGACTGGACCCAACCAGCCGCACAGTGATTGACGCACTTGTCGCTCTCTCATTCGGCGCTTCCCTCATTTCCATCTTCGCCCGTCTCGGCGGCGGCATCTTCACCAAGGGTGCAGACGTTGGCGGCGACATGGTTGGCAAGGTTGAAGCCGGCATTCCGGAAGATGATCCACGCAACCCTGCAACAATCGCCGACAACGTGGGTGACAACGTGGGCGACTGCGCCGGCATGGCCGCTGACTTGTTTGAAACCTATGTGGTAACAACCGTTGCTACCATGGTTCTTGCAGCCATCGTGTTGCCTGCTGACTTCAAGCTTGCGGGCATGGTTCTGCCACTCGCCATAGGTGGCGCGTGCGTCATCACCTCAATCATCGGTTCATTCTTTGTGAAGCTTGGTGCCAACAACAACATCATGGGCGCCCTCTACAAGGGTATTATTGCAACTGGCGTGTTCTCGCTTGTCGCCTTGTATCCCGTGATTTCCTATATCTTCGGCGGCATGGACGTGGCCCTTGGCAATGCCGATAAGGCTTTCACGCCAATGAGCCTGTTCTATTGCGGCATCGCAGGTTTGGTGATCACCGGTCTCATCATCTGGATCACCGAATACTACACGGCCACGGGCAAGCGCCCCGTGAACTCCATCGCTGAAGCATCCATCACGGGCCACGGCACCAACGTGATCCAGGGGCTTGCCGTTTCGATGGAAGCAACCGCGGTTCCGGCCCTGATTATCATCGCTGGCATTATAGTTACCTTCAACCTTGCGGGCCTCTTCGGCATCGCCGTAGCCGTCACCACAATGCTTGCCCTCGCAGGCATGGTGGTTGCTCTCGACGCCTTCGGCCCGGTCACGGACAACGCAGGCGGCATTGCTGAAATGGCAGGCCTTCCAAAGGAAGTGCGCCATAACACCGACGCACTTGATGCCGTTGGTAACACCACCAAGGCCGTAACCAAGGGCTATGCCATTGGCTCTGCTGGCCTCGGCGCTCTTGTGCTGTTTGCGGCATACACGCAGGATTTGAAGTTCTTCGCAGCCAACGCGGCTCCGGGCAGCTTCTTTGAGGGCGTGAACGTCACCTTCGATCTCTCTAACCCTTACGTGGTTGTGGGTCTGATCTTCGGTGGCCTCTTGCCTTACCTTTTTGGCGGCATGTCGATGACCGCCGTGGGTCGCGCTGCACAATCCGTTGTGGTTGAAGTGCGCCGCCAGTTCAAGGAACGCCCCGGCATCATGAAAGGTACCGAAAAGCCGGATTATGCCCGCGCCGTGGACCTGCTTACAAAGGCAGCCATCAAGGAAATGATCCTGCCATCAATGTTGCCCGTGTTCTCGCCCATCGTGGTGTTCGTGGTCATTAACTGGATCGCAGGCAAGGAAGCAGGCTTTGCAGCCCTCGGCGCCATGCTCATGGGCGTGATCGTCACCGGCCTGTTCGTGGCCATCTCCATGACCGCCGGTGGCGGCGCATGGGACAACGCCAAGAAAAGCTTCGAAGACGGCTTCGTCGATAGCAAAGGCGTCAAGCACTTGAAAGGTTCAGAAGCCCACAAGGCGAGCGTCACCGGTGACACCGTAGGCGATCCGTACAAAGACACCGCAGGTCCCGCCGTGAACCCGATGATCAAGATCACGAATATTGTGGCGCTGTTGTTGCTGGCGGTATTGGCTGGGCATTAAACTCTGATCGTCATATTCTTTTCTTAGAAGGAAGAGCCTACCACTCACTTGATACGGGATGACCCATTAGAGGTGAACTAGGTGGCGGTTACAAATACAAATTCTAAAAACCGGAGCAGTAATGCCCCGGTTTTTTATTCTTCTCCAAATTTTGAGACGAAAAAAATGCATCGAGAAATGTGCGTAAAGATTCGCTGTCGAATGGAGAGTCTTGTCCATTAGAAAATGATGTTATTCTACTTTTGGTTGGAGGATGTTGAACATGCGATTCGTTGCGCTGGATTTGGAAACTGCAAACTCTCGCTTCACAAGCATTTGCCAGATCGGCATTTCAGTATTTGAGGACAATCGAGAACGAGAGGCAGTGTCCTTACTTGTTGATCCTGATGATTACTTTGACTCCATCAATGTTTCAATTCATGGAATCGACGAAAATACCGTTAGAGGCAAGCCGCGCTTTGAACAGGCCTACAGACAGATTGAGCATCTGTTCATGGATTCATTAATTGTTTCCCATACGCCATTTGATAGATCGTGCTTACTGCAAACCTGCAAGGCAAAAGGTATCGCGTTGCCAAAATGTACTTGGCTTGATTCAGCAAAAGTGGTGAGACGTGCATATCCACAGTTTGCCAAAAGTGGCTACGGCTTAGCCAATGTAGCAAAAGAATTTGGAATGGACTTCAATCACCACGACGCACTTGAAGATGCTCGTGTAGCTGGGGCAATTCTCATTCAAGCAATAGCCGATACAGGGATAAAGCTTGAGGATTGGATGACTCGTGTCGAGCAACCCATTTCAGACGACAAATATCCTCAACGAGTAAAGCTCGAAGGAAAAACAGAAGGTCCACTAGTGGGGGAAGTGTGTGTGTGTTTACTGGAGAGATGAAAGTATCCAGGGTTGAAGCAGCCAAGATTGCAAATGAAGCCGGAGCCGCAGTTGAGCCTGGCGTTAACAAAAGAACGACAATTGTGATCGTGGGTGATCAAGATTTAGACAGGCTTGCAGGCAAAACTAAAAGTGCAAAACACATCAAAGCTGAGGAGCTTGCAGCAAAAGGCTTTCCCATTCGAATATTGCAAGAGCGTGATTTCGTTTCGCTTCTAGACTGACTAGGCTGTGTTGACAAAGTGGGTTCCCAAATCAGTTGAAGCGTGATTCAAAGCTGTTCTTTGAGGAGGTCAGCTATGGTTCGCGGATTGATGTCGGACAAGGAATGGGGGTTTTTCAAGCCGTTTGTGACGATGAAGGG
>JANOVC010000048.1:0-45837 GCA_031417195.1 Rhodobiaceae bacterium
CCGACAACAATGGAACGCCCGTTCCTGCTTCTTGATACTCAATTGCGCCGCAAGCCGTCTCGATCAACACACTCCCTTGGGATACACGAGCGCGGGCGGCGGCGATGTCAAACTGAAAGCGCCACCAGATCGCTAGCGCAACCACGCTGACGCCGATCCCTATGCTGATCAACAATGGGTGACGCTGACGGAAGAATGTGGATGGCTTTGCGTAGTGAGGACGCCGAATTGACCAAAAGAAGAGAAGTCCACTGATCGCCAGAGTAATTGTACCAGTCACGACCCACGTCGGCGACGGTCCTTGAATGGCAGTACAATCAGCAAAGCAGAGAATTGGTCGAACATGCACAATCCCCAACCCTTGGAGTAACCATAGACCGCCTAGCAAAGCGAAAATAACCCCAAAAACCGTGGCGGATTTTTTCATTCAATCCAATCCTTCCTTGAGTCTTGCACTAAGAGATTGCGAAAACCGACCAGTTGGACAAAGAGAATTACACCTGTGACCAGCACGCTTGCAAAAGCGACTTGCCAATAGAAACCCAGCGACTGCGGCACAATCGGCACCAGAACCAATAATGATCCGGTGAGGCTGGCATGCATTAAAACCGCCAGCAGCACACTTTGAGTATGGCTGTAAACCCAAGTCATCAGCACCCGGTACGGCGTCAGTGTCATAAGATAGGTGATGACAAATTCCATCGGCCACACTGCCGCCCCCATTACTCCGGCGTTGTAGCGCCAATCGACCAATAGATGCCATGATGCCCACACCAATCCCAAAATTAGTCCGGCATGGACCACGCTGCCCTGCTCCAACAGCCTTGGTGTCGCAAAGCCCGTCCAACCAATTTCTTCGAAGACGCCCGCAAGCAAGCCAAGCGCAAAAAGCGACCACTGAAAACGCGGTGCGAACGCCGGTTCTACAAGGACACTCAGGCTCGTCAGAATAATGAGCAAGATTGCTGGAGAGATCAGCAACGCCACCACATACCAGCGAACAGCGACCCGCCAGTGCAGCAACCGCCAGCAAAGCTTAATCAGTCCAGCTTGCCCCTCAAGAATTGCCGTGCAAACCAAGCCGCTGACACTTGGTCCCAACAACATTGCAAAGAACAACGTCCCACCCTCGGTCTTTTGCAACGGCGTCAAGTCGAACCCCCGACTTGCCATATTGACCAGAATCAAACCCCAACTGATGCCAAATGCAAGTATGAAATAGCCAAGTAAAGGGTGTCGCTGCAGCCAGCTTTTTATCATGACAAAGGCTCTCCTTCTGTTGTTGGAGGCGCCGACAAATCGCGAAGACCGACCAGACGGACGAGGAGAATTGCGCCTGCAACCAGCACGCCCGCGTTTATCCACCTCATTGGGCCAAAAGCGTCACCCCACGCATTGGCAAACGCATGAGGAATGATGCCCGCGACCAGGATGCTGTGCCGAGAATTCAAGAAGAGCCATGTAACAAATACGTTGAAAGCAACTCCTCCGATGGCAAAGATAGGGAATGACATATTGGACTGCGGCACGCCCGACATTAAAAACGCGGGGACGTGCCAGATCATCCATATTGATCCAAGGATAAGGGCGGCGGACATCGGCGTCATTCGTTCAAGTAGGCGTGGCAAAAGGTAACCACGCCAGCCCAACTCTTCACCCAACGGCCCCAGCGCGATCAAGGGCAATGAAAGCAACCCCAGGCCAAGCGCTTGCCAATTGCTCCAAGTCGGCAAGGGGTCACCGAATGCCAGACCCACAAGCTCCACCACCAACATCAATGCTGGATGGAAACCCAGTGCAATTACCCAGACCCAAAGACCAACGCGCCAACGCACCAGCCGACCAAGGAGTTCCTGGATTGCCGCCCAACCGCCCGTGACCAAAGTGATGGCAACAGCGGCAATGTTCGGTGCCCACACGGCCAAGTAAAACATCGGAGAACGGCTATTGAATGGGCCGAGGTGATTATTGAACCACTCAGGAGCAAACATGACGGAAGCGCCAATCGTCCATGTCATGCCGAATGTCAGCGCAACGAATACATAAATCCCATAATGCCGGACGAAGTTTCTGATCATGGTTTAGTCATCCCTTCGATGGAGTCTGATCGGTCGGCAAGGGTAATCGACCGTGTGAGCACATCCTGTTGCAGAAACCGACCAAACTTCTCCGGCTCTTCGAACAGCGGACTGTGAGCGGAGTGTTGAAATGTATAAAACCCTTTCATCGGCGCTTTCAGTTTCTTGAAATACTCAAGGGCGAGGGCGTGGGACACGGTGTAGTCGTGAATCCCGCTGACGAAATAGACAGGGATGTCGAGCTTCGCGACTTTCAACGTGAGGTCAGTTGCAAGAATATCATTCCACATGTTGGTTGACGCAGCCGACCATTTGCCGCGCCAGATGTTAATCTTTTCTCCCAGCGTGTAAGCCCGACTGAGCATCACGGGCATGAAAATGCCGCTCACCACCGATGTCATGGAATGCGTGGTGCCAATTCCGAGGCTATGCATCGCTTCGTCGCGTAAGGCGCGGTACGAGGCTGGCATGGTCTGCATCTCTAAGAGTGGAATCTTCTCAAGCTTCGCCAGAATTGCGTTGTTGCCGACAGCCCTAAACTGCTCGATCATGTAAGTGTACGCCAGCTTTTCGGAGTCGAGCTGCCGCGACATCTGTGCAACGCCGATATAGGCGCGGTAGAGTTCCGGCGCCCGCGCCGCAGCCTTGATGCCGAAGAAGGTTCCGCCTGAGTGAGCCATGAGGTAAATCTTGTCCTGCGCAAAACGCGACCGAAGATAGTTCGTCACGGCGAGCGTATCGGATACCAGTTGCTCCTCGTTCAGAGTGTCGGGCGGTATGTCCATGTTGAAAGAGAGCCCGCTGCCGCGCTGCTCCCACCAGCACACGACGAAATAGTCCTCAAGAATGGTTGGATAGCCTTGGCTGATTGCAAACTCGGGCATGCCGGGGCCGCCGTGCAAGAAGAGCAGGACGGGCTTTGTTTTGTCCCTGCCCCTGATGAACATCCCTTGCTCAACGCCGTTGATGTTGACGTGGAGTTTTTCTGAAATGCTTCCCGCAATTGTCCTTCCAGTTTGATCGAGGAAGGGAATTGCTGTTCCCTTACTGAACAGCCACAGCGCACCGACGACACCAAAGACGCAGATAAGCAGAGCAGCAAATGCGATCAGCATAACATGCAGTCCTCGTTGCAGAAATGAGTTAGGTGGAGGACGGTGAGGTCGCTCATGTGTCATTTGCGCTCTGAGCAAGGGGGCGGGGCATGGGACGAGCGCCGACGCCCCAGGACAGCAAGTGGGGCAGCGTCAGTCTTGTCGCAATCGGCGCAACGGCAAGGGCCAAAATTGCCATCGTGACAACAACCGTTACCGACATGACGACAGCGGGTTCCAGTTCCACACCCGCAGTTTGAATCTGAAAAAGGTTGTGCATCGTGTTGTTCAGGAAATGTGCAACCATCGGAGCCCAAAGACTGTCGGTGCACCAGAATAAGTATCCAAACACGAGTCCCGCAATAAAGGCACCCGACAGCAATAGACAAGCATGCGCAAGCGCGTCGGCGGCGGATGCGTCGCCAATCAGGTAAGCCTTGATGGGCCAGACCAGATGCCAAGCGGCAAAAACACTGGCCTGCAAAAGGTTGGCATTCCGGAATCGCATTCGCTGCAGGAAATGAGGCAGCATCACCCCGCGAAACAGACCCTCTTCCATAAGAACGTTAATGACGTTGCCAGCGATCAGCAGGAAGACAAAAGCACCACCGCCGGTCAACCCGCTCTTGGGGTCAACGGCTTGCAGGATCAGCGCTTGGTTTGATCTGAGGGTCAGCACCTGAGCCACCGTCGCGATTGCGAAGGCCACGACGATGAGGCCCGCTCCGATGGCAAGTGCCGATCCCTGATTACGGGAGTGTAACCCGATCGCCGATATGCGTCGTCCTACCCACCATGTGTAACCGACGATCAGCGCGAACCCCAGTGATTTGGACAAAATAATTTCACCTAACCGCTCATCCAGACGCAAAATGTAAATGTCGATGATGCGAAGGATCAGCGCGAGGCCCAGCAGGACCAATGGCGCTAGTATTGGCCATCGCGCGGGCAGCTTCCGCATGTAATTTCGCCAAGCGATATATGATTCTGAAGTATTCAATCGCCTCGCAAGAGTCATGGCTTTCCACCCTGCTCGCGCACACCAAAACGATCATTACGCAGCAGATATCGGCCATTGATCAGGATGGGGATGGGAGTACCGGAAAACGGCGCTTCTGTTGTTCCGGGGGCTTGGGCATGAATGTGCAGGTGGGGTTCGCCGCTTGCGCCGGAGTTTCCCACTTCGGCAATACGTGTACCCACCGTCAATTTTTGACCTTTTTGGACCACAACCGAGCCGTTTCGAAGATGGGCAAGCAGGATGTCAGCGTTGGCACAGCGCAGAACGATGTGATTGCCTGCAAGATGCGGCTCGTCTTGCAGCGGCACTTGCATATCGGGAAGACCATCTACGGAAGTGATCACCTCCCCCTCACATGGAGCAATCACGGGTTTGCCGAATACGAAGTATTGACGCGGATCAGTAGGCATCACACCACTGGCACGAAACCCCCACCGATCAATTGCGACGAAATCCACCGCATAAGACGTACCCCAATATGCCTTATGAGCAGAAATGGATTGATCGAGCGCATCGGCATGAGCGTTCATTGCCATTCCTGAGCCGCCGTTCGCGACCAGATAAGTTCCGGGTCCGAAGGGCGAGTCCAAATTCAATGTTGCGACTTTTGGGATTTTTGTAGCGGTGATGGCAAGGCGCAATTCATTCGCTGCAAACAGGCCCAATGCCGCAAATCCGACCGCAACAAGCCAATGCACCAATTTGCTAGGCCAAACTCCCGTACTTTGATGTCGAACGGCACCCATGATGACACTGGTGATGAATAAAATACCCAACACGTAAGGCGACCACCACGGCGGAAAAAGCCACAGACCGCTGAAAAGAATTGCCAGAATTCCAATACCGGTCGCCACAGCCTGTATCCAAAAATCAACAGAGCTACGCGGTGGCGCAAATGCCAACCACCCGATCAGCAGCAGCGGGACAATGGCTTGCAACAAAAGTAGCGTCATCATCGCAATTCACCTGACTTTAAATAGCCGTCTGGTCGAAGTAGAAGCCAGCAGGCAAAAGCGACCAGAATGCCTGTCACCATAACGTAGGGACGCGACGTCTCTGCTGTTGGAATAATTGAAAGTATGCCTGCAAATGCATTGAGAGATGTGTGCGCAATGAGGGCCGGAATGACGCTTCCCGCTGATCGCATGAAGAGCCAAGAGAAACATACTGAGCCAGCAATGATATTCAGCATGAACACAACAAACGGCATTTGCGATTGAGCTGTGCCCGCTGTGAAGAACCACGGCACATGCCAGAGGCCCCATATGACGCCAATCAGCAAGCTTGCCGTACGCCAGCCCAATTTAGCGCCCAGTGCTGGCACCGCATAACTGCGCCAACCAAATTCTTCTCCCAGCGGACCGCCGATGAGAAAGACAATTCCAAAGTTTGCGATGGCGAGTGAAATGTGGCCAACGGCTGGTGATGTGGGAATAGTTCCACCCAATGCCCAATGAATGGCTTGCGCAAACAACATCATCAGCGGCGGTATAAAAAACGCCAGCGCATACCATTGCCAGCCCACGCGCCAATTGAGCGCATTTTTAAGCCAAGTGAACATGCCAGACCGACCACTGAAAACAATGATGGTCATGAGTGCTGCGATACTTGGTCCAAAGCCTGAGGCGATTGAGAGGACCATACTCAAAATTGGCCAATCAACTTTAGTGTAAATGGCTGCGAACCCCAACAACCAAGACCAAGCAAAGGTGAAAACAAAGAATGAAGAGATGGCGAGAACTGACCGCATGCGAGATTGCAGTTTCAGACTGGATTGATCAGGATCAGACTCGGCAATTGATGGTGTAAGCGGATTGTTCATCGACCCGACGATCCATAATTATCCGACGCAGACTGCCGACCTTGTCGCACATTGTTTATATCTAAAACAAGGTAGACTATGAGTATGGCTCCGGCGATCGGTAGCCCCAAATCCTCAGGAATGCCAAGCTGGAGTGCTGCTGCTAACCCTACAAGCGACCAAAGAACTGGAATGATCGAGAGCCAAGGCACCCACCTGCTGCGGGCCAGCAAAAGTACTCCGATTGTGAAAATAGTGGTCGGGCAAGGTGCTACACCAAACATCGGTCCCGCCATCAATCCATGACCAGCGAACATGCCGAGTATGGGGTAAATCAGCAGGGCATAAACAATAAGACTGAGTCCTGCTGCCGATCTGACGTTCTGTTCAACAACAAACTGCAGCTTGTCCGCAGACATAGCAGTTGCAACCAATAATATGGCTTGCAAAACGAAGAGAACAGCAAATCCGTTTGCCAACGGATTGATCGTTGAAAAATACAAGAAATGATAACCAATCCCGTTACACGCCCAAAATAACGCCAAGATAACCGGAATCAGCCAACTCACACGCAACCGCTTGTGCCAAAGGGCAGCGACGGCGAGAAGTCCCGCACAGTAAGCAACAATCTGCAATGGCCAGATTGCAGAATTGTATGTCGCAAAGACGGCAAGAAATTCTTCAACCGTAAAAGGTGGGTTCATCTTCAGCACGTCCTTGCTCTTACTTTTTTGACTCGATTGAGATCTGACCGCAGGGGGGCAAAGGCTTACTTGAACCCTCCTGTGTGCCGCAGGGACCCGCACCGCCTTCAGTGTCCCATTGGGACAATGCGAGTTTGCGTAGCTTACCAGCATCGGAAATATCCGTCGTTTTGTATTGCATTTGCAATTGTTCTCACCAAACCAAAGGCACCTAATTTATAACGGTCGGGTGGCCCCATTGTTCCAACCGGTAAGCGTGATAGAGCCTACAGTCTCTCGTCGTGAAACGATTTGCTTCTTATTCCGTTTAAGTGATTGCAACGCGTCCTGAGGAAAACTGAATGAGTGATGTCAAACCACGGCATAGAACTGTTAAACGCTGGTCATTTGTGCTTATTGCAATAGGTGTTGCAATCATCGTAATTTTGGCGACGCCAGTGCAGTTGTGGCGAACTGGGCGGCCTCATGTGCAGCCTCTCAATCTCATCTCCGTCGGTCCTGCAATATTGCAATCAAGCCGGATATGGATTGATACCGATGCAGCTTGTGGCGCAACGCCGAGAACCGACCCCGATGACTGCCTCGCGATTGCTTGGCTGGTTGAAAATGACCACAACATTGTCGGTATATCTACGAGCTATGGTAATGCAAGCGGCGATGTTGTCTCACAAACGACTGAAACTCTCGTTACAAAGATCGTCGACGGCGGCCATGATAAGATTCCCATCTGGCGGGGCTGGCCTCGGCCAATTACGGATGCGCAGAGAACTGTACCGCCCTCGCGCGCGGCGCTCCGCACAGCACTGGATGAAGGGTCACTCACCATACTCGCACTCGGCCCTCTGACCAATATCGCCGACGCGCTTGAAGGTCGTCCTGATCTGCAACGCAATGTGACGCGACTCGTGGCGGTGATGGGTCATCAGCCGGGCCATCTGTTCCATCCCACTGAAGCATCAGGACGCGGCGTGTTCATGGGCCACGGCCCTATTTTCCGCGATCTCAATTTCAGCATGGACGAAGCTGCAGCCCGTTCCATTTTGCAAATGCACATACCACTGACTTTAATTCCGTATGACGCGTCTGTTCATGCGGGCATCACAGCAGCCGATCTCGAAACACTGGCACAACAAGGGCCAGCGCTTGGTTGGGCCGCATATACGGCTAAGGGGTGGTTGGGCTTTTGGAAGGATGACATTGACCAGCCCGGTTTTTTCCGTTCGATTGGATCGCCGCCGCCTATGTCGTCGAACCCAGCCTGTTCAATTGCGCTGAAACCAAAGTGTGGATAGCAACGGAGTGGGCATTCTGGGTTTATCCGCGCAAAAGCTTGCTTGTGGGATTGACGACCAACGCCAATGAAAATGCAAGAGCAATTTACTGTCCGGAAACTGATCCTTTACTTCACAAATATCTCTTGACTGGCGGACTTGATCAATTGCGATTCCGCTACTGATGGATCACACCAGCACGTCAGCAACAGGCCTTCGCAGTGACCGGGGCATAAGCGGGCCGCGACCGAAGCGTACAACCAAATCTGGTCGGCGGTTTCCGATGCCGAGATATGTTGCGAGTTGCGGGCGCAAGGCCTGGACTTCGACGGGTTGGTTGATCATGGCGTTCTTTATGCCAAGGGCTGTGGCTTGCAGGGCGAAACGCTGGTAACAGCGGCCCGCCTCAATCCAATAGGCTTTATCATTGTTGTCTGACACAAAAATCGCAATGCCTGCCGAACTACGCAACTGTTTTGCATATTTCTCATTCTCACTTTTTTCAGTGAAGAACATGTCGAACATTCGGCTGCCGATCCAACGTGGCCCCGATGGATTCCCGGACGACCCCGAAAACAGGCCATCGCCAGTGCGCACGGCTTCGTCCTTGCCAAAACGTATCCATGATTTAAGTTCTGCAACGAAGGCGGGATCGTCAATTTGGGCGGTGTTGCCAGCCACAACGTATTCCAAAATCTTCTCAATTGCTGTTGCTTCAGTCAAAAGAATAAGTTGAACCCCATCTCCTACACCCACCTGTTCAAGCAACCGCAAGTCCTCAGCAGAAATTGCGTGGCCATCAAACTCTGCGCGGGTGCTCTGGCGTTCGGGTATGGCCTGGAACAAGGGTGAAGATAAAGGTTTGGTGGCTTCAAGTGCCACAATAATTTCACCTGGTGCCTCGTCAAAGCGTGGCTGCGACGATAACCCGTTCGCATGCGACGCTTGGGCAAGATTTTCAGTCGCACATCCCAGTGACACAAACAGATGATGGTTATCAGGATCAACCGCAGGGCAACGGCGCGATACATCCGGCAGAATGGAAATTATGGATTGATCAACACGAAACTTCCAGCACTGCGTATTGTGGCTTGAAGGTGCCAGCGTAGCATAACGGATCAACTCGCGCTTTAGCAGTGCATCACTTGTCAGGGGAACGTCTGTATGATGCCACGTGTTGCGCGTTGCATCTTCATAGCTTTCATTGCTTGAACGTGAAGAACTTAACCCATACGCGACCGACCCCGCAGCCAAAACTGCCGCTGAACCAAGGAATGCTTTGCGTGTCATCATTTTGCATCCGCCGAAATAATCACTTTGAGCGCTTTGGTTTTGGCGGCATTTGCAAAAGTCTCGTAAGCGTCAAGAATCCGGTCAAATGTGAAACGGTGCGTGATCAACAACTTCGGATCAATCTTGTGGGACTCCATAACCTTCATCAGCATCGGCGTGCTGACCGTATCGACGAGGCGCGTTGTAATGCTGATATTGCGGTCCCACAGTTTTTCGAGATGCAAGTCAGCTTTCGTCCCATGCACACCAATATTGGCAATTACGCCGCCGATGGCCACAATATCCTGACACATTTCAAATGTAGCCGGGATTCCCACTGCTTCAATTGCCGTGTCGACACCGCAATTTTTTGTG
This sequence comes from Rhodobiaceae bacterium, assembly GCA_031417195.1. Classification (GTDB taxonomy): domain Bacteria; phylum Pseudomonadota; class Alphaproteobacteria; order Rhizobiales; family Aestuariivirgaceae; genus Aestuariivirga. The sequence continues at coordinate 9,617 of JANOVC010000048.1, forward strand.
AGTTTCATGACCGCAGTCACGGCTTTGCCATCGCTACTGTTGACAGTCGCCGTCGCGCCAAAACGCTTGGCGACGGCAAGCCGGTTGTCGTCAAGGTCGATCATGATAATTTCAGCAGGCGAATAGAATTGTGCGGTCAGCAGAGCCGCGAGTCCGATAGGGCCAGCCCCAACGATAGCAACAACGTTGCCGGGCCGAACCTTGCCGTTGAGAACGCCACATTCAAACCCGGTGGGTAAAATATCGCTGAGCATCACCAGAGCTTCTTCATCCGCACCCTCAGGGATCGGGTAAAGGCTTGTATCGGCGTGAGGGATGCGAACGAATTCTGCTTGCGTTCCATCAATGCTGTTGCCCAGAATCCAGCCGCCGGAGGTGCAATGGGAATACATCTGCTTTCGGCAATAGATGCATTTTCCGCAAGCGCTGATGCAGGAAATCAAAACCTTGTCTCCTGCTTTGAATGCAGTCACTGCCGGACCTACGGCATCAACAACACCAACACCTTCATGACCCAAAATGCGACCGGGCTTACAGGTTGCAACATCACCTTTCAGAATGTGAAGATCAGTGCCGCAAATCGTCGGCTTGGTGACTTTGACGATGGCGTCCGTCGGCGCGGTGATGCCGGGCTTTGGACGATCTTGGACAGCTTTTTTTCCTGGGCCCAAATAGACGAGTGCTTGCATTGCAGATTTCCTTGCTGAACTCTAATATGCTATGCGGCCAACGCTTCAGTTGTGAGGTCCCAAGCCTGTTTTAGTTTGGCAGTGCGCACAGCGTAGCCGGATTTCAAGCTGGCGATCTGCATTTGGATTTTTTCCTTGGCACTGGCTTCGGCATCAGACATCTGCTTTTCCAGAATCGCGAGCTTCGCTTTCATTTCGACTTCCAGTGCTTCAAGTCGTCTCTTGGCGCGAATCTCGGCATTGTGAAGTTCATCTTTGGCTTGGTCGACTTTGGCTCTGAGAAAGTCTTTTGCGCGTTCATCGGCATGGGCAAATTCAGATTTCAGATGATGATAGTCGGCACGACGCGCCGCAATTTCTGCCATCGCCTGTTCATCTTCGATATCCGAGCGCCAATTGCGCAACACGGTTCCACCAATCGCAGCCATGCGGGAATCAAGCGGCGTTTCCCAACCTTCATCCACTTCAGCAATTACAGCGGTTTTTCCCGGAGCCAATTCCGTTGAAATTTTTTCGATGAATTTGGTGCTGAGACCCAAGTTAAACATATCTTGAAGGCCGCCGATGACAGCACCACCTGCAACGCCAGCCAGTAGTCCTGCAGGACCGCCAAATACTCCGATCAATCCGCCGACCAGCGCACCCACTGCTATGCCAAGAGGTCCGCTCTCAGCGGCGTCTTTCACGAAGATTTGGTTATCTTTATCTTTGGTAACTACAGCCACGCTGTAAACCGTCAGATTGCCTTCGGAGTGTAATGCGGAAAAAGCGCGCGTGCCCTCATAGGCCTTGGTTTCATCTGGTAATACTACAACAACGAACTTGCTCATTTGGTATTCCTTTCTATTCGGTTGTTTTTCCATCAAATTTTTCGGTGTCATTTTCGGCAATCGAACGCGTAGCGTGGACAACGCCATCGCGGTGGTTTGGCGACGCATAGATTGTATAAAGCTTCAGCGCACTACTTCCCGTATTGATAATGTTGTGTGTTGCGCCCGCAGGTACAACAATCGCGAAGCCAGCACCAATCGGCTTGCTGACGCCATCCAAAATGACTTCACCTGTTCCTTCTTCGACACGAAAGAACTGATCCAATTCGTGTATTTCTTGACCGATATCTTCACCGCGCTTCAAGGACATGACCACAAGTTGGCAGTTTTTTGCGGTGTAGAGCACGCGTCTGAAATCCGAATTGGCGACACTCAACGCTTCAATGTTCTCAACAAAGCCTTTCATTTTGTGTCCCTTCATGATTTCCTACTTCATCAGGCCGAGCCGCGCCGACGGCGTTAATTAGGTTGTTTTGATTGACCAAATTCTTGGAGACTTGGTTGCGCTGCTGCCCTGAGCGTGTTGCATTCAGTTTTTGGCCTTCAACGCGAACCCGAAGCCGAGCATTGCAAATCCTTGGAAGATGAGATCGAAGGCCAAATACATGCCGAGCAGCCACACAGTGTTCACCGGCCAACCGCCAACAAAAACAATTCCCGCCAGGAGTGTCACTGCGCCTGACGCCAGAACCCACCCCCAGCCAGTGTTGGGTCGCAGCTGGAATGAAGACCAGATGCGCACCGCCCCAGAGGCGATAAGAGTGATGCCAAGGTAAAGCGTAAGCGTGGCGGCTGCAAATAGCGGATTGGTCAGTACGAAATAACCAGCCAGTGCATAGAGGAGGGCACTTGCGAGAAAATAGGCAAAACTCGGCCAAGACTTGACTTGGACCGCGTGGACGATCTGGGCAACCGCCGCAACGATCATCATCGCACCAATGGAGATGACCGCGGCCACAGTCGCAAGAAACACGTTGCCAAGTGCAAACACACCAGTCACCAGCAAAACAGCGCCGAGTGCTACAAACCAGCCCCATTTGTTTCGTATCTCAACATCAATTGAAGACGTATCAAATACAATTCGGGAATTCTCCATATCTTTGGTTCTCGCGGATTGCTCAACGTCTAGGTTCATCTGCATTTGTGCTTTTCAATTGCACGGCAGCGCTTACTGCCATCTATAGGCTTCGGACAATTGATAGAGATAGACTCGGAAACTACCTAGTTGCAGCGACGATGCGACATGCATGAGTAGTTTCCGAAGCTGCCGTGCTCACTATCCATGGGGTTAAAACAGGACCGTAAGAGGCAGTGCACGGTGCACATTTGATCATCCATGCCACTTGCCGTTGGAATAAAAGACATGAAAAAAGTCCAGAAGCCTGCTGCTCTAGTTCAAGGCCTCAGCGATGTAGAAATACAAGACAGGCTGAAGTCCGATGGTCACAACGAATTGCCCCGGGCCAGCCAACGCACACCGCTCCGCATTGTGCTGGAAGTGCTGAGGGAGCCAATGCTATTGCTGCTCTTGGGGGGCGGAATTATTTACATGTTTCTCGGCGAACTGCAGGACGCCATCATACTACTTGTCTTTGCCATGATGTCCGTGACAATTACTGTTGTTCAAGAGTCGCGCACTGAAAGGGTGCTTGATGCATTGCGCGATTTGACCAGTCCGCGAGCGCTGGTCATTCGTGACGGGAAGCGAATGCGCATTCCTGGTCGCGACGTTGTGCATGGTGACGCCATCGTTCTTGCCGAAGGTGACCGTGTTCCCGCCGACGCGTTACTTGTCGAAGCAAATGACCTGCAAACCGATGAATCGCTGCTGACAGGAGAGTCAGTTCCCGTACGCAAAATCGCAAGTGATGGCGCGATGGCGGCAGAGACACAGCGTCCCGGTGGTGATGACTTGCCAAGTGTATATTCGGGGTCTCTGGTTGTGCGGGGATCAGGCATTGCGACAGTGATTGCGACCGGCATTCGCAGTGAAATTGGCAAGATCGGACATTCTTTAAGCACGCTCGAAAGTGAGCCGCCACGTTTGCGGGCACAAACGCGCCGACTTGTTCGTATCTTCCTGATGATTGGCACGCCATCGACGATCCTCGTAGTCCTATTATACGGGTTTTATCGTGGAGGCTGGCTTGATGCATTGCTTGCTGGCATCGCCGTGGGAATGTCGATGCTGCCGGAGGAGCTGCCGATTGTCCTCACCGTGTTCATGGCCATGGGAGCTTGGCGCATTTCGCAAGCCCGCGTTTTAACGCGCCGTGCTGCCGCCATTGAGACGCTGGGGTCCGCCACTGTCCTTTGCACCGACAAGACTGGCACACTGACAGAAAATCGCATGACGATTGCGGAAGTGTGGTCGAAAGGGATGAAGGCACCTTGGACGAGGAAGGTTGCAACAGGAAAAATGCCGCCCGCGCTCTTGGCTTTGGTGGAGGCTGGGTTGCTTGCCAGCGCGCCCATTCCGTTTGATCCCACGGACAAGGCGTTTCACGAACTCAGACGCGAACAGCTTGATGAAATGCCTAGGCTCGAATTGGAAATGGTACATGCGTATGGCTTGCGCCCGGATCTCTTGGCCATCACCCAAGTCTGGAAATCGAAGTCAGGTGAAACGAAACAAACAGTTGCCGCCAAAGGCGCGCCAGAAGCCATAGCCTCACTTTGTCATCTGAATGCCAAAGACCTTGCGGCAGTCACAAAATCCATCAACACCATGGCTGCTGCGGGCTTGCGGGTGCTGGGTGTCGCCAGTGTAAACTTCTCAGGTGGAAAATACCCCTCATCGCCGCGCGGGTTTAAGTTCAAGTTCTTGGGACTGGTTGGCCTCGCTGATCCCCTTCGCAAAACTGTTCCCGAAGCAGTGAACCAATGTCGTTCTGCCGGCATCAAGGTCGTGATGATCACTGGCGACTACCCCGCAACAGCGCAGGCCATCGCCAAGCAAGCTGGCATCACAAGTGATGAAGTTATCATCGGCGATCAGTTGACCAAGCTCACCGATGCTGAACTCGCAGAACGCGTACGAACGGCAACTGTGTTTGCGAGAATCATGCCGGAACAAAAATTGCGAATCGTCAACGCGTTGAAGGCCAATGGCGAGATCGTCGCGATGACAGGCGATGGTGTAAATGACGCACCGTCCTTGAAAGCTGCCCATATCGGCATTGCCATGGGCGGGCGTGGCACCGATGTGGCGCGTGAAGCGTCTTCGATTGTGCTGCTTGACGATGATTTTGGTTCAATCGTGACGGCCATCAAACTCGGCCGCCGCATCTACGACAATCTGCGGAAAGCTGTTGGCTTCATCTTCGCTGTGCATGTGCCCATTGCTGGACTCGCGTTGTTACCATTGATGTTTGGTCTTCCGATCCTGTTCGGACCCATGCATATCGCTTTTCTTGAAATGGTCATCGATCCCGTCTGTTCCCTCGTGTTCGAAGCCGAGACGGCGGAGGACGATGTGATGAGCAGAAAACCGCGTGCGCCGGATGAACCATTGTTTTCAAAAGCCATGATCATCTGGAGCCTGTTTCAAGGTGTCGTCGCCTTCGGGCTTGTTGCATTCATTTTTGTGATGGCCTTGAACCAAGGCATGCCTGATATGGAAGTGCGGGCACTAACATTCTTCTCATTGATCATGGCAATCATCGGCCTGATCTTTGTCAACCGCTCGTTCAGTTCTTCGATCATCACAGCATTGACACGGCGCAATCCGGCACTCCGGTGGGTACTGCTCAGTGTCGCGGTGATGTTGGGCGTGACCCTGTCGTGGCCATTTGCAAGTAACCTGTTCCGGTTTGGGCCGCTGCATTGGAACGATCTGGCCGTGACGCTCGGCGCGGGTATCGTTGTTTTGGTTGTGCTGGAGTTTGCAAAATCGCTGTTACGCGGTCGTACGTGGGGATCACCAACCAGCCAAGTTTCCACTGTTTAACCATCTTAACTCAAGCAAGGAAATTTTCCATGTCGTGGATCAAATGGGCTGCCGCCGCAATCGCTTTTATCGCAGTCTCTGGCATCAGCATCAAAGCCTATGGTGCATGGCGTTGGAATGAAAGTGCTAAAGTATTGCTTGCCAGTCTCGAGGCTGCGCGAACTCCAATGTCCAACGCACTTTACGATCCGCGTGAAATCGAAGGCTTGCCTCTACCAGTCCAGCGCTATTTTCGAGCTGTGTTGAAAGCCGGGCAGCCCATGGTGTCGGCAGTCACCCTCACCCAGTCCGGCACATTCAACATGAACGAAGCCGAACCGTCATGGAAGCCGTTCACCGCCATTCAGCGCGTGACGACAAACAGACCAGGATTTCTTTGGGATGCGCGCATTGCAATGTTTCCTGGCATACCAGTGCATGTTCATGATGCTTACATTGCAGGGGAAGGCATACTTCACGCATCACTTCTCGGTGCTTTCACCATGGCCAGTGTGCGTGGTGGCCGCGATGCAGCACTTGGCGAATTGATGCGATATTTTCCTGAAGCGGCTTGGTATCCAACGGCGTTGCTGCCGCGACATGGCATCATCTGGGAGGCAATTGATGACACTTCGGCACGCGCAACAATTTCTGATGGAGACTGGAGTGTGACGATGACATTCCGGTTCACCAGTGAAGGACTGATTGATACCGTTTATTCTGAGGGGCGAAGCCGTTCAGTTGGCAAAAACATCACGACGATGCCATGGCAAGGACGTTTCAAAAACTATGAGGAGCGCGACAGTATGAAAGTGCCACTATACGGTGAAGTAGAATGGCTGACACCCGAAGGACCCAAGCCTTATTTTCGAGGCACCGTTACATCTTTCGCATATGAGTTTGCAAAACCTTGAGTGCCATGACGTGACGAGATTGACCGAATGAGACAATTTGAAATCCTCCTCATTGCCTCCACATTTCTGGTTGCTGGCACGCAGTTGATTTTTGAAGAATCTCGCTGGCAGCTTTATCCCGTTTATTTTTTTCTCTGTTTACTGCTTGCAAATTCAATCTATCGATTGCCGAAATTTCTCGTGTATGTGATCGGCGGATTGGCCATCGTCATCGCAATGGCGTTGTCTGTTTTGCTCCCGGTCTTTCGTTTCGAAGAACCAACAGGCCCATATGACATTGGCACTTTGACTTATCATTGGGTTGATGGTTCGCGTGCGGACGTTTTCAGCACAGATCCAAAAGCCCCCCGTGAAATGATGGTCCAAATTTGGTATCCGGCCAAGAAGGGCGCAACCTTGCCTTTGGCCCCATATGTTGAAGATGCGGATGCGTTCTCAAAGGCGCAAGCACAGTTGCATGGTTGGCCGTCCTTCATGCTCGGGTATCTCAAATACATAAAGTCCAACGCCAGAACTGGCGCGCCAGCCGCCGAAGATCGGCCAAATTTTCCGGTCCTCATTTTTTTGGAGGGCATCACTGGATACCGCCAGATGAATACGTTTCAAGTTGAGTATTTGGTGTCGCGTGGTTACGTCGTCGTGGCGATCGATCAGCCCTTCATTGCGGCCAGAGTGGTTTTTCCAGACGGACACCAGATTTCTGGCTGGTCCAAAGAGCAGATGAACCCTTTGATTCAGCAGAGTATCACAACAGTCCAACCAGTCCCTTCGCTCAATGGGACCACGTTCGATGCCGGGATCATTCCGTATTTTGCACAGGACGTTGGATTCCTGTTGGATCAACTCAGCGTGCTTGACAGAGATGATCCAACAAGAGCCTTGAATGGCCGCCTTGACCTCAATCGCATCGGAATTTTTGGCGTGTCGCTGGGAGGTATTGTTGTTGGCGAGGCGTGTCGCATCGATCGCCGATTGCGCGCGTGTTTGGTGATGGACGCACCAATGCCAGCTTCAGTCGTGACTGAAGGGTTACAACAATCCAGCATGTGGATCACACGTGATGCACAAACCATGCGAACTGAAGGCTGGTCAGAATTTGACATTGACCAACATCAAAAGTCCATGCGGGCGGTCTTTGAAAAATCTACCGGCGATGGGTACTTCGTGGAAGTCACCGGATTATTTCACGCAAATCTCACTGACATTTCGCACTTCTCACCAATTCTGAGTTGGGCAGGAATTACGGGGCCTATTGATGCAACACGTGCGCACAGTATCATCAATGCCTACACCGCCGCATTTTTTGATCGGTACTTGACGGGTCCACCAGCTACGATTCTTGATGGAGCAAGTGAACAATTCCCTGAAGTGAGGCTTGAGAGAAGATGAGCGGAGACGCGGCATTAAAAGAATCCCCTTGGATTTTCTTCGCCTTGGTCTTTGCACTTTCGGTTCCCTTGTGGATCATTGGCGCGGCCACCGGACTATTGCTGCCACTTGGTCTGCCCTTCGGCGCGTTGATGCTCTTTAATCCACTGATTGCTGCGGCATTGCTGGTATATCGGCACGATGGTGGAACCGGCGTGAAGACTCTCCTGTGGCGGTCATTCGATCCACGCCATATCACCGCAAAATGGCTCACCATTGCGGTATTACTGATGCCGATTGTCTTGGGTTTGGAATATGGGTTTCTACGAATGTCCGGCGGACTTCTTCCCCGTCCCGATTTTTCCGTCTCCAGCGCAATATTGCTGTTCGCTGTGTTCGTTGTTGCAGCGATCGGTGAAGAAGCGGGTTGGCAAGGCTATGCGGCAAGATTGCTCCAAAGCAAGCATAGCGCGTTGATGGCAAGTCACATCTTGGGACTGGTTTGGGCGATTTGGCATATCATTCCGTTCTTGCAGGCGGGTCGGACCCCTTCGTGGATCTGGTGGCAATGCCTCACCATGCTGCCCGCAAGGATGATCATCGTCTGGCTCTGCAACAATACGGGGCGCAGTGTTTTGATCGCCGTGATATTCCATGCCATGATGAACCTCAGTGAGTTTTTGTTTCCAAACCAAGGCGCATACTACGACCCGTTCATCACTTTCATGCTGTTGGCGCCCTTAGCCGCAATAATTACCGTTGTTTGGCGACCGCAAACCCTCGCCCAACTTCGATTTGCGCAAGACACTAGGTAGATTCCGAAGCTGCCTGCTTCGCTACCAGCGGAGTAAACAGACGTTGCAAGAGTGAACATCAGCTCGACTGTTCGGCTGATGCATTCGCCCTGCCCTCGAATAAAGGAAAAAACCATGTCTCATGATAGCCAGTTGAAACAATCCGTTCTTGATGAATTGAAATGGGAACCCAGCGTTGATGCGGCCCACATCGGTGTCACCGCTCACGAAGGTGTTGTGACCCTGATGGGCCACGTCGGTAGCTACTTTCAAAAGAGCGCTGCTGAAAAGGCGGCAGGCCGGGTCAAGGGCGTCAAGGCAGTCGCTGAAGAAATTGAAGTCAAATTGCCGTTCGACACCAAACGCAGCGACGAAGATATTGCAGCAGCGGCCATCAGCCGCTTGTCTTGGGATGTTTCGGTGCCCAAGGACGCGATCAAGGTCAAGGTGGAAAAAGGCTGGGTTACGCTGACTGGCCAAGTTGACTGGCACTACCAGAAACAGGCTGCTGAACTCGACCTTCGTGCGTTGCACGGTGTCACCGGCGTATCCAACAATGCCACGATAAAAACACGGGTGAACACCGAGAATTTGAGCGACGCCATTGGCAGCGCCTTGAATCGTTCGTGGTTCTATGACTCCGACAATGTGTCGGTATCTGCCGAAGGTGGCAAGGTGCGCCTCTCGGACACTGTAGACACCTGGTACGACCGCGAAGTCGCGGAATCAACAGCATGGGCGGCCCCTGGCGCCACTGCGGTTGAAAACAACATCATGGTCAACTGACGTCAGACCCGCTCGCCAGTGCCACTTCTTGGGCTGGCGGGTGATTTCTTGTTGTGAACTGAGGAGGATCAGAATGTCTCAAAACAAAACCGTCAGCCGCAGGATTATCCTCAAGTCACGCCCGCTTGGGGCACCTACGGCGGATAACTTTCATTTGGAAGAAGTGGCGGTTCCAGTGGCGGCAAAGCAGCAGTTACTCTTGCGCACGCTCTTTCTATCGCTTGATCCCTACATGCGAGGTCGCATGAGTGATGCGCCATCTTATTCTGCACCCGTCGCAGTCGGTACGGTGATGGAAGGTGGCACGGTTTCGCGGGTGGAAATTTCAAATGTTGCTGGCTATGAGGTGGGTGACCTGGTTTTGAGTTACAGTGGATGGCAGGACTATGCCGTTTCTGATGGCAAGGGATTGACCAAACTCGACAAGGCGATGAAACAGCCGTCAGTGTCACTTGGCGTTCTCGGCATGCCCGGCTTTACGGCCTATATGGGGCTGCTCGATATCGGCCAGCCAAAGCCGGGTGAAACAGTTGTGGTTGCCGCAGCAAGTGGCGCTGTAGGGTCCGTTGTCGGACAGATTGCCAAGATCAAAGGCTGCCGCAGTGTTGGCATTGCAGGCGGGCCTGAGAAGTGTCGCTACGTCGTCGAAGAGCTGAGCTTTGACGCCTGCATCGACCATCGCGCTGATGATCTGCCCAAGCGTTTGGCAGAAGCATGCCCAAAAGGTATCGACATTTATTTTGAAAGCGTGGGCGGCGCAGTATTCGATGCGGTTCTGCCACTGCTAAATGCGAAAGCCCGCATTCCGCTTTGTGGACTGATTGCCAATTATAACGACACGGGTCCAGCAAAAGGCCCAGATCGCCTCGGAGCCTTTGCGCGCGCTGTTCTCAGCAAGCGTTTGAAGGTGCAGGGCTTCATAATCTTCAATGACTACGGTGAGCGTTTTGGCGAATTCACTGGCCAGATGGAATCATGGATTTGGGAGAATAGAATCAAGTATCGCGAAGACATCGTTGAGGGTCTTGAAAATGCGCCCGCAGCTTTCATGGGACTTTTGACGGGAAAGAATTTTGGCAAGCTGGTTATCCGCGTGGCGAGAGATTAGCCGTCGATGGCCACCGTGCATCCAATCCCTGTTACACCTCCCAAAAAACCTGTTTTGGTGCCGGCAAATCCACCACAACCTGAGCACGTCGAAGTCAAAAAATTCAAATGGAGCCGCGTGTGGTTTTGGTTGACGGGTGCGCTGGCGGCCATCGGTATTGCGCTCCTAGCGTGGGTCTATGGCGCACCCTTGGTACTTGGTCCTGTCGTTACAGTCACATCAGTCGTTCGCACCAATCTTCTGCAAACCCTCGTTGCAAGCGGGCATATTGAAACTCCGTTCCGAGTCTCTGTCAGCAGTCGCATTGCAGGCGTCGTTGCCCGCATTCCGGTTTCAGAGGGCGATACCGTTGCAGAGGGTGATACACTTATTGTGCTTGATGACAGTGAAGCCCGAGCAAGCGTTTTGCAGGACGAAGGACAGGTGGCACAAGCCAAAGCGCGTATCCGACAAATCAGGGAATTAACATTGCCAATTGCCGAACAGGCACTTGGTGGTGCCAAGGCAACACTGATGAATGCCCAACAAATTTATGATCGAGCAGCAAAACTTTCCAGGAGTGGCGTCGGCACCCGTGCGGCACGGGAAGAAGCAGAGCGGGCACTTACCATCGCTCGGACACAAAGCGGCGAAGCGGAACTTCAGGTGTTGACCAACCGTTCGGGCGGCAGCGACTATGTTTTGGCCGAGACGCAGTTGGCCCAAGCGCAGGCGGGTCTGGCGGCGGCCAAAGTTCGACTGGGATATACCGAAATCAAGGCTGAGCGTGCTGGCGTTCTCATATCGCGCAGTGTGGAAGCTGGAAATGTAACGCAGCCGGGCATTGAGCTCATGCAATTATCGCCAGTGGGCGACGTCCAAATCGTCGTGCAAATAGACGAGAAGAATCTGGGTCTCGTCGCAATCGGACAAGACGCCCTTGCATCAGCAGATGCCTATGGCAAACAGACATTTCCAGTCAAAGTTGCTTTCATCAATCCGGCTGTGGACTTGCAACGGGCATCAGTGGAGGTGAAACTAAAAGTTATCAATCCGCCGGACTACATTCGACAAGACATGACTGTGTCTGTTGATATCGGCGTGGCAAGTCGCCAACAGGCGCTCGTCATGGAATTTGCTGATATTCACGACCCTGCCAGTGATGCGCCATGGGTTCTTAAACTCATCGACGGTCATGCCAAGCGTCAAACCGTAAAGGTCGGATTGATCAGTTCAGGCAAAGTTGAAATTCTGAGTGGCCTTGTGGAAGGTGACAAGATTGTGCCTGCAACCCTCACCGCTGTCGTAGATGGAAGCAAAATCAGACCTGCTACAGCTGCAAGCACACCATGAACAGTTGGATTCCTTTTGAGTGGACCGCTGCCATCCGCTTTCTCAAGGAAGGCCGGATGCAAACCGCATTTATTATCACCGGCATTGCCATCGGCGTGGCGGTCATTGTGTTCATGGCGGCGCTGCTGACATCTCTGCAATCCAGTTTCATCTCCCTCGTTCTTACGTCTCAACCTCATATCAAAATCATTCCACAAGACGAATTGGCGCGACCATTGCGCATCGCCCAGCCCGGTTCTGAGGTTCTGCGTGTGGAACAACGTCCAGCCCAGCGGTTGCGATCCATCGATCAATGGCAGTCCATCAACAGGCAACTTTGGAAACGCACTGACATCACGCAGGTGTCCGCAACCCTTTCGACGTCAGCGCTCGCCATACGTGGCGACACGACCCAGTCCATTTCACTTACGGGGATTGATGCAGACAGTTATTTTAGAATCGTCAAAATACCAGACTACCTTAAACTCGGTACGCCCGTACTTGGCAGCGACAGCATTATCATCGGAACAGAGCTTGCCAAAAACCTTGGCGTCACTATTGGCGACAAATTCAACGTCACGGGAGCCAACAATGCAGCGCAGATTTTAACAGTCAGTGGAATTTTCGACCTTAGAAACGAGGGTGCCAATGAAACAAACGCCTTCGTGGCCCTCAGAACCGCACAAACACTGTCAAATCTAGCGGGTGGCGTTACTACCATCAATGTCAATGTGCAGGATGCCTATGCCGCGCAAACCATCGCCGAAACCATTGAAACCTCTACTGGAAACAAAGTCGAAAGCTGGATCAAGACCAGTGCAGATTTTTTTGCCGCGGTAAGAACGCAGGCTATTTCGTTCGGCATCATTGAAGGCTTCGTCGGGTTGTCGGTCGCATTTGGCATTGCCAGTGTCATGGTCGTGTCTGTCATTCAACGCTCCAAGGAGATTGGAATACTTCGCGCCATGGGCACGTCACAGAAGCAAATACTCACAGTGTTTCTGTTGCAGGGCGGCGTGTTGGGCTTTTTTGGATCCCTCGCGGGATCAGCCCTTGGTGGTGCAGCCTTCGTGATTTTTCACACTGTTGTCAGGCAAGCAGACGGAAAGGAGATTTTTCCGTTCGTCTTGCAACCTTCTTTGTTTGTCATCGCAATACTTCTTGCCATAACGACAGGTGTTGCCGCAGCAGCCATGCCTGCTTTCCGGGCCGCCAAACTTGATCCCGTGGTGGCCATGCGTGGTTGACGCCTCACCCGTTCTTAAACTTGAAGCTGTGAGCAAGACTTACAATCCGGGCACGCCTGCGGAAGTGGAGGTTCTGCATCAAATTGATCTTACATTGCAGCACGGTGAATTCGTGGCCTTGATGGGGCCCTCGGGATCGGGGAAAAGTACGTTGCTGAATATTATTGGCCTTCTGGACAGGCCAAGTGCAGGAGGTCTGTTTATTGATGGTCAGAACACCGCTGATCTCAATGACAGTGAATTGACCAGTCTGCGGGGCCACAGTATCGGCTTCGTGTTCCAGAGTCACTTCCTGATTTCCGCATTTACAGCTTTGGAGAATGTGATGATGCCAATGCTTGTCGATCAGCGTTTTCCCAATGCAGCCATGCGGGAGCGTGCGCACACCCTGCTGGCAGAAATGGATCTTGATAAATGGGAAGACAACCTTGCCAACAACATGTCAGGCGGTCAGCAGCAGCGCGTGGCCATCGCACGGGGATTGGCCATGAACCCTGCCCTCATTCTCGCTGATGAGCCCACAGGAAACCTTGATACAAAATCCACCGACACGGTTTTTGAAATGATGCGTCGCGTCAATGTGAAAGACAAAACCACCTTCCTGATCGTTACCCACAACTTGGATCTGGCGCAGCGCTGTGATCGCATCATTGAAGTCGTGGACGGGCGTATTGTAAGGGCAACCAAATAGGACATGGTTATTTTGAGTTTTTATTGAGCGTTTCCTGAGATCGACGCAACAAAACAAACCCTGAACTGATGATGGCAAGCCCACCAAAGGCCGCGAAGGCTGTGCCTGCTCCAACTTGGGACCAGATCACACCGAAAATCAGACCTGCCGGAATTGCGGCCAATCCGACGATCATATTGTACCAACCAAATGCTGTTCCCCGATCTGCATCTGTCGCCAGTTCGCTGACCAGTGCTTTTTCCGCGCCCTCACCGATCCCGGTGAGCAACGCATAAATGGCAACAGCGATCCAGAGACCGCCAGTGGTCGAGGTCGTAGCAATCCCGATCAACCCTGCACCGTAGGCAAGCCAAGTGAGTGCCACCACAGTCGTCTTGCTGAAGCGGTCCGACAAGCCGCCACCAGCCCAGGCAACACCGGATTGGACCGCGCATAGGAGTGCCCATAGAAGAAGCACCGTCACGGTGCTCATCCCTAATTGATGCGCACGCAGCAAGATGAAACTCTCAGACGCGCGGCTGCACGAAAAGACAACCAGCACAGACAGAAAACGGCGGGACGGCATTGACAAGGCGCTCCAGCGGAGCGGTGAAACAATCTCTTGCTTTTTATTCTTTGCAATAGGAGGCGCATCCTTTACGACGAAAGCCAACAACAACACCGCGCAGACGCCAGGAACGACGGACAGAAAAATGACGGTGCTGATTTTGTCGCTTACATAGGTCAGTGCGGCGGCAGCGATCAAACTGCCGCCGACAGCTCCGGCGTAGTCGAGCGCGCGATTGAACCCGTATGCCATGCCTTGCAGCGAGTTGGGTGTAGCGTCAGCCACAAGCGCGTCGCGGGGTGCGCCGCGAAGCCCTTTTCCGGCCCGGTCCAGACTGCGCAAGAGCAGCACTACAGGCCAGTTGACCGCCAGCCCGATGAGCGGGCGCGCAATCACTGACAGACCGTAACCACCGACGATGAAACCCTTGCGTTTTTGGCCAAGCACATCCGAACGTCGACCAGACCACAGCTTAAGCAGACTTGCAACGGCGTCGGCAAAGCCCTCGATGAGGCCCAATGCGACAGGCCCTGCTCCAAGTACGGTGGCGAGCAGGAGCGGAATCAAAGGTGCCACAATTTGTGATGAAAGCTCGTTCAGAAAACTAACCCAGCCAAGCACCAGAACCGCTGCAGGAAGCTTGGCCTTTGCCGCATCAGCCACGCTCATTGGTCGTCTTCTTTCCCGCGTTTTCCATGGAAAGCATAGTCAATCTCTGAAAGCATTCCGTCTAAAATCATTTTGGCGTCCAAGGCAGCATCCGGCGAACGAGGCCGTCTCGCTTCCCGAAGTGGTGCCATAGTACGTGGACAGAGTGCAAAAGTGCGATTGCCAGCAATGACTTGCCGAGCACATTGTGCGCCAATCCGAGCCACTCAAGGTTTTGCTCGCTGATTGAAATGACGTATGACAATTTCAACACCCCAAGGTCAATGCTTCTGCCAAGTGCAAAAAGGTACAGGATTCCTGTCACTGGCACGATCAACAGCAGACCGTTCAGCGAGCCGTTAGTCATTCCCATGAACCACTGTTCACGGCTGCCGAGGCTCGCAAGCTTCGGAAGTTCCTCATGCAAGGCGCGCCAACCAGACCAGACAATGACGAGCCCCAGAGCCAAAGTTCCCGTCACATTGTGAAAGATTCTGATGGCGGTTGTGGCGTCGTTGGAAAATGCACTGCCCATGAAGAAACTCGAAAAAATCGCACCAAGTATGAGAAAAGCGACGCTCCAGTGGAGTAGTATCGAAGTATTGTCATGACGAACAATTGCTGTTTGCATTCTATGTTACCCTGCTGTGGAACTGGGCATTGTTGCCCTTGAGAAACTGCAAATGAAAACCCTGATTCTGCCCGTGTTCATGGACTTTTCCGCCCAATTGCAAGCGCCCGTATCATCGCGTTGACAAGGTCTGTTTCACGGAATGGCTTTTCGATGACAACATCTTCGGGCCTGTGTATCAAGGTTCCAAGCTTGTCACCGGTTACGAAAACATGGGGCACGAACCGGTCATGAAGGATTGTTTCCATGGCGCATATTCCGCTGCCGTTGCTGAGATGGGCATCGACAATCATCAGATCCGGTTGATGCTGGGCTGCTGCTGCGACAGCACCCGCTTCGGTGCGTTCCACCGCGCACACGGTATGCCCAAGCCCGGTCAGCATTTCCGACATCAGCATGCCGATCAGGTAATCATCCTCCACCACCAGAATGTTGAGCACTAGCATTGCCTCACATCGGCATGTAATACATGCTGTAGTATGCAAGATATTTTTCATCGTAACCACCATCAACTGTGACGGCCGGGTCATAGGGCGGGCTCTTCTTCACCGTGTCGCGATCAACGTTCAGATAGATCATTTTTGCCACCCAATCGATTTTAAGGATTGAACGCGGGGAGATCAGCACACGCTCACCCGGCCACCAGTTGCCGGTGTCAACGGTGAGATAGCACACTGTCCAGTCTGCATCGTCTATGAGAATGTCCTCCACAGCCCCGATTTCGCCATCGGTGGCGTGAATGCCATAACCTGTAATTGCTGCGATGCTGCGCAAATGGGGGTTACCCAAAAAAATATTCTGGCCTTCAGACTGGTCGCCCAGATTCCGGTAGGGCAGGTTCATTGTTACATCGGTCGGAACTGCCATAGCCAAGCTCACAGGCGAGAAACTGCCATCCCAATAGGGTTCCCAATCATAATGGTCATAGAGATGGGCTTCGGACTGGCGCGAGACAGGCAAGTCTGTATCGACGTCCGGACTGTCTTTCACCTGCTGTTTTGACAGCTTGACGGGGAACAGGCGGTTTTCAGGGTCAGGCTTGCCCAAAGCAAAGGGCGGTAACAGCACTTTGCGACCGGGAAGCCAATTGCCCGTATCGACGACCAGCCACCGTACAACCCAAGCTTTGTCGTCCACCAACAAATCCTTGACGCTGCCCAGTTCGCCGTCAGTCTCGGCGAGGGAAAAGCCATTGATTGCCGATGCGTTCCACAACATTGCCTGCTCCTTTGGACCATGATTTGCGGCAGTATCGAACAGTTGCGAAGAAAAAATAGCCTCGGAAACTACCCATACCCAACAACGTCTTTTTAATTGGTGGTATGAGGGAACAATTACCTTCACACTGCGTTTTGAATGTAGCACCGCTACCGAGGGGTCATTGCCGGATGCGAAAACAGGTTGTTTCGAAACCAAAAGACGAGGTTTCCCGTTCCAAGAGTGGGCGAAAGCCTGTTCTTGTTGTTGGAATCGGTGCGTCAGCCGGTGGGCTTGACGCAAGTCGCAAATTTCTTGACGCAATACCCTTTCCCAATGGCATGGCATTTATACTCATTCAACATCTCGAACCCAACCACGACAGCATGTTGGTCGAACTTCTGGCCAGCCACACGGCAATGACCGTGATGCAGGCAGGCGACGGGATGTTGCTTGAACCTGATCATGTCTATGTCATTCCACCTGGTCGTTCTCTCGCCTACGGCAACGGCGCATTGCGGGTCACTGAACCGTTGGAGCGCCATGGCTCACGTCTACCTTTCGATTTTCTGTTGCAATCCCTGGCAATTGAGTTTGGCACGAAGTCAGTCGGCCTTGTTCTCTCAGGAACCGGCTCTGATGGCAGCGTTGGCTCGGTTGCCATCAAGGCTAAGGGCGGATTGGTGATTGCGCAGGAACCCAGTGAAGCCGGATTTGACGGCATGCCAAAAAGCGCCATTGCGACGGGCGCTGTGGCCCACGTTCTGGCACTTGCCCAAATCCCCGGCATTCTCAAAAGCCACGCCTCAGGATCGAAACCGACCATCAATGCGGTCGCATCGGAACCCATACCTTCGCCACCGGATTGGCTGCATGACATCATAGAGCTGTTGCGCACCAAGACCACACATGATTTTACGCGTTACAAGAAAGGCACACTGCAACGCCGCATTGAAAGGCGTATGGCGCTGGCAGGGATCAAAGCCAGCGAAACCGCGCACTACTTCGATATACTGCGCGGCAACGACACCGAAGTTGACAACCTTGCAAAGGACTTGTTGATCAACGTCACAAGTTTCTTCCGCGATCCAAAAGCCTTCGAGGTTTTGGGCTATATCGTCATCCCCGATCTCGTCAACACTCACAAAGCCGGACTTCCGTTACGCATCTGGATTGCGGGATGCAGCAGTGGCGAGGAAGCCTATTCACTCGCCATGTTGTTTCGGGAGCATATCGTTGCCGCGAAAAAAGATGTGCAGCTTCAGGTTTTTGCGTCTGATGTTGACGCAGATGCCGTTGCCACCGCCCGCGAAGGCAAATATCCAGACAGCATCGAAGCTGATGTTTCGCCACAGCGACTCGCGCGGTTCTTTTCAAAAGATGATCATGGCTACCGCGTGTCTGCCGAGCTTCGTTCAACCGTGATCTTCACGGTTCAGGATGTGATTTCTGATCCCCCATTTTCACGGCTGGATTTGGTATCTTGCCGAAACCTGCTGATCTACCTTGACCCAGAGGCGCAAGCCAAAGTCATTTCGCTTTTCCATTTTGCGCTTCGAAAGGGCGGCTTTCTGCTATTGGGCAGTGCGGAAACCGCTGGCAACATCGAGGGACGCTTTGAGGTTGTTTCAAAGCCTGTGCGTATTTACAAGAACATCGGGCGCGTCCCCGCAGGAGACATCATCTTGGGTGCGGGAGATACATCAAAAACACCTTCACGTGCCATTCAGAACCAATCCCCAACCAACCCCGCCGCACTGGCTGAACTTTGCCGCCGTTTGGTATTGGACAGTTACGCGCCAGCCGCCGTGTTGATCAATCGCAAGAACGAATGCATCTTTTCCATGGGGCCGACAGACAGCTACTTGCGCGTTTCACCCGGCCACCCGACCCATGATTTGCTCGCCATGGTGCCGCCGGGTGTGCGCGCCAGACTTAAACTCGCCATACTGCACGTGGTCGACACCAAGTTGCGAACGGCTGTCGAGGGTTGCCGGATGCGCCGTGAGGGCAAAGATCAAGTCTTCTCCATTGATGTGCGACCTGTGCCCGGTGATGATCTCATCTTGATCTGCTTCATCGACACCCCAAAATCGGCCCTGAAAACCCGACCGCATGATTCACCACAAAACGTGACGCATGTTGCTGAACTGGAACTTGAACTCAATGCGGCGCGACAGGAACTGCAAAGTGCAGTGCGCGAACTTGAAGTTTCGGCAGAGGAGCAAAAGGCAATCAACGAGGAAGCCTCTTCTGTCAATGAGGAATTTCAATCAACCAATGAAGAATTGCTCACGTCAAAAGAAGAACTGCAATCGCTCAACGAAGAACTGACAGCACTCAACAGCCAGCTGCAGGAAACCCTGGAGCGCCAGCGCTCAACCTCGGACGATCTTCAAAACATTCTCTACAGCACCAATGTTGCAACCTTGTTTCTCGACATAAACCTCAACATCAGGTTCTTTACGCCAGCCACAAAATCACTTTTTAATGTCATTCCCGGCGATGTCGGTCGACCACTCACCGATCTCAATTCGCTGTCCGCTGACAAGGCGCTTGTCACCGATGCCCGTGCAGTGCTGCGTGACCTAGCAGCCATTGACCGGGAAATTGAAACCGGAACAGGCATCTGGTTCATGCGCCGCATATTGCCGTACCGGACCCATGGCGACGATGTGGAGGGCGTGGTCATCACCTTCACCGACATCAGCGAACGCAAGCGTATCAAAAAAGCCATGGAGGAAGCCCGTCTCGAAGCCGAACAAGCCAATGCCGCGAAGTCGCGCTTTCTCGCCATGGCAAGCCATGACCTGCGCCAACCTTTGCAAACCCTCGCTCTGCTGCAAGGGCTTTTGGCACGGGCGGTTGACGGCGAAAAACCACAAAGACTGGTAGCGCGACTTGATGAAACATTGAGTGCCATGACGGGCATGCTGAACACGTTGCTCGATATCAACCAGATTGAGGCGGGCAACGTGCAGCCCGAACTCATCACGTTTAGTGTGAAGGACGTTCTGGCAAGGCTGCTGGGCGAATACACTTATCAGGCGCAATCACTGGGGCTAGAGCTGCATGTTGCTTCGTGCAATTTCATGGTTCACAGCGATCCGCGCTTGTTGGAACAAATCATCCGCAATCTTCTCTCAAACGCCATGAAATACACGCCCAAGGGCAAAATATTGTTGGGCTGCCGTCGCCGCGCAGGGGTTGTCAGCATTGAAATCTGGGACACAGGCATTGGCATTGCGGAAGACCAGATCGGTTCCATCTTCAATGAATTCCACCAGATCGGCAATACCGAACGCGCCAGAAGCCGCGGACTTGGACTTGGACTTTCCATCGTACAGCGCTTGGCGAAGTTGCTCGACCACCAGATTACGGTTCGTTCAAAGCCAGGAAAAGGCTCAGTCTTTGCCATCGCAATAAAGCCGCCGCCTGCGGGTGAAAGAGGACCAGCTGAACCTGCAAGCGATGCAAAAGAAATTAAAATCGGCCGTGCCAATCGCCCGGGAAAGCTGCTTGTCGTGGAAGATGATCCAGACGTGCAGTCTTTGCTGGAACAGCTTCTGAAGGAAGATGGTCACCATGTCATTTCTGCCGCAGACGGCGCGGCGGCATTGGAATTGGTAACAAAAGGGCTGATCGAACCGGACGTGGTTCTTACAGACTTCAATCTGCCCGGTGCTCTCAATGGCCTGCAAGTGGCAGCTCAATTGCGCGAAAAGCTTCATGCCGCACTTCCGGTGATCATCCTCACAGGCGATATTTCAACTGAAACGCTGCGCGATATTTCACGGCAGAAATGCGTTCAGCTGAACAAACCAGTCAAACTCTATGAACTTACGCAAACCATTCAAAACTTGCTGCCCGTGATACGAGGCAACGCGAGAACTGCCCCATCAACTTCCAAAACCGCTGCAACGAGCACAATTTTTGTCGTCGACGATGACGCGAACGTGCGCAGCACGATGTGCGCCGTTCTCGAAGACGAAGGTTGGTGCGTGAAATCCTTCCCAAGCTGCGAAGCATTTCTGAAGGCTTATCAACCGGGCGATAATGCATGCCTTCTTGTCGATGCATATCTGCCGGGCATGAGCGGGCTTCAGCTCCTCCAAAAACTCCGCGACACGGGCAGTAGTCTTCCAGCCATCATGATCACCGGCAACAGTGACGTTGCCATCGCTGTCCAGGCCATGAAGGCAGGTGCTTCTGACTTCATTGAAAAGCCCGTAAGTGCAGGTGAACTTGTTGAAAGTATCAGGCGCACTTTCGACCAATCGACAGATAAAAACAAACTTGCAGACTGGCGCAAAATCGCCACCCGGCACATCGCAGGGCTGACTGGGCGTCAACGCCAGATCATGGCCATGGTTCTTGATGGTCATCCCAGCAAAAACATCGCCGCCGATCTCAACATCAGCCAACGCACGGTGGAAAACCATCGCGCATCAATCATGAAAAGAACTGGGGCCAAATCCCTGCCTGCGCTGGCGAGGCTGGCTCTTGCGGCGAAACCGAACACCGCGCCAGTCTCGACAGTTTGATCACATGCAAGGCGTTTCAAATCCTCTGGCGATCAGTGCCGACAACCAACACGTTGCGGCCGTGGCACTCGCAGCGATCCCTGCATCGGCATTGATTTGCGGGCTAACCGCAATGGCGTTTTCACGGTCTGACATCGCAATCTGGCTTTTTGTCGCGGGCATTGTGCCCGTACTTCTCGCCTTGATGTGGTCGATTGTGAAAAGCCTGATGCGCGGCGAATATGGCCTCGATATTATCGCGGCACTGTCCATGGCGGGCGCCCTTCTGGCTGGCGAGGCTGTTGCGGGCGTGGTTGTGGCATTGATGTACTCCGGTGGCATGTTGCTGGAGGACTACGCACAAGGCCGGGCCATGCGTGAAATGACGGCTCTTCTGGGTCGCGTCGCCCGCACCGCACAGGCCTATCGCGAAGGCATTTTGGTTGAAACCGCAATCGAAGTTTTGGTGCCGGGTGACAGGCTATTGATCCGTGCGGGCGAAGTTGTGCCGGCTGACGGCACCGTGGAAAGTGGCTCTGCCCTGCTGGATGAATCTTCACTCACGGGTGAGGCGTTGCCCGTGCGCCGCAATGCTGGTGCAGCGGTTGCAAGCGGTGTGGCCAATGGTGATGCGCCCTTTAATTTGGTTGTAAACAAGACCGCAGCCTTGAGCACCTATGCAGGCGTGGTGCGCTTGGTTGATGCCGCACGCTTGTCAAAGGCCCCCATGGCCAGATTGGCAGATCGCTATGCCATGGGATTTCTGGCGGTGACCGTAGTGCTGGCAGCGGCTGCATGGTTTTTCTCTGATGACCCAAAGCGGGCGCTCGCCGTTCTGGTAGTGGCAACGCCTTGTCCGCTGATCCTCGCAGTTCCTGTTGCCATTGTGGCTGGCATGTCGCGGGCAGCAAAACGCGGCCTTCTGATCAAGTCTGCGCGGATTCTCGAATTGCTGCCCCAGATCAAAACGCTGTTGATTGACAAGACCGGCACGCTGACCGATGGCCAAGCCCATGCGGGGGTCGTAACACCACAACCGGGTTTTGATGACGTTGCGCTGATCACCGCCGCCGCTTCATTGGCGCAGGCCTCGCAGCATGTCGTTTCGCAAGCCATTGTGGCCGAGGCCCGCCTTCGCGGTTTGCAGCTTGTGGCACCAACCGATGTTGTGGAATCTTCTGGAGATGGCGTGACCGGACGTGTCGCCGGAAAATTGGTGGTCATTGGCAGACCCGGTTTTGTCTACAAAAATCTAAAGTCAAAGGAAGCCGCCACTGCCGTTGGTACAACCGTTCTGGCCGTGGCCATCAGCGGCAAACCAGCAGGGCGCATCGTGTTCGAGGATCGCCTGCGAACTGACGCCCCCGAAACACTCCGCGCACTTCGCACTGGTGGTGTTACGCGCATTGTGTTGCTTACTGGCGACCAGGCTGCCATCGCCAAACGTGCGGGCGATGCTCTTCAAGTTGATCTGGTCATCGCTGAAGCAACACCAGCCGGAAAAGTTGAGGCTGTTAAAGCGGAAGCAGGCAATGGTCCGGTGATGATGGTCGGTGATGGCATCAATGACGCACCTGCCCTTGCCGCTGCCGACATCGGCGTCGCACTGGGTGCGCGTGGTGCTGCGGCGGCATCGGAGGCCGCCGACATTGTGCTGCTGGTTGACCGCCTGGACCGTGTGGTCGACGCCATGGCCATCGCCAGGCGTACCCGCGCCATTGCCCTTCAAAGCGTCGTCGTGGGTCTTTCTCTATCGTCGCTTGGAATGATTGCCGCAGCGCTGGGCTATCTGCCACCGCTTGCGGGTGCGCTGTCACAGGAAGCCATTGATGTGGCCGTAATACTCAATGCGCTGAGAGCACTTGGACCCGGCCGGAGAATTGAATTGCTGAAACCACTTACAAATGAGCCAGTGCCCGCATGAAAGACCCATATGAAACTCTCGGAGTCCAGCGCGATGCGTCACCGGACGACATTCGCAAGGCCTATCGCCGCCTTGCCAAGAAGCTGCACCCCGACCTTAATCCCGGCAACAAGGATTCTGAGGAGCGCTTCAAGGACGCATCGCTTGCCAATGAATTGCTGTCAGATCCAGACAAACGCAAACGCTTCGACGCCGGCGAGATCGACGCAATGGGAACTGAAAAGCCGCGTGAGCGCTATTACAAGGATTATGCTGCCGAGGCGCCTGCCTCCAACAGTTACAACAATCGCTCAGGCTATGCGGATTTTGGCGATACCGATGATCTGTTTGCGGAATTGTTTCGCCAGCAGGCGCGGCAATCCCGGAAGGCACCGGGTGCCGATCTGCGCTACCGACTATCGGTCGACTTCCTTGATGCCGTCAATGGCGCCAGCAAGCGCATCACCTTGCCTGACGGCGGCTCCCTTGATGTCAGCATACCTGCGGGCATTCAAGAGGGACAGACACTACGACTGCGCGGCAAGGGTGCTTCATTGGCTGGCGAGGGCATTGCGGGTGATGCCTTGGTAGAAATTTCAATTACGCCCCACCGCTTTTTTACCCGCGTTGGCGACGACATTCATCTGGAGCTGCCGATCACCCTTGCCGAAGCCGTATTGGGTGCACGCGTCAAAACCCCAACGTCTAATGGTTCAGTGATGCTTGCAATACCCAAAGGATCGAACACAGGCGCAGTATTGCGTCTCAAGGGCAAAGGTGTGGCCCGTCGCGGCGGACATGGCGATGAATTGATCACGCTTAAAGTCATACTGCCGCTGCAAGCGAACGCGGAACTTGAAGCGTTCCTTTCAACATGGAAGCCGGGACCAAGCTATGACCCACGCCAAGAGTTACAGTCATGATCATCACCAGACTAGAATTTCTCAGCCGCACCAGACTCGATCAACATACGCTCGACATCTGGATTGAAGAAGAATGGCTGGTTCCGAAGCGCGCCGATTCTGATATTGCTTTCTCACAAGCTGACATTGCCCGCGCCCAACTGATTTCGGATTTGATTGCAGAAATGGGTGTCAATAGTGAAGGAGTTGGTGTCATTTTGCATTTGCTGGACCAGGTGCACGGATTGCGATCAGCCATGGCACACCTTTTAGATTCAGCACGTGATCAAACAAAAGCCACAACTGAAGAATCGTGAAATAAAATGGAACTTCTAGTGCGTTTCGCCGTTATTACGGTTGCAGTCGGAACGGGAGAATAATTTCATGAGCCACCAGCACTTTCATGCCGTCATGTGGATAGACCACCGCGAAGCACGGGTGTTTCATTTCGGTCGCGAGGATGTAGAAACTTTGGTTCTGCAACCCGAAAAACCCACCCGCCAAGTCCATCACAAGTCAAACACCATCGGCAGCGGCCATGAAGTCCTCGCCAAGGAGTTCCTGCAAGCCGCCGCCCAATCCATTACCGACGCAGGTGCCGTTCTCATTACCGGGCCTTCAAACGCCAAAACCGAACTGATGACGCATATTGAAAAACATGATCCCAAACTTCTGAAAGTCATCCTTGGCGTAGAAACAGTCGATCATCCGTCGGATGCCCAACTCGTCGCCTACGCCCGCAAATATTTCAAATCAGCGGACCAGATGCATTCCAGTTGAGCGGCGCACTAGCAGGCTGCTGAAAAACTCGTCGATTTTTATGTTGTGATGTGATTCAGTCTGTCTTGCAAGACGGAGTGGTTTGCGATGCGCGGTGGACCTGAAGAGACCAAAGAGCTTTTCTCATATGTAGATACTGAGGATCGGATTGCTGGCGATCATCCGCTGCGGTCAATCCGTTCCTTGGTTGAGCAGGTTCTTGAGGGTCTGTCGCGGGAGTTTGCAAAGCTCTATTAGCATACCGGCCGCCCCTCCATTCCGCCCGAGCATCTGTTGAAGGCTTCGCTGTTTCAGGCGTTCTTCACCATCCGGTCCGAACGCCAGTTGATGGAGCAGATCAACTACAACACCTTGTTCCGCTGGTTCGTGGGATTGTCGATGGATGATCAGGTCTGGGACGCCTCGACATTTTCCAAGAACCGGGAACGGCTGATGCAGGCCGACGTGGGACGCGCTTTCATGGGCAAGCTTTTGAACCTGCCGGATGTGAAGGGGCTTTTGTCATCGGAACACTTCTCCGTCGACGGCACGCTGATTGATGCCTGGGCCTCAATGAAGAGCTTTGTGCCGAAGGATGGCTCTGGCGAACCGCCCACCATGGGACGCAACGGTGAGCGCAACTTCCGAAAGGAGAAGCGTTCGAACGAGACCCACGCTTCGACAACCGATCCCGACGCGCAGCTGTTCCGCAAGGGCAATGGACAATCCAGCCATCTATGCTTCATGGGGCATGCCCTGATGGAGAACAGGAACGGGTTGACCGTCGATTACGATGTGACGAAAGCCTCAGGCACCGCCGAGCGCGAGGCGGTACTCACCATGATCAAGCGCAGCCGCAAGACCAGAAACAGGACCATGCGCAAAACCCGCGTGACACTTGGTGCCGACAAGGGTTACGACGCCGAAGACTTTGTGCTGGCTCTCAAAAACCAAAACGTCACGCCGCACATCGCCATCAATGCCCAGATCTATTCCACCGGCAAAGTTCGCAAGACTGCCGTCGATGGCCGCACCACCCGGCACAAGGGATATGAGATCAGCCAGAGATGCAGAAAGCGCATCAAGGAAAGCTTCGGCTGGGCCAAGACCATCGGCGGTGCTACCAAACTCAAACTCATGTGACTCGCCAAGGCTAAAGGCTTCTTCACATTCCAGATGATTGCCTACAACCTCATCAGGATACCAAAACTGCAGGCGACAGCGGCCTGAAAGACACGAAGGCTGGAACCGAAAAGCAAAATACCTGCTCCGCAAGCAGCCAAACACTTCAACCCCACCCGCAGAAAAAATCGAAACACAAATCAAACAGACATTTAATGGTTTTTCAACAACCTGTTAGGGGCATCTGTTGGTGCCGGGATTATTTCAACGCTTATACGATACAAACCGGGAGTTTGCTCACATCGGTCAAAGTATCTCGAATGGTTGTAATGAACTGACTTTTACTATCAGGAATTACAAAAGCAAAACGATATTCGCGCCGCTTGGCCAAATTTGCAGCAGATAGGTCGCGCACCTAACCAAGATTTTCGACGGCAGTTTGAACCATACAAACACTCTGCTCGCGCACGCGCGGACGCGCATTCAGCACACGGTCACCGTCGCCAAACTTACGACAGCTTCGCGCGCGATATCATGTACTGTTGGCCTTGACATAAACTATACTTATGAAAATCAATTCACTTCTCATGCCTGAGGTATATCAATCAGCGATAATTTACAATATGAATGAAGCGGAAGTTCATAGTGGCAGAAAAATTGGGCCAATACTGATGTCTATGAGGCGAGTCTTTCGGTCAATTGCGATACAACATTTTGGTTTTCACAATCCAAGTATTGCTCTTGCCTCAGTAGATGATGCAACGTCAGATCCCAGCAATCGAATAATTTTCGCGGCTTTTTCAACGAGCGAGGCATTAGAGGCATAGACACCTGGCTTGAGCCAAAGATTATCTTCCAATCCCACACGCACATGACCACCCGAGAGAACAGCTTGAGCAACGGCAGGGAACTCGTTCTTGCCAATGCCAAACGCGGCCCAAATGGCATCTTTTGGCAGTTGCGATTTTTGATACATCATTGTTTCGGAACTATAAGGTGCACCCCATTTGATGCCGAGACAGAGTTGGAAGAGTGGCGCTCCTGTTATCAACCCTTCTTTGCACAGTTGCGTTGCAAACCACAGATTGCCAGTGTCGAAACACTCCAATTCGGGCTTAACACCATATGATTGAATGAGACGCGCTTGTTCACGCAATTGCGTTGGCGTTTGTACCAAAAGAAAATTGCCGTCGCTGAAATTCAAGGAACCACAATCAAGCGTGCAAATTTCGGGGCGCAATTCGGCTACATGCAATAGCCGCTCAATGGGGCCAACCAAATCGCAATTAGCGAAATTGAAATTCATGGGCGTTTCGCCATCACCTATTTCAAGATCACTGCCCATACCTGCCGTAAGGTTGATAATCACTTCGGTATTCACTGCCCTGATGCGTTCCATCACTTCGCGGTATAATGAAACTGCACGCGAACTTTTGCCCGTTTTTGGATCGCGCACATGGCAATGTACTACGGCTGCACCAGCGCGCGCCGCTTCCAATGCAGAGTTTGCAATTTGTTCTGGCGTCACCGGGATAGCGGGATGTTTGCCTAGCGTATCACCTGCGCCCGTAATGGCGCAGGTGATGATTACTTTAGGGTTCATTTAAAAAACCTCGATGATTATGAATTGTGCAACTTGTTTTCGAACATGACAGAAAATTTCTTGGTTACACCCGTCATTTCATAATGACATTTTGTACCGCGCAACACCACAAAGCCTTGTCCAGCAACAAAATAGTCGATCGTGCCGTCTTCTTGGGTAAGCCTGATGCCACCCGTGATAAGATAGCAAAATTCATCGCACGGATAGAATGGAATATACTCTGTGCAAGGTGTGCTCTCCCATATGCCAACAGTGAACTGCCGCGTTGCATCGACATAATCAAAAGTACCAATTTCTTTTGCTGTGCCCGCAACAATCTTGGTCAAATCCATAACGTTGATGGGCTTTAAACCTTCGCCAGGAGGTCCATCTGGATAAATCTGAAAAACTTTCTTTTTGGATGTAGCGCCTATCGGAATGTTTCCCATGGTCAATAAGTCTGTCATTTCTTTCTCCCTTAATTCTATATTGGTTCAACTGCAGATTTGTTTGAAGTAGGATGCAAAGTTTCGTGAATGCGGCCTTTGAGCTTTAGAAATTCCGGTGTTGAAAACAGTTCGTAGCGTCGCGGGCGTGGAAGGGGCACGGTAATCTTATCAACAAATCGCCCTGGCCTTGCCGACATAACATAAATGATGTCACCCAAAAAAAGCGCTTCTTCGATGTCATGGGTGACGAAGATCACCGTTTTGCTATCTTGTTCCCAGACTTTCAAAAGCAGCTGCTGCATCACCGTGCGAGTTTGGCTGTCAAGTGCGCCGAAGGGCTCATCCATCAATAAAACTTCTGGATCATTTGCCAAGGCGCGGGCAATCGCCACCCGTTGTTTCATGCCACCAGACAGTTGGCTGGCGTAAGAGTTTTCGAAACCTGAAAGGCCCACCGCATTTATATAAAATCTCGCAGTTTCTGCACGTTTAGCCTGAGGCATATTTCGCAACTTCAAACCAAATTCTACATTTTTTTGTATTGTGAGCCATGGAAACAACGAATAGTTTTGAAACACCATGCCGCGCTGACGTCCGGGTTTGGTAACGCTTTGCCCGTCAACCAAACACGTACCTGACGTAGCCGGGCGTAACCCGGCAATAATATCAAGTAAACTGGATTTACCGCACCCCGACGGGCCAACGATCACAGCAAATTGTTTGTCTGGCACCGACAAGCTTACATTATCCAAAGCTACAACGCCGTGGCCCTCTGCTCCAAACTCCAACCTGATATTTTCAACAGACACCGTGCCCATTTTATCTATCGAACCTCTGACCACGGTAAGAAAATATGTTTAGCAATGCGGAACAGTTGATCCGTCATAATGCCCAGCGCACCAATCACGAGAATGGCCACGAAGATTACATCGGCATGAAGGCCACGCATCGCTTGCATACTCATATAACCAAGCCCAGCTGATGACCCCACAAGCTCTGCCACAACCAAATAAGTCCAAGCCCAACCCATGGTGACACGCAGCATATCCATCAGGCCCGGAAGCATGGCCGGAACCAAAATCTGCAACAGAATTTGGCGGCGCGTTGCGCCCAAGGTGTAAGCGGCATTAAGCAACTCATTGGGCACGCGATTGACAATATCAATCACCATCACGACTTGCTGAAAAAATGTGCCAATGAAAATCACAGTAATTTTTTGCTCAATGCCAATGCCCACCCACAAGATGAGGAGCGGGATCATTGCCGTAACCGGCAAATAACGAATGAAATTTACAATGGGTTCGAACGCAGCTTGCACCACGCGAAATGTGCCCATCATCAAACCTAATGGGACAGCTGCGAGTGATGACAGTAGAAACCCAATATTGATCACCACCAAACTGGCCCATATGTGTTTTGCTAGTCGCCCGTCAATCACTGTTTTCCAAAAAGCGCTAAACACTGCGCCGGGGCTTGGAAAAAACACAGGGTCGGCAAATCCACCATAGGATAAAACGATCCACAGCAAAAAGATAACCCCAACACCTAGGGCGCCCGCAATATACCCAACGCCCGCAGGAATTTCCCCACGCGGCGTTAGGCAACGTTCAACAATTTGACTAAGTGTTTGCAATTGGTTCAGCCGCCATACATCGATTGATCAATCAGATCGGCAGGCTTTACATCCACTTGCACTTTTTGAAATCCCTTCCAGATTTCAATTGCGTCAGCCACCGTTTGGAAGAGCGTGCCATTGGCCCCTTCTTTTCCAAACAGCTCCACATTGGCTGCTTTATCCAGATATTGTATGCCCCCAGCCGCAGCTTTGAAATCTTCAGGTTTTTCAATCCAACCGCCAACACCCTTGGCCATCATGGCATAACTTTCATCTGGGTTTTTGGCGAGATAATCCAGAGCGCGATACCAAGCGCGTGCAAAGGCTTTCAAGTCTTTCTCTTTGGCTTTTGCAGTTTCACCTGTTACTGCCAACACATCAACAATCACACCCGGCAATTCTTTACTTGAAGCAATCAGATGGCCATTTGGTGAGTTTGCTCCAAGACTCAATGCGGGCTCCCAGGTCACAGCGGCATCCACTTGGCCAGCCACAAAAGCAGTGCCAGCATCCGCCGCAGTCATATTCACGACTTCGAGGTCACTTTGTTTCAAGTCTGCGCGCTTCAACAACACGTTCAAAAAGAATTGCGAAATCGTGCCTTGCTCAAAAGCGACTTTTTTGCCTTTTAGATCAGCAACAGACTTTATGCTTTTGTTAGCAACAATGCCGTCGCCGCCATTGCTGTAGTCCACGGCCATAAAATAGCGCACGGACTTTCCAGGTTGCAGGTAACTTGGAAATTCATCTGATGTCGAAGCGGCGATGTCAATTTGGCCGGCGAACATAGCACCAATTTTGATAGCCGTGTCTTCCATAATCGTGAACTCAACATCCACGCCTTCTTCTTTAAAGAAGGCTTTTTCTTGCGCGATGTAAAATGGGCCGTAACCCACCCATGTGGAGTGACCCACCTTCAAAGTTCCGGCCCAAGCTGAACTTACACTTAAACATAGAACCAACGCTGCGATTATTTTTTTCTTAAACACGACCCGTCCTCCTTTGTTGGCGCGTTGCATCAGCCCCGCGCGTGAAAAATCCTTCCGATTGTATTGAGTAAAAGTTGCGCTGCCAAAATCGCAGTTGATCCGGTGTGGTCATAATCAGGAGCCACCTCAACCAAATCGATGCCGACAATGCTACCGCGTCTGGCTAGGCCAGCGATGAACTCCAATCCTTCATAATACAAAAATCCGCCATGGCTGGGTGTGCCGGTGCCCGCCGCGATAGAGGGATCAAAGCCATCAATGTCAATCGTGAGATAATAGCGTTTGCCAGTAGGAATCCGCGCGAGCACCGCTTCGACGCCCAACTTCCTGAATTGTCGAACTGATAGGATGTCCGAACCCATCTTGCGAGCAGTCTCATAACCTTCGCGCGCTGTCGAAGACACATTGCGAATGCCTATTTGGCTGAGACCAGTCACATATTTATGATCAGCAGCTCTACGCATCGGGCTTCCATGACCGTTACGAACCCCATGGCGCTCATCCACAAAATCCAAATGCGCATCCAGCTGAACAATGTGAATGGGCTCTTGGTCTGAAAACGCATTCACGCAGGCAATATTCACGGAATGATCGCCACCCATCACGACGGGCAAAGCACCTGCCTTTAGAATTTTGCGCACACCAAATTCGATGTTAGCCAAGCTTTTGACTTGATCTGTATGCACAATGTCAGCGTCACCAATATCAACCATTCGCACCTTATCGCTCGTCATATAAACCACATCATCCTCATGGTCATATGAGCCACCATGGCCGAATGAAAATAAAGTGGAAGCGTCACGAATGGCGCGCGGGCCAAAGCGCGCTCCTGCCCTGAACTGCGTGCCCATATCCAAGGGCGCACCCATCACAGCAACATTGGCATCAATCTTGTCCCAGTCTGAACAGATCGGGCTTTTGCCAAAACTGCAAATGCCAACGAAGGGAAGATTGAGCCGTCCGGTATCATAGTTGTTCATGCAAAGCCTGTTAGATTTGCCAGAGCTTTCCCGTTTTTTTGAGGCGCAAAAACCGAAAAGAATAGCAGTAAGGATCGGAAATTCAGGAGTAATTCTATTGCGGCCGATGCAGTGTTTTTACTTCCAAGAAGTCTTCCAATCCAAACATGCCGCCCTCGCGGCCATTGCCTGATTGCTTGAAACCACCAAACGGGCTGCCATAACGATGGGGAGCGCCATTGACGTGAATCATGCCAGCTTTAAGTTTGGCGGCTACCCGCTCGGCACGTTCTGGATTGCTGGTTTGAATATAGGCGGCCAAACCATAATTTGTGTCATTGGCAATGGCGATTGCTTCGTCCTCAGTTTCGAACGGGATGATGGTCAACACGGGCCCAAATACTTCTTCGCGTGCAATGCGCATATGATTGTTTACATCGGCAAAAATCGTGGGGCGCACATAATAACCCACCTCAAATCCTTCTGGCTTGCCAGCACCACCAACGAGAAGATGCGCACCTTCAGCAATGCCTGCCTCAATCAACGACTGCACGCGTCCATATTGAGTCTTATTGACCAGCGGCCCGATATGGGTGCCTTCCTGTGAAGGATTGCCAACTTCGGCCGCAAGCCCAACGCGCTTGGCAATTTCAAGCACTTTTTTGTAAACAGAATTCTGAACCAACAAACGTGTTGGCGCATCACATGATTGCCCGGAGTTGTTGAAACATTCCAAAACACTGCCCGTGACACGGTCTTCGAGATCAGCATCTTCAAAAATAATATTCGGTGATTTTCCACCAAGTTCCAGTGTCACGCGTTTTACGGTATCAGCGGAATCCTTGCTAACAGCAATGCCCGCACGGGTGGAGCCGGTAAACGACATCATATCCACGTCGCGATGTTTTGAAAGGGCCGCCCCCATAATGCCATCGCCATTGACCAGATTAAACACACCCGCTGGAAAGCCAGCTTCATGAATCATTTCCGAATAAAGGATGGCGCTAAGAGGTGTGTACTCACTGGGCTTCAAAACGCACGTGCAGCCTGTGGCCAGCGCCGGAATAACTTTGAGCGCAATTTGATTGATCGGCCAATTCCAAGGTGTAATCAATCCGCAAACCCCAATCGGCTCACGCAACAGCACATCGCCATTGGGAAGTTCTTCTCGCGTGTGGAGCCGCTTCAAGCCATCAATAAAACCTTGCAGATGCCCAACACCAACATCAGCTTGCTGTTCACGGGACATCGTAATCGGGGCACCCATTTCGAGAGAAATCGTGCTTGCCATTTCATCATAGCGGCGTTTGTAACTCGCCAACAATTTTTCGAGCAATTCCAAGCGATTTTCAACGCTGGTGTTAGAATAGCTTGCAAAAGCAGTTTTTGCTGCACTTACGGCTTTATCGATATCAACTGCGGTACCCATTGAAATAATGGCTACTGGCTTTTCAGTGGCTGGGTTCAGAACCTCAAAATCATGTGCGACTACTGGGTTTACCCAATAGCCGTCGATGTAAAATTTGCGTTTGTCGAGCACTTTAAAGTTCCTTTCAATCTGCCCGCACAGTCGTCGGTTTTTAAAAAAAGAAAAATCGCGAAGTCAGGCAGCATTGATCGGAAAAACAGGAGTATCGACTAAAGATCGAGACTCTTGCCGCAGTCCTCGAGCAACAGACCAATAAATTTTTTAATCAGCTGGTTGGGAATGCGTTGTTTCATGAACACTGCATAAAAATGAGAATCATAGCTAAACTCAGATGACTGTAACGCTTGCAATTCCCCTGAGTTCACCCAAGCTTGGGCATAATGCTCGGGCAAATATCCGAAATATTCGCCACTTTGAATTAAGATTAGTTGCGCTTCCATAGAATCGACAATGGCTTGAGGGTCGGAAAGACCCACACGCAAAAGATCTGAACTGTGCAAATACCGACGCGACACAAATGCATGCCCTGCAAGTGAGTCTCGATCTGCAGTTTTGCCTTTCGCGTTAAAAAGTTTGTGGTGTTTGGAAAGGTAAAGCGATTGACGTTCTTGATGTAGGGACACATACGAGAGATTGGCATAGCGTTCTGTATAGGGACCAAGCACAACGTCACGTTTACCCTGCAACACCTGCGCCTCAAGCTCCTCTGGCCCAGCATTCAAAAAATCTACAAGAACATTTTTCGCATATTTTTTAAAACGCCGCAGTGACGTTGCCAGAGGTAGCTGCGCATTGGTGGCAATCGCATCAACCGTTCCGATCCGCAAAACTCCGCGCGTGGCATCTGAAATTGCATTGGTGCTGGCGCTAAAGCGGCCCACCGCATCAAACAAATCATGTGACGCTTCATAAACAATGCGTCCAGCTTCTGTAAGCTCAAAGCCTGATCGCCCACGATTGCACAGCCGCAAACCCAGCCGCGTTTCTAGTTCGCCCAAACTAGCTGAAACACTAGACTGGCTCATGTTCAGAATATTCTGGGCGCTGGCCAAGCCTTTGCATTCAACAATTGTGCGCAAAATTGTTAGCAGGCGTAAATCAACATGTAAAAGTTGGCGCAATTTTTGTTCCTTTAAGGTCTGTCATTACTCACAACTTTGTCGTCTTCATTTGTTCAACCCAAATACATGTCGTCGTAATTTTTCCAGCGTTACACCACGTATGTGCAGTTCTGGGCTCAATCAATTTAGCACCACCCAGAGGGAAAGTAAAAAAATGCGATAGAGATAAACTGAACCAAGTCCTTTTTTGATTAATTGAATCAATTGTACGCTGCCCGCGTCGAGTCGGCTCACGAATTGATAGCTGACAAACTGCGCAAGCGCGCAATTGAACGAGATGGGTCAGAAGCAGTAATAAGATATTATGAACCTTTGTCGAAAAATGAGTTCGACAGCGATGCCTTGGCCCGTCCCAAAATACAAGTCTTTACGTTTTACGACTCCTTGGCAGTTATAATTCGAGGTGCCGCTCATGTTTTGCAATGTTTGAGTTGATGTCGATCTGGTGGTCCTGCACTATGGCTTTTGCATTCACATTTCACACTACATCACGCAAACGTCTGTCTCTTACTGCACACGTAGCGCACACGGCGCCATCTAAGCCATTGATTTTCTTGAATTGTCATTCCAATCCATCACTGGAACTGATTTATGAAATCGAGTGCAGCGCGGGAGTTTGCGGTTCTTAGCGTGCTTAGTTTTCATTGCTAATTTTCGTCCCGCTGCTGGGATCTGCACGACACCCATCTTGCCCTGCTGCACACATTTTGCACACGCTACCTTGTAAATAGTAGGGCTTACGCCGCCTTC
Organism: Rhodobiaceae bacterium; assembly: GCA_031417195.1. Lineage (GTDB taxonomy): Bacteria > Pseudomonadota > Alphaproteobacteria > Rhizobiales > Aestuariivirgaceae > Aestuariivirga. Next base: position 44,409 of record JANOVC010000048.1, read on the forward strand.
AAATCTCTCTGGTGAGGCCCGATGGGGTTCAAACTGTTTGCCAGTCGTTCAGAAATCTTGTCCGCGACTTCAATTGCTGGATCGGCTGCAAGATGCGCATAACGAGCAGTCGTTTGAGACTGCGAGTGACCAAGTAATTTCCCAATGATCGGCAAACCTTGTCCCATAGCCACCCCATGCGAAGCAAACGTGTGCCTGAGATCGTGAATACGTACATCGCCCAGTTCGGCGGCCATTCGAATACGCCGCCAAGGCTTCTGCATGTCACTTAGGTATTGACCGTCAATGTTGCCAACGATGACATAAGGGTTGCCAGCAATCCGGGGCGTTCGCTGTAACTCTTCAATAGCTGCTTGCCCAAGATAGATCGTTTTCTTTCCTGTTTTGGAATCTGGCAAGAGTATCATCTTCGATTTCAAATCAATGTAACTCCATCTCAGTTTCTGAATTTCACTGAGGCGACATCCTGTGAAAATCAGAAGTCGAATGCAGGTGACTGCGGACGGAGCTTCCGCTGCTTCGGCAAGCAGCGCCGTGCCAAGTTTAGTCAGTTCATCTGACGATAGAAATCTTTCCCGCTTCTTCTCTTTGAATTTTTTCACGCCCCTGCATGGGTTTGAAAATGCTTCTCGCAAGTTCCAAGATTCAGCCTACGCAAACATTACTGAGAGCACGCCAAGAGTGCGGTTGGCTTGATACGGTATTTTTCTGAGTTGGTGGTGAAGAACCGTGATGTGTGTGCGAACAACCGATGCGACCTTGGTTGTTCCAATCTCAGGAATGATAAACAACCTTACACATCGTTCATACTCTTTTGCAGTGCTGGCCTTGCAATGGAATGGAACGTATTCAGCCAAGAACCGTTCACAAAGACTTCTCACCGTGATGGAGTTGCGAAGTGAATCCTTTGCCTCGCTTGGATTATTACCCATCGCCAATTGGGAGATGATCTCCTTGGCCTTAATTCTAGCAAGTTCGGTTGTTATTGCACCATGTGGACCGATGGTGAACCGCTTCAAGACGCCATGAAACCGCATCAAGACAAAATAGGACTTGCGCCCAGATGTCCGGACACGAACTCCAAAGCCTTTCAGATCATCGTCAAAAAAATCGAGGTCCGTTGTTCCCGGTTCGAGTGCATCAACAACACGTTTCGATATTCGAATTGCTTTCAACGCGGCTCCTCCTTCTAAACCTGAAGGTCGTTCTGGGTAACATATGGGTAACAGTTGGGCGTGAAAAGCCGTGTACCCACATGCATAGAGCTGCGTCTCAAAAGCCAGTTTACACTAGGGTCAGGACCTATTAATTTAGTTGCGGATCAGTTTGCAATTTGATTCACTGCCTCCGGACAAGGAGGCTCTGATGAACGACATGTTTTTGTTGAGCAAGGCCCAGATGGCACGGATATCGCCACATTTTCCGCTTT
>JANOVC010000049.1:0-11367 GCA_031417195.1 Rhodobiaceae bacterium
ACGAACTTGCTGGTTAACAAACAAGTTCAGATAGTTGATCAGCCCTTGTTCGTTGCGTAAAGTGATAAGCGAGACATAATCTATGTCGTAAGGCGCGTCACCTGTCATTGCTAGACCCTCATATTTTGCGTCCTTGACGATCGCCGCCGCCACTGTGGACGTTACGACAGTGGCATCAATCTGGCCTTGGCTCACTGCAAGGAAAACATCAGCCTGGTTCTGATATGATCGGAAAGTGCCATTGGGATCGTTCCACTTTTTCATGTCACTCTCAAGTGCAAGCGCCTCGTAGGTACCGCTCACTGACCCGACTTTATGCCCCTTGAGGCTTTCATATGTTTCAAGGCCCAGCCCGTCTTTAGTCAGGACGACAAACTTGAATGCAAAATATGGTATAGAAAAACCAATTGTTTTCGCACGCTCAAGAGTGTCAGAAGTGGAAGCAACACCAACATCTGCTCGATCTGAAACAAGAGCTGGAATGCGGTCAGGGAATGGCGTTTCGACGTATTGCGGTTCAACGCCAAGCGCCTTGGCCAGATCAGAACAATAGTCTACGTCAAGACCAATTGGATTGTTGCTTGCATCCCGCGATCCCATGGGAGGGAAATCTAGGACCACAGCACATCTGAGTTTGCCAGATGCTATAATGTCGTCAAGCTTGTCGGCATAAGCCGGAATAGCTGCTGTACATAATAACGCAGCAGCAGCGATAAATGGTGAGAACCTCATTTTCATACTTCCTCTGTTTGGAGTGCCTTATTTTCTTAATGGGTGTTTGCTAACCATTATATTTTATACAAAATATTATAATGATCAAGATCAATATTCGGGTTCGTTGTCTGCCAATATTAACGGCTAGGCGGTAAAAATTTAAATACCGTTGATCTGAACAACGGTTTAGCAGAGTTAGCTTTTATCTAAATTTATTGCCTGGCACTTTGCGGAGATGAAACTCTCAATCAGGCACTATTTCAATGGCTTAGGACCAGCCTACTCACATGATTTAATTGAGCAAGAGTGCTTCACTCGGCTACTTTTATGTTTTGCACAGCACGGCCTTTTAAAGAAAATCCTTGAAACTAGTTATTGCATATTTTATACAATAGGATCAAACGGGTTGATCTCGCCAAGGTAAGAAGCTGAGCTACTGCAATAATTATTGAGAGTTGAATAGGTAATTATGCCTAAAAAAATGATCCTCCCGCCGACAAGAGCCACTGCCGCAGCCATAGAACTTAGGCGTAGAATCCTAGAGGGAGAATACCCCGGCGGCATGCAGCTCAGGCAAGCAATTTTGGCTGCAGAACTTGGCATTAGTCGAATCCCCTTCCGCGAAGCCCTCATTCAGTTGGAAGCTGAAGGATTGGTTCAGTTAGTAGCCCACAAAGGTGCTATCGTGGCAGAAGTATCGGCTAATGACGTTGAAGAACTCTTCGAATTCAGGGCTCTCATTGAACCCCGGCTTCTGGAAAAATCTGGGCCAAGTTTGACATCATCTGATTATGATCAGCTCAGCGCCATTCTTCAAGAGTATAGCGATGAGCTTCGTGACTCAAATGTCGGACGCTGGGGCGAACTGAACACCGAGCTGCACTCAGTGCTCTATCGTCATGCCAACAGTCCCAAGATGGTCGCAGCCGTCGATCAGTTACTTAAGAGCACGGATCGATTCACACGCATGCAACTCTATTATACGGACGGGCGCGAGCGGGCAGAACGCGATCACAAGGAAATTGTGAGGCAATGCCAAGTTGGTAATTTCAAGATGGCTGCGCGCGTCCTCCGCAAACACATCTTAAATGCAGGAGCAACCCTGGTGAAACTGCTTCGGGAACACAAACACTCAGCACCACGTGAGGTATCATGAAAATCATTGACATTTCCGTATACCAAGCCAATCTCCCGCTTAAGGAAGGCCGTTATAATTGGTCAAATAATAATTCGATCGATGTTTTTGATGCGACAGTCGTCGCTGTTGAAACAGATGAAAGCATCACGGGATACGGCGAATGTACACCCTTAGGTTCCTCCTATCTCCCCGCTTATGGCAAGGGTGTTCGCGCCGGCATCCAGGAAATTGGACCAAAGCTCCTGGGCATGGACCCACGCGATCTCACTATTCTTAATCAGCGTATGGATGCGGTTCTACGCGGCCATCCTTACGTTAAATCGGCGATTGACGTTGCCTGCTGGGACATACTCGGGCAGGCATCTAACCAGCCGATCTGGCGCCTGCTAGGTGGCAAGCTACAGGAAAAGGTAAAACTCTACCGGGCCATTTCCCAGGAAGAGCCAGAGATCATGGCGAAGAAGATCGCTGGATATAAGTCAGAGGGCTACACTAAGTTTCAGCTAAAGGTCGGTGGTAACGTCGATCAGGATATCAAGCGCATCCACGAGTGTCGGGATATCCTGGATCAGAGTGATATTCTAATTGCCGATGCAAATACCGGTTGGACTATGCACGAAGCAGCTCGCGTGGTTGCGGCTGTAAAAGATCTTGATGTCTACATTGAACAGCCTTGCTCCAGTTATGAAGAATGCCTTTCCGTCCGTGAGCGGACGGCGCTTCCGTTTATTCTCGACGAAAACATCGATGGATTACAAGCTTTGTTGCGTGGGCTCGAAGATCGGGCATTCGATGCCATCAATCTCAAAATTTCGAAGGTCGGTGGCTTTACCAAAGCCCGGCAGATACGCGACCTTTGCGTTTCCACCGGAATTGCCATGACCATCGAAGATACTTGGGGCGGTGATTTCGTAACAGCAGCAATCGCGCATCTTGCACAATCAACTCCTGAAGAATTTCTGCTATCGACGACAGACTTCAATAGTTACGGTACGAAGAAGATTGCAGAGGGGGCACCCCAGCGTATCGATGGCATGATGTCTGCAAACGATAGTCCTGGTTTAGGTTGCAAGCCAATCTTTGCCGAACTTGGCAGTCCAGTATTCAGGATCACCGCGTAGCCCTAGTTGTAAGTTCTCAACTGTTTGCTCTAGGACTGTTGGACTGTCGATTACAGCGCGTCACTTCACGCTCTTGACCTTGCCCCAAACTTCTATCCAGCTTTGAGTTCGCTTTGACGGTTGATAATGGCTTGTTGGTTGCGTTTTGCAAATTCGGCTGGCGTCTGGCCTTTGAGGCTCGAGTGGGGCCGATGGTGGTTGTAATCATTCCTCCAGTCTGAGAGTTCAACACGCGCTTGATGCAGTGTGGTGAACAGGGTTTCGTTGAGTTTTTCATCGCGCAGCTTGCCATTGAAGCTTTCCCCCTTTCGGTGATTGCAAGCAATCGCCTGTCGGGCGGGGAATGAAGCCATTCTGCATGGGTTTGCCGGGCTCGATGTAATGCCAGTCGACGCGGGTTGCATCGGCCCAGTTCAAGATGGCATTGCTGGTGAACTCCGTGCCATTGTCGCTCACCACCATCTTCGGTGCACCACGCCGCGTGATCAGCTGGCTGAGTTCACGTGCCACCCGGTGCCCCGACAATGATGTGTCAGCCACGAGCGCCAGGCATTCACGGGTGCAATCATCAATTACCGTCAGCACACGGAAGCGACGGCAATCGGTGAACTGGTCGGAGACGAAGTCCAGTGACCATCTTTGGTTCGCTGCAAGCGGCACAAGCATGGGCGCGCGTGTGCCACGCGCCCGTTTGCGGCCATTGCGCTTGCGGACATAAAGCTTCTCTTCGCGGTAAAGCCGATACAGCTTCTTATGGTTCACGATTGTTCCCTCCCGTCTCAGCATGATGTGGATGCGCCTGTAACCGAAGCGTCTACGCTCATGCACAATCGCCTTCATGCGATCCCGCAAGCCCTGATCATCGGCGCGTACAGAATTGTATCTGACCGTCATACGACAACACTTCAAAAGCTAGCACGCCCGCCGTTCACTCATCTCATGTTCTGTTCTGAGATGAGCGACAGCTTCCCGCTGCGCGGCGGGCGTCACCATTTTTTCCAAGCAAATCCTTCAGGGCGACATTGTCCAACATGGCATCAGCAGTAACCGCCTCAGCTCGGCGTTCTCGTCCTCAAGGCTTCTCAGCCGCTTGGCCTCAGATACATCCATGCCACCGAACTTGGCCTTCCACTTGTAAATGCTGGCATCGCTGACCCTATGCTTGCGGCAAAGCTTCGACACCGGAACACCTGCCTCGTGCTCCTTCAATATCGCGATAATCTGCTCTTCCTTAAATCGATTGCGCTTCATTCTCTGGTCCTCGCTTGTTGGGCCAGAGCTAACTTCAATATGGATCAAGACGCGGGGGGCAAGGTTATTGGCAATATCACTCGCTCAAATGAAAACATTGGCATTGACCTCGAGAAGCGTACAAGCACATCCCTAGCGATAGCACATACCGACGATGCAATGGATATTGCTTTACAAGTTCCACTGTCCATCAATGAAGCGTTTTGTACTGCTTCGGTAAAAGTTTTAACATCAAGCTCCAAAAAATTCCTGCTTCATGTCAAGCTAGAAGGCTTGTGGTTGTGCCGTCAAATTTGCCACCTATAGAATTTGCGATACACCATTTTGAAAACCAAAGGCTGCAATCGACTTTGACGCTAAAGTGACGGAAAGTTCTCTCTTTCCGGCGCCCGAGGCCGAACCACGCGGGACGTGGAAAAATTAGCCTCAAAGCATCATTCTTTTCTAAAACACCAAAATCACCCACGCATGCACAAGTTCTACCAAGTCTACCTTGTTACTTGACATGGCCGCCAAATATCCAACCGCCCGAACTGCAGCAAACAGGAACAATTGCCTCGGGTCATTGCGGGCCAATTTCAAGCGCTACCGAAAGGGATTGTCCGCTATTAATTTACCGTTGGAACTGTGCCACAGGTAAATTGCGAAGTGCAAGCGCACGCGCACGCCCAAAAATAACAATATCATCAAGAGCCTAAGGCGTTTCTATGGAAGAAATATCATCGGTAGCATGAAAAATTTGGGTGGGCGGGCCTTGATAAGAGCTTGACAATTAAAAATGCCAAAAGTATAATAATTGTGTATATATCACAATTATGGCACTAACAGTCTAAGTTATAGACGAATTTGATGAAATCCAGTTGCTCAGGACAGAAGTCGGACAGGATGGAAAAGGATGATTAAGGAGATCGCCCAGGGCGTATTCGCCGAGACTGACACACGAGGGTGCAATCCTGGTTTTGTTGTAACGTCGGATGGCGTTGTCGTTATCGACACTCCTCAGTTGCCGGCGTCTGCCGTCAGGATGCGCAAGCAGGCCGAAAAACATGGTCCGATCAAATATTTGATCAACACAGAACATCACGTGGACCATATCTTCGGAAACTTCTTTTTTAACGGTGCCGGAATTGTTGTCGCTCACCGACGCGTCTTAGAACAGTTTATGGTCGTCTACCCTGAGATTAACCCATTTGAATATGCCAAAGAGGCGGTTCCAACAAATGATCCTGATGATGCGGCATTTTTTCCAGATCAGAAAACCTATTTTGAGAACATGAACAAGCCGACCCTTACCTTCGAGGGCAATATGACATTGAGGCAGGGCGATACGACATTTCAATTAATCTCCACTCCCGGTCATACCGATGGGCAGATTGCCGTGTTCATCCCTGAACGAAAAGTACTTTTTACAGGGGACACAATTTTTAACGGTGTCCAGACGTGGCACTACGCGTCCAATATTGAGCAATGGATTTCCTCATTGCGAAAACTAAAGCAGCTCGACGCGAACATTGTCGTTCCTGGCCACGGCCCAGTCTGCTCAATGCGAGAGATCGATACGCAAATCTCATTTTTATATGAGTGGCTTGCGGCAGTTTCAAAATCCATCGTGGAGGGCAAGACCAAACAAGAATGCGTTCGGAGTATAGACTTTCGCGAACGGTTTCCGGTGGATATTGGCCAAGAATATATGTTGGATCACGTCATCGAGCATAATGTATCGGCGCTTTACGACAAATTTAACGCCAAAGACTAAATTCAAGTTGGATTAGTTAAGCAAATGGACAAATATCGGTCGTTATTTAACCTCGATGGCAAGGTCGCGCTGATTGCTGGCGGCGGTGGTGACATTGGCAAAGCAATCAGCGAAGGCTTGGCTAGCTTTGGTGCGACCGTTGTTGTTTGTGGCAGAACTTTAGACAAGGCTACAGCCGTGGCGGATGGCATTGTTGCAGCGGGCGGCAAAGCGATGAGCGCCAAACTAGATGTTCTTGACGTCAAACGTGTGGGGAGTACTGTCGACCAAATTGCTGAGCAGCACGGTCGCGTCGATATTTTGATAAACTGCGTGGGAACCCAGATTGAAGCTCCAGCAGAGGAATACAAGGAAGATGACTGGGATCAAATTTTTGCCGTTAACCTAAAATCGGCGTTTTTCCTCTCCCAGTCAGTCGCAAGACACCAAATATCGAGTGGTGGTGGTGGTAAGCATATTCACGTGACGTCAGTGCGCAGCGCGCTGGGTATCCGCCGCGGGTTCATTGGATATTGCGCCAGCAAAGGTGGCATGAACATGATGATCAAGCAGTTAGCGAGCGAGTGGGCCAAATACAACATTTGCGTAAATGGGATTGCGCCAACATTTACGCGAACTGAGTTGGTTCGGCCTTACCTTGACGACCCTCAATTCTACAACCCTTTGGTCGCCAGGATACCAATGGGCCGTATAGCAGAAACACTGGATCTGGCCGGACTGGCGATTTACCTTGCGGCGCCGGCCTCCGATTTCACCACAGGTCAAATCGTCTATGTCGATGGCGGGGTGACCGCGTGTCAGTAAAGTCCCAGCAAAGCGGTCTGCTTGTTCAGCGATCCTATTCAATCCATCGTGCAACACGGGGTCGCTGTCACAAACCCCAATCGAATACCGCCTGTCGGACTGAATTTATCACTTTAGCCATACATGTGCATTCATGCCATTTTTGGATTCAATAGATGTCAACAAGAGTGCTCCCAGAATTTGATCTCATCGTTCCATCAACGGTGGACGAAGCGATCACTATTCTTAGTGAGCGTCAAGATAGGGTTAGAATTCTTGCTGGTGGAACCGATATACTGGTTGAAATGAAATGTGCTGATCGAGGTATCAAAACTCTTATAAAGATCAACCGACTGTCGGAGTTAAATTTCATCACACACAATTGTGAAACAGGTTTGGCAATCGGCGCACTCACAACCATCCGCACGGTGGCAAACTCGCCAGATATAAAACACAGTTATCAACTGATGACAGACGCCACCCGCGATTTTGCAAATATTCAAATCATGAACATGGGGACAATAGGCGGCAACGTCTGCAATGCCTCGCCAGCTGGAGATTTTCTGCCCTGCTTGCTGGCCATGAACGCGGACGTCGTCTTGCGATCTAGTGCAGAGCAAAGGGTTGTCAAGCTTTCTGAGTTTTTTACCGGTCCACGCAAAAGCCAGATTAGAGCGGGCGAAATCGTTGTGGCAATAACGTCGCCGACGCTTTCGACCTTGCATTCTTCGGCATTCGTCCGTTTCACACGGACTGCCGAGGACCTTGCGAAAGTATCTGCGGCGGTTGTGCTAAGTGTCGAGGACGGAAAATTTAGCGACATACGGATCGCACTCGGCTCCGTCGCGCCGACACCGATTAGAGTGTATGAAGCGGAACATTTTCTTATGGGTCAAGAAATAACTGACGCCGTCTTCAGTAAAGCGGCAAAAATCGTTCAAGCTGGAATAAAGCCGATCTCCGATTTTCGGTCAACTGCAGATTATAGGACCGACATCATTGGTGTGGCTTTTAAGCAAGCTATGGCCATTGCACTCGCGAGAAGGAATATCCAGTGAGTATTGAGACAAGAATTCATGAAGCTGGTGTGAAACAAGCTATTCGCCTTCGTGTAAACGGCGATGGTTATGAGTTGCTGGTATTTTCAAACGATACATTGCTCAGCGTCCTTCGCAATGACCTTCAACTGACTGGCACCAAATATGGCTGCGGAACCGGCGATTGCTGTGCATGCACCGTTCAGGTTGATGGTCAATCTATGCTGTCCTGCCTTAGCCTTGCATCCGATCTGGATGGAGCAACAGTAACCACTGTTGAGGGCCTGATTGATGGTCGCAATCTACATCCCATCCAAGAAAGTTTCGTTGAACACGGTGCAGTACAATGCGGTTTTTGCACACCGGGAATGATCATGACCATCAAGTCATTACTTGAAGAAAATCCAGATCCTTCGGAAAGTGAGGTCAGACATTACCTAAGGGGCAACCTCTGCCGTTGCACAGGTTACTGCAAGATCGTTGACGCCGCGCTGAGCGCTGCGAGAAAACTTGTGGAGGCGAAAAACAATGAATAACACACAGAGAAAAGAGATTAAACTGAGAGCAGAGAGCAAGGTGTCTGCAACCAAACTGCGAATCATAGGCAAGCGTACCAAGCGTTTGGATGCGGACCGTAAGGTGACAGGGCTTGAACTTTACATGGAGGATATCAATCCTCCCGGCGCTCTATGGGGAAAAATTCTAAGAAGCCCACATGCACATGCGCGCATTATCAGCATCGATACATCTGCGGCAGAGCACCTGACTGGGGTCAAGGCGGTGATCACGTTCAAAGATATACTGCCATACAAAATTGGAATGCCAACATTGCAGGACCAATTTGCCCTTTGTGATGACCGGGCGCGCTACAGTGGCGACGAGGTCGCAGCCGTTGCCGCTCGGGATGAGGGGGTGGCCGAGGCGGCATTGAAACTGATCAAAGTTGAGTATGAGCTACTTCCATTTTACTTAGATCCGCTCGAGGCGATGAAAGACAGCGCAATTTCACTTCATGAGGACCTAGGCTCAAATATCGCGGTTGAAAAGCACGTTGAATATGGCGATACCGATCAGGGTTTCGCGCAGGCTGACCACGTCTTTGAAGACACGTTTGAAACGCAACGCCAATGCCATGTTTGCATGGAAGTTCATGGCTGTGTTGCCGACTGGAAAAGTGATGGCACTCTTTCAGTTTGGACCTCGACGCAAGCACCACATACCGTAAAACGCTATCTGGCGGACGCGGCTGGCTTGCCGCTCAGTCAAGTGCGGGTGAACAGGGTTGGCGTTGGCGGTGCTTTTGGTTCCCGCACGGACTTGTCGCCAATTGATGTTATAGCGTCTTACCTTTCCAAGAAATCAGGCAAACCGGTCAAATTGCTCTTGTCGCGTCAGGAAGAATTTTATGCATCTGTTACTCGCCATCCCTCAGTTGTTACGATAAAGACTGGTGTGAAAGACGGCAAGATATCAACCCGTCACGTGACCGCAATCTTGAATGGCGGTGCCTACACCACACAGACGGGTGCGGTGCTAGGATCGCTTGGGTGGAAAGGCGCCAACTACTATCGAATTGAAAATTACAAGTTTGACGGTTTCGGAGTCCTGACAAATACGGCGGTCGCGGGGGCCTATCGTGGCTATGGTGGTCCTCAATTGGGTTTCGCGCTTGAATCTCAAATTGACATGATTGCCGAGCGGCTTGGCCTTGATCCGGTTGAATTTAGGCTTAGCAACGCAAATCAGACTGGCGACCTGACCATTGCCGGCAGCCTGCTCTCTGCGTGCGGGCTTACTGAATGCATTGAAAGAGCCAGCGCATCCCTTGGATGGGGCAAAACCAAGCCAAGCGGAACTGGCCGGGGGCTTGCAATCGGATTTGGGGAAAGTGGCTGGCGCGGCGCATACTACAACAATTCAGACGTATCCGTTGCGACAATCAAGATGAACCAGGACGCCAGCATTCATGTGAGTGTGGGCGGCTCAGAGATTGGTGCAGGCTACGATACAACAATGGCCCAAGTTGCCGCTGAAGCATTAGGCCTACCAATAGAGAAAGTGAAAATACAATCGGGGTCAACTGATGAGGCCGCTTATGACACAGGCATGTACGCCAGCCGCGGTGCCATTACATCTGCCAAGGCGATAAGTCTGGCCGCGAGCGAGGTGTCAAAGCAACTCTGCCAGGTTGCTGCCAAAATGATGGATGTTCAGGCAGACGCGCTCGTTATTGAGGACCAGCACATTGTCTCCAAGACCAACCGAAACATATTCTTGTCCTTGTCGGAGGTCGCTGAGCATATCTATGATGGTCTGGGCCTCGCCATATTAGGCACCGGTATTTATGACCCGGTGACCCATTTGGCCGACGAAAAGGGCTACCACCCGTCTCCGGGCGGTGCAATTGCTTACCCATTTTGCGCCGTTGCGCTGGATATTTCAGTCAATAGAGAGACTGGGCAGTTCAAGATTGGCAAAATAGCGTCAGCGGTAGATTGTGGGCGGGCCATCAACCCGACCATTGCCGAGGGACAGATTGAGGGCGATGTATTTCATGGTCTTGGTTTGGCAACCGTAGAACCGGGGTTATTGTACAATGATGCGGGCCAGCCGTACTATCAAAACCTTGTCGACTACAAGCTTCTCACAACGGTCGACATGCCAGAAATGGATTCGATTTTGGTAGAGACCGCTGATCCGGCTGGCGTATACGGGATCAAAGGTATTACGCAAATCGTGACGTCAACCGTTGGTGCAGCTTTAGCGAATGCACTTTTTGACGCAGTCGGTGTCCGCATCAAGGAGCTGCCGATTACGCCTGAAAAGATCTTGGTTGAACTCAAGAAGCAAGATGGGCGCGAATAAACTCGTTTTAAAACATATTCTCCCCGGCATTGAGTTGAATAGCCCCTAGTTTGTTAAACACTTTGCGGGTTCAGGTCAGCCACCGTGTCTTCAAGTACGCGCTTCAACAGCTCAGCGACGCGTTCAGCTCCAGCACAGCCAATAGCGACTAGGGTTGTGCCGGGATGACCCGGCCATTTGTTGAGGCGGATTGGGGCGTGAAAAATCCGTTGAACGCCGTGAATAACCAGCGGCCTGTTGTCAACGCTGGTCCAGACAACTCCTTTGAGGCGCAACAATAAGTCGCCGTATTGGTTGATGATTTCTCCGACGCGCGGCGAGAACCGAGTCCAATCGACAGGGCGCACTCCCTCAATGAGCCATGTGCCCATTCCGTCGCCGTGGCCCCCACTAAAGTTAAGATGCGGACCGCCGGCCCGAAAATGCTGGTGCGTGTGTGTACCATCAGTCTGTTGCGCGGCGGTGTTTAGCCACCGATCAAGATCGGCCTTGCCAGTCGCAGGATCGATTAGCGACATACCAAAAAGCTGACCGACGGAAATCGCGCCGTTCGTAACTTGAAGAATATCGGCGTAGGCATTAAGGTTGCGCAAAGAGGTCTCAAGAACTTCCACTGTATTTGTATCGACCGAGTCAGTCTTGGTGACAATTCTGCGATCTGCCATAGCCGCCTGCCGACGCGCGACCGGATGATCATGAAGT
>JANOVC010000050.1:0-9526 GCA_031417195.1 Rhodobiaceae bacterium
CCATCTCAGAAAAATGAAAGCCCGCACAATCGACGACCTGTGGAAAGCCATCGGCGACATATGCAAACTTTTTACGCCCGAAGAATGCTCAAACTACTTCAAGCCGCAGGATATGGATTCAAATGATCACCCGATGCTCTAGATGCGATCAAGCAGATTACGGAGCGGGGGCATTCGGTCGCTGATGTTTCGAAGCGTCTGGGTGTCAGTACGCATTCACTTTACGGGTGGATGAAGCGGTATACCGCTCGCCCCGCGGTGACAGCGAATGGTGATCAGACGGCGGAGATCAAGCGATTGAAGCAAGAACTGGCTCGCGTCACCGAGGAGCGCGACATCCTAAAAAAACCACCGCGTATTTCGCCAAGGATGCAAAATGAGATACGCGTTCATCAAGGGGCATCACCATCAGTTCGGCGTGCGTCGCATGTGCAGCATGCTCAGTGTCCACCCCAGTGGCTTCTACGTCTGGCTGAAGCGACCATTCAGCAAACGGGCTCTGGAAGACAAGTGACAGGCGGGGTTACTCAAGAAGGCTTGGGAAGAAAGCGGCAAGGTCTATGGCTACCGCAAGCTGCATGACGATCTTCAGGACCAGGGCGAGACCTGCTGCCCGAACCGGATCGCAAGACTGACCAGAATGGCGGGGATCAAAGCCCAGATCGGCTACAGGCGGCGTTTCGGCACCTATGGTGGCAAGCCATCAATCGCGGTCAACAACACCCTCGATCGTCAGTTCGATGTCACCGTGCCTGATACGGCATGGGTCACCGACATCACCTATATCAAGACCACTGAGGGCTTTGCCTATCTGGCTGTCGTCATTGATCTCTACTCCCGCCGTGTTGTGGGGTGGTCGATGCAAAGCCGCCAGACCACCGACCTTGTTCTGCAAGCATTGCTCATGGCGGTATGGCGCAGGAAGCCCAAAGGGAAAGTCCTGATTCGCTCGGACCAGGGTTCACAGTTCAACAGTATCGACTGGGCTTCATTCCTCAAGCAACACAATCTCGAACACAGCATGAGCCGCAGGGGCAACTGTCATGACAATGCTGTTGCCGAGAGCTTCTTCAATTTGCTCAAGCGCGAACGTGTCAGACGCAAAACCTACAAGACCAGAGACGACGTGAGGCAGGATGTATTCGACTACATCGAGATATTCTATAATCCGCAACGCAAGCACGCTAAGAACGGGATGCTGTCACCGGTAAAGTTTGAAAGGCAGCAAAAACTGAACCCGCAAGGTGTCTAGGAAACTCGGGGCTATTCAGTCTTCCGAATTGCCGCTTCAATATTTTGAGGGTTGAGTGAGTTTTCGGCAACAGCGATTTGAACATCCTTTTCGATAGCAACCGCAGCATCGATGAAGTTTTGGCGTTCCTCCATAAGCGCCTGCGCATCGCCTGCAACCATTCTCAGTATCCCAAAATAAGCGCTTGCATGCCTTTGACTGGCCAGTTCTTGAGGCGCGTCATTGATATCCCTTGTGCTGACACGCTGTTCCAAGTCTTTGAAAATTGCATATTGCTTGAGAGGGTATCCGAAATAGGCAGATGCCTCTTCAATTGCTTTGCAGATTTTACTCATAAGATATTTGTTTGTGCCTTTGCAGCCTTAGCTTTCCTCGCCTCCCACCCGCAGTTCCTAACTCATTTCAGAAATAGTGAATAAAAGTGAACGCGTCGTCATCACAAAGACTAAGGTATCTACGCTCCATCGACGATGATCTCTTTCGGAAGCAGGTATCGTACTGCCACAACGCACATCACCGTCGTAAGTGCGAGAATCAGAGTGACGAGCGCGTTGATGTCGGGAGTAAAACCCAGTCGCATCATGGCCCATAGCCGTATCGGAAGCGTGTTATCAGTGCCAGTGACTAGAATTGTGATCAAGGTCTCGTCGAAGGAAAGCGCAAAACATAATACGGCAGAGCCAATCAAGGCGCTCTTCAGGCTCGGCAGCACAATATAATAGAACGTCTGCAGTGTAGATGCTCCAAGGTCATATGAGGCTTCTATAAGAGCCACCTCGATAGACTTGAGCCTCATTACAATCGTGCGGTACGCCAACGTTAGAACAAACACCGTGTGGCCAATAATCACGGTGATAAGAGATCGAGGAATTTCTGTTTCCCTAAAGTAGATCAGCAAGGATAACCCAATTATGATTGGGGGCATCAGAAAGGGCAGCAAGATGACGAGTTGCATCAACTCGCGACCTATTGACTTCCCACTGCAATAGTGAATTGCAAGAAGGCAACCGATGATGACGGCAAGGGCTGTGGCGAAAAAACCGACTATCAGAGTATTAAGGAAAGCCTCAATGATCCCTTCATTGCGGATGAGCAAAAAATACGAGGATGCGGAGGGTACATCCCATTGCACGTTGCTGTGGGAGACGACGAAGAACGATGATGCGATCGGAACCAGAAGAGGACCATAAAGCAGGCCAAAGACCATGGCGGTCATAACTGACAGGCAGGCCATGGCAAGACGGGACAGCTTCATGATTGCTGTCGCTTTTCGAAATAGTTTCCAAACAGGACCACGGCGATAACCACGATTGCCAGTATAGTCGAAAGTGCTGCCCCAAACGGCCAATTAAAAGCGGCACCAAACTGGCTATATATGATACGGCCAAACGTGAAGCCGCTTTGGCCACCAACCATCTGTGGTGTCAGGAAATCGCCGATCGCCAAGACGAATACGAAAGTCATTGCGGTTGTAACACCTGCGAGGCTCAATGGCAGAACGATCCGAAGAAATGTCTGCCAATTGGAGGCCCCAAGGTCAGTTGAAGCCTCGATAAAATTGTCCGGAATGCGCTCCAGCGAGAGAAAAATCGGAAGAATTGCAAACGGGATGAGAAGAACCGTTTGGGTCAGCAGCACCGCATTGAGATTGAATACAAATATCGTCAGAGGCTGGTCGATCAACCCGGTCCACAAGAGCATGCGGTTCAGAAACCCGTTGCCACCGAGGATGCTGCGAATGGAATAGATTTTGATGATGTAGCTCATGAGCAAGGGAATCAGGACAAGCATGAGCAACACATATTTGCTTCGGCCTTTGAGGTTCCATAACAGCAAGGCAACTGGATAACCGAACAAGACCGCGAAGACCGCCACCGCCAGACAAAGCATAATCGTCTGCGAAAGTACGGGAATAAAAATCAAATCCGTGAAGAACCGTCGATAGTTAAGAAGTGTCAGATCATAATGCATCTGACCATGGTCAACCCAAAAAAAACTGTAGAGGAGGAAACCCAGTAACGGGATGACAATAAAAACAAATGGCAATCCGTACGCCATCAGCGCAAGAAATGCCTGCCAGTATCTGTTTTTTTGATTTCCAACGGAAAGCATAGGGAAAGTCCCAACGGTGTATCAAAACGGGATCGGATGGTAGGTCCACCCGGTCCCGCTGTTAATTGAATTCGGTTACGGTTGGGCCTTGATTTCATTCCATAGGTCTGAACGTTTGGTCGGATCTTCGACAAAACCCAGCCATATCAGTTTGTCATTGGAGCCAGCGCTGCCCGTTTCGACGACAGTATTGCCAAAGCCAGTACGCTGGGAAAGCTGTTCAGCGATTTTCTTTTGCAAAAGGAAATTCACCCAGGCCTCTGCCAAGTCCTTATCTTGGACTCCACTGGTCAGGGCCCATGTATCGAGCCAAGCGAGTGCTCCTTCCTTGGGATTGACGTAGGCAATATTTGCACCCGCATCCACCATTGCCTTGACTTGCTGCTGGCCATAATTGGCCCAAATCAACGCTACATCGTTTGACTTGTAGAGTTGCAAGGCTTCGTTGGGAGCGGAATAGAAACTCAAGACGTTCTGCTTAAGCACCAGGAGTTTTTCCTTGATCTTAACCATCTGATCGGCTGAGAGATGGAATGGGTCTTCGATACCGAGTGTGAGTGCGGTGAACGAGAAATTATGCTCACCATTATCGTAAGCCAGAATCTTGCCCTTGTATTTTGGGTCCCAGAGAATTTCGAATGAATCAGGCGCTGGTTTTACCTTATCCTTGTCGTAGATAAGACCGATTGAATCAAAACAGAATGGGACAGCATAGACTTTGCCATCTCGCATCACTCCTCTGACTTTGGAAAGGTCGCCAAACCTCGACAGCACACCTTTCTGATTGGGTACTTTGTCGAGATCAATGGCGGTGGTAAGGCCTCCATCAATATAGCGCTGCAATTGCGCCGTGTTGACGGCAAACACGTCGAAATCCTTACCTTCGCTGCCCTTGATTTTCGCCCATATCTCGTCGTCGGTTCCGATGAACACAACGTTCACCTTGGCACCTGACTGGGCCTCGAATTCTTTAACCCAGTCATCATCGGCATAGCCTTGCCAGGCCATGACCCGAAGTTCCTTGGAGGCGAATGCGTTGCCGGACCGGAGAATGGCCGGAGCGGCAAGTGCTAGGGTAAGAGCGGTACGGCGATTCACTTTGATAGTCATTTTGCAGTCTCCCTGTTACATTTATTAGGCACGTCCGCCGTGGTCACAGCTGGTTGACGGTGATCAGACCCAAATCTTTCTCGCATTCCATCCGGTTGCGCAGCGGTTTTCCAAAAACCGGCGCTTCGAGTTCAAACACGTCCCCGTCGCGCGTCCTGAAGCCTGCGGCAAAGCTCAGCACCGCGGCACCAAAGAAATAGGCATGAAGATCGCCCGGCCTGCGGAACATTTCATATTTGAAGTGGTGGTGCTCAAGATTGGCAACCGAATGGGACATATTGGCTTCGCCCGACAGAAAGTCTTCCTGCCATGCCACCGCGCCATCTCGCAGGATACGGGTTTTCCCCCGCACATCCGGCGGAAGTTCACCAACCAGCAGTTCAGGCCCCATCGAGCATGCGCGAAGTTTGGAATGTGCCGCATAAAGATAGTTTTGCGCCTCGGTAACATGATCAGAGAATTCATTGCCAAGCGCGTAGCCAATGCGGTGTGGCAGGCCATTATCATCGACAATATAGAGGCCAACGATTTCCGGTTCTTCAGCGCCTGCAAGGGCAAAAGCCGGCAAGGGTAGCGGCGCACCCGGAGGCACCACGCATAGCGCGTTGCCTTTGAAAAACCATTCAGGTTGAATGCCGATTTGGTCGGCAGCGGGCTTGCCACCCGCAATACCCATCCTGAACATTTTCATCGAATCCGATTCCGGTGCGCCAGAGTCGTTGGCGGTTACATGCATCTTGTTGCGGGCGTCAGCACTGCCGATATGCGTAATGCCCGTTCCGGTGATGAGAAACCGCGCAGGCTCAGGATGGTCAAGCGGAGCCAGCACCCTGCCCTGTTCCAGACATTTAACGTAATCAACATTTGCGCCAGTCGCCAATCGGGCGACAAACGTTTGAAATGAAACCTTCTCGCGCAGCGCCATGTTCGCCGCTTCATAAACGGTTGAAACACCTTCGAGCACTCGTGCATGGTCTCCGTCGGTTTCGACCAAGCCAACGCGTCTTTGCCCATTGGCCTCTTTGAATTGAATCAACCGCATTGCTTTTCTCTCCTTACACCCAACCACCATCAACGATAAAATTCTGCGACGTACACATTTGGCTGTCGTCAGCCGCCAGAAACAGCGCCATGCGTGCGATGTCCGCCGGATAGAGCCTGTCACGCAGACATTGGCGCTGCTCAATCTGGCGTTCGCCTCCAGTCGTCAGCCAGAGCTTTATCTGGCGCTCGGTCATCACCCAGCCCGGAAGTATGCAATTCACCCTAATCTTTTCTGGTCCGAATTCACGTGCCAGCGCCCGCGTGAGGCCACCGACTGCAGCCTTGGCCGTGACATAGGCGGGACAGTCGGCGTCGCCGACAAGCCATGTGATTGATCCCATATTGATGATCGAACCACCACCGGCATCGCGCATCTGCGGACGCACAGCCTGGGCTGCAAAAAACTGGTGGCGCAGATTAACCTGCATGCGCCCGTCCCAATATTCGACGCTGACATCCTCGCTCTTGTGGCGGTCATCATTTCCCGCATTATTGATCAGTACGTGGATCGGTCCCTGTTTTTTGGCGCATTGCGCGATGACATTTCGCAAAGCGTCAATATCTCGTAAGTCACATTCGATAAACGTCGGTGCCGTATGGCCAGACTTCGCAATTAGTTCGACCAGCGTGTGTGCGGGTTTGGTGGCGATATCAACAAAAGTCACCTTAGCGCCCTGTTGACAAAAGTGCCAAACCAGACCTTCGCCAATGCCGCTGCCACCACCTGTGATAAATACGCTTCTGCCTTTGAGGCTTGGGAAGACTGCGGGGTTTTCTATCTCGCCTTGCATGGCAACCTCAGTGGGAGTGGCGGCCGACATCGACACCACGCCGACCGACCAGAAAATCAAGATCGGCACCAAGATGGGCCTGCAGGACATGATCAAAATGAAGCCTTTGGTATCCCGACTGCATGGGCGGGGCCGATACTTTCCACATACTGCGGCGCAGAGTAAGCTCGTCTTCTCTTACGTCGAGATGAATGCGGCGTTCTGCAACATCGAGTTCGATGAAATCACCATTTTGTACCAATGCCAATGGACCACCCTCTGCCGCCTCCGGCGAAATGTGCAAGACGACGGTGCCAAAGGCCGTGCCACTCATGCGCGCATCGGAGAGGCGGACCATGTCCGTAATGCCTTTCTTCAACAACTTGGCGGGCAATGCCATGTTTCCCACTTCGGCCATACCGGGGTAGCCCTTGGGTCCACAATTTTTGAGCACCATTACGCAGGTTTCATCAATATCAAGATTTACGTCATCAACCCGCATATGATAGTCCTCAATATCCTCAAAAACCACCGCGCGCCCACGATGCTTCATCAGCGCAGGCGACGCTGCTGATGGCTTGAGAACAGCACCGTCGGGTGCCAGATTGCCACGCAGGATCGCAATGCCGCCTTCTGTGGTGAGAGGGTTGTCCACGGGCCGGATCACTTCCTGATTATAGGTTGGAGCATCTTTGACGTTCTCACCTATAGTTTGACCCGTTACTGTAAGAGCACCGGCATGAAGCTTGTTGAGTTCAAGAAGCCTGCGCATCACAGCAGGCAATCCCCCGGCATAGTAGAAGTCTTCCATGAGGAAACGCCCCGATGGCATGAGATCGACGATGGTCGGGATACCTTGGCCAAGCCGGTCCCAATCATCAAGCGTCAATTCAATGCCAAGTCTGCGGGCGATAGCGATAAGATGAATGACGGCATTGGTTGAACCGCCGATCGCGCCATTCACGCGAATGGCATTTTCGAAAGCGTTTCGCGTTACAATCTGCGACATCAATACATCTTCGTGCACGAGACCCACAATGCGGCGTCCAGCCAAATGGGCGAGCACATTTCGCCGTGCGTCAACTGCGGGAATTGCAGCATTGTCTGGCAGTGCAATGCCCAGTGCTTCGGCCATGCTCGCCATGGTCGAGGCCGTACCCATCGTCATGCAGCTCCCCGCTGAACGGCTCTGCCCCTGTTCGGCAGCGAGAAAATCGGCAACAGGCATCTTGCCGGATTTGACATCGGCAAAAACCTTCCAGACATGGGTTCCCGACCCGATTGCCTCACCACGAAAGTTGCCGTTAAGCATGGGGCCGCCCGAAACTCCAATGGTTGGAATATCACAACTGGCCGCTCCCATGAGCAGCGCCGGTGTTGTCTTGTCGCAGCCAAACAGCAGGATCACGCCATCCATCGGGTTGCCGCGGATAGATTCCTCAACGTCCATGGAAACGAGATTGCGGAACAACATGGCGGTCGGCCGCAGGTTCGATTCGCCCAGCGACATAACAGGAAACTCAAACGGAACTCCACCCGCTTCATAAACCCCGCGCTTCACATGATCGGCAAGACTGCGCAAATGCGCGTTGCAGGGAGTGAGCTCGGACCATGTGTTGCAGATGCCAATAACTGGGCGGCCATCAAACACGTCAGCAGGAAGTCCCTGGTTCTTCATCCAGCTACGATGCATGAACGCATTCATGCCATTGCCACCAAACCACTCCGTTGACCGCAGCTTTCGCTTGACCATCCGCCCGCTCCACTGTATTCGGTATAGCCGAATACTATTCTGTAATTTTATCTTGAGCCATGCTGGCGAGGGAGTCAATCGTCATGCCGTGCACGGCAAGTAAAGAAAAAAATACTGCGGCCTACAAGGTGAAAAGCCTCGGACGGGCGCTTGACCTTCTCGATGTCCTGACCCAGGACGAGCAGGATGGTCGTGGCCTGGCCGAGCTTTCGCGCAGCATCGGCCTGTCGAAGCCAGCCACCTACGCCATTTTGCAAACCTGCTTGGCGCGCGGGATTGTGTCGGATTTCGGCGAGGGGTTGCAGCGCCGCTACCGTCTCGGGCTTGCCCTAGCGCGTATGGGAGACAGGGCCATCAAAAACGTTGGCCTGATTGATGTTGCAATGGCTGAACTGCGGAAACTTAGCCAGGATTTACAGCTGACATCTAGAATGGCGGTGCTTGAAGATGGCCAAGCTGTTGTGGTCGCACGTGTTGACGGACCGGGTGCCGTACGATTTGATTCAGCGCTCGGCAGGCGTGAGCTGCCCCACTGCTCTGCAGTCGGCAAGGTGCTGCTCGCTCAAAAATCGGATGCAGAAGTGCGTGTCATCCTTGAGCGCCTCGGCATGCCGCAACGAACCACCAAGACGATTGTGCAAATTCCCCGCTTTCTGCGCGAGCTGGGAAACGTGCGTCTGGGTGGCTTTGCCATCGACGATGAAGAAGACTCGGAAGGGGTGGCCTGCGTTGCCGCGTGCGTCTTCCGCCAGTCGAAACCTGTCGCGGCAATAAGCGTGACCGGCTTGAGAGGCCGCAATTTCAGCAGTCGAAAAAACGATCTTGCAACCGCTGTTATCGCCTGCGCCGCGCAGATATCCGCCCGACTCGGTTAGTCAGAGTCGCTATCAGAGCAAGTTTTGCAGTCTCGCTTAAGCTAAATAAATTTTGGAGCCTTAACCCTACTTCACGGAAGCCACTCTCTGTTACTGCACACGTAACGCACACGGCGATTTCTAATCTATTGATTTAGAACCTATCCGTAAATAGTTTTTTAACCACGATCCTCGAAGCAGTCATGGTGTGGAGGGATCATGGCAGAAACGAGGAAGCGTGTGCAATCGTGGGAAGTGACGGATGAGTTGTGGGCTATCGCGGCTCCTCTGATTCCAGAGCGCAAGCGTCGCGCCAAGTAGAAATACAAGCGGAAAGCCGGGGGTGGCCGCAAGCCGTTGGAGCCGCGGCTTGTGTTTGAAGGGATCGTATTTGTGCTGCGCACAGGCATTCAGTGGAAAGCGCTGCCGAAGACATTTGGTGCCGCGAGTTCTGTGCACAAATACTTTCAGGATCGGCGTGAAGCCGGGGGCTTCAAGATGCTCTGGGCGCAGGGCGTGGCATTGTACGACGAGCAAAAAGGCACCGGCTGGCGTTGGCAGGCCACTGATGGTGCCAAGATCAAGGCTCCGATGGGTGAAGATGGTGTGGGCAGGAACCCGACAGACCGGG
>JANOVC010000051.1:0-4569 GCA_031417195.1 Rhodobiaceae bacterium
ACCTGCGTGCAACAGCCGCCAGAACCATTGATGATCTCTGGAGGGCCATCGGCAACATCTGCACACTCTTCTCGAAGGAAGAGTGCTCCAACTACTTCGAAGCTGCTGGTTATGGATTCAATTGAACGCGCGATGCTCTAGTTGTTCCCGGCGTGCGGATCGTTATCGAGGACGGTGAAGGGCGCATTCTTCTTCAACAGCGCAGTGACTTTGGCGTTTGGGGTTTGCCGGGAGGCAATGCCGAGGAAGGTGAAAATCTAGAAAGTGTCGTCGTCCGGGAGGTTCTCGAAGAAACAGGTTTGATTGTGTCCGACGTAAAGCCATTCGGTTTTGGTTGTGACCCAACTCATGAAACAATCACGTTTCCAAACGGAGATCGCTGTCAATTTTTCGTATTGATGTTTTACACACGGTCTTATGTTGGGAAGGCAAGTGTTTCTGATGACGAGAGCACCGTGCTGACTTGGTTTGATTTTGATAAATTGCCATTTCTCCTTCCGAACATGGCGCGCAGTCTTGAAGCCTTTCAACGCTTCAAGACATCTGGCGTATTTCAGATGATTTGATGACTGGCGCTATAGGCTTCCCGGTCCATCCTTCAAACACCCCTCATAGACGGTATAACTCGCAAAGCCTGAATCGCCAGAGAAGTTGAAGGCTTCCTTTTTGCAGTCAGCCACGCGTGTGGCTTCTGCTTTGGGCTCAATCGCCAGGATCGCTGCCTGGCTTTCGGTTTCCAATTTGGTGCATTCCACTAAATCCATGCTGTTGTTTTCGGCCTGCCACTTGCAGAGCTTGGGAATATCAAAGTTCAATTCTGGGTCTTCGGCATGTGCTGTGGTTGCCATAAGAATGAGGGCCGGAATGATGAAACGCATGTCTTCTCCTTAACTGCGGACTAAAAACTTGGCCATGGCGCGAAGGGTTTCGACGCTGACGTGATGTTCGATGCCCTCGCTGTCAATGCGGGCGGTTTCCTGGCTCACACCTAGGGCCAACAGAAATTTTTCAACAAGGGCGTGACGCCGTCTAGCGTCATCTGCCATCTTCCAGCCCTCGGTCGTCAGGAATATGGCCCGGTAGGGCTCTTGTGCCACAAGACCTATGGTCTGCAGGCGCTTTAGGGTTTTAACCACAGTTGCATTGGCCACGCCCAGCCGCATGGCCACATCGGTGCAACGGGCTTCGCCGCGGTCATCGATCAAGTCAGCGATCATTTCCACGTAATCCTCTGCCAGTTCAGCCGAATGGTCGGCCCGGACGCGCTTGAACGCGGCGGAGCGGATTTTGGCGGATGGGCCCTTTTTGGATTTTAATGCCATGTGTTTCCGATCAAATGCCATACTATATTAGCCTATTGCATATAAGTTAGCCTATGCTAAACTTTGTCCATGGCACAGGACGCTCACGTAATCGAATCAAACGCTGGCTGGCGGCGTGTGCGCGGTGAGGCATCGCTGATCGATGTTTTTCGCACCGTAAAACTGAACCCCAATGCGGGTTTTTTTCGCCGTGCCCTTGCATTCGTGGGGCCGGGCTATCTCGTTTCCGTGGGCTATATGGACCCTGGCAACTGGGCCACCTCCATCGCAGGGGGTGCGCAGTTTGGCTACACGCTGCTGTTTGTGGCGCTGCTCTCTAACATCATGGCGATTATCCTGCAATCGCTCTGCGCGCGGCTGGCCATCGGGTCCGGTCGCGATCTGGCGCAGGCCTGCAGGGATGCGTTTCCAAAACAGGTCTCATTCGTGCTGTGGCTGTTTGCAGAGACCGCCATCATCGCCACAGATATTGCAGAAGTTGTCGGCACCGCCATTGGCCTCAATCTGCTGTTTGGCATTCCCCTTGAAATCGGTGTGGTGATTACCGCGCTGGATGTGTTCGTCATTCTGTGGCTGCAAAAACTGGGCTTTCGCTGGGTGGAAGCCTTTATCATTTCGCTGCTGGGCGTGATTTTTGTCTGTTTCTTCTTCCAGATTGCCATGGCCGATCCGGAGTGGGGCGGGGTAATCAAGGGCTTTGCGCCCACTGTTGATATTGTGCGCAATCCACAGATGCTGTATCTCGCTCTTGGCATTATCGGTGCCACGGTCATGCCGCATAACCTTTACCTGCATTCTGGCATTGTGCAGACGCGGGATTACGGTGACAGTCTGCCGGAAAAGCGCGAAGCCCTGCGCTTTGCCACATGGGACTCCACTGTGGCGTTGATGTTTGCGCTGCTGGTCAATGCTTCGATTTTGATTTTGGCGGCGGCGACATTCTATAAAACGGGTCGCACGGATGTGTCCGACCTGGGTGATGCCCATGCCATGCTGGCCCCGCTGCTAGGCTCAATGCTTGCACCCAAGCTGTTTGCTATTTCGCTGTTGTGCTGCGGCTTGAATTCGACCGTTACCGCAACGCTTGCCGGACAAATCGTGATGGAAGGTTTCCTCAACATCCGCCTGCCGGCATGGTTGCGGCGTTTGGCAACACGGTTGGTGGCCATCGTTCCCGCCGCTGCCGTTACGATCTATTACGGCTCCGAAGGGACGGGGACATTGCTCATCTTGAGCCAAGTGGTCTTGGCCTTCCAGCTTCCATTCGCCATCGTGCCACTGGTGATGTTCACCCGCGATCGGGCCAAAATGGGCGCACTGGTATCTCCCACTTGGTTGACAGCCGTTGCAGGAGCTATTGCTGCGGTGATCATCGCCCTGAATATGAAGCTGATTTGGGATCTCGCTGCGGGTTAAACCGTTGTCTTGCAGACTCCGACATCCTCGCCTAAATGCTCCGCCATGCATGATCAAATCCTTATTATTGATTTCGGTTCCCAGGTTACCCAGCTCATTGCGCGGCGGGTTCGCGAGATGGGGGTATATTCGGAGGTTGTGCCGTTTCAGAGTGCTGAAGCTGCGTTCGAGCGGATGAATCCCAAGGCTGTAATTCTTTCAGGAGGACCGGATTCGGTGACGCGGGATGGGTCTCCTCGTGCGCCGCAGATGATTTATGATGTGGGCATTCCCGTTATGGCGATTTGTTATGGGCAGCAGACAACAGCCGTTCAACTGGGTGGTGTTGTTGAGGGCGGACATGCCGCAGAATTTGGCCGTGCTGATATTGAGATCAAAGAGGCGAGCGCCCTGTTTGGCGGTTTGTGGAAAGTGGGCGAGCGACATCCCGTTTGGATGAGTCACGGCGATCGCGTGACGAGGCTTCCATCTGGCTTTACTGTAAAGGCCAGTTCGGAAAATGCACCGTTTGCAATTGCTTCGGATGAGGTGCGCAAGATCTATACCACCATGTTCCACCCCGAAGTGGTGCATACACCCGATGGGGCAAAACTCATCCAGAATTTCGTTTTGAAGATTGCGGGCTGCAAGGCGGATTGGACAATGGCGGCCTTTCGCGCCGAAGCCGTTGCGCGTATTCGCAGCCAAGTAGGTAAAGGCAGAGTGCTGTGCGGACTTTCGGGCGGTGTTGACTCTTCGGTTGCCGCTGTTCTCATTCATGAGGCGATTGGCGATCAGCTCACGTGTGTGTTCGTGGACCACGGCCTGATGCGATTGAACGAGGGGCAGGAAGTTGTTTCCATGTTTCGCGAACATTACAATCTTCTGCTGGTGCATGTGGATGCCAGTGAGGAATTCATATCGGCGCTAGAAGGCGAGGTCGATCCAGAGACGAAGCGCAAAACCATTGGTCGGTTGTTTATCGAAGTGTTTGAGCGCGAGGCCAAGAAAATTGGTGGCGCGGATTTTCTGGCACAGGGAACACTGTATCCTGACGTGATTGAAAGCGTGTCCTTCACAGGCGGGCCGTCGGTGACGATCAAGAGCCATCACAATGTGGGCGGGCTTCCAGATCGCATGAATATGAAGCTGGTAGAACCCTTGCGCGAACTGTTCAAAGATGAAGTACGAAAGCTTGGCCAAGAGCTTGGTTTGCCTGAGAAATTTGTGGGGCGTCATCCATTCCCAGGCCCGGGTCTTGCGATCCGTTTGCCCGGCGGGGTGACACGCGAAAAGTTGGCAATTTTGCAGAAAGCCGATGCCATTTACATTGATGAAATCCGCAAGGCAGGATTGTATGACAAGATATGGCAGGCGTTTTCAGTATTGCTACCCGTGCAAACCGTCGGTGTGATGGGCGACGGACGCACCTATGACCGCGTGCTGGCGCTACGTGCGGTTACCTCAGTGGATGGCATGACGGCGGACTTCTTCCCCTTCGACATGAATTTCCTTGGCCGCGCCGCCACGAGAATAATAAATGAAGTTAAGGGGATCAACCGCGTGGTTTACGATGTGACGAGCAAGCCGCCTGGGACGATCGAGTGGGAGTGATTAAATAGTGTTTACAATCAATCACGATCTATTAGGGTCAGGACTCATTGATTGAGATAGAAGATGAAGCTTGCCGCGATGCAGATAGCGGAGAAGGAAGTGTGTGCGCAGCGATCGTACCTGGTTGATATCCTCCGCCAGTCCTTGAGTTTGCCGAACATGTTCTCGATTTTGTGCCGCTGTTTGTACAATGCCTTGTCGAATGGAATGGTTTTGCGCCGGTTTTTCCTCGGCGGAA
>JANOVC010000052.1:0-12538 GCA_031417195.1 Rhodobiaceae bacterium
TCTCGGTACCCGCTTTCTGCCCGCCACCAAAGCCATGCCGAAAGAAATGTTAACCATTGTTGACAGACCCCTTGTGCAAATTGTCGTCGATGAAGCACGCGCAGCTGGCATTGAACATTTCATTTTTGTGACGGGCCGCAACAAGAGCGTCATCGAAGACCATTTCGACAAGCAATATGAATTGGAATCAACCCTGCGCAAGCGCGGCAAGTCCATCGAGCTGGATATTCTTGAACAAGATTTGCCGGCGGCAGGGCAGACAAGCTTCACCCGCCAGCAGGAACCCCTGGGGCTGGGTCACGCGATTTGGTGCGCGCGCAGCATCGTCGGTGATGAACCCTTTGCCGTGTTGCTGCCGGATATGGTGATGCATGCCAAGCCCGGCTGCATGAGCCAGATGATTGAGACATATCACCAACGTGGCGGTGGCAACGTCATTGCCGTGGAAGAAGTAAGCCCTGACCAGATTCACCGCTATGGTGTTGTGGGTGCCACCGATTGGCACGAAAACAATTTTACCATTGACCGCATGGTTGAAAAACCAAGGCGCGAGGATGCACCTTCAAATCTCATCATTTCCGGCCGTTATATTCTTCAGCCCGAAATCTTTACTGAAATCTCCGCCCAATCCCCCGGTGCCGGTGGCGAAATACAGATCACCGATGCCATGATCAGGCTCATGGCGAAGCAGCCGTTTCATGGCCTTTCCTATCAGGGAACCACCTATGACTGCGGCGATAAGCTTGGTTTTTTGGCCGCCAATCTAGCCTATGGCCTGGAACGGGAAGATTTGGGTCCGGGGCTTCGCCTGATACTTGAGAAAATTGTCGGTGACCACGGTGGTCACGTCAGCTGGAATTTAAATCCGGGCCTCAGCGCCATCATCGAGCAGCTCAAAACCAACATGCCGTCAAACGAAACAGGGCTCGTAAAAACCGCCTGATCAGCGCCGCAGTACAAAGCCGGTTGTTATGCGCTGTTCGTTATAATTTTCAGCCGAGGTCGTGCCCTTGAACCATGTGCCGTCATAGCTTGCGGTCCAGGCAAGGTCAGGATTGATCTGCCATTCCATGCCAAGTTTTGACGTGATGGTGTCATCGGAGCTGCCGGGGAACTTGCTGGTCGACAGCCCAAACCCCGCGAGGAGATTGATGTTGTCTCGCATGGCGTGGGTTACATCCATGCGGCCTGAATATGTTTTTGAGCCGGATGATGTGGCCGATGATGATTCACCAAGCGTGGTGCCAAGCGTCAATACAACCGAGGTGAGTTCCGTTGGTTTCCATGTCAGGTTGCCATTGATTCCGAAGGCTGAATTGGTTGCAAGCGCGTTGTCCTTGTAGTCGCGAACGGCATAGACAATTGCCGCCTCTCCTGACCAGATGGGGCCGCGGTCAAGCGTTACGCCCAGACTGGCGGTTACCCCTTGCGAGTCACGCGCCAACCCATTGCGGTCACGTTTCTGGTCATGAAAGCGTGGGGCATATACAAGCTCGGCAAATGGTTTGAAGACCGGCGGGTCCACATAGGCCAGCCTCAAACCGAGAGAGGGGGTAAAATTATTGCGGTCGCCGTTATCTTCCTTGCCACCACCCGACAATTTGACGTCGTCAAAGATTTGCCGCTCAAGGCCGAGTTTCAGCTGGCTTTGCAGGGCTCCAAAATCATGAATGATGGCAGCACTTGCAGTCAGGGTCTGGTCCGTACGGTTGCCAATGGCCGTGTTGGGAACCTCGCTGTTTTCAGATCCAGCCTGAGATAGGCTGTAGCTGGCAGCAAATTCCGCCCGGGTATCACGGCGGATATCAAGCCTGAACCTGCTGCTGGCATCAATGGCGCGTGTGCCTGTGGTGTCTTTTTCGGCGTAGGATGTAATGTCCCCGCTGGCCTGCCCCGCCCAGGAATGGCGCACCCAATCACTTTCAAACCGCAGGCTTGGCTTGAGGTGCAAACCAATTGCGGATTTTGCATCCGATGCTGATTTGGGCGCGTTGCTGGTGCCAACGGCATCAATTGCAAGCGAAGGAAAATAGGTTATTCCGCCTTGCCGGATCCCTTGCGGAGCGTAGGGGTTTACAACGCGTTTGCGCTTTGGTTGGGCCAGCTGTTCCTCATCAGGCGCAACCGTGAGCCGGGGAAGGGGTGGAGCAATATCCTGTTGTGCTGCTGCGTCATCTATAATGGCGGGCTTCACGCTTTGGGCGCAGGCCATGTCTGGCGCAGCGGCAAGACCCGCAACAACACAAACAGACACAATCCTTAACGCCAATGACACGCAATTTTTCTCCAATGGCCCGAAACTTAGCGAAATTATGGTTAATGGGGGGTTGACGCCCTGGCAGGTGGCCTTTTCTTTTATACCCTAAGGGCCTAAAAACTGGAGATGTCCCTGAATTTGCAAACCGGTAATACCTCCCTTCGCAGTGAACGATTGAATTCAGCCCGCCGCGCGCTGGAAACAGAAGCGTTAGGTGTGGCTGCGCTCATTGCCTCCCTGAATGGCGTCTTGGGTGAGGCCATTGCCGATGCCGTTGAGATGATTGCCTTGGCCAAGGGCCGCGTGATCGTGTCCGGCATGGGAAAAAGCGGTCATGTGGGCCGCAAGATCGCCTCGACGTTGGCCTCCACCGGCACGCCCGCCATGTTTGTGCATCCCGCCGAGGCCAGCCATGGTGACCTTGGCATGATCACCACGCAGGATGTGGTTTTGATGATTTCCAATTCCGGGGAATCCACCGAACTGGGTGCCATTCTCAACTATACGCAGCGCTTTGCCGTCCCGCTGATCGCGATGACGGCGCAGGCTGAAAGCACATTGGCACGGACATCGGATATTGTGCTGCTTCTGCCGACACCTCCAGAGGCCTGCCCCAATGGCTTGGCTCCCACCACATCAACACTGCTGCAGCTCGCACTTGGCGATGCGCTGGCGATTTCCCTTCTGGAAGACAAGGGGTTTACCGCCAGGAATTTTCAGGATTTTCATCCCGGTGGAAAATTGGGTGCACAGCTCAAACGCGCCGCAGACGTGATGCGCAAGGGCGATGCGCTGCCGCTCATGGCGCAGGATGTAATGATGTCCAAAGCTCTGGTGGTGATGACGGAAAAGGCCTGTGGCTGTTTGGGCGTTCTGGACAGTGACGGAACCCTCGTCGGCATCGTTACCGACGGCGACCTCCGCCGCCACATGAGCAATGACCTGCTCAACCTACAAATTGCCGACGTGATGACGAAGGCCCCCAAAACCATTGGCCCCCATGTGCTGGCCAGCGAAGCACTTGAAGTCCTGAACGCCGCCAGCATCACCTGCATTTTCGTGATCGACGACCACCAGAAACCAGCAGGCCTCGTGCACATCCACGACCTGCTGCGGATCGGCGTGACGTAAGAGCCGCGCGCGGCGAAGAATGCGAATATGTGCGAATTTCGCACTGAATTTGGAAAAGAGACCTCATCCCCGGCGCATCGCCCTTCTGTGATGCCTCGAAAGACAGGCGACAAGCACGGAATGTGTTCCAAAAATCGTAGATTGAAATCCGATCAGAATCTGATTATAGTGCTATATCGGAGTTCTTCCCATGCTTCTCAACCGCGCAAGCCAAGCCATTTCGGCAACTGACCTTCAAAAGAAAACCCGTGAATTGCTGGACCGCATTTCCTCAGGCCAGGAAGATCATTTCGTCGTCATGCGCGACAACCGCCCCACCGCCGTGATGATGGCGACAGACCGCTATGAAGCCATGATGGATGAATTGGCCGACCTCCGCATCGAGGCCGTCGCACAAGCCCGCGCCGCCACTCCGCGCAAGGACTACCTTACGCGCAAGCAAATGGACGCCTTCTTGGACAGCCTGTGACATGGCGTGGACACTGGCCTATCACCCCGAGGTGCAGGACGATTTTCGTCGGTTGGGCCGCGTGGAAGCGCGAAACATTCAAACCGTAATCATCGAACGCCTGCAAAATGGCGAACCCGAGAAAACTGGAAAACCCCTCCATGGCGCACTGGCCGGATATCGCCGCCTTCGCACCGGAGCAACCCGCATCGTCTACCGCACCGACAAAAACAAAATTGAAATCCTCGTCATCGCAGTGGGCATGCGCAGGGATGATGAGGTTTATGAAAAGGCAAACAAGAGGATATAGCATAACCCTTTCTCCCTCGAAGTCTTCGCAGTATTTCCCCAGCTTCGCTAAGGAAGAAAGGATACAATCATCACGCTAACACAATTAAGAACAATAGCAGTTGCGATTGAGAATAGGAGGATCAGTTTCGATGTATCAAGTTGAAAAATATTCTGACTCAATTTTCTTTAAGGCGATGTTTGTTCGGTTATTGTTGGTCTATTTATCCTTTTTAGTCGGGGTAACTTTTTTTAGTAACTGGCGTCTTTTTCCAAGCGTAGATTTCAATGTGGTCGTAGAGAACTGGGGAAAATTCTTTTTCTACGCCATTTGGACAGGCTTGCCGTATTTGTTTCTTTCTCAGATTGCATCTGTGATCCTAAAAAGAGTCTTCAACTTGAATTGGGCTTATTTGGCTGACTTGATTTTTGTTGCATTGTTTTTATTTAGTCCGGTGTCACTTGTGTTGGGCTTGTTGCTGGATAATGTTGGATCAACGTTTTCATTTGGTGTGAGTGACGGGGAGATAATAAGAGACGGGGCTGTAACGGAGTTTGGTAAGCATTACTATTTTATGCATCGGATGATGGAGGTATTCCATATGGGAATTTATATGGTTTTGCGTTTAATGTTGAACTTCTTGTGGCCGGGTAATTTGCTTCGACTGCAAGCAAACTCTTGACAAGTCTCTAATTTTGCGCATATATATGCGTATTCAGCGCGACAGCAAAAAGATTGTCCGGCGGCTTTTGGAAGATGGTTTTGAGCTGATCAGTGTCTCAGGCTCACACCACAAATTCCGCAAGGGCGCAAACACCGTCATTGTCCCGCATCCAAAGAAAGACTTACCAATCGGCACTGCCCGCGCCATCGCAAAACAGGCAGGCTGGAATGCAAGGACCCTCCAATGACCCACTACATCGCCCTCGTCCACAAAGACCCTAACTCTGCGTTCGGCATTCAATTCCCCGACGTACCCGGCTGTTTCTCAGCTGCCGATGACATGGACGATCTCATCAGCAATGCCACCGAAGCGTTGAGCCTGTGGGCAGAAGATGAAACACCACCCAAGCCCCGCAGCCACGAGCAACACCTGGCCGACGCCAACATCACCGCAGAACTCGCAAGCGGCGCGTTCCTCATCTCTGTTCCCCTCGTCACCAATGACACCCGTGTCGTCTCCGCCAACATCTCCCTTGAGCGCGGCATGCTGAAAGCCATCGACGCAGCCGCCAAGCGCCGTAAACTCACACGCTCGGCCTTTCTGGCGCAGGCGGCAAAGAACGAAATTGAGCGATGATCACAACCGACTGAAATTACGGTGAAGCTGCATTAAATCATGTAATATGAAGCCCTTACCTATGCTATGGTAAACCCCTCATCCCCCAATCACCCTTAGCTTCTGCCCCTCAACGCCGCTCACCTTCACCATCGTGCCCGCTGCCATGTCCGGCCCTAGGATATCCCAGCGGGTGCCGCCGATATCGAGTTTGCCGTGGCCGCCGACGATGGGTTCGACGAGCATGAAGCTCTTGCCGACATGCTCGTGGATACGCTGATTGAGGTTGGGTTGGTCGGTGCCACTGGTTCGCCCGCGTGAGTACCACGGCGCGCCGAGATAGGCATAGGTGAGCGAAAGAGCCGCAAACAATACGGCTTCCACCTGCCATGACATCTGTACCACATAGGCAATGACGCCAACCGTTGCGGCGGCGAAGGCGAGCCAGATGAAGAAGACGCCGGGTGCCATCAGTTCCAAGATCAGCAGCACACAGGCGGCAATCAGCCAGAACCAGTTGCCAATTTGGGGGATGAGATCGCGCATGTCCCGTGGCCCCTTACGGTTTCTGCGTAATGCTGGGCAGCGGCGAACCCGTCCGGCGCTTTGGCGTTTCCGCCGGAGCACCGCCGAAGGCTTCGCGCGCGATTTCGGCAATGCCGCCAATGGAACCAAGGATTGACGTTGCATCCAAAGGCATCATCAGGATTTTCTGGTTGGGCGACTGCGCCAAGGCTTCCAAAGCCTTGATGTAATTATTGGCGACGAAATAGTTGATCGCCTGCACATTGCCGTTGGCAATCGCCGTGCTCACCATTTCAGTTGCCTTGGCTTCCGCTTCAGCCGAACGTTCGCGCGCTTCAGCATCTTTAAAGGCCGCTTCCTTGCGGCCTTCGGCTTGCAGAACAACAGACGCCTTTTCACCCTCAGCTCTCAGAATGGCTGCCTGCCGCATGCCTTCTGCTTCGAGAATGGAGGCACGCTTTTCGCGCTCGGCCTTCATCTGGCGTCCCATGGAATCAATCAGGTCACGCGGCGGATTGATGTCCTTGATTTCAATGCGTGTCATCTTCACGCCCCAAGGCTCCGTCGCCTGATCGACAACGCCCAAGAGCTTGTGGTTGATGTCATCGCGCTGCGACAGCAGGCTGTCGAGCTCCATGGAGCCCATCACGGTGCGGATATTCGTCATCACCATGTTGATGATGGCATTTTGAAGTTCAACAACCTCATAGGTGGCCTTCGCCGCGCTCATCACCTGATAGAAAGCCACACCATCCACTGTCACCATGGCGTTGTCCTTGGTGATCACTTCCTGTGAAGGGACCTGAATGACGCGCTCCATCATGTTCATCTTGGCACCGATGCGGTCGATAAAGGGAACAATGATGCCAAGGCCGGGACCTAGCGTCTGCGTATAGCGGCCAAAGCGCTCCACCGTATAATTATAGCCCTGCGGCACCATGCGGATGGCGCGGAGCAGGAAGAACAGCACGACCGCAACCAACCCAATGACAAATAGTCCAGAACCTTCAAACATTTCGTCGCTCCCCTGAAAAGCCTAATGATTGGAATTAGCAGTTACGCCCTCAATACGCAAAGTCACGAAACACACGGTTGATGTCATGGCCCCAGGGACCATTATAGAGATCAAGCAGGTTCTCGGCCGCGGTTTTGCCCGTGGCCACGGTTTCATCGAGCACGTCAAGGAACGTCACTTCCGTTTTGCCCTTGCAGCCCTGACTGCCACGGGTTTCCAGACCGACGCGTGAAAGCGCCAGCATGTCGCGTGCGATGTCCTGAACCGTCCGTCCACGGATGATCGTTTTCAAGCCCTCGCGCGGAACGGTGTCACGCAGCGCTTGGCGTTCCTCCGCCGTCCACTCCTTCACCAGATCCCAGGCGGCATCGAGCGGGGCCTGCTCGTAAAGAACGCCCGTCCACAAAGCAGGCAACGCGCACAGCCTGCGCCATGGCCCGGAATCCGTGCCGCGCATTTCCAGATATTTCTTGAGACGCACCTCTGGGAAAATCGTGGTGATGTGGTCGTTCCAGTCCATGAGCACCGGCTTTTCGCCGGGAAGCTGCGGCAGCTTGCCATCGAGGAATTTGCGGAAACTCTCGCCTGCGCAATTGATATACTTGCCACCCCGCATCACGAAATACATCGGCACATCGAGCGCATAATCCACATAGCGCTCAAAACCCATGCCGCTCTCAAAAGCAAAGGGCAACATGCCGGAGCGGGCGTTATCCGTATCGGTCCACACCTCGGAGCGGAAGGATTGAAAGCCATTGGGCTTACCATCAAGAAACGGCGAATTGGCAAACAGGGCTGTTGCGATGGGTTGCAACGCCAGCGACACGCGCAGCTTTTGCACCATGTCGGCTTCCGAACCAAAATCGAGATTGACCTGCACCGTGCAGGTGCGGAACATCATGTCGCGGCCATAGCGGCCCACCTTGTCCATATAGGGTGCCATGATCTTGTAGCGGCCCTTCGGCATTACGGGCGTATGCGCGCGCGACCAGATGGGAGACGCGCCCAGCCCGAGAAATCCGATGCCCAGCGCATCACCGATTTCACGCACCTGAACCAGATGCTCATGCACCTCCTGACAGGTTTCATGCACGGTTTCGAGTGGTGCACCTGAAAGTTCAAACTGCCCGCCGGGTTCCAATGACACATTGCCCATGCTGTAGGGGTCAGCCAGCGCAATGATATGGCCTTCCTCATAGACACCCTGCCAGCCAAAGCGGTCGCGCATGCCTTCCAGAAGTGCACGAATGGACCGCGCGCCCTCATAGGGAACGGGTTCCAGCGTATCGGTCAAGAAGGGGAATTTTTCATGCTCGGTGCCAATGCGCCAGTCTGACTTGGGCTTGGAACCGGTGCTCAAGGCTTCAATGAGTTGGCGCTTGTTTTCAATGGGGCTGCGCGCTGCGTCAGTGTCCGGGGTGGGTCCGCTCACGTTATGTCTTCCTTGGTTGCCGTTGGGACACAGGATGTAAGGCCCTGAACGCTTTCCGGCAAGTCAAATGCTCACCAGTCGCCATGTGTGGCTTGCATAAGGGCAAGGGCGGCAATGGCTGCCGTATCGGCACGCAAAATGCGGGGGCCCAGCGAAATCGGGCGCACAAAGGGCAGGGATTTCAGCAGCTTGATTTCATCTGACGTGAAGCCACCCTCCGGCCCCACGAGAACGGCGGCGGGAAGTGTCATGTTGCCGAGACTTTTCAGGGGATTGGTGTCCCCCATCGTTTCATCGCAGAACACCAGCATGCGGGCGTGATCCCATGCGGCCAAAACCTTGTCCAGTTTCTCCGGCTCCAGAACCTCCGGCACATGCACCAGACTGCATTGCTCGGCGGCCTCAACAACATTGGCCCGCATGCGATCGAGGTTCACGCGCTCGGCCACGGTGCGGTTGGTCATCACGGGCCGCAAGCGCCGCGCCCCCAGTTCTGTTGCCTTCTGCACCATGTAATCGAGGCGCGCATGTTTCAGTGGTGCAAACAGGTAATCAATATCCGGCGGAAGCTTTGCGGCACTCTCCAGTTTCTCGCAGCGGAGTGCGGCAGATTTTTTGGTAACACTTGTGAGATAGGCCAGCCATTCGCCATCCCGTCCGTTGAAGGCACGCACCGCATCGCCGGCATTCATCCGCAGAACACCCGTCAGATAATGCGCCTGTTCACGCGTCAAAGGCACTTCGGCATTGGTGCTGAGGCTTTCCTCAACATAAAGGCGGGGTGTGGTTTTCATGGTGGGAGTGATGTAACACGAGGCTTATGACCGATGCCAGCCATCACATTGCCGACGCCACAGCGGGAAACTGGGTCGAGCGCTATCTGCCAACGGGCGTTCAGCCCTATGCCCAGCTCATGCGGCTGGACCGGCCCATTGGCT
The DNA here is from genome assembly GCA_031417195.1 of Rhodobiaceae bacterium. GTDB lineage: Bacteria > Pseudomonadota > Alphaproteobacteria > Rhizobiales > Aestuariivirgaceae > Aestuariivirga. The sequence continues at coordinate 9,315 of JANOVC010000052.1, forward strand.
GGTGGCTGCTACTCTTGCCCTGTTGGTGGGGATTGCTTCTGGCCCACATCGCGCGCGGCGGCGGCACACCCAATCTCTGGTACGCGGCCCTCTTCCTCGTGGGCGCTATTGTCATGCGCGGTGCGGGTTGCACGGTGAATGATATTGCCGACCGGAACTTCGATGCAAGGGTTGCCCGCACCAAACAGCGGCCCATCCCGTCGGGCCGGGTGAGCGTCAAGCAGGCCTTGGTATTTCTGTCAGCACTATGCCTCATCGGCTTGCTCGTTCTCGTTCAATTCAACACCTACACAATCATCCTCGGCATCAGCTCGTTTGCCATCGTTGCCGTCTACCCCTTCATGAAGCGCATCACCTATTGGCCGCAACTCGTGCTTGGCCTTGCCTTCAACTGGGGCGCGTTGGTGGGCTGGAGCGCGGTTCATGGCGCACTCTCTTGGCCGCCCATCATGCTCTATAGTGGGGGCGTGTTCTGGACGCTGGCCTATGACACGATCTATGCCCATCAAGACAGGCAAGATGATATCCTGATCGGCGTCAAATCCACCGCTCTGCAATTTGGCGCTTCAACAAAATACTGGCTGATCGGGTTTTTTGCCGCAGCCCTCATTGCAATTGATGTAAGCCTGTGGCTTGTGCAGGCGTCGTTCATCGCCCATATCGGAGTGGCGCTGGCTGCGGTTCACGCGGCTTGGCAAACCACGCGATTTGATGCTGACGACCCGGCCCGCTGTCTGAAGCTCTTCAAATCAAACCGCAGCTTCGGACTGCTCATAACCGTTTTTCTTCTGTTGGATTGTTTTCGCCCATGACTGATGACCTTCTCTCCCTTGCCTCCGATCTTGTTGCGCGCGCCAAAAAATTGGGGGCGGATGCAGCAGATGCCCTCGCCGTCGATGGCCAAGGCACCGATATCGAAATGCGCGAAGGGCAAATTGAAAAGCTCGAACGCACCGAAGGCAAGGGTCTTGGCCTTCGCGTGTTTGTCGGCCAGTCCTCCGCCCTGATTTCCGGCAGCGTATTTACGTCCGACGCGCTCGAGCGTTTGGCGCAAACCGCCGTGGATATGGCCCGCGCCACACCGCCTGACAGTTTTGCAGGCCTTGCGCCCGCGGATCTGCTGGCCACTGAATTTCCAGAGCTTGACCTCGTGTCAAAATATCTTCCGTCAACGGATGAATTGAAGTCTATGGCCATGGACGTGGAAAAGGCAGCTCTCGCAGTGAAGGGCGTGAGCAAATCCGGTGGTGCCGGCGCATCCTCGTCCGAGCGCCGTATCGCGCTGGTAACCAGCAACGGTTTTGCCAGGGGCTATAACCGCACCAGTGTGTCGATCAGCGTTTCCGCCATATCAGGCGAAGGTACAGGGATGGAGCGTGACTATGATTATTCCGCCACCAGCCATTTTGAGGATTTGAAAAAACCCCACGACGTTGGCACATCCGCAGGTGAACGCGCGGTGCGGCGTGTGGGCTCGCGCAAGCCAGCGTCGCAAGCGGTGCCCGTGATCTATGACCGTCGCGTGGCCTCAAGCCTCGTGGGCCATCTGTCGTCCGCCATCAATGGCGCCTCCATCGCGCGCGGCACGGGCTTTTTGAAAGACCGCATGGGCCAGCAGATTTTCACGAAAGGCATTTCCATCATCGACGATCCACACCGCATGCGTGGGCTGTCGTCAAAGCCTTTCGACGGCGAAGGTCTTGCCAGCCGCAAGCGCAACATGATTGACGATGGCATGTTGATGGGCTGGTTCCTCGATCTCCGCGCATCGCGCCAGCTCAATATTGCCCCAACTGGAAACGGGTCCCGCGGCCTCGGTGGCCCACCCGGTCCTTCTTCCAGCAATTTGCATATGACAGCGGGCAGCAAGACACCGGATGAGATGATAAAATCCGTGAAGCAGGGCCTGTTCATTACCGAACTCATCGGCAACAGCGTGAATATGGTGACTGGTGATTATAGTCGAGGCGCATCAGGCTACTGGATCGAGAATGGTGAACTGGCTTACCCCGTGAGCGAAATCACTATCGCTGGAAATCTGATCGATATGTTCAAGACACTGGAGCCCGCCACTGATCTTGAATTCAAATCCTCCACCAATGCGCCCACAATTTTCGTCGAAGGATTGACCATCGCTGGCGTGTGAGTTAGAGCTTGCGGCACCATGGCTCACGCACCAAAAAGCACGATACCCGGCAAGCAACTCCTCCATATGGTTTTTGGCGGCGAACTTGACGATGTGAAGGATGTGGACTTCAAGGATTTGAGCAAGCTCGATGTGGTGGGCTTTTACCCCAACTACGCCACAGCCCATGACGCTTGGCAAGGCAAGGCCCGTGAAACCATCGACAACGCCCAGATGCGCTACTTCATTGTACACCTGCACCGGCTGCTTGATCCGGCGGAAGAGGGAGAATAAGCTGTCATCGCAAGCGATTAATAATTTGGCTCCATCAATTCACCCCGGACGTCTTCTGCGCCGCGAAATGGAAGCGCGGAAACTCAGCGCAAACCGGCTGGCGATTAACTTGGGCGCGCCGTCGGGCCGCGTGACCGATATTCTCAACAGCCGCCGGTCAATCACGGCAGATACGGCTTTGCGACTGGCACTCTACTTCGGCAACACTGCCCAATTCTGGCTCGATCTTCAAAGTCATTATGATATTGCAATTGTCGAGCGCGAACACGGTGCGGAGATCAAGAAGCGCGTTCATCCTGCAGATGCGGCATAGACCAGTTTTTGTTTTAAAAGACTGGTGTTATCTCTAAAAACTTTCGAAATTCAATTCAAAAACTCAGATATTTTAAAGTTTATGACCATTAAATCTCTGCCGCCTTCACTCATGTTTTAGGGGGTTTCAGGAGGCATTAAAATTGAATTTCTTTGTGGCATCATATGTTCGCAATAATAAGTCATATTGATCGTAACAGTTTCATCCACACTAGTCCGTTCAAAGATAACAGATCCAACTTGGGTGGGTATTCCACTTGGATGAAAAACACTTTGATCATTTGCATAACTGACGGTTTGTCTCCCGTTATTTAAGTGGGAGAAATCTTGAATATGCTCAACTCGGATAATTCTAGAGCATCGCGCGTTCAATTGAATCCATAACCAGCAGCTTCGAAGTAGTTGGAGCACTCTTCCTTCGAGAAGAGTGTGCAGATGTTGCCGATGGCCCTCCAGAGATCATCAATGGTTCTGGCGGCTGTTGCACGCAGGT
>JANOVC010000053.1:0-16839 GCA_031417195.1 Rhodobiaceae bacterium
CAGTTCCTTGGCGAGCTTCACCCGCTGGGCTTCGCCGCCCGACAGCGTCGTCGCCTGCTGGCCCACGTGAATGTAACCCAAGCCCACCCGTTCCAACGTCTCAAACTTGTCGCGGACACTCGGCACGGCGCGGAAGAATTCGGCTGCCTCCGCCACCGTCATGTCGAGGACATCGGCGATCGATCTATCTTTGAACTTTATCTCCAGGGTTTCGCGATTGTAACGCTTGCCGTGACAGGCATCGCAGGTCACGTAAACATCAGGCAGGAAGTGCATTTCGATCTTGATGACGCCATCGCCCTGGCAGGTTTCGCAGCGGCCACCTTTGACGTTGAAGGAAAAACGGCCGGGTTCATATCCGCGGGTTTTGGCTTCGGGCAGGCCTGCGAACCAATCGCGGATGGGCGTGAAGGCGCCCGTATAGGTGGCGGGGTTCGAGCGCGGCGTGCGGCCAATGGGGGATTGATCGATGTCGATGATCTTGTCCAGCAGCTCGATCCCGTCAATCTTGTCATGCTCAAGGGGTGGTTCACGGGTGCCCATGAGTTTGCGGGCCAGCGCGCGATACACCGTGTCAATGAGCAGCGTGGATTTGCCGCCACCCGAGACGCCCGTCACACAGGTAAACACACCCAACGGAATTTCGGCGGAAACGTTTTTGAGGTTGTTGGCACGGGCACCCTTGATGCGGATTGAACGGTTTTTTTGCCACCTGCGGCGATGGTTTGGAATGGGTACCTGCTGCATGCCCGTGAGATATTGCCCCGTGATCGACTCGGGGTTTGCCATGACCTGATCGGGTGTGCCTTGAGCAATGATGTGACCGCCGTTGACGCCAGCGCCGGGACCGATATCCACCACATAGTCCGCCAGCTTGATTGCATCCTCGTCATGCTCAACCACGATCACCGTGTTGCCGATATCGCGCAGGTGGATGAGGGTTTCGAGCAGGCGGGCATTGTCGCGCTGGTGCAGACCGATGGAGGGCTCATCCAGCACATAGAGAACGCCGGTAAGGCCGGAGCCGATTTGCGAGGCAAGCCGAATGCGCTGGCTTTCGCCACCGGAGAGGGTTCCGGCCATGCGCGAGAGATTGAGATATTCGAGACCGACATCCACCAGAAATTTCAGCCGTGCCTTGATTTCCTTCAAAATGCGGGTGGCGATTTCATTTTGCTTCGGCGTCAGTTTGGCTTCCAAATCGGTGAACCACTGCTTGGCCGTTTGAATGGACAGGCCAGTAACCTGGCTGATGTGCATATGATCGATCTTCACGGCTAGCGCTTGTGGCTTCAGGCGGTTTCCTTCACAGGCGCGGCAGGGCTGATCGGATTGGTAGCGGGCCAATTCTTCGCGCATCCAGTTGCTGTCGGTTTCGCGCCAGCGCCGCTCAATGTTGCCGATGACACCTTCGAATGGCTTTTTGGTTTTGTAAGAGCGCAGACCATCGTCATAGGTGATGGTGACCTCTTCATCGCCGGTGCCATTCAACACGGCATCCTGGAATTTCTTTGGCAGATCTCTCCAGGCCGCAGACATCGACGCCTTATAGTGCTTTGATAGGGCCTCCAGCGTTTGGGTATAATAGGGCGATGTGGCACCGGCTTTGGACCATGGCGCAATTGCGCCCTGACGCAATGACAGGGAGGTATAGGGGACGACCAATTCCGCTTCAAATTTCAGTTCCGTGCCGAGGCCATCGCAGGCGGGACATGCGCCAAAGGGGTTGTTGAAGGAGAACAGGCGGGGTTCAATTTCTTCAATGGTAAAGCCTGACACGGGGCAGGCAAATTTTTCCGAGAAGATGATGCGCTCGTGGGTTTCGTTTTTGGATTTGTTGGCGCTATCTTCGCTCGTCTGTGATTTTGGCAAAGGCTTGTCGGTGAACTCGGCAATGGCCAAGCCCTCTGTGAGTTTCAATGCGGTTTCGAAAGAGTCAGCAAGTCGTGTGCCCAAATCGTTTCGCACAACAAGGCGGTCCACTACCACATCAATATCGTGTTTGAATTTTTTGTCGAGCGCCGGAACACTGTCGATTTCGTAAAACACGCCGTCGACCTTGACGCGCTGGAAGCCCTTTTTCTGCAACTCGGCAAATTCCTTGCGATATTCGCCTTTGCGGCCCCGCACAATGGGAGCCAGAATATATAGCCGTTCGCCCTCGGGCAGGCTCATCACCTTGTCCACCATCATGGTCACGGTCTGGCTTTCGATGGGAAGGCCCGTGGTCGGCGAGTATGCAATACCAACGCGCGCGAAGAGCAGGCGCATGTAGTCATAGATTTCAGTAACCGTCCCAACCGTGGAGCGCGGATTGCGGCTAGTGGTTTTCTGCTCGATGGAAATGGCAGGGGAAAGACCGTCGATCTGGTCCACATCGGGTTTCTGCATCATTTCCAGGAATTGCCGCGCGTAGGCCGAAAGGCTTTCCACATAACGGCGCTGGCCCTCCGCATAAATCGTGTCAAACGCGAGAGACGATTTGCCGGAACCGGACAATCCGGTGAACACCACAAGGGCATCCCTTGGTATTTCCAGAGAAACATTTTTCAGATTGTGCTCGCGGGCACCCTGAATCGATATAACGCGCTTATGTTGGGACATGAAACCTGACTAGATCAAAACGTGAACGTATGCAATATGTCGTATTGTAGGGAATAAACGGTCAGCAGATGACAGCAGATCAGCGGATATCCACAGCATCGTTAAGTGGGAAGTGATGACGGCAAAAGCAAAGGTCTTGCGCGAGGTATTCGGCTTTGACGACTTCAGGCCGGGGCAGGAGGATATTGTTGATCATCTCATCGGTGGGCGGCATGTTCTGGCTGTGATGCCCACGGGGTCTGGCAAATCATTATGTTACCAAGTGCCGGCGCTGGTGAAGCAGGGCTTGACGATTGTTGTTTCGCCCCTTGTGGCGCTGATGCAGGACCAGGTTGCGGCGTTGAAGCTTGCGGGAGTGGCCGCAGAAACGATCAATTCGGCGGCGTCGCGTGAATATAACGTGGATATCTGGAAGCGGGTGGCGGCAGGACTGGTGCGGATTTTATATCTCGCACCGGAACGCCTGATGACGGAGCGGATGATTTCGGCTTTGCAGCGATTGGATGTCAATTTGATTGCAGTTGATGAAGCCCATTGCATTTCGCAATGGGGCGCATCGTTTCGGCCGGAGTATGAAGCGCTGCATGGTTTGCGCGAGGCGTTTCCCGATGCACCCATTGGGGCTTTTACGGCCACGGCAGATGAAGCGGCGCGGCGCGATATCGTCGCAAAGCTGTTTGGCGGGCGGGCGGAAGTTTTTGTGTCGGGGTTTGACCGGCCCAATATCAAGCTCACGGTTCACAACAAGGATAATGCCAAGCAGCAGCTGTTGCGGTTTTTGGAGGATCATACGGGTGAAAGCGGCATTGTTTATGCTCTGTCGCGCAAGAGCACGGAAGAGATTGCGGAATTTCTGGTGGGGAAGAAACACCGTGCCGTGGCTTATCATGCGGGGCTGACGCCCACGCAGCGTTCTGACGCGCAGGACTTGTTCATGACGGAGAAGGGTGTGATCGTGTGTGCCACAATTGCCTTTGGCATGGGCATCGACAAGCCCGATGTGCGCTTTGTTTTTCATGCGGATCTGCCATCGTCACTTGATGCGTATTATCAGGAGATTGGTCGTGCCGGACGCGATGGGGCAGCAGCTGAGGCGCATATGGTGTTTGGCCTTGGCGACATTCGCCTGCGACGGCAATTCATTGAGCAGGGTGATGCAAGTGAAGACCACAAACGGCGCGAGAACCGCAGGCTTGATGCGCTTGTATCCTATTGTGAAGCGCCGAGTTGCCGACGTGTTTCATTGTTGGGATATTTTGGCGAAGACTCGGAGGCTTGCGGAAATTGTGATGTGTGTTTGAGTCCCGGAAAAACAATTGATGGCACGGTTGAAGCAAAGCAGCTTTTGGAAGCCGTTCGCGCGACGGGTGAGCGTTTTGGCGCTGTGCACATTGTTGATGTGTTGCTGGCCAAACCCAATGACAAGGCTGTGGCGCTGAACCATACGGAGCTGCATGTATTCGGTCTTGGGAAAGATCGTCCGCGTACGGAATGGCAAGGCATCATTCGCCAATTGGTGGCGGCGGGATTTCTCATTCATGATGTGGGCGGGTTTGGTGGCCTGTCGCTCGCTCCGAAGGGTCGTGCTTTGCTAGGTGGCACTGGAGAATTCCGCTATCGCCAACTTGAGCCACGGCTAACCAAGAAATCAGCGCGTGCTGCTATCGTTGCAACGTTGACCGAAGCTGATCCACGCGCTGGGGCTCTGCTTGTGCGATTGAAAGCCTTGCGTGTAACGCTTGCCAAGAAAGCACGTGTTCCCGCCTATGTGATATTCTCGGATCGCACGCTGATTGATATGGCCGCAAAAGTGCCGCTTACCAAATGGGACTTCGGCGAAGTGCATGGCGTAGGTGCTGCCAAGCAGGAACAATTCGCTGAAGTATTTTTGCGCGAAATTGCGGCTTTCGTAAAAGAACATGCTGTGCGCTGAATTTTCTCGTTCATGAAATGTAAACTCAGCCCCGTACTTTTTGGTTTTTGTGTATTGACATGCGTTGTGATGAGTCCAAGATATAAAGTGTTACTTGGGTTCTCTTGAGCCGGTAACACGGTGTAACAAAAATTCTTGGAGGGGCCATGACGCCACCCAATCACCATCATTTATCACAGCAGGACATGTGATAACTTTTCGGCTGAAGCTGCCGGTTAAATACTGGCATTGCCGGACCGAATTGCCGCTCTCATCGTAATTTACAATTGAAGAGTAGGTTTTTACTCCTCTTGTCTGGTTCGATTTAAATCGGACTACTTCAAGCTAAAACTTGATATATCGAGGCCCCGTTGGCGCATGAATGTCGCAGCGGGGCATAACTTTTAGATGGCCTGACGGGACTGCCGTTTCCAATCCAGCGTCAGGTGAATGAAGAGTGCTGCAAACACAACCGCACCTCCAATCAGTGTTCGGCTCGATGGTACTTCATGGTGAATCAGCCAGACCCAGATTGGACCCAAAACAGGTTCAAGCGTTGAAACCAATGACGCCAGGGCTGCTGGTAAAAGACGCGCCCCTGTAACAAACATGGCAAGTCCAAGTCCCAGATTGATGGCACCGAACGCAAATAACCAGACCATGTCGGTTGCCGTGACAAGATAGGTGCCTGCCATCGCTCCGGAAACGCAAGTTGCAATCACCATTCCCAAACACACGGCGGGAGACATTCGCACGTGGGCATGTCGCCGTGTGATGACGGTTGCGATGGCAAAGACAACGGAGATGAGAAGGGCGAGCCCGTTTCCAATCGGTGACACGTTGCCGGAGACCGAGTCCGACACCATGATGGCCACACCAATAATGACCGCAATGATCGCGAGCCACGTTGGTACTGATATTTTTTCGCCAAACAGCGTCCATGTCAGGAGTGCCGCAATAAGCGGACCAGCCGCCTGCATCAGCAAAATATTGGCGACGCTGGTGTAGGCCAAAGCAATGACGAAAAAGATGCTTGCGATTGCAAAGCACAGCGCCACACCAAGCCCTGGTAGCCCCATGTTTTTGAAAAGCTTCAACGTACCGCGTGGCCCGTCGCGCCACAGCATGAAGCAAAGCAAGAAAAGGGCCGCAAAAATGGACCGCCAGAAAATAACCGTCCAGCTATCGGTGGCTTCCAGAAACCGCGATATGGTTCCGCCAAAACTCCAAACCAATGCAGAGCCAGCAACGAGAAAAATGCCGCGGCGGGAATCTTGTGAAGTACTGGTCATAGTGTGATGATGGATCAACGTGGAATATTTGTCATTTTTACTGCGACACAGGCTACCGATTTTGCGGCGTTAATTCCCCAACAGCTTCTTTCTCAGTTCGCCCACCGCATTTGCATGGGCGTCAAAGCCTTCATACTTTGCGATGACCGCAGCGTGTTTGGCGAGTTCGGGATAGGCGGCGGGGGTGACTTCGACGATCGAAGTTCGTTTCATGAAGTCATGCACGGAGAGCGCCGAGAAGGTTTTGGCCCAGCCGCCGGTTGGCAGTACGTGGCTGGGGCCGAGGACGAAGTTGCCCAACGTGGACGGCGTGTGTTCACCGAGCAGGATTTCTCCGGCGTGTTTTACAAAGTCCACATATTTGCGTGATTCCTTTGACAGGATTTGCAAATGTTCGGGAGCGTAGTCGTTGATGAAGTCCATGGCTTCGTTCACGTCGCGCGCCAGCAAGATGCCGCCGCGTGTTGAGCTGAAAACGGATTTCGTATAGCCAACGCGGAGCTCGCCCATGTGGCTCCAGTATTCAGGAATTGCTTTCAATGCGGCGTCTGCCACCTCTTTGCTCGTGGTGACGAGGAAGCATGAACTGTCATCGCCGTGTTCGGCTTCAATCAACATGTCGAGGGCGGCGAGGCGGCCATCGGTGGTTTCATCGGCAAAGATGATGGATTCACTCGGGCCAGCGGGTGTTCCGGTGTCAATGAGGTCTGACAGCAGGCGTTTGGCGGCAACAACCCAAGGGGAGCCGGGGCCAACGACTTTCACATATTTTGAAACTGTCTGCGTGCCGTAAGCCACGGCGGCGATGGCTTGCGCGCCACCGCATTTATATACTTTGCTGACGCCAGCAGCACGGGCAGCGACGAGGGATGCGGCATCGATTTTGCCATCTGGTCCGGGAGGTGTCGTAATGCAGATATCCTCAACGCCTGCGACAGCGGCTGGAATGCAGGTCATCAACACGGAGGAGGGGAAGGAGCCCTTGCCGCGCGGGATGTAGCAGGCAACGGATGGAATAGGCGTGGTGCGGTCGCCTGCGTGCAGGCCGGGGCGGATTTCGGCGGACCATTCGCTTTCTGGTTTTTGCAACTCATGGAATTTGCGAATGTTTGTTGCGGCGAAGGTAATGGCTTCGCGGAGGTCTGGCTCAAGTGCCGTGTGAGCGCTGGCAAAGTCTGCTTCCGTAGCTGCGATCGCATTTGGCTCAACAGGGGCTTTGTCGAATTGTTTGGCAAAACGGGCGAGGGCTGCATCACCTTCAACACGCACCGCCTCGATGATGGGTTTTACCTTTTCGATGAATGGCGCGAGATCGCCCTCCGTGCGTTTCAAAAGAGTGGCGCGTTCGGTGGCGGATAGCGATGAAAGACTGTGAAAGTTAATCATTTCTTATTCCTAGAACATTCTCCCTAAACTCCCCATGGTCGGGCGTGACCCGACCAACCAGTCTGGGTCATCGGCTCAAGGCCGATGATGGAGAGTATTGTGACTAATTCCCCGAGTGCATGGTCGTCGAGATGTATGTTTGGTCTTCCTGGCCGTCGCGCTCGAACTTCAAAAAATCATAATAGCCGCAATGGCCTTCACCGGGGAAAACGCGGCAGGTGGAGGGACGTGCATGGTATATTGTGCAGCGGCGTTCCTTGGTGTCGAAGAATTGGCAGATCTTGCCGTAGATCGTATCTTTCTGGCGGCGCATGATGCGTGCGTAGCCGTGGGCTTTCTTGAAAAATTTCTTTTCGGCTTTTTCCAGCGGCAAATCGAAATGCTTGGCGATGCGCGCTGCGTCTTTATCTTTGACTTCGATGACGGGGTAGGAGCAGCAATAGCCCGGACACTTCAAACAATCATATTTGGCTTTTGCCATCACGTTTCCCTTTGATTTTTTCCAGCACTAGCCGATTCGATTGCGGTTGGCTTTGAGTGTTGCAAATTTCTTGTTGGTATCCACCATTTCGCTCATCAGCCATTCGCGGAAGGAGCGGGCGGTGGCAGATTCCTTGGAGCTTTTTGCCCGCACAATCCAGTAACTGCCATGGTCTTTCATGTCGCTGTTGAAGGGGCGCTTGAGCCAGCCCTCCAGAATGGAATCCGTGCACAGTATTTGATCGCCTAGCGCAAATCCTTGGGCGGATTCGGCGGCTTCAATTGCGAGATGGTTTTGGAATACAGTGCCCTTCCAATCTTCGGCACCTTCCACGCCGTTTGCCGCTAGCCACTCCGCCCACCATTGTTTGCGCTGTTCATGGAGGAGATTGTAATCCTTGAGGTCGGCGGGCTTCAAATCTGGTGCATCTGACACCAGTGATGGCGCACAGACGGGGAAGATCGTCACTTCCGAAAGCTTGGTCATTTCCACATCTACCCACGTACCATCGCCATAGCGGATGCCAAGCTCCACATTATCGGCGTGGAAATCCACGAGGCGGCTGGTGGGGTCGATGTTGAGTTCAATATCCGGGTGCAGCTCCTGGAATTTTCCGAGGCGTGCAACCAGCCAGCGGGAAGCGATGGCGGGCTCGATTGACACATTGAGTGGGCGGGCAGCGCCTACGGCTGCGGCTTCGCGCGAAGCTTCGGCGAGAGAGTCGAAAAGGGGCGTCAGTTGTTTGCCAAATCGGATGCCGGCTTCTGTGAGGGTTACGCCGCGTCCTGTACGGTTGAAGAGCTGGGTGCCGAGATATTCCTCAAGTTCGCGGATATGACGGCTGATGGCGGCGTGGGTGACAAACAATTCGGTTGATGCCTCCGTAAAACTCACATGCCTCGCGGCAGCTTCAAAAGCCTTTAGTGCGTTGAGTGAGGGGAGGCGGCGGGACATTCACAGTGTGTAAGGTTTTCTGACAGGTCCTGCAAGTTATTGCCGTTTGTGCTATTGCGCTAACAAAAGCTAGTTTGGCCTCAAATGTTACGGGGGCATGAATGCAATCAAGAAGTACTAAGCTTGGTATGCTGGCCGCCGTGCTGGCCGCGTTCAGCTGGGGTACGGCAACTGTGCTTTCTAAAGCGGCTTTGGCGGAGGTATCTCCTCTTGTGCTGCTTTTCTTGCAATTGGCGGCGAGTGTGACGGTGTTGTGGTTTGTTGTCTGGCTCAGGAACATTCCGCCGGGGGATCGCACCGGGGCTCGTCGACATGCATGGCTGGGTTTGTTGGAGCCCGGAATAGCACATTTGTTTGGTCTCATTGGTCTGAAGTACATGAATGCGAGCGGGGCTACGCTGATTCAATCGTCGGAATCAATCATGATCGTTATTTTGTCTGCGATCATCATGCGTGTCTGGCCCAGTTGGCGATTACTCGGTCTCTCAACGCTTGCAATGTTGGGTGTTGTCATTGCGCTCGACTTGGTCAATCCCAACAGTCTATCGGGCAATAGCTTTTTTGGGTTGGGGCTGATGTTTGCGGCGATTGCAACTGCGGCTGTCTATGTGCTGCTAACTTCAAGGATCGCGTCCCGTTGCGATCCCATTTTGGCAGTCGCGTGGCAGCAAAGCTTGGCATTGGTGTTCGCCGCTTTGGTACTTGTTGGGGTTGGACTTGGGACCAAACATGCGATCGACTTCTCCTTTCCATTGCCTGTCTGGCTCGTGGTGTGTGTTTCCGGCGTAGTCCAGTATGCGGTGGCGTTTTCGCTTTATATGTTCGCCCTTCGGTCAGTGAGCGCGAATGTTGCGGGAACCTTCCTAAATCTCACGCCCATTTTTGGAATAATTGGTGCAATCCTTTTTCTGGGGGAAGGGTTTTCATTTGCCCAAGGGGTTGGCTCTGCAGTTACCATCGGTTCGGTATTAATGATCACATATGGCGAAGAGTACTGAGACGCACTATCTGTAACATTTCCTGATATGACTTGTAGCTTTATACCGTTTGTGTTGCAAGAGCACAAAGCGCATATCAGGTACATCGAAACGAAGACTTAGGAGAATAAAAATGAACTGGATTTTTGAAGCTTATTCAAACGTTTACACGACTGCCACGATGCAGACAAAGCATGACACAAGCCATCTCGCAGTTGCGAATGCGAAGCCTGCAGGCCGTTTTGCCAAGCTGTTTGGCAGGATGTAACATTATGCAAATCAGCTGATCGGGCCGTAACTTGCAAGAGTTGCGGCCTTTTTTGTGCTTGATATTAGAACAAATAATGAACATATTAGGCGTGGATAAGCTGACCCATCTAGTGAAACTGCCGGGCGGAGGCACTAGAAGGGAGAAAAATTGGGAGTGTTTCAAATGGCAGGTTCAGTCAATAAGGTTATTCTGGTGGGTAATTTGGGCAAGGATCCTGAAGTGCGCCACACGCAAGACGGCAAACCAATCGTGAATTTGAGTATCGCGACGTCGGATACATGGCGCGACAAGTCCACGGGCGAGCGCAAGGAAAAAACCGAGTGGCACCGCGTGGTGATTTTCAATGAAGGCATTGCCAAGGTTGCCGAGCAGTATTTGAAAAAGGGTACGACGGTTTATATTGAAGGCTCGCTGCAAACGCGGAAATGGACCGACAAGGACGGTGTTGAGAAGTACTCGACAGAAATCGTTTTGCAGAACTATGGCGGCACGCTGACCATGCTGGGCGGCAAGCCCGGTGGCGGTGATAGCGCAGGCATGGGCGGCGGTGCTAGCGATGATTTCGGCCAATCCAGTCCGATGCGATCTGGCGGTGGCAAGCCCCAGAGCTTTGCCCGCGATTTGGATGACGAAGTTCCATTCTAAAGGACGCTTTTGTTGTGGGCAGGACCGGCAAGGTGAAGCCGTGGCCTGCCATATTTAACTCACACTTGGTGATTAACCGAACCGCTTAAATGTTGCAATGCAGCAATTCAGGGGTTTTTCCAATGAAACGGCATGTTATTTCGATTATTTCTGCAATGTTTTTGGCGGTTTTTGCACCGCAGTCACAGGCGGCTGACCAATCTTCTCTGTCTCCGGCGCAGTTGGGGCAGCTTTTCCCGGGAAATTTCACGGCGGTGGTTAATGGCGCGGTAACGCTCAAGATCGTTGCGCGTGTAAACGGTACACTGTCTGGCCAGATGCAGGGGCGGCAAGATAGCGGTCGCTGGCGCATCAGCGGTGGCAAGCTTTGCATCGTCTGGTCCACATGGATGAGTGGCAAAATCAGTTGTTCCAGCGTCAAATCCGGCGATGGCTGGTATCATGGAAACGGCGTGAAATTCCGTAAAATTTGACGTGGATTAACGCCGCTTTTCGTTGCGGTTTCGGGCCTGTCCAACTAGACTGCACTATCGCTCGAATCGCATAAATCTGTGCCGGTTCTGAAGCGGTCAAATTGCAGATTCTGAAGGCTGTCCGTGACCGATAAAGACGACATTTCTGGCGCGCCGCCGCCCGCCAATCCCGGTGAAATTACGAATATCAATCTCGAAGACGAGATGAAGAAGAGCTATCTCGATTACGCCATGAGCGTGATCGTAAGCCGGGCGCTGCCGGACGTGCGCGACGGTTTGAAACCGGTGCATCGACGCATCTTGTATACCATGGATGAGAACGGCTTTACGCCGGACAAGGCCTACAAGAAATCCGCCCGTGTGGTGGGTGACGTGATGGGTAAATACCATCCGCACGGCAACTTGGCGATCTACGACGCGCTGGTGCGCATGGCGCAGGATTTTTCGCTGCGACTGCCATTGATTGACGGGCAGGGCAATTTTGGTTCTGTTGATGGTGATCCGCCTGCTGCCGACCGTTACACGGAATCGCGTCTGGCAAAGGCTGCCGTGCCATTGCTCGATGATCTCGACAAGGACACGGTTGATTTCCAGTTCAACTATTCCAATGAGTTCCGCGAGCCGACAGTTCTTCCTGCCAAGTATCCCAATCTTCTAGTCAACGGTGCGGGCGGTATTGCGGTTGGCATGGCCACCAATATGGCACCCCACAATCTCGGTGAGGTGATTGATGCCACGATTGCGACGATTGATAATCCTGCGATCTCCATTGATGACTTGATTGAGCTTATTCCGGGGCCGGACTTTCCCACGGGTGGCATCGTTCTTGGTCGTCTTGGTGTGAAGCAAGCCTTCCATACCGGGCGTGGTTCAATTGTTTTGCGAGGTCGCGTCGACATCGAGGAAATCCGCAAGGATCGGCAGGCGCTGATTGTTACGGAAATTCCCTACCAGGTGAACAAAGCCGTGATGATAGAGCGGATTGCCGAAATGGTGCGCGACAAGCGCATTGAAGGCATTTCTGATATCCGCGATGAATCTTCGCGCGAGGGTATGCGCGTTGTCATCGAAATCAAGCGCGATGGCGTGCCCGATGTGGTGTTGAACCAGCTTTACCGGTTCTCACAGCTTCAGAGCACATTCAGCGTCAACAACATCGCGCTGACAGGCGGGCGGCCAGAGCAGCTCAATCTCAAGGACCTGTTGCAGGCCTTCATTACCTTCCGCGAAGAGGTGGTTACCCGCCGCACCAAATTCCTGCTGACCAAGGCGCGGGACCGGGCGCATATCTTGGTGGGGCTTGCGATTGCCGTTGCCAATATCGATGATGTGATAGCACTTATCCGCCGCTCGAAGGATGCCGGTGAAGCGCGTGAGGCCTTGATGGGCCGAACTTGGCCCGCCAAGGATCTAGGTCCGCTGATTGCGCTCATTGCCGATCCGCGCCACAGCCTGGGTGCTGACAACAACTACCGGCTTTCAGAAGAGCAGGCGCGCGCCATTCTTGATTTGCGCCTGCAACGCCTTACGGCCCTTGGCATGGATGAAATCACCGCCGAGCTGCAAAAGCTGGCGGGCGAGATTTCCGAGTATCTCGATATCCTGCGTTCCCGCCTGCGCGTGATGAACATCATCAAGGATGAATTGATCAGTATAAAGAATGATTTTGCAACACCACGTAAAACAGAAATCATTGAAAATGATGGTGAGGTTGACGATGAGGACTTGATTGCCCGCGAAGACATGGTGATCACGGTTTCACATGCAGGCTATGTGAAGCGGGTGCCGCTTTCGGCTTACCGCGCACAGCGGCGCGGCGGCAAGGGCCGCACCGGCGTTGCCATGAAGGACGAGGATTTCGTTACCAAGCTCTTTGTTGCAAACACGCACACGCCGATATTGTTCTTCTCGTCGCTGGGCATGGTTTACCTCATGAAGGTCTGGCGCCTGCCGGTTGGAAATCCGCAATCGCGCGGCAAGGCCCTGATCAACCTGTTGCCGCTGTCACAGGATGAACGCATTACCACAATCATGCCGCTTCCGGAAAATCCATCCGAAGCCGCAAACCTGAATCTTATGTTTGCGACCAAGTCCGGTGGGGTGCGCCGCAATGCACTGGATGATTTTGAAAACATCAACCGGTCTGGCAAGATTGCCATGAAGCTTGATGACGGCGACATGATTGCAGGTGTTGAGATTTGTACGGCTGCGGATGATGTACTTCTTACAACAGCGCTGGGACAGTGCATTCGTTTCTGCGTGGATGATGTTCGCGTGTTCAAGGGACGCGATTCAACGGGTGTGCGCGGGATCAGGCTTGAGGCTGGCGACCATGTGATTTCGATGGCGATCATTCACCATGTGGAAGCTTCGGCAGAAGAGCGCATTGCATTCCTCAAGATGTCGCGCGCGGTTGCGGGCGAGGAGGCTGATGTCGAAGCGTCTGATGAGGAAGCGGTGGCAGACACCGGTTTGAGCCAGGAACGCTATGCCGCCATGGGAGCCGCCGAACAGGTGATTCTTACTGTTTCCAGCAATGGATATGGCAAGCGCACGTCTTCGTTTGAATACCGTAACACCAATCGTGGCGGCAAAGGCATTGTTGCGATGGCGGTGAACGAGCGCAACGGACCTCTCGTTGCGTCCTTCCCTGTCGATCATTCGGACCAGATCATGCTGGTCACCGATGGTGGGCAGCTCATTCGCTGTCCGGTTGATGGCATTCGTAAGGCTGGTCGCTCCACACAAGGTGTGATTGTGATCAATACGGCGGATGATGAACATGTGGTTTCCGTCGAACGTCTGAGCGAGGACGAATCTGGAGATGAGGATGAAACACAGTCATGACATCTGAAACCTATTTTGCATTCTGTCTTGCCGCACTGGCTTTGGCGCTGGTGCCGGGGCCAACGGTGACGGTGATCATTGCCAATAGCCTGCGATATGGTTCTCGGGCTGGTCTCCTGAATGTGTTGGGAACGCAGACAGGTGTTGTGGTGTGGCTTGCAATTGCGGCGGTGGGCTTGGGTGCTGCCATTCAGGTTATGGGTGTTTGGTTTGATGTGTTGCGCTGGGTGGGCGCTGCCTATCTTGTTTGGATGGGCATCAAGTTGTTGCGGTCCAACGGCGATTTGGCGGTGGCAGTCGACAGGGTTCGGCCGCGCGGCAGCTTTTTCCTGCAGGGGTTTGTGGTGATCATGTCCAATCCGAAAATGCTCGTGTTGTTTGGAGCGCTCATTCCGCCGTTTTTGTCGAAGGGTGGCGATGTGTTGCGGGAAACGATGTTGCTGGGCTTTACCTTCATGGCGATCGCGGGAGCGGGCGATACGTTATATGCGATCATGGCGGGCAGGGCGGGCGCTTGGCTTTCACGCTCGCGTATTCGCGCCATTGAAATTGCCAGCGGGCTTTGTCTCGCGGGTGGCGGTGTTTGGCTTGCACTGAAGGGCAGATAGCGGGATAATAACCCATGGCACGGACAGGATTTTACCCCGGTTCTTTTGATCCCGTCACTTACGGGCATCTCGACATCATTGCCCGTGCGGCGCGACTAGTGGACAAGCTCGTCATTGGTGTCGGCACCCATCCCGGCAAACAGGTATTGTTGGATGAAAAAACGCGTATCGCCGTGCTTGAAGCGGTGACAACACCCATTGCCAACCATACGGGCGTGAAGATCAGTTTCGTGACCTATGATGATTTGACGGTGGATGCGGCCAGACGCGCCCATGCGGGTGTCATCATTCGCGGTCTTCGGGACGCTACGGATTTTGATTACGAGGTGCATATGGGTCAAATGAACGGGGCGCTGGCACCAGACATCGAAACCGTGTTTCTGGCGGCATCGCCTGCCACGCGGATGATTGCATCTTCGCTGGTGAAGCAAATCGCCAAAATGGGCGGTGATGTGACGCTGTTCATTCCCAAAGAAGCGCAGGCGGCGGTGGCTGATGCACTGAAAAATTGAGTGCTTGCGCGGCCCCAATTCAGGCGATATTGCGCACTAGTAATTCACGGGATTTTTTTAACTTCAACCGAACCGGAGAGATAGAATGAAGAGACTTGGCTTTATTGCCATTGCAGCCCTGTTAATGGCTGCACCTGCTTTTGCCGATGGCAAATTGGTGGTGGAAACCAGCAAGAAATGCAGTTTTACAATTACGCTGCGGGCCGACGTTGCGCCCAACCATGCTGCGCAGTTGACCAAGTTGGCGGGCAAGGGCTTCTACAATGGCCAGGTATTTCACCGCGTGATCGACGGCTTCATGGCGCAGACGGGTGACCCAACCGGCACCGGCACCGGCGGCTCGGATGAGCCGAACCTGAAAGCCGAATTCAGCAAGGAACACTTTGCCCGCGGCACGGTGGGCATGGCGCGTTCGAGCGACCCTGATTCAGCCAACAGCCAATTCTTTGTGATGTTTGCCGAAGGCGGGTTCCTGGACAACCAATACACCGTTGTTGGCAAAGTTGATGATGAAGGCATGTTCTGCGTTGACCGGATTGAACGTGGCGAACCCCCTGCAAACCCAGACAAAATGATAAAGGTAACTGTGCAATAATGAGCGATCTCGAAAATACACTTTATTTGGATTTGGCCAAGGGCCGTGTCACCATCGAACTGTTGCCGAAGCTGGCACCGGGCCACGTGAAGCATATCAAAGAATTGGCGCGTGAAGGCTTTTATGATGGCGTGGTGTTTCACCGCGTGATTGAAGGTTTCATGGCACAGGGTGGCGATCCCACCGGCACCGGCATGGGTGGCTCGAAGAAGCCTGACCTCAAGGCTGAATTTTCCAAGGAGCCGCATGTGCGCGGCATTTGCTCGATGGCGCGTTCGGGCAATCCGAATTCGGCCAACAGCCAGTTCTTTATCGTGTTTGGTGATGCCTCGTTCCTTGATAATCAGTACACGGTATGGGGACGCGTGACCTCCGGCATGGAGCTTGTTGATGGATTGAAGCGCGGAGAGCCTGTAAAGAATCCTGACAAGATCGTGAAGATGCAGGTTGCCGCGGACGCAAAGTAACAGCGGTCGTCCCGCAATGCTTGTTTCTGATTTTGACTTTGACTTGCCGCCGGACCGCATTGCCTTGCGTCCGGCGGTGCCACGTGAAAGCGCCAAGCTGCTTGTGGTGGGAGACGGGTTTTCCGATCTCACTGTAGCTGATTTGCCGTCGCAGCTCCGCGCTGGCGATGTTCTGGTTTTCAACAATACCAAGGTGATTCCTGCGGCACTTTCCGGCGTTCGCGTTGGACGCGGTGATGCTACGCCGAAAATTGAAGCGTTGCTGCATATGCGCATTGATGGTTCGCGCTGGAAGGCCTTTGCCAAGCCCGGAAAGAAATTGCAGGCGGGTGACCGGTTGCGCTTTGGCGCTGAGGGCAAGGTGTGTGCGGCTGGCGATCTTGATGCGACTGTGGAATCCAAGGGCGAGGCAGGCGAAATCACGCTGGCGTTTGATTTCAGCGGGCCTGTTCTGGATGAAGCCATTCTGGCCGTTGGGCGCATGCCTCTGCCGCCCTATATCGAGGGCAAACGGGCGACGGATGCGCAGGATGTTGCTGACTATCAGACCATATTTGCGCAGCATTCGGGTGCGGTTGCAGCACCCACGGCTGGGTTGCACTTCACGCGTGAGCTGATGAAAGCATTTCAAGCCTCTGGAATTGCGACTGAATTTGTAACCTTGCACGTGGGAGCGGGTACGTTTCTCCCGGTGAAGGCAGACGATACGCGCGATCACAAGATGCATGCGGAATGGGGTGAAGTTTCAGCAGAAACTGTCGCGCGGCTGAAGGCAGCGCGGGCCAATGGCCGGCGGATTGTAGCAGTGGGGACGA
>JANOVC010000054.1:0-28135 GCA_031417195.1 Rhodobiaceae bacterium
TCGGTCGTCATGGCAACGCCTGAACCCAAAACATGTTCACCAGCTGCACCTTCATAAGTGTTGGCCGTGCGGTCCGTCAGCATCGCAACAACGCCCGGCACGCGGTCTTTCACATCACCCGATGTGACTTTAGTCAGAATGCTGTCCAGTGTTGAATTGAGATTGGTGGTCATGGCGTATTCCCTCTTGGCATAAGTGTGATGATATTGAACTGGAGATTTTGAAATCACACATGGTCAAACATAGGGTATTGCCGGATTTTACGGGTCGTATCCCAATACTACACCGCAACAAAAAACCCCGGTGCTGCCACCGGGGTTCTGTCGTTCACAAACGTTGGTCGTGGTGCTGGATTTAGAAATCCATACCGCCGCCCATACCGCCCATGCCGCCGCCCATGCCGCCGCCCATGCCGCCGCCAGCTGGGCTGTTCTTTGGCTTTTCAGCGATCATGGCTTCGGTGGTGATCAGCAGCGAGGCAACCGAGGCTGCATCCTGCAGGGCAATACGCACGACCTTGGTGGGGTCGATGATACCAGCGGCAATCATGTCGACGTATTCCTCGTTCTGTGCGTCAAAGCCGTAGTTGCCGGATTTCTCGAGCAGCTTGCCCACAACGATGGAGCCTTCGACACCGGCGTTTTCAACGATCTGGCGCAAAGGCGCTTCAAGGGCCTTTGACACGATGTTGATACCGGCCTGAACGTCGGCGTTGGTTGACTTCAAGGCTTCAACAGCCTTCTTGGCGCGCAAGAGGGCAACACCGCCGCCTGCAACAACGCCTTCTTCAACGGCTGCGCGCGTGGCGTTCAAAGCGTCGTCAACGCGATCCTTGCGTTCCTTCACTTCAACTTCGGTTGAGCCACCAACCTTGATCACGGCAACACCGCCAGCCAGTTTGGCCAGACGTTCCTGCAGCTTTTCCTTGTCGTAGTCAGATGTTGTTTCTTCGATCTGCGCCTTGATCTGGGCCACGCGGCCTGCAATCTCGGCCTTCTTGCCGGCACCGTCGATGATCACGGTGTTTTCCTTGTCAACGCGGATGCGCTTGGCGCGACCGAGCATGTCCAGGCCAACATTTTCAAGCTTGATGCCGAGGTCTTCGGAAATGACCTGGCCGCCCGAAAGTGTTGCGATGTCTTCCAGCATGGCTTTACGACGATCGCCAAAGCCTGGAGCCTTGACGGCCACAATCTTGAGGCCGCCGCGCAGCTTGTTGACCACGAGGGTTGCAAGGGCTTCGCCTTCAATGTCTTCAGCGACAATGAGCAAAGGCTTCTGGCTCTGCACGATGGCTTCAAGGATTGGCAGCATGGCCTGAAGTGAAGACAGCTTCTTCTCATGGAGAAGAATGTAAACATCTTCGAGTTCGCACAGCATCTTGTCGGCGTTGGTGATGAAGTATGGGCTGAGATAGCCGCGGTCAAACTGCATGCCTTCAACAACTTCAAGCTCGGTCTCGGCCGTCTTGGCTTCCTCAACGGTGATGACGCCTTCGTTGCCAACCTTCTGCATCGCCTTGGCGATCATGTCGCCAATCGACTTTTCGCCGTTGGAGGAAATCGTGCCCACCTGACCCACTTCTTCCGAAGACTTGATCTTCTTCGAGCGCTTCTTCAAATCCTCAATGGCAGCAGCAACGGCCAAATCAATGCCGCGCTTCAAATCCATCGGGTTCATGCCAGCGGCCACGTTCTTGGCACCTTCGCGAACGATGGCTTGTGCCAGAACAGTTGCCGTTGTGGTGCCGTCGCCTGCAAGGTCATTGGTCTTGCTGGCTACTTCGCGCACCATCTGTGCGCCCATGTTTTCAAACTTGTCTTCGAGTTCGATTTCCTTGGCAACGGTCACACCGTCTTTCGTGGTGCGGGGAGCGCCAAAGCTCTTGTCGATGACGACGTTGCGGCCCTTTGGACCGAGGGTGACCTTCACCGCGTTTGCGAGAATGTCAACGCCGCGGAGCATGCGCTCGCGGGCTTCGCCGCCGAAGCGGACTTCTTTTGCAGCCATGTGCTTATTCCTTCAAAAAAATTGAATTGATGATGTGCGCCGAATTACTTGTCGAGCACGCCCATGATGTCGGATTCCTTCATGATCAACAGCTCTTCGCCGTCAATCTTCACTTCCGTGCCGGACCACTTGCCGAACAGGACGAGATCGCCCTTCTTGACGTCAATGGGGGTAAGCTTGCCGGCTTCATCGCGGCCACCGGGGCCGACGGCGATGACTTTGCCCTGCATTGGCTTTTCTTGTGCGGTCTCAGGAATGATGATGCCACCCTTGGTCTTGGTGTCTTCATCAACCCGCTTCACCACGACCCGGTCGTGCAAAGGACGGAATTTCATGTCGGTAACTCCTCATTAACATATTGATTTATTTGACTTTAGCGCCAAACCAGAGGTCCGGTGAAGCACCTGTTAGCAGTCATCAGATGTGAGTGCTAACAGTTGGCTTTCAAATAGGAGCGAAGAAGGCAGGCGTCAAGGGGAATGAATGGTTAATCTGCGGGCTGCGCTAAAGTCATTCTGTTTGGCGAGAGTTAAAACGACATCTGCCGCAATTTTGTCGCCTCCCGTCTGCTAAACTGAGGTTCACATCAAAAACGAGGCGGTAATTGACCAAGATTTTTTCTGTTCTGGCGCTCCTGTGGGCACTTACACTTACACTTCCAGCCTCGGCCCAAACCCTGAATACCACAGACTTCCAGATCCAGTGGAAAGTCTCCAACCGGTTCCGGCTGTTTGCCGATGAGAACCTGTTCAAGCGCCACGAGAGCGGCTGGGGGCAATACCGCATCCATGTCAGCGAGCAATCGGGGGATGAGGAACAAAAAACCCAGCTCACGCGGGCCACATCCGTGTTGGGAACCGAGCATGTGCTGAACGACCGCTTCATTGCCTTTTCGCGCATCCTGCGCGCCAAGTTTGATTGGCGGGGCTGGGCCATGGGGGCTGAGGAAAAGCTGTGCTGGAACCCTGAAACCAGAATGCATGACCGTTGTAATGGCGTGGATGACTATATCAACCCCAAGGGCCATGAAATTGAGGTGAACCTCAAGTCGCTGAAACGCAATGCGCTGGTCGGTGAGTTCAATTGTGAATGGCGCGTGGGTGACGGCCAGGTGCAAACCGCACCCTGTGATTCCACCATCAAGGCCGTGCTGCCTTATCCCGGCGGTGCCGATATTTCCGTGAATGTCGAAGGCGAACAGCCGATCTCGCTCCACGCACAGGTGCGCGATCTCCTGATCGTCGGAATGGGAGACAGCTTTGGTTCCGGCGAGGGCAATCCCAACCAGGCCGTCACCTTCAGCCCCAATGAGCGTTACCGCAACCTTTATCCCGTGCGCAGCCGCAATGACGTCAGTAGTAATGCTCAGTGGACAGACAAATTATGCCACCGCTCGCTCTATGGCCACCAGCTGCGCGCCGCGTTGCAGATCGCCATTGAGAACCCGCAGTCATCGGTCACGTTTCTGGGCTATTCCTGTTCCGGTGCCAGCATTGAAAACGGCATCCTGGGTCCGCAGGAATATGTGGAGCGCGTGTCGTCGCAGACAAACCAGCAGAGCTTTGTGACCGGCGGTTCAAAGGATTCACAAATGCGCTGGCTGCTGCGTGAACTCTGTGTGGCCAAGCCCGACAAGGTCGATGGCTATTGGACCTGCCCCGGAAACCAATATCGCCGACCTGTCGATTATCTCTTCATGTCGGTTGGTGGCAATGACATTGGCTTTGCCAATGTGGTGGCCTGGGCCACCATCCGCAAAGGTACATCAGCCAGCCTCGCCAAATTCTTCGGTGCTACGGTGCCACCAAAACTGTTTGCCGAAAACATGCGTGATATCCTGCCAGACGCCTATGCCAGGCTGGCCAAGGCGCTGGAGGTTGCCGTACCTCTGTATTCCGGTGACCAGCAGGTGTTTGACGCCTCGCGCGTCGTCCTCACCAGCTATCCGGATTTGCTGGTGGATGAAACCGGCGGCGTGTGCCAGGCAGGCGGCAGCGAAGATGGAACGGAAGATATCTATCCTGCCAACCAGTCCATGGATGCGTTCTCCTCCTGGCTTGCCACCACGTCTGGCCGCCTCAACTCAGTACACGAACAATTGTCCACGTTGCACCAGCGCATGAGGGAATTGGCCGGTGACCAGGGCTGGACCTTTGCGGGCCGCGTGTATGAGGACAAGGTGTTCACCCGCCACGGCTTCTGTGCCCAAAGCTCGAAATTTGCGGCAGACCCTGCCGAGGTTTTGATGCTGCCGTGCTGGGGAAAGGCGGACCGCGCCACACAGACTTGCCAATCGTCATGGTCTGGCAAGGCGCGCGAATGGCGGCCCTATAATCCTGCCAGCCAGAATTACCCCTATGCGCTGCGCCAGCGCTGGGTGCGCACTTTCAATGACGCCTATATGACGCTCAATCAAAAAGTGACCACCAAGGACGGTGGCATTAATGATGAAGCATCAACGCAAACCTTCACCGAGGCAACAGGTGCCATGCACCCCAATGCCGAAGGACAGGCTGCCATGGCGGACGCCATCCTGATCGATCTCCGGCCATCAATCGCTGAAACCCTGCAAACGGGACAGTAGGCACTTTGGGCCACCAGCTTACGATTTACCAAGGGGGCGCGCGTAACCGAGCAGTTTCTGGTAATGCGGATCACCCTGAGGGATGTTGTTGGAACACCTGACTTCAATCTCAGGATCGTAGGGTAAAATCATCCTTACGCGACAGGTGTGAAATCATCGGTGATGGTTTCCGCCATCAGCTCTCTCACTTTCAAAAGAGCTGCCCGCAAATCTTCAGCGGTTGCGGGTTGGCCAAAGCAGATGCGAATGTTTTGCTCCTGCGCTTTCGCCCCAATGGCAAAGCTGGGTCCGGGTGAAATGTGAACGCCGCGTTGTTTGCAGGCCACCGCAAAACGGAAGGGCTTCCAGTGTTGCGGGAGTGATACCCATGCATAGGGAGAGCCGGGTTCACAGCGGAAAGGCAGACCCTTGAAAACCTCGTGGAAAACCTGACGGCGAATTTTGAACTCGGCAATCACGCGGGCAATCACGCTATCGGCAATATCCGTCTCCAGCCAATAGCGAGCCATTTCAGCAGTCATGCCAACGGCGCGCCCATTGGCTACCTGCTGGTTTACCCGCAGCATCCGCGC
Organism: Rhodobiaceae bacterium; assembly: GCA_031417195.1. GTDB lineage: Bacteria > Pseudomonadota > Alphaproteobacteria > Rhizobiales > Aestuariivirgaceae > Aestuariivirga. The sequence goes on from JANOVC010000054.1 coordinate 5,167, forward strand.
ACGTCCTGGCGGTGTGGCGACAAAGCCCACGCGAAGTCCCGGTGCCAGCGCTTTCGATAGACTGGTGATGTAAAACGTACGCTCAGGGGCGAGGTTGTAAAACGATGGTGGCTGTACGCGGTCATCCAGAAGGCGGAAAATATCATCTTCGACAATGGTGATGTTATAACGCCGCGCAATCTCCACAATCGCTTCGCGCCTTTCGCGTGGCATGGTGTGGGTGGTTGGGTTTTGCAGCGTGGGAACAACATAAAGAACCCGCGAGTCCCCATTGCGTGCCGCCTTCTCAAAAGCCGATGGCAATACACCCTGCCCGTCCATCTCAAGTGCGATGGTGTCAATGCCCAAACTTTTCATGGAAGGCTTGAGCGAGGGATAATTCAAATTCTCCGCCATGATGGCTTCACCCGCTTCGATGATATCCGGCATGGTGGCAATCAAACCCATATGCGCACCCGCACAGACGACAACATCCGCATCCGAAACCGTAATGCCGCACCGCGTCAACCACTTGGCTCCCATTTGCCGGTGCCGCGCGTAGCCTTCCGGCGGCGTATAATCGAGAAGTGACAGGCGCTCCGGCTCGCGCATGACGTGGGCAAGGGCCGCATCAAATTCAACAGTTGTGATCACTGGTGGTGGAATGGAGTGGGAGAGGTCAACCAGATCAGCGGGGCCAGAGTCGGACCGTGGAATCGCTGCCGTGCCGGAACCACCCCGCACATAACTGCCGCGCCCCACTTCACCTGCCAGAAGCCCGCGAATTTCCGCTTCCTTGTAAGCGCGCGTCACAGTGCCGACAGTGACCTTGAGACGCCACGCCAAATCCCGGTGCGGTGGCAATTTTGTACCTGGCCGCAAGGTGCCAACCTTGATGTCATTTGCCATGGCGTCCGCAATGGCGAGATAAATTGGTTTTCCCTGAAGCAACATTGGTGTCCAAATTGTCATGGATACAATATCTCCTTTGACTTCAATATTGCAGATATTGTATCTATAAATCAAGTAATTTCGAAGAGAATCACTTTATTAGTGGATACAATAGATACAATTTAGAGGTTGTACAAAGGAAGCCACATGCGCGACTACATCGTCAACGAAGCCCGGTCCCGGTTAAGCTATCGCAGCTTTACAAGCCTGCGGCAGCTCGTGCGCAATTGGCGAGCCCGTAAAACCTTCGCCAAACTGCATCTGCTGGATGATCACCACTTGAAAGACATTGGACTGACGCGCGAGAATCTCCGTCTCCTGAATGCGCTTCCCCTCTCGGTCGATCCCGTTTGGGAAGCTGACCGGCTGAGGTTGATTTCTTCACGCAAGAAATAGCCGAAACCCGGACCCGCCCTGTCAGCCAATCCGGTCTTGATAAAACCTGTTGCTGTTTAAATCTTGGCTGGCAACATCATCGCAAAACCATCCCGCGTGGTCTTGTCCAGACGGGCTTTCAACCCGGCATATTGCGCATGATCGTTTGTGATGGTTCCCATCGGTGGATTTTCATCGACTCTGTCCATGGGTACCAACACAAGCGGCATGGCCACTGGCAGCAATTGCGCACCACGGCCCTGTTGCAGGGTGAGCAGCAAGCCATAAAGTTCGCCCGTAATGCCCTGACGTGACAGCATGGCCATGCGGTGTTGGCCATGCTTGTTGGTGACAAGATAGATGTGGCCAGACTGGTGTGGAATGGAAACTTCGCCACGCTGAGCATAGGCCTTGTCGGTACGCTTGGTCTCGCAAAAAAACAAATGACCCACGGTAAAATCATAATAAATCAGCGTTTCATAGACGTAAATCGCATGGGGATTGCTGGTGGCTGGGCGCAGCGTGAGATAAGATCCCTCAATCCACGACACCGCCGCGCGTGAATAGGAACCCATGTGTTCCGGTGCCAGCTGGTTTAACGGTGCGTCTTCACGGCCAAACTTCAATCCCAGGGCCGCTTCAATGCGCACCAGAGTCTGGTCGGTGAATGGCCGCTGGCCCGCAAGGGATTTTTCCAGTGTTGAGAGACTGATCTTTGCACTGTCTGCAAGGCTTGCCCGCGACATGCGCCGCCGTGCCAATTCTTCCCTCAGGCGCATGATTGTGTTGCTCTGGCCGGACTGCTTTTTTTCTTGCGCCATGAAATGACTATTCCAGATTCACGAGTTGGCGGCAAGAAAAACGCGTTGGTTCTCATGGTGTGTTTGACAAATGACATAACGCGCAACAGGTTTTGTGCGGTCCATAAATATACCAGCCAGCGCACTGGGCATGAAGCTTCACTGCGCGAACCGGGCTGAAGGGCGAAAACAACCAACGCATCGGCATGGGCCGTAGGGCACATCACGAGAATGGACCGCAGCAGAAAAAATGCGGCAACACTCACCAACGGCATCCAGGTGAGAAAAATGTTGAGGACGTTTTCCCGGGAGATTTGCAACACTGCAAATTCGATCAGCGGTTTGGCCGTTATCAACAGCCCGCCAAAAATGCCAACGGCGAGCAGGGGCAGTAAAATATTTGCCAAGGTCATCAGGCGTGGATGGCTGCGGTTGTGATTGCGAACAGCGCAGATCACCCTTATTTCACCAAGGAAATCACAAGGTGTTTTGAGCAATACGGCAAGTGCGTCCACTGCGTTGACCGCAGTTGCCCCGCGTGTGACGGGTGTCCAGCCCTGCGCGAACTGCTCTTTGACAAGAACAGTGGCGAGGGCCAAAATTGCGAGGGTCACAACGCTGCCGGGTAATCCTACTTGGGACACATAGCCGATGAACAGGGCAAGCAGTACCACCAGTGCCAATCGCATGTCACGTCTGGCAAGGCCTGAAAATCCTGGGGCTAATGTGGCTGCGATCACGGTGACTATCCCTCATTGTTCAACAGGGATAGTTTCCCATGAAGGGATGTGTAAATCTACAGGCAACCCTTGCAATTCATGGACAGCACGTGTGTGGGGAATGGCAAGTTTTTACTGGCTGGCCCAGATAATCCTTGCCATCCAGTCCACATCCTTCATGTCCAGCGTTTTGGTGTCATGGTCCCTGTTGAAGGACGCAAGCTCCAAAGTCTTTGCGGTTTGCCGCTGCATGATTTTTGCCATGACCTGCCCATCATTGGTGCGAACCACAACGCGGTCGCCTTTTCGCACGGTGGCACCCGGCGAAACAATAATCCTGTCGCCCTCGCGGTAGACGGGCTGCATGGAGTCACCGGTGATTTCCAAGGCATAGGCCGTATTGTCGGTAACGCCGGGAACATCGATTTCCTCCCAGCCGTTTCCAGCGGGGAAACCGGAGTCATCAAAAAACCCGCCTTTGCCAGCGCGGGCAAAGCCCAACAACGGAATTTGCTTGCGCTTGGGTGGTTGGCCCTTGCGACCGGTAAGCAAATCGGTGAACTCCTCAACCGAAGCGCCGGACGCGTTCAATAGATTGGCGACACTTTCCGTGGTTGGCCAACGCGGACGACCATCGGGCCCATTGCGCTTGGACGGATTAAAGGATGTGGGATCAAGGCCGGATTTCTTGGCCAAGCCAGATGCTGAATAACCATACCGCTCTGCAATTGTATCTATCGCGGCCCAAACCTGTTTGTGGCTGAACATTGTTTTACCTCATTCCTAACGTTTGCGTATAGTCCTCTATAGGAAGCAATGCCTCAATGCAACAGGATTGTTTGAATTGTGTGGGATGGCTATGGTGCAGCGCAAATCAGCGAGGCATTGCTTGTCACTTATTTATAAAATCATGACCCTGCGACAATGGGAAGATGCAAAAGCCAAACGCCTGTTCATGGGTTCAGAGGTCGACATCAAGGACGGGTTCATCCATCTATCCGCCGCCCATCAAGTGCGTGCCACAGCGGAAAAATATTTTGCAGGCCAGACAGATTTGGTTTTGGTTGCCGTAAAAAAAGAACACCTCGGACCCGGGTTGAAATGGGAGGTTTCCCGCAAAGGTGCATTGTTTCCACATATCTATGGTCCGCTGCCGCTCACTGCCGTTGACCATGTGGCAGAACTTCCGCTCATGGACGGCGTTCACCAGTTCCCGGAAAGCGTCCCCAAATGAGTTTGGCCAAACTGAGTTTTAAAATCGCAAGGCCATTGCTGCATTGCATGGATGCAGAGGTTGCCCATGGTGTTACCATCAGAGCCTTGCAGGCAGGCCTCGGCGGGATTGCAAAAATAATCTCTGATCCCAAACTCAAGATCACGCGGTTCGGATTGGAGTTTGACAACCCGCTTGGCCTTGCCGCTGGCTTTGACAAAAATGCCGAGGTTCCCGATGCAATGCTGGCGCAAGGTTTCGGTTTTGTTGAAGTGGGAACCGTGACACCTAAACTGCAAGTTGGAAATCCCAAGCCCCGGCTGTTTCGTTTGGGCAAAGACCAAGCCGTGATCAATCGCTTGGGTTTTAACAATGAAGGACATGCGGCAGCCCTTGAAAGACTGCAGCGCCGAAGTGGAAAACCCGGAATTGTCGGGATTAACCTGGGTGCGAACAAGGACTCAACTGACCGCGTTGCCGACTATGTTTCAGGCATCAAGACATTCTCCCAGATTGCCAGCTACTTTACCGTAAATGTCTCCTCACCCAACACGCCAGGCCTGCGTAATTTGCAGTCAGAACATGAATTGCGGCAATTGCTGCAGCGTCTCAACGAGGCACGGGATAGTGTGAAACGACGGGTACCCATGCTGCTCAAAATCGCACCCGACTTGGAAATGCATGAATTGCTGGGAATCGCCGATTGCTGTCAGAACGGGATGGTTGACGGCGTCATTATTTCAAACACCACGATATCACGACCGCAGCTTCTTTCGGGGAACGCAGTCGAAGCTGGCGGCCTGTCGGGTGTGCCGCTGTTTGACTTGTCCACGCAATGCCTTGCACAATTTTATCTGTGTACGGAGGGAAAAATTCCGCTGATCGGTGTCGGTGGCATTTCAAATGCGGAACAGGCGTGGACCAAGATTTGTGCCGGTGCATCTCTCCTGCAGCTTTATTCCGCCCTTGTTTTTCAAGGACCCGCCCTTGTGCCTGAAATTTTAAAAGGCTTGTCTGAAAAGCAGTTCTCCAACCTTGACCAAGTGATTGGCAGCCAGGCCAAAACCTTTGCTCACCAAAACCCGTTGGGCAAATAGCGTGCGAAAACCTGCGATGAGGTACCTTTTTCCTGCAGGCGGTCGAGGGCATAGTCAAATGCCTGAACAAGATACTGATCTTCGCGCCGGAAGAGATAGGCCAAATTGCGGCTGAAAAAATTGCGGTCCACATAGGCACCATCAAGTGTCTTGCAGCAGCCTTGTGATGCACTGCCCGCCAGCCAGTATGTCAACCTCAGGTCGTCACCGAACAGGGCTTCAATGGAGCCCTTGCGCAAGGCCTCATACATTTCCGCTTCGCTGGCAAAGGGTGTCAGGGTTGAACGTGAATAGTATTTTTGCAGCCACGCAGCGTGGCTCGTTTTTGACACAAGGCCCACGCGCTTTCCAGCAAGGGTGCGGATGTCACTGCTGCGAAGCTGGCTGCCGACACTTACAGAGAAACGCCCGAGCGCCCAGAAATAGGGGCGCGTCATCGCCGTTTTTTTCAAAATATTTTCATCAATCTTCAAACCGGAGACAATCGCGTCACCCTCATTGGCAATGAGTGCTGGGAGGAGTTGGTCAAAAGGCTTGGCTATCACCACACAATTCAGTTTAAGTTCAATACAAGCAGCCTGTGCCAGGTCAACCGAAACACCCGCTACCCTGCCATCGGGAGCTTCATAGCTGAATGGCGCAAAGTCACGGTCAGCAAGAAGACGTATGGCCGCCCGCCCATCATTGACCGGCTGCTTTGCGACAGGATCAATATGCCGGAACAAAGGCACGCTTGTGGGAGGCTGACCAGCTGAGAGAGCTTCATTTTGCACAACCATAAATATAACGATTAATATAAAATACACCCACTGTAAGGTTGTGTAATATTTCCTGAAAGGTTTTACTAAAATTCTCTGGGCAGTCATGGTCCATCCGGGGGGGCGTAAGTGGGTTTTCAAAGTCGCGTACAAACTAACCTCGGCATGCATATCGACAGCAGCATTGCGGAGTTAACAGGCAAACTAGCTTCAGATGAGCAGAATGTCTTGCCCCAATTATCAAAAAGGCTTCTCAGTGAAGCCTTGAAACGTGTTCAGGCCCAAGAAATAGGGGCTGTCCTGCAACATCACGTCATACCTGTGGTATGGCTACCCGGTTTGGTTCTTTATGCCAGTTGCGGACAGAGGGGCTATGAATACGCCGAGCAGCATGGGCTGAAAGTCGTCGCCGTGGTTACCTTGACTGACTTCCACGCAGCGGTCCGGTTTGTGTGGGGAAAAAGATTACTGCAAAAAGCAACTTTGCACCTCATCAGAACATTACCCGCATTTTCAGCCAGCCAGCGCCTAACGATAAAACAAATCCTGATCATGATTGGGGGGCTGGCGTGCATCATAGTTGGTTTTATGACTTTGACCCTTGCGATGATGTGGAGCATGGCAAGTTTGGCCATTGGCTTGTTCTTTTTTTCTGTGGTGATGTTGCGGCTGTTTTGCATTCTGCCACGCCATCATAGAAGAACCCGCGATGTATTGCATTTTATTGAAACCGATCTTCCAATCTATTCTGTAATGGTTCCGGTTTTCAGGGAAGTGGCTGTAGTGGACCAGCTGCTTTCTGCCCTTGGCCAACTCAATTATCCGACAGGCAAACTGGATATCAAGATCATCACGGAAGAATCTGACACCACGATGCGGCGCGCACTGGAAACCTATGCCTTGCCGCCGCACTTCGAGGTCATCGTTGTTCCGCGCGGAAAACCACAAACGAAACCCCGCGCCCTGAACTATGCACTGCAATTTTGTCGTGGCGAATTGCTCACGATTTATGATGCAGAGGATATTCCGGATCCCAATCAATTACGTCAGGCAGCAGAATGCTTCCTGAATGCAAAGGATGGCAATCTTGCCTGCGTCCAAGCACAGCTTGTTTTTTTCAATTCGAGGGAAAACTGGCTCACGCGCCAATTTACCGCTGAATATGCAACCCTTTTTGGTGTCGTGTTGCCAACCTTGGCGACATACGGACTGCCACTTACGCTTGGCGGAACATCAAATCATTTCCGCACCAACATCTTACGTGGCATTGGCGGTTGGGACCCTTTCAACGTAACTGAAGATGCGGATCTTGGTTTGCGCCTGGCGCGCATGGGTTACAGGACAGGTATGATCAAAAGTGTTACCCATGAGGAGGCCAATACCCAATGCGTAAATTGGATCAACCAACGTGCACGCTGGTTGAAAGGCTTCCTGCAAACCTGGCTCGTACACATGCGCAACCCTGCAAACGTGATGAAGCAGATCGGGCCTTCCGGATTCTGGATTTTGCAATCCTGCACGATTGGGGTTTTCGTATCTGCACTCCTTCATCCAATCTTGCTTGTCGCTACCATCTGTCTCATCTGTATTTATCCACCCTTCACACAGGACACGTCGCTCTGGATTACGCTGGTGAGCGGATTGAACCTTCTCGTCTTCATCCTTGGTTATGGTGTTTCCATGATTGCCGCCTGCAAAGCCTTGCGTCTGCGTGGATTGCGAAATTGGTGGGGGACAATAGCAACAATGCCGTTTTACTGGTTCCTGATGTCAGCGGCGGCGTGGCTTGCGCTTTATCAGTTTGTCGTATCACCCTTTGAATGGAACAAGACGGAACACGGCCTCTCCAAAATCAGTGACGCCGCCTAAATAATTCCCAATGGCCGATGTTCCAAGCCAGGAAACAGGCTTTGGGCCTTTGCATATTTCATGTGCGCTCCCATGACATCGGCAAGCACATGGCGATAATCCGTGGTTATGGCCAGATCAGCGCCCATATCGAGGGCGTCATTTTTCAGGCCCGGCCACTCGCCATACATGCGCCCGCCCTTTACAGAACCGCCAAGCACCATCATCACATTGCCATGCCCGTGGTCGGTGCCACCGGACTCATTGGATTTAAGACGTCGGCCAAACTCGCTCATGGTTACCACGGTGACGCGCTGCTGCAGGGGCCCCAAGTCTTGCCAGAATGCGGTCAGGGCGGTGGACAGTGCATTGATCAGGTTTGGCAATTCATATGACTGGCCCACATGGGTGTCCCAACCACCGAAATCAACGCTGGTCACACGAAGCCCCAAATCAAGCTTTATAGCTTGGGCGACAGTTCGCAGGCTGTCCGCAAGTTCATTATCCTTGGGATATTCGACAGCCGCCTCGTAAGATTTGAGATTCCCGTTCTCATCAAGGGCCGCCTTTGTCTCAATTGATTTTGTCAAGCTCAGGAGACGGGTGATTGACGAGCCAAAGACCTGATCTGCACCCAATCCCTGCAAGGCCGCCAGCACACCCTTGCGATAGGGATGGCCGGGAGCCAGTCTCAGCGACTGAAGTTCGCGGGCAACGGCCACATCGCTTACGCCCATAAAACTGTCGGGTGCAGCGGGACCCACGGCAAGGGCCGGAAGAATTCCATCCGGTTTCACGTCCTTCAACCAACGAGCCAGCCAGCCACCCGACGTGTTGGTGCTGCTTGGTGCTGCCCGTTCCATACGGTCTTCAGCATCAAAGTGGCTACGGGTGCCATCTTTCAATCCACAGGCATGAATCACGGCAAGCTCACCCGCACCATAAAGCTCGCTCAATCCCTTGGCACGGCCATGGAACCTGAAATCAACATCGGCATTGGCTTCGGCAAGCTTGAAACCCGCACCGTCCCCATCGCGCGGAACTCTCAGATTTGCTGCACGTGCCGCAAGATAATCCTGATCACCCGTAGGTGAAACAATGGAGAGTCCATCTGCGCCACCACGCAGGAAAATTACCACAAGAACCGGATCATTCATGGTGAGCCTCATTAACGTAACAAAAATTGCGGTGTGAGGGCGATAAGGCCAATGACGGTGCGCGCCGAGGTTTGGCGGTCTCCTTCATCACTTGGCAAGCTTTCACCAACTGCTTCAATGACTGCCTGCCGTTGCACGTCTTGCAGTGGCCCACCCATTATGCGCCCGCTCCAATAATCCGCAAGGTGTCCACTGTTTTGTGTGGTTTCAGGAAGCGTGGCGAGTGGATCAAATTTTCCACCGTTGAAGTCATCATCAAGGGCTGAAAATGCAAACGCCGCAAGGCGCGATACTGTATTCGTATTGGCCCAATGGGATATCCTATCGGGATGTCCCGTGGGTGGCCGCCACTCATGTTGCAACCAGCCCGCGTTCACGAGCTGGTAATGCAAGTCCATTGACGGGTTTGTCATTTCTGCACCGGTGCTGCGATACAGGGAAGCCACGAACTCGAAGGGGCGTTTCATTTTTGATGGTGGCGTTTCATTGAACTCCGGTGAGAGAACAAGGGCGCGAACCACTTGGGCAATTTGGTCCGGTGACCTGGCATGTGTGGCAAAAACTTCGCTCACACGCATGACAAGGCTTTCAGGCGGATCATCCGACAAAAACCGCCTGCAGATTTTCAACGCCATAAACCTCGCGGTGGCGGGATGGAACGCTGCAAGGTCGAGTACGCGCTCGCCATCTTCCATGGGTCCTGTGTTGGGCAAAAACTCAACACCGAGCACGCGTTTCTGGTAGGGATCATGCCAGCCGTGGCTATATAAAAATTCACCGGTGACAGGCGCATTCTCGCCTTCCGCAATATAATGCCCATCGCCAACCGTCCATCCCGTAAACGCGCGTGCGGCCTCATAGACATCCTGGTCAACATAACCGATGGGGTTGCCTTCGCGGGCTCCGGGTACGGTTTTCCAATCGGTATATTTATCGTTGAGATAATGAGCGGCCCCCAGCGTGTGCAATTCCAGAAGCTCACGGGCGAAGTTCTCATTGGCAGGGCTTGCGTGGGATTCCTTGTTGTTGAGATAGTTCAGCATGGCGGGCGAACGGGCAACTTTGCCCAATATGTCACGGAAGTTACCGAGTGCGTGACTGCGCAGCATTGCATCATAAGGCGGAAAGAATGCGGCTGTTGCTTCGTCGCGCATTGAATTCACACTGAAATGGTCATGCCAAAACTGGGTTAGCATTTCGCGCAGTTGTGCGTCCGCGTGCACAGCCCTGATCCAGACTGCTGCCTGAACCTCACGCGCAGGACGGATGCGCTCTTCCCAATCCATGCCACTGGTTTCAAAGTCGGTAAGTCTGACAAGCGGCACACCAGAGACGTTCAGGTATTCATAGGAACGCATCTCTTCGCGTTTTTCCCATTTGTGGCCTTTGCCATCGTTATTTGCCTCGTAACCAATCCACAGTTTGGCCGTGGCGAGCCTGCGTTCAAGTTCAGGATCACCTGCAGGCTTTGCAAGTTCTGCATCAAGCCAAGCTTCAAGCCCAAGCGCTTCAAATCTGTCACGGGAGTCTTGTGTTGCACCAAAGGTCAGGCGGTTTAGAGCCTTTGAAGAGGCAGGCACAGCCGTTGCAAATGCCGGTACATCAAGTCCGGACAAAAATAAAAAACTGAATGAGGCGGCGTTAAAGCTTCTTCGTGACAGCACAACAAGTTCCCCCGAATATAATTCCCAGTACACAAGAATCATAACATGCAAATTTGGATCACAACGCGGCAGGAATAAGGCTGACCCATAAGTCCAGATGGCACCTGATATCAGTGCCCCCGCTCCCGCTACCGATCAATGGTTTTTGCATGAGGGGGAGCATGATAATAATTCCAATGTCAAGATTACCACCAAGATTGGCGTTGAATCCGTGGTGGACAGCGCAATCGTACTTTTCCTTGATGGCATGCGGGTATAGTCTTATTGTTAACTATATCTGAGAAATGAGGCCCATGAGCATTCCATTCACACCTGATCCCGTTACCAAGCCTGATGTCGTCTCTTTTTTTGACGGGCCAACGAATACGATCAGTTATATTGTCCATGATCCTCACTCCAACATGTGTGCGATCATCGATTCCGTTATGGATATTGATTACGCATCAGGCCGTATCACCTATGATGGGGCTGATGCCGTGATCGCGCATATCCATGACAAGGGCTGGCAGGTTACCTGGTTGATTGAAACCCATGTGCATGCCGATCATTTGTCGGCAGCACCCTATATCCAAGGCAAGCTCGGCGGCAAGCTGGGCATTGGTGAAAACATTATTCTGGTGCAGGAAACATTCGGAAAAATCTTCAATGAAGGGACTGAATTTCAACGGGACGGTTCACAGTTTGACCGGCTTTTCAAGGATGGTGACAGCTATGAAATCGGTTCACTGACAGCCCATGTCATGAATACACCAGGCCATACGCCTGCCTGCATGACCCATGTGATCGGCGATGCGGCCTTTGTGGGTGATACCCTGTTCATGCCGGATGGTGGATCGGCGCGGGCGGACTTTCCGGGTGGTGATGCGCGCGTGCTGTATCGCTCAATAAAACGCGTTCTGGAACTGCCAAGTGAAATTCGGATTTTCATTTGCCATGACTATGGCCCCAATGGACGCGATATCAAATGGGAAACCACGGTTGGCGATGAGCGCGCACACAACATCCACGTAAAGGACGGCGTTGGCGAAGATGAATTTGTGGCCATGCGCGAAGCAAGGGATAAAACCCTGGATATGCCGAAGCTGATCATTCCGTCCCTACAGATAAACATGCGGGCGGGCCGCATGCCGCCCAAGGACGGTAATGGCAAAGTGTTTCTGAAAGTGCCCATCAACGGGCTTTAAAGCAAACGCATTCGTGATCAGGCGCGAATGACTTGTGTATCCACATTGCGCGAAACTGTGGCTAGTAATAATCATGAATTAATAGGAGACCTTGTCATGATTTCACGCCGCATTCTCTTGGGAGCTTTTGCCCTGTCGCCGTTTTTTATTGCAACTGCCGCCCATGCCTCCCAGGCCGTGGCATTTACGCAAGCCGCTTTTGAGGCCGCGCAGAAGAAAGACAGTTCCATTCTTGTTGACATCACGGCCCCTTGGTGTCCGACCTGCCGTGCGCAGGCTCCCATCATCAAGAAGCTTTCAGCCCAAGCCGATTTCAAAGACATGGTTATTTTCCATGTGGATTTTGACAGCCAGCAGGATGTGGTGCGCAATTTTGGCGCACAACAGCAGAGCACCCTGATTGCCTTCAAAGGATCAAAAGAGGTGGGCCGCTCAGTGGGTGACACCAAAGCAGCGTCAATCGAAAAACTGCTTGCCCTCGCGATTTAAGCCAAACCCGTGTTTGGAAGCCTGGGTTTCGCATTTCTAGCGGGCATTCTCACCATCCTGTCTCCTTGTGTCCTGCCAATCCTGCCTATCGTGTTAGGAACAGCTTCGGGTGAATCAAGGTACGGACCATTCTCGCTGGCAGCGGGAATGGTTCTTTCATTTGTCACGATTGGTCTGTTCGTTGCACTTGTCGGGTTTTCAATTGGGCTTGATACGGGTGTGTTCAGGCATTTGGCGGCAGCAATGCTTATTATTGTTGGCAGTGTACTGCTTATGCCCGTCTTACAGGATCGCTTTGCACTCGCCGCAGGTCCGGTTAGCAGCTGGGCCAGCAATCATCTCAGTGGATTTTCAGGCACAGGCAATGCCGGGCAATTCTGCGTTGGTGTTTTACTGGGTGCCGTTTGGAGCCCATGCGTGGGGCCAACGCTGGGTGCAGTGTCCATCCTCGCGGCACAGGGGAGCAATATAGTTCACGTCTCTATTACCATGCTGGTATTTGGTATCGGTGCTGCCGTTCCGCTTTTGCTCCTGGGCCTGCTTTCACGCGAAGCTTTGGTGCGCTGGCGGGTTCGCATGATGACGGCCAGTCAGAACCTCAAAATGGCATTCGGCGGCTTTCTTGTTCTGACAGGGGTTTTGATTTTAAGTGGTGTCGACAAGATGCTGGAAGCCACACTTGTGGAATTGTCACCCGCATGGCTTACGTCGCTGACGACGCAGTTTTAAAGTCTTATTTCTGGGCAGATTTTTTTGCGGCCAGCAGTGACAATAATTCACTGAGTGTTTGTGGCTCCAGTTTACCGATATCATCCGCCAGCCGATTGGCAAGCTCAGTGGCTTGTGGGTTGAGACCCGAGGTATCAATCGTGATGCGAGGGTGGGAAATACGCGCAAGACGCGTGACTTCCTCGGCCTCATCCCAGATAATATTGAAATAGGTAATTATCTTTTGAATAAGATGCCAGCCGGGTCTTCCGCGCTTGCCGTGCTCAAGAGCCGAGAGGTAGGCACTCGAAACACCGATGCCTGACGCCATTTGTTTCAGCGTTATGCTCCGGTCGGCACGGAGCTTGCGGATTTTTTCACCAAACGGGGTCATGTCAGGCCTCCCTGATGCGGCGCAGTTTTAGGTAGAATGCACCGCCGCCGCCATGTTTGGGGTGGGCCGGCTGGAAGCCTGTGACATGGGTGCGGAACTGGGCTTCATGCAGCCAATCCGGCAAGCTGCGGCGCAAGCGACCTTCGCGTTCAGGTGCATAGAAATGGTCGCGGCCATGCAGTGTATGTGTTGCGAATGGTGACGCGCCCTTGCCGGTAATAACAAGAACAAGGCTTAAGCCCTGCATGCGGCGATGGGTGATGAAGTCCAAGAGGCGTATGCGGGCTTCTTCCAAATTCATTCCGTGCAGGTCAAGACGACTTTCAATTTCAACTTTTCCACGCATCAGCTTTTGTTCGGTACGCCGGTCAAAGCCGGTGATTGGCGGCGGCGAGCGTTTCAGCGGCAATTTGGGGGAGGCCGGTTTCGGTGGAACAAACGTAATAGCTGGATTGGGCAATGAGACGGACATAGCACCCAGTTTCAACGCGGATTTACCAAGGGGCCGGATGGACCGTGCGACCTGATCCCACAACCCGTGGTCATGTACCGAGAAGTTTTTCTTTTTCATTGGGTATTCAGAAAGCGCTTTGCCAATTTTTTCGGCAACAGGGCAATCAAACGGCCGGGGCTTTTCATTTGTCCGGCAGTCAGGGCAGCCCTTTCACCCCAGCCCCAATAGACATCGCCCCGGACGTAACCCTTGATGGCTGTGCCTGTATCCTGCGCCACCATCAAATGGCGAAAGGACAGCATTTCACTGTTTGCACCTGATGGTACATCGGCATCGAGCCACAGCGGCGTTCCAAACATCCACAGGCTACGATCAACAGCGAGGCTTCTCAACGGTGTGAGCGAAACCTTTTGTGCACCGGGTGCGCCAAGTGTCGCGTCATCAACCTCCACTTCACGGAAAAAAATAAACGACCTGTTTTCCCACATGAGTTGGCGTGCGGTTGCGGGGTTTTCACCCATCCATTTGCGAAGCATCTGCATGGACATGTTATCTTTGGTGAGAATGCCGCGCTCAACAAGCAACCCGCCAATTCCAGTGTAGGGTTGGCCAGTTTTTGCGCCATACGCCAAACGCATGACGCTTCCGTCTTCAAAACGGATGCGGCCTGAACCCTGCACATGAATAAAAAATGCATCAACCCAGCTTTTGAGCCAGACAAATTCCAGGCCTTTGTCTTTCAATGCACCTTCTTCAATTTCGCGGCGGGTAAAATAGCCCGCAGCCTTACCGGCGACCATGTGTCCGGACTTAAGCCCGAGGTGTTTTTCGGTCGCTTCGTCAAAACTCATGAGCTCAGAAGGCTTTTTATATATGGGAACATCGTAGCCCGCTTTGCGGGTTCGACTGCCTTCGGCTTGTGGCTCATAATAACCCGTAAAAAGACCCTCGGAACGCAGTGGGTCTCTTACACTTAAAGCCACGAATTCTGTTTCAAAAAAGCTGCGGGCGTTTGTGGCCTTTAGCGCGTCTCCGCAAATGGACAGCCAATCACTGCGCTTTCCACCAAATTTTACCGGGCGCCCGAAGCCATGACCGAACTCGATGATTTCACGGCAAGACTTTTGGAAGGCTGCAAGTGCTGCCGCGTGATCATCATTTCCCCATCCAGCAATTTGATGAAAAGGAATTGCCTTCAGAATAGGTTTGGCATTGGCTGTCATGGTCAAAGACATGGCGAAAACCGCAATAAGACACAAGTACCTGGTCAATTTTGGGTTTCAGTTGAAACCACACGCCAGTTCGGATCCTTCTGGGATACATCCCGCTCAAATGACCAAATATCCGTTATGTCCCTGACTTCCTTGGGATCGCCGTCAATAAGCACGCCTGACTTGTCGTATGTTGCAGAAATCATTTCGCTGATAAACTTGACGGTTATTGTGGCACGCTTGCCGGACAGTGCAACAATGAGAAAATCTGCCTTCTCAAAACCCACGAACTGAAAATCCAGCTTTTCCCCGGTTTTCTGCCGCGTATCGATGGCTTTTGAAAACCCGTCTAAAACATCTTTCGACAAAAGGTTTTTAAGAGCGGGCTTGTCGCCTTTGGCGAATGCCTCCACAATCATTTCGTAGGCGAGTTTGGCGCCTGACAGAAAAGCCTTTGGCGTAAAACCTGAATCGGATTGGCTCAGCTTTTCAAGGTCTGTTGCCAATGCCGTGCCTGCAGGCGCGAAGCCTTCCCACACGGGCTTCTCGGATTCGGCATTTACAATTTTTTCCGGGTCAGTCTTGACTTTCGGAAATTCCAAAACGTTGGCAGGCACTGCGTCTGATGCTGGCTTCCCGCGGCCCAAGGTTAAATCTGTGGGGGGACGCTCGGTTCCCGTGCGTTGGCCCAAAACCGAACGCAGACGCCAAAGAACAAAAATTGCAACCCCTGCCAAAACAAGATTTAGAGGATCAAATATCTGGTTCATAACTTTATCCTGGTGGCCATTCAAAACCCAATATTGAAATTTTGCTGCATGAAACCCTATATAGTAGACTTATGGCTGGGTCCAAGTACCAATCGCATAAAGGGATTTACGCTTGTTACGTTATTTACCGACCGTGATCTTCGGGATTTTCATTCTTGAATTGGCGAGTTTAATCTGGCTCGGCAGCCATATTGGCGTTTTGCCAGTGTTGGTTTTGACAATTCTTGACATCATGATCGGAAGCGCGCTGATCCGGCGAGGTGGCATGAGCGTTTTCACAGCGGTCAATACACGCAGTTTCGATGCAAAGGCGGTTTCAAATGGTGCTGCAAATGGCATGCTAGGAACACTTGCTGGCCTGCTTTTTATTATTCCCGGCCTGTTTAGCGATGTGCTTGCCGTGTTCCTGTTGTTGCCATGGCTGCGCAAGCGCCTGGCTAAATTCATGGAAGCCCGTATTTCGACAGGCATGGTTTACCCAGATGCCAATCACGGCCCGGTTATTGATGCTGAAGTTGTGGAAATCATTGATCCGCCAAAATTGGAACAGCACTGAAGAACAGGCAGCTTGCGGCTTTGTAGCCTTCATGTTAGCCACATCATTTCGTGATTTGGCATATTTTCTGCGCATGAGAGGCAATTCGACATGGCAAAACCTGTAAAACCGGCAAAGCTCGCCCCCCGCAAACCTGCGGCAAAGGCAACAAATGGTGGCGGCAAAACTGCTGTTGCAAAGGAACCGAAAGTATTTGAAGCAAGATCTGAAACCACCGTCAACTTACAGGCCCCTGCCCCACAACCCGGTTCGCAGCCTTCAATGCGCATCTTGGGGCAATACCTCAAAGACCTTAGCTTTGAGAACCCAAATGCGCCACAGGCGTTGGCACCCCAACAGAACCAACCTGACATCAATATTTCCGTAAACGTAAATGCCCGCAACATAACGCCTACAGATTTTGAAGTTGAGTTGCATCTCGATGCAAAAGCTTCGTCTGACAGCAAAGTCATATTTGCTTCAGAGCTTCTTTATGCGGGCGTTTTCAGGATGGAAAATTTTCCGGCTAACATGCTGCATGCAGCCGTGCTGATAGAATGTCCACGTATGCTGTTTCCGTTTGCCCGGCAAATCCTGGCAGACGCCACACGCAATGGCGGCTTCCCGCCACTCATGCTGGACCCTATCGATTTTGCCAGCATGTATCAAAAACGCATGCAGCAACAGGCCGCTGCAACCGCCTAACTGTTTTTCCAAAGAGTGGCTGCGCCAAGACTTTCAACCAGTTCCTGGTGCAGCTGTCTTTCTACATCGGTCAAGCGCTGCGGCAATGGCTTGTCGCGTTTTAGCTGCGCGCTCACGTTCATGATATCAAGGCGGCGAATGTTGTCGGCTTTTGGCAGCGTCAGGTTTATTTGCCGACCACCCAAAAGTTCCAAATAAACTTCTGCCAACAATTCACAGTCAATCAATGCACCATGTTTGGTTCTCTTTGAGAGATCGATGCCATAGCGTTTGCATAGCGCATCGAGGCTGTTGGGACCCATGGGATGGCGCTTTTTCGCAAGGGCCAAAGTATCAAGCACACGCTCGTATAGTATTGGCGGTTTTTTGACAAACCCAAGCTCAGCATTGAGAAAACCCACGTCAAAATTGGCATTGTGGATCACCAGAAGCGTATCACCAATAAACTCCTGAAATGCGTCTGCGACTTGTTTGAAATCTGGCTTGTCCTTCAAGAATGCAGTACTCAGGCCATGTACGGCTTCAGCCTCGCGCGGTACATCACGATTCGGATTGATATAGGTGTGATAGCTCTTGCCGGTTGGCAAGTGGTTGAAAAGCTCAACAGCCGCAATCTCAACGAGCCGGTCGCCTTTTAAAGGATCCAGCCCGGTGGTTTCCGTATCGAGTACAATTTCTCTCATTGCTTGCGAACCTTTGCCAATGACCCGAGCCAGGTTATGAGCCCGTCTACCTCATGACGCAAATGGCTGAGGTCAGCTGAATTATCAACAATGAAATTGGCGCGTCTGCATTTTTCAGTGTCAGTGTATTGACGTTTTGCGATGCCAGCCAGTTTCTCAACTGTCATGCCCGGGCGCGCCAATGCCCGTTGCTGGCGAATATCATTGGGCGCGGAGACGACGACAACATGATCCATGTTTTTCTCCTCACCTGTTTCAAACAGCAGGGGGATATCAATTATAACAAATGATGTGTTTTGCTTTTTCCAATGTGTGACAAATTTCTCGCGAACTTCTCTCACCAAGGGATGAATAAGTCCTTCGAGTGTTTCAAGCTCTTTGGAATCTGACAAGACAATTGCGCCTAATTCTTTCCGGCCGATTGCACCGTTTTGGACTGCTGTTGGAAACTTTCCGGCAATTTTCTTTATGACATCGGCCCGCTGATAAAGCTTGTGGACCTCCGCATCAGAATCAAAAACTGGAATGCCTGCATTGCTCAACAGTTTGGCGGTTTCACTTTTGCCAGAGGCGATGGATCCGGTAAGGCCGACAACCAACATCAGGAGCGAGCTTTCATGAGATCAGCAGCAACAAGATCGTATAATTCAGCGCTGACTTCCGGTTTGATATCAAACCACAGTTCAAAGCCACGTACTGCCTGGTACAGCAACATGCCCAAACCGCCCAATGTGGGGTTTCCTTTCACTTTTGCCCGTTTCAGCAATTCAGTTTCAAGAGGTGTGTAGACAATGTCGGCGACGATTGCACGGGGGTTCAGGAGTTGAAGCTCAATATCAAGCGGTGGTTGGTATTGCATGCCGAGGGATGTGCTGTTGATAAAAAGATCACATTTTTCCATTGCGGCTTGATCATATTCGGTGCCTGAATATTTTATTTTAGGCCCGAACTGTTGTTGGATCTTGTTGGCACGTTCGGTCGAGCGGTTGATGATCGATATTTCCTCGACTCCTTGGTCGAGAAGACTTCCAATAATTGCTTTTGCCGCACCACCCGCGCCGATGATGATTACACGTGTACCTGTGATTTGAAATGATGGGTGGGTTTTCAGGAGATGGGCACAAAAACCCTCACCATCGGTGTTTGTCCCGTGAAGTTCTCCATCTCTCGTATAAATCGTGTTTACAGCACCAAGCCTCTTTGCATGCTCATCTACATGAGCGAGTAACGACATAATATTTTCCTTGTGCGGAACCGTTACGTTACAACCATTAAACCCCTGTGTCCTGAAACTTTCCACAAAAGTCGCAAGGTCCGCTGGTTCGACTGGGGTTTTTTCATAGTGACCATCCAGGCCATATTTTCTGATCCAGTAATTATGGACCAGGGGAGAGCGGGAATGGGCAACTGGCCAACCGATGACACAAAGTTTTTTCATGACTGGGTTATGTGCTGCTGCCTGAGGAATGCAAGGAGGGGCAGAAGTGGCAAGCCAAGTATGGTGAAGTAGTCGCCATCCACCTGTTCAAAAAGATTTATACCCTCACCTTCAAGCTGATAACCACCGACGGAATGGGCGTATGTATGGGCAATGCTTTTTAGGTAGGCCTGTAGAAAAGCTTCTGAAAAATTGCGCATCGTCAGTTCAGCCTCCCCGCAGTGGGACCAGATAATCTTGCCATTGACCAAGCATGCAACAGCGGAAAAAAGCTTGTGGGTAGCCCCCCTCAGTTTTGTGAGTTGTTCTGATGCCTCTTCTATCGAGTTGGGCTTGCTAAAAACCTGGTCGCCCAAACCTAGGGTTTGATCGGCTCCGATTACTAGTGTGTCGGGGTATGTCTCCGAGACACGCCGAGCTTTTTCAAATGCTAATGCTTCAGCTATGTGTTTTGGTGATGAACCCCGCATGGAATGTCTAGGTGCCGTTTCCTCAAGCTTCGAATCATGGCTTTTGAAATCAATTCCGGCATTGCTCAAAATGGTTTGACGGGTTTTGCTGGTTGAAGCGAGAATGATTTGCAATGTTTCTATCTCTGTTGGCAAAGTGTTTTGATTTTGTGGATAATTTGTCGGTTTGTTTAAAAGTAAATTCTTCGTTAACTTTATGCAAAAGTTATCAACAACGAGATGGTAAGCTCTTTTAAACATTTAATTGGATGGATAACTTCGCTCTGTTCATAAAGTTGGATAAGTTTTGCAAGATTGTCTAAACGCTTATTATATTGACGATTTAACGCATTTGCAAAATACTAAATGAAGTGCAAGGTTTTTGGATCTATCATTCTGAATAAGTTTCAGAAATTTCTTAATACCCACTCTTTGTCTGCCAACATCAGATTCAATTTAATTAAGATTCTTATAGTTAGGACGCGTGTTTTGAGAAACCAGGCGCTTATAAAGGTTTTGAATGGAGTAGAGGCTGACCGCAGGCCTGTTTGGTTCATGCGCCAAGCTGGACGTTACTTACCTGAGTATCGCAAGGTCAGGGAGACTGCGGGGTCTTTTCTGGATCTATGTTATTCGCCAAAACTGGCTGCTGAGGTGACATTGCAACCGTTACGTCGCTATGATCTGGATGCCGCTATCATATTTGCAGATATTTTGGTGGTTCCGCATGCCATGGGAAACGGTTTGACATTTATCGAGGGCGAGGGTCCTGTCTTGGAAACGGTCAGGTCTACAGGCGATGTCGCACGGCTGGTATCAGGCGCTGGATCACGGATGTTTCTCAGTGTTGCTGAATCCCTTGCTGAGGTGCGTTCGGTGCTACACGAGGATACGGCTTTGATTGGCTTTTGTGGTGCTCCTTGGACTGTTGCGAGTTATATGATTGAAGGCAGGAGTTCGAAACGTGAACTGGCGCTTTCATGTGCAGCCAAGAGCGAGGTGTGGTTCGTCGATTTGATTGATCGGTTGGTTGAAAGTTCAATTGAATATCTATCCATACAGGTGGAAGCTGGCGCTGATGCATTACAGATTTTTGACTCTTGGGCAGGCGACCTACCGGGACGGTTGTTCGATGATTTCAGTTTTGAACCCATCCGCCGCATTGTTGTCGGTGTTAAAGACAGACATCCTAAAGTGCCAATAATTGTTTTTGCCAAAGGGGCAGGTCATCGACATAGTGTTATAGCGGAGAAATCTGGCTGCAATGCGTTGGGATTTGAGTCAGAATTCTCGTTTGCGGATGCGCTTAGAATGTTACCGGAGAATATGGTCTTGCAAGGCAATCTGGAACCAGTGCTACTGTTGGGTGATGTCGATACTGTCCTGAAACACACCATGAATATTGTTGAGACGGTACCGCGGTCGAGACATATTTTTAATCTCGGCCATGGCATTCAACCTCAGACCAATCCTGAAATGCTGACACATATCATAAACGCAATACGGAATTTTGATCGTGGTTGAATGGTATTTATGGATCAAGGCATTTCATATCATTGTGGTTGTCGCTTGGATGGCGGGATTGTTTTACTTGCCGCGACTGTTTGTGTACCACTGCAGTGTTCTGGTTGGCAGTGAAACCAGCGAGCTGTTCAAAATCATGGAGCGAAGGCTGCTGGCTGTCATCATGCGGCCGGCGCTGATTGCCGTCGTATTGTCCGGCGGAGTGTTGCTTGGAATGGGCGGGTATTCACTGGCGACAGTTTGGGTTTCTGGCAAGTTGGCAGCTGTGCTTCTGATGACTGTGTTTCATGGTTTTCTTGAAACCTCTGCCGTGAGTTTTGCAAACGACATCAGGATTCGAAACGCGAAATTTTTTCGTATTATCAATGAAATTCCAACCTTGCTTTTGGTTATAATCGTGGTTCTGGTCGTGCTAAAACCGGCTTAATAATTCTGTTGGTTCGGACTGGAATACTTGGTATAGAGAATTCATGGTTTAGCTCACCGAGCTTCTTTGACCTTTCCCGCCTCAATGTACCCGAATGGCATTCTGCCTCGTGGTTTTGTTTTCAACGCTATCGAATCGATTTTGACATGACAAATATCGCTGAATTGAAAGACATCAAGCTTAAGGACCTTAAGCTGAAAACGCCAGCTGAACAGGTAACGCTTGCTGAAGAATTGCAAGTGGAAAATGCCAGTGCGCTGCGCAAGCAGGAGCTTATATTCGCCATCCTCAAAAACCTGGCATTGCGCGATATTGAAATTATAGGTGAAGGTGTCATGGAAGTCTTGCAGGATGGTTTTGGCTTCCTGCGTTCAGCTGACGCCAATTATTTGGCAGGCCCCGATGATATCTATGTAAGCCCCAGCCAGATCAGGAAATTTACCTTACGTACGGGTGATACTGTTGAGGGCCAAATCCGCAGTCCGAAAGATGGTGAACGTTACTTTGCGCTGGTCAAGGTCAATACCATCAATTTTGAAGACCCTGAAAAAACCAAGCATAAAGTGCATTTTGACAATCTTACACCGCTTTATCCCGATGAGCGGCTGGAGATGGAGGTCATGGATCCTACACGTAAGGATTATTCGGCCCGCGTGATCGATATTGTAGCGCCTCTTGGCAAAGGCCAGCGTGGCTTGATTGTGGCACCGCCACGTACAGGTAAAACCGTATTGCTGCAGAACATTGCCCATGCGATTTCCTCGAATCATCCCGAATGCTTTCTTATTGTTTTGTTGATCGACGAGCGTCCGGAAGAAGTGACCGACATGCAGCGTTCAGTAAAGGGTGAGGTTATCAGTTCGACTTTTGATGAACCCGCAACCCGCCACGTACAGGTTGCTGAAATGGTGATTGAGAAGGCTAAGCGGCTGGTCGAGCATGGTCGTGATGTCATCATCCTGCTTGATTCGATTACGCGTCTGGGCCGGGCTTACAATACGGTGGTGCCGTCATCCGGCAAGGTCTTGACCGGTGGCGTGGATGCGAATGCCTTGCAGCGCCCCAAGCGCTTCTTTGGTGCGGCGCGCAATATTGAAGAGGGTGGTTCGCTCACGATTATTGCAACAGCCTTGATCGATACGGGCAGCCGCATGGATGAAGTTATTTTTGAAGAGTTCAAGGGAACGGGCAACTCTGAAATCATCTTGGACCGCAAGGTATCTGACAAGCGGGTGTTCCCGGCCATCGATATCCAGCGTTCCGGCACGCGTAAGGAAGAGCTGCTGGTCAAGCCGGAGCTTCTCAAGAAGACTTATGTGCTGCGCCGTATTCTCAACCCGATGGGTACCGTGGATGCCATTGAGTTTCTGCTGGACAAACTGCGCCAGACCAAGGGCAACAGTGATTTCTTCGATTCAATGAATGCGTAGGGCCTGA
>JANOVC010000055.1:0-84409 GCA_031417195.1 Rhodobiaceae bacterium
ATGAGCCAACCAAAGGCATTGATGTGGGTTCCAAAGCCGCTGTGCATGATTTCATTGGTGAACTCGCCGAAGAGGGTCTGGCTGTCATCCTCATAAGCTCCGAACTCCCTGAAATCATGGGGTTGGCAGACCGCGCAGTGGTCATGCAGGAGGGCCGCATCGCCAATATTTTTGCCCGTGGAACATGGTCCGCCGAAGACATCGTCTCTGCGGCCACAGGTGCCCGGAAAGTCGCATGAACTATCTCCTGAAAAACCGCGAACTGGCCTTGGCCATTATCATCACACTGATGGTGATCGGCATCAGCATCTATGCCCCCGCTTTCGCGACAGTCGAAAACACCACCAGCGTTCTCAACGACACCTCCATTCTCTGCATGCTGGCGCTGGCGCAAATGATGGTCATTATCACACGCGGTATAGACTTGTCCGTCGCCTCCAATCTGGCCCTGAGTGGCATGCTCTCGGCATCCCTCGCGCAGAACTATCCTGATCTGCCCGTCATCGCCTTTATCGCCGTTGCCATCGCAACAGGTCTTATCCTCGGGGTGATCAACGGTAGCCTGATTGCCTTTCTCGGCATTCCGCCCATTGTGGTGACACTGGGAACCCTCGCCATCTTTCGCGGCATGATCGTGGTTTATGGCGGCGGTAATCAGGTAAACGCATCCGAGATGGGCGATAATTTTCAGTCTTTCCCAAAACTGACATTTCTCGGCCTCTCAACGATTTTCTGGATCATGGCGGCGGTGGCCGTCACAGTCTGGTTTTTCCTCGCAATGACCCGAACAGGCCGCGGGCTTTATGCGCTGGGCGGAAATCCGCTTGCTGCACGCTATTGCGGCATCGACATGTCGCGCCAACAATTACTGGTCTACACACTGTCCGGTGCCATCTCCGGCCTGTGCGGTTATTTCTGGGTCTCGCGTTACGGCGTTGCCTATTCCGAAATTGCGTCAGGCTTTGAACTTACCGTGATCGCTGCCTGTGTCATCGGCGGCGTATCGATTGCAGGCGGCGTGGGCACGGTTGCTGGTGCATTGCTGGGCGGATTGTTCCTCGGCGTCATCGTCAATGCATTGCCGGTCATGCAGGTTACACCCTTTTGGCAGATGGCAATTTCCGGAGCCGTGATCCTGACCGCGGTTGTCGTGAATGCACGAAACGAAAAACGCGGCGTCAAACTCATCCTGCCGGAAGCACGGCGCTTGGCAGGGGCCGCCAAATGAACCAGACAACCCGCCATGATGTCGCCGACCACGCGCCCCGCACCCTGAGTGAATTCCTGCTGCGTTGGGAAACCATCCTGATTGCCCTGCTGGCCATTGTCATCATTGGCAACACAATCATCTCGCCGTATTTTCTCGATATCTATAATTTGTCGGACGCGACCTTTAACTTCTCCGAAAAAGCCATCATCGCCCTTGGCATGACGCTGCTGATCTTGGTGCGCGATATCGATCTGTCAATCGCTGCCATCATTGCCCTCGCCTCACTCGCCATGGGGTTAGCGGCTGACGTGGGTGCGACAACACCTCTCCTCATCCTGGTTGGGCTTGCGGTGGGTGCAGTATGCGGTGCCTTCAATGGCTTGCTGGTCGCCCGCGTGGGACTTCCATCAATCGTCGTGACCATTGGCACCATGTCGTTGTACCGGGGCTTGGCCCAAGTCATTCTGGGTGATCAGGCCATCACCAAATACCCCGTCGATTTTCAGGAACTGGGTCGGGGTTATCTCGTAAGCTGGCCACCCGTGCCCTATTCCTTCGCGCTGTTCCTGATCCTCGCCGTGGTATTTGCAATTGTCGTGCACCGGACAGCCATCGGGAGAAAACTCTTCGCCATGGGTAACAATCCTGTTGCCGCACAATTCTCAGGAATCCCTGTCAACAAAATACGCTTCTGGCTGTTTGTGCTCACCGGACTTCTCTCAGGCATCGCCGCTGTCCTTCTCACCGCCCGCATTGGTTCCACCAGACCAAATATCGCGCTGGGATGGGAGCTCGAGGTCATTACCGCCGTCATCCTCGGCGGCGTCTCCATCTCTGGAGGATCAGGCACAATTCCCGGCGTTGTTCTCGCAGTGTTTATTATCGGGCTTGCAACCTTCGGGCTGTCGTTGGTCAACGTCCCCGGCATCGTTATCAGCGTCCTGCTGGGCCTTCTGCTCATCGCGTCAATTGCCATGCCCATCGTGGTTCGCCGGTTGATGAGCAGAAAAACAGACTAGGTTTTTTGCCTACCATCCACTCGTAAACTGTTACAAGGCAGAGACAAGCAGGAATTTGCCATGGTTGAATTGGAAGCCTTGATACAAGAAATGAAGCTATGCACGATTTGCGCAAGCCATCTGCCAAGCGGCCCCCGTCCCGTTTTTCAAATCCACCCAAACGCAAAAATTCTAGTTGCAGGGCAGGCACCGGGCAGGCGCGTACATGAAACAGGAATTCCTTTCAATGACCCAAGTGGTGACCGCTTGAGGGATTGGATGGGGATTGATAAATCGGTGTTTTATGATGAGTGCAAGATCGCGATATTGCCCATGGGATTTTGCTATCCGGGAACAGGAAAATCCGGCGATTTTCCACCTCGACCAGAGTGCGCCGAAAACTGGCGCAAGCGGGCCTTGCAACACTTGCCAAACATTGAGTTGGTGCTTGCAATCGGCCAGTATGCACAGGATTGGCATATGGAACGGGCTACGGGAAAAACCTTGACGGAACGCGTCAAAAATTGGCCTCAATACTGGCCTGCGCTTCTGCCACTGCCACATCCAAGCCCGCGCAACAATCTTTGGCTTAAGAGAAATCCCTGGTTCACCTTCGATGTTTTGCCTGTCTTGAAAACAAGAATCCTCCAATTGACAAGTGATGACTGATCTCTCATGCAAAAACATGACGGATAACACTGACAAAAGGCTGATATTGCGATACATTATGATAAATCAGCACTGGGTGGCTTTGGCAATAGTAAAAATACCGGGTAGTGATCCATCCATTCGCGAGAGCAAACCGTATTTATTGTTATGGAAATCCACAATCAGTTTGATCCAACCCGTGCGGCGGCTTTAGAGCGTTTGGAGATGTTCGCTTCATCTGCAGGCCGCAATTATGAAGCCCGACGAAATACGGATACAGGGCCAGGCACACGCAGCAATGTATCCATGCTCTCACCCTATATCCGCCACCGGCTGATTACCGAGGAAGAAGTGCTGTCAGCAGTGCTTGCGAAGCACTCCTTTAGCGCTGCCGAAAAATTCATACAGGAAGTATTCTGGCGCACCTATTTCAAAGGCCACCTCGAAACACGCCCCCTTATCTGGAGTAACTACCAGTCAAACGTGGTGCAACAGGTGACAGGCCTTGAAAATAACAGCGGACGGCGCAAAGCCTACGAGCAGGCCGTTGGAGGGAAAACGGGAATCGATTGTTTTGATGCGTGGGTTGGCGAGTTGCTTGACACTGGCTATTTGCACAATCACACACGCATGTGGTTTGCCTCAATATGGATTTTCACATTGCGCCTGCCTTGGGAACTCGGTGCCGATTTCATGTACCAGCATTTGTTGGATGGTGATCCCGCATCAAACACTTTGTCATGGCGTTGGGTTGGGGGTCTTCATACAAAAGGCAAAACCTACCTGGCACGGCCAGACAATATCAAATCCTATACCGCGGGACGTTTTTCACCCGATGGCCTTGCCCGCGAAGCGCTTCCGCTGGACGAACCTCCATTGCCATCTGCAAAGGCATTGCCTGCCGCAAGCAGCCACTTTCCAACTGGAAAGGTTGGCTTGCTCTTGACCGAGGAAGACATGCACCCTGAGAGCCTCGATCACGGCAGTGCCGAAGTAATGTCCATAGCCGGGGCAACACGGGTTGAAAGTCGTTCACCTCTCGAAGTGTCAGACGGTGTAACGAGTTTTACCAAAAGTGCCATGAAGGATGCACTCACAACCGCTTCCAGGTCCTTTGTAGTTCCAGCAACGCATCTCACCGCCCTGACGTCAGACGCTATAGAAAACTGGGCGCGGGTAAATGCCATTGAAACAGTGGTCACAGCCTATGCACCGATGGGACCGGTTGCATCTGGGCTGGCGGAAATAACACCGCAACTGGCCGCCAAAGCTATCCGCTTGGTTCAGGTAAGACGCGCCTTCGACACGGCAGCCTGGCCCCACGGCACCCGTGGGTTTTTCGCAATGAAAGAAAAAATACCAAAACTGCTTCGGGTGCTGGGAACCCACCAGCAAGACAATGAATCACAACTCAGTTTGTTTGCAAAAGCAAAATGAAGGACCCCAATGCCTGAAGGCCACACAATCCACCGCGCCGCCCGGGACCAGCGTCCAATGCTTGTTGCTTCCGTTCTGGACGTTGCTTCACCGCAAGGCCCTTTTCATGAAGGTGCAACGCGAATTGACGGGCAGAAATGTGTCGCTGTCGAAGCCTATGGCAAGCACCTGCTGTACCGGTTTGCCAATGGCCTCGCCTTGCATATTCATCTCGGCCTGTTTGGTATTTTCAGAACCGCAAAATTGCCTGCGGCAGAGCCAAGGGGAGCTGTGCGGGTGCGCATGATCAGCAAGTCCCATGTTGTAGACATCAATGGCCCCAATACGTGCGAGGTTTTGGACACCCCAGAGCTTGCCGCTCTCATAAACCGTATTGGACCGGATGTGCTGCGCAGCGACGCAGATCCTGAACGCGCCTGGTCCAAAATCACCAAAAGCCGTGTTGCAATTGGCCAGCTGTTGATGGACCAGTCCGTAATGGCAGGCGTGGGCAATATCTACCGCAGCGAAATTCTCTGGCGCCAGAAAGTACATCCGGAAACACCCGGCAATCAAATCACGCGCCTGATCTTTGATCAGCTCTGGAATGACTCCGTGCATCTCCTTGAAATCGGTGTGAAGAACAACGCCATCATCACCGTCGACAACGTCAAAAAATCCAGGAGTAAATATGGCGAGCGCGTGAATATTTTTGGCAAGGCAACATGCCCAACCTGCGCCTCAGGCATCCGTAAATTCGAGATGGCGACCCGGCGGGTTTTCGTGTGCGATACCTGTCAGTCAGCATCGCTAAACGCTTAATCCAATGGTCCGGTCTGGAACAGCAGCACGTTCAACCCGCCATGCGATACTGGCCGACCCGGGGTCGCGAAGGGAAGGCCAGTTGCTTTGGCAAGTGACGTGTCAGTTGTGACCAGCCCCACGCGCCAGCCGGAAAACCGTTTCAGAAGCGTTTTTCCGAGTGCGGCGTAAAGTGTGAGGAGTGGTGTCTTGTCGCCGATCCGAATACCGTAGGGTGGATTGACGATAACCAGTCCCGGCGGTCCGGGCGGCGGCGTAAGATTGCTGGCGGCATGCTGCTGGAACACCGTAAAGTCCGCAACTCCGGCACGCGCGGCGTTGGCACGGCTCATCTTGATGGCGCCTGCATCCCGGTCGCTGCCGAAGAAGTGCAGGGCAGGCTTGGTTCCATGTTTTGCGTCGCGCATGTTTTTCCAGGCCGCCGCGTCAAAGCTGACAAGTTGCTCAAAGGCAAATCGCCGTGACCGGCCCGGGTTCAAGCCCGTTGCGATTTCAGCGGCTTCAATCACGAAAGTGCCGGAACCACACATGGGATCAACCACGGTTTCATGACCATCATAGCCGCATTGACGCAGGAACAGGGACGCCATGGTTTCCCGCATGGGTGCCTTGGCGATGGCTTCCTTATGGCCGCGCTTGTGGAGGGATTCACCAGACGTATCAACGCTGATCGTGCACAAATTGTCTTCAAAGCGCGCCTTGATGCAAACCTCGGCATCGCTTGAGATCGGAGCCCCCAGTTCCTCATGGATCGCCGTTTCAATCCGTTGTGCTGCAGCACCCGCATGATAGATGCGGGACTTCTTGCAGGTGGCCTCAACTTGCACAGGTACATCGCAACGCAGGACGTCACGCCATGGAAACTTGCGGGCGAGTTTGTCAAGCTGTGCGAGATGGCCTGCATGAAACGAACCGATGCGGGCCAACACGCGGGTGACACCGCGGACTTCAAGGTTTATCCGCCAAACCTCAGGCCAACCACCCCGCAACACCACGCCCCCCGGCACCTGTTTGGCATCCATAAAGCCCAAGGCCTGCACCTCATCCAAAAGCACCGCTTCAAGGCCAAGATTGCAAACCAAAAATATCTCAAAATCACCAACACTGCTCATGATTCCCGCATATCGCAAAAGCCCACCTCAATCGACAACTTTCGGTGAAACCACGCGATGCACAGACCGGCACGTATATTGGCAATTTTTTAGCGCTATAAGATTGGAGTGGGTCGTTCTCAGCTGTATCTGGTGGCGCCGTCATCGCTGCCCGCCGTTTGCGGTTGCAGTTTTATGAGTCTACAGCCTAATTTTCCCATTTTCATCAGACGGTTTGTGTTATGACTGTTGTCAGGGGAAATTGGGGTGTTTATGTTAAGTATTGGTCGTGCCGATGGACTTCGTCTTGTCGGCCTGTTTTTTACAATACTATCATTGGTCATGATGGTTCTCGTCATGGCAAGCCGCGCCGCATTCGAAACGCCACCAGCACTTTCCCCATGGTTTGCTTGGCTTCACTGCGCAGCCATAATATTTGTGTGGCAAACAACGGTCCTAAAACATCGCTTGCCCAATAGCATGGTGGTTTTAACTACTTTAGCCGTTATTGCATTTCCATGCATGGCCGGTAATTCGACATCGATGTCATGGATCACCTGTTTAGTGCTGTTGATGACTGTAATTTATGGATTTTTTGACACATGGCCCACCCTTTGGCGCATCTCTTTGTGGGAAGGCATAATTCTGTGGTGTGGCGCGCCAGTCCTGGCGGTCATCCTGTTTCTTTGGGTCAATACCCTGAAATATGCCAACGTGCTTGAGCCTGAACTTGCCGTATTCGGCCTGCTGCATGTGGATACACTTTATCATACGGCAATCTCGTCAATACTTACGCAGCATGGCACAATTTCGACGGGTCTCGATGGGTTGGTTCATACGCCATATCATGCATTATCCCACCTGTGGATTGGGCGTCTCTCCGAATGGCTGAACACCACGCCTATTCACGGCTACTACCTGGTAATCCAGATCATTGCTATTCCGCTCGTCATCTTCAGCCTTGTTGTCTGTACGGTGATGCTGACAGATGCGCAGCATGAAATCAGTTTCTCGAATATTCTTCTTCTGCCCATCTGCTTGTTGTTGCTTGTGGGAATTGGCGACTGGAATTCCTATCTGGTTTCAGAATCCCATGCGTTTGGAATGCTTATTTTCATGCTTGGGATACCTTTGTTGTCTCAGCACGCTCGCGAACATTTTGGCCCCGGCGCAACGCTGCGGCTGATTGTCATTTGTCTGGCTGGTGTATTGATGACATTAGCCAAAATTTCGGTTGGCGCAATTTGGTTTGGCGGTTTTGGATACATCTTGTTCCGCCATGTTTTTATCCAACGCCTCTCCGGCAGGATACTCACGTGGCTGATCCCTGCCATAATTGTTGCCGTCCTCCTGCTCTTCCTAATTCTTCTGTCAGTTCTCCCGCAGGAACATTTGGACAAGTTCAGGCTTGCGCCGTTTAAGTTTGCAAGGGAAGAGGGGATCATCGTCGCGGTCAACTCAACAGCTATTGCAATGGGCAGTTTTTTCATTGGATTGGAGCTCAGGAAAAACGGCCCAAATATCCAGCTGGAAATGCTGGCAGTTCAGATGGCGGCGGCATGGATTTTGACAAATCTTGTCGACCTGCCCGGCGGCTCCTCATATTATTTTCTGACAGTGGGTACCTGGATTGCGATAGCAGTGACGACACGCTGGTTAATGCTGGCGACAAAGTTAGAAAACAAAATGGTCTACCGAACGGCGCTGTTTGCTATATTGGCGTTTTCGATTTTGGCAAACTCCAAAATCACCCGAGGCTATTCACGCCTTCGTGCCATGGTGGATCGGCTTGCCGAGCTCGAGCAGGTTCCCAAGCCCCCATTTCTTTTCGCAACGACAGAAATGGCCAAGCAGATACCGAACGCAGTTGGCTCCCAACTCATGAATGCAGTTTTTGAACATTTTTCCTATGGCGAAAAAGATGTGCTCGTTTTTGTGCCACCCTCCAATAAAGCATTTTGGAACCTTAATCGGGATTGCCGACGTAAGGCTCTTATTGTGCCTTCATTGACCGGTATTCCGTTGATTAACGGATTGCCACCAGTTGACCAAAGCTGCGCACCCATTGATACCCATGGTTATCTGAAATACTCGGCAGATTCAGTTTCACGGGAGATGACTGATGCGGAACTCTGCTCCAAAGCTTTGAAGCTGGGTTATAGCCGCATAGGAATTCTTCCGGCACCGTCAGAGTTCCGGGTGCTGATTTGCAAGGACGAAGGTGCGTGAAGGGGGAATGGGGTGGCGCTGGTTCATATCCTTTGATAATAGAAGATTTAAATTCGCATACATAAATGTGCAAATTTCTTGACGGAGACGTGAATGATCGATCATGATGTGAAGCTTGGCCACTTGAACCATTGCCAGGTTTGTGGGTCACACGACCTGGAGCTCGTAATCGACGTTGGCCACCAACCTCTTTGCGACGCCTTGATAAAGAAAGAACAGCTTCAGGAACCAGAAACAAGCTACCCTTTAAGGCTTTTCCGCTGCACACAATGCACCCTGACCCAGCTTGATTATGTAGTTGACGGTTCTGTGGTTTATCCACCCGATTACCCTTATCGCAGCGGCATTACCAAGGAACTGGAAGTTTACCAGCGTGCCTTTGCTGATAGCGTTATTGAAAAACATGGCATCGTCGAAGGTTCACTATGTGTCGACATAGGTTCAAACGATGGCACTTTACTGTCCGGTTTTAAACGCCGCAATATGCGCGCACTCGGCGTTGAACCAACCAACATTGCCCATATTGCCCGCAATGAAAACAAGATTGAAACGGTCCAGAGTTTTTTTACTGAGGCATTGGCGAAGGATATTGCAAGGGACTATGGCAAGGCCAAGGTTATCACGACCACTAATGTGTTTGCCCATATGGCACCATTGGGAGAAGTCTTGCGTGGCATTATGGCCCTGCTTGACAACGATGGGATATTTATTACCGAGAGCCACTATCTTGTCGATGTTCTACAACAGCAACAGTTTGACACCATTTATCACGAGCACATCCGTACCTATAGTTTGAAGTCCTTGGTCACGCTGTTCAATTTCTATGGCTGCGATGTATTTGATGTGCAGCGGGCCGATCGTTATGGTGGAAATCTGCGGGCGTATGTCTGCCGTAAGGGCCGCCGCCCTGTTACGCAAGCAGTTGTTGATCTTCTAAAGCTTGAAGAGGATTTGGGATTGGGCCGAGCCGGAATATATGAGTCTTTCAGAAACCGGGCGGCAAAGGCGCGAGATGACCTGATGCAGCTTGCCTATCAGGCTTGGCGCAGCGGGCAGAGCTTTGTTGGAAACTCCTGCCCAGGCAGATGCGCAACTTTGTTGAATTATTGCGCAATGAATAAAGACCTTATGCCTTATATCGCGGAACAGCCTACGTCACTCAAGCTTGGACAATATTTGCCCGGCCAGCACATCCCTGTAGTTGAAAACTCCATCTTAATCAAAGAGCAGCCGGATTTTGTCGTCTTGTTGGCGTGGCATTATGCCAAACCAATTAGCGAACAACTCAGGGCACGCGGATTGAAATCAAAATTTATTATGCCACTTCCCGTCGTTGAAATTTTGGGTGCGTAGGTGCAGCTCTCGCACATGAGGGGAAAGACCGCATCGCTGATCTCCATTCTGATCCCCGTCTACAATGAGGAAAAAAATGTCCGTCTGGCCTATGATGCCGTCGTTGCACAGTTCAAGGATTTAGGCGATCGTTACCAGTTTGAAATCATTTTTACTGACAATCACAGCACAGATGGCACAGAGTTTGAACTTGCGCGGCTTGCTGAGGAAGACAAACGCATAAAAGTGATGCGCTTCTCCCGAAATTTTGGCTTTCAACGTTCCGTTTTGACGGCGTATCGCCATGCGGGGGGCGACGCGGCTATTCAGCTTGATTGCGATCTGCAAGATCCACCTGAAATGTTCACAAAATTCCTTGAAGCTTGGGAACAAGGCCATGACGTTGTCGTTGGAATTAGGGCCGAACGCCAGGAAAACACTGCGCTCACGTTGGGGCGGCGCCTGTTCTATTGGCTGGTGACTGCGATTTCGGATGACAATATAATACAGAATGCAGGAGACTTTAGGCTGGTTGACCGCAGTGTAATAGAGCGTCTCAAACTTGTGAACGATGCAAAACCATACACGCGCGGTCTTATTTCCAGCTTGGCGGCCCGTCAAACCGGAATTGTTTACAATCGTCGGGCACGCTTGCTTGAGCAAAGTAAATTTCCACTGCGTCGGCTCATAGGTATTGCCGCAGACGGCATCATCAATCACTCCCTGTTGCCTTTGCGGCTCGCGGGTTACACAGGTTTTTTGGTCTTTACCGTTGCGTGTTTTCTTATGTTTTACTATCTCCTTGCCTGGTTCTTTGTCGGCCAAAGTTGGCCTGTGGGTTTTGCAACATCGACACTGTTAATTCTTGTCTCATTGGGGATGAACGGCATGTTTATTGGTATTCTTGGCGAATATATAGGCCGCATATATGACCAAACGCGCACACGTCCTCTCACCATTATCGCCCGCTCACTTAATTTTGATGAACCACCAAACATGTCAAATAGTTCTGATAAGGAGACAAAGGCGTGAAAGCTGTCGTCCTTGCAGGCGGACGTGGAACCCGCATTTCTGAAGAAAGCCATTTGCGGCCAAAGCCAATGGTTACAATCGGAGACATGCCAATACTTTGGCACATCATGAAAATTTATGATTCTCATGGCATTCGGGACTTCGTTATTTGCCTCGGCTACCGTGGTTACATGATCAAAGAATATTTTGCGAATTACGCGCTCCATATGGCAGGCGCGGTGACGATTGACCTTGCAGGTGGTATGGAGTTTCATCGGTCTGGCGCAGAATCCTGGAAAGTGACGTTGGTTGAAACCGGGCTTGAAACCCAAACAGGCGGCCGCGTTAAGCGTATTGCCCCGTGGGTTGAAGAAGATGAGGCCTTCTGTTTGACCTATGGTGATGGCCTTGCCGACGTTGATATTGCCGAAACCATCCGCTTTCATAAACATCACGGTGGCTTGGCGACTGTCACCACAGTGATGCCAACAGCGCGCTTTGGTGTGATCTCAACCGAAGGCACGCGGGTGGTTAAATTCGCTGAGAAACCATCAAATAGCGGAACCTTTATCAATGGAGGGTTCTTTGTGTTATCGCCCAAAGTGATCGATCATATCGAGGGCGATGCAACTGTTTGGGAACGTGAACCGCTGGAACAACTGGCGGCAAATGGCCAGTTGCACGCCTTTCAACACTTGGGTTTCTGGCAGCCAATGGACACGTTGCGTGAACGTGAAGAGTTGGAAAAACTATGGATTAGTGGCAAGGCTCCATGGAAGAGTTGGTTGTGAAGCTTATGAATCTACTTCAAATATTATCACGAACCAGCATGACACGTCATGAACGATAAGATGAGTGATAAAAATGTGTTTGATGCGATTGCGGATTCCTATTCTGAACAGATTGACAGGTCGCTTGCACGCTTTGGTGCGGAGCATGACTTTTTTACCAAACACAAGGCTTGGTTGATTAATGAGTTGCTAATTCAGTCGGGCCGCGACGCTAAATCAACGTCTTTACTCGATGTTGGCTGTGGCGTTGGCAAAATTCATGGCCTGTTAAAGGGTAAGATTAAAAATATTTCCGGTGCCGATGTATCGGTTGAGTCCATAAGGCTAGCCGCGAAGGACCACAACGAATTCGACTACAAAATCTATGATGGCCAAAACCTGCCTTATGCGGACGGTAGTTTTGACATGGCAATGGCAATTTGCGTGTTTCACCACATTCCACCTGCCCAGTGGCAACAGGTAGCCAATGAAATGGTGCGGGTTGTTGCCAACAACGGCCTGATACTCATCATTGAACACAATCCATACAACCCTGTGACCCGTTACATCGTGAATACCTGTGCCATTGACAAAGACGCCGTACTTCTCGCGCCTCACCGTTTGAGGAGCCTCTTCAAAATGACCAAAACAAGAGCTGTCACCACCCGTTCGATTTTAAACATTCCACCCAAAAACGATGCCCTCAAGCGACTGGACATGAACCTGGGTTGGCTGCCCGTTGGAGCTCAATATTATTTGACGGCGTCCAAATGCGAGTGAAATATTCTTGTCTGTACCATGAATAAGTTTTGGTTCGAATTCGTTCGTCTGGTTCGCTTCGGTCTTGTTGGCGGTTCATCCGCAGTAGTTTATGCGACAGTATTGCTATCGCTGGTTCATTTTCTTGGCACAGGATCAGTGGTGTCGAGCGCATTGGCTTTTGTGGCTGCAATTCCTGTATCTTTTTTCGGCCAAAAATATTTCACCTTTCAATCGCAAGGCACCGTGAAGCGTGAACTCCCGGCATATCTTCTGCTTCAAGGTGTAAACCTCATTGCTTCAGTTTTTGTAACCTATACCGTAGTGGACCTCTTCGGTATGAGCCATTTTTTTGGAATCCTTGCGGTGGTCATTGTGATCACAATGGTCTCCTACGCTGCCATGGCTTTGGCAATTTTTGGTTAGACAGAGGTAATCTGCTTGAGGAAATTGGAGCATGACAAGGCTTGGAGGAGCTTTTCCGGAATATCGCTTTTTTCGTTCTCCTGCGAATTGTTCAGGCAAAACAGGCTAGCGCGAACAAGCGATCGTTGCTCACTCTCTGTCGTGATGCGTATTCCTAGTAGATTAAGCTCTGGTGCGAGGTTGTCGATCAAAAGCTCATGAAGGGCTGGTGTATCAGCGTTTGTTGCCAGTAGCAGCGCCAATTTGCGTGCATCACATTCGGTTAGCCGGTTGGCAGCAATTTCTGCACCAACCACACTGCCAACAACGTTACGCGCCAAACACTTCCAATTGGAAGCGCGTGAGGTGTCTTTTATCACCGCCAGGAAGCTGGAAACTTCTGCGGCCAGTGGCGTCATGGTACGACCCCAATCAGGATCGCTGGCAAATCCATGACCATCTATACTGACTTTGCCGGGTTCCACCGTAAAATCAAGTCTGGCTGCACCGCCATCGTTAAATTCAACCTCAATGCAGCGTGACCGCGCGGGAGCGCGGCGGCTGATATGCGCTCTTACCGAGATATCCCCTACACCTAAAATAAGTTCAGCGTCACCATGTTCCAGGCTTTTCACATCAACAACTTCGACGGCATGTTTTGAAAACAATACTCGCAAGATCGCCCAGAGATGGGGAAACACGTCATGCACCTTAGAGACGGTTACATCTGCTCGCTTTACCGCGCCATATCGTGTTTCAGTTTCACAATCAAACCATGTCAACTGCGCCTTCACAACCTGCCTGTTGTTCCATTGGGATCGGAAATGGCCGAGATAACTCGCAAACAGCAGGTGCAGGCCGACGCCGAGCACAAGTCCCTTGCTTTCCGCAAGATCGATCAGGTCTTCTGCATCCGCGATGCTCATAGTGAAAGGCTTTTCAACAAAAACATGAATGTTATTTTGCAACAATGTTCTGGTCAGGGCTGCGTGGGTATGCGCCGCAGTCACCACAATTGCGGCATCTGGCCTGCGAGTGAGCGCAAGCTCCACACGATCGAGCACTGTAACAGTCACTTCGCTATATTTTTCATGCGTACTGGCAAGCAGTTCTGAACGGTTATGCCGCGAGACCCACAAGATTTCGGAATGAGTTGGCAACAGCTTCTGCAGAACTCCTGCGTGTACACGCCCCCAACGGCCTCCCCCGATCAGCACGACGCTCAGCGGCTTGATACTGGTTTTTGGCGTTGCGCTGCTCAAGTTACATTGCTCCGCATACTTATAATGACTGATAAGCTTTGATTTGATCCAAGGTAAGCTGGCGCGCCGCCACGCTTTTGTTGGCACACCGGTACCATTCAGTCGTCATTTGTATCGCTTGCTCCAGCGAAAGGCGAGGGTGCCACTTCAGGTGGGTTCGCGCCTTGCTTGAGTCAAGTTTCAAGAAACGCGCCTCATGTACATGCTCATCTCTATCAGCAACCCAGTGCGCGTCTTTGCCCCAATGTTCAGCAAGAAGCGTGGCCACATCACCGACGGTGCGTTCGCCAGTCGCGTCAGGCCCAAAGTTCCAGGCTTCTGAAAAATTTTCGCCAGATTCTACCAGGTTTTGGGCCAACATGAGATACCCGGTCAATGGTTCGAGCACATGTTGCCAAGGCCGGATGGCAGCCGGATTGCGGATGCGCAATGGCTCGCCGCGTGTGAACGCCGCAATAGCATCGGGCACCAAACGGTCTTTCGCCCAATCACCGCCACCGATGACATTTCCAGCGCGGGCAGATGCAATTGCAAGGCCAGGCGTTGATTCTGCAAAACTCAAACGATAAGCCGCAGTGACCAATTCCGCGCATGCCTTGCTGCTGCTATAGGGATCATGGCCGCCGAGTGGTTCATTCTCGCGATAACCTCGCAGCCGCTCATTGTTTTGGTAACATTTGTCAGTCGTGACAATTACGACCGCGCGCGTACTGGTGGCACCGCCATCACTGTTGAGTTGACGCACAGCTTCCAGCAGGTTTACCGTACCCATGACGTTGGTTGCAAAAGTTCCAACCGGATCAGCATAGGAAAGGCGCACAAGCGACTGTGCCGCGAGGTGAAAAACAATGTCGGGGCGAGCGTCTGCAAGCGCGTTTTTCAGCGCGCTTAAATCGCGTACATCGCCGAGCCTATGCGAAATACCATCGCCAATATTGGCTTGCTCGAACAAATTTGGTTTTTGTGGAGCGAGCGAAAAGCCAAAAACATCTGCTCCCATATTCTCCAACCACAGAGAGAGCCACCCGCCTTTGAAGCCTGTATGACCGGTCAAAAATACGCGTTTGCCGTGCCAAAAATGCGCATCTACACCCATGCCAGCCCCCGTCCAAGCCTCCCACTTATGCCTTGAGTTTCACCCAACAAGACCATCCAAATGATTTGTTCGACTGCGATATTAGCGGATCACTATGGGAGGGGCTAGCGCGGAATTAGGGGGCAATGAGTGGTACAGTCGTTGGCGATGCTGGTTTTCAAAGAAACAGGAATAGGGTGGAAAAGAGTGGGTTCAGGGCAATCATCGTTAAGCTCTCGCGTTTCGGCATCAAGGTAGTGGAACTCTGCAAATCCCGAAAATTCGCCGACAAGCTTTTCGTCACCTTCAAAGTCAATGATAAATTCCATCCATGTGATTTGTAAACAATTTGGCGGAGGGGGTGGGATTCGAACCCACGGTACGCTTTCACGCACAACGGTTTTCAAGACCGTCGCAATCGACCACTCTGCCACCCCTCCGTATTGGGATTTCAGGTCATTCGATGCTTCCTCTAGCATCCCCACATCAGGTTTCAAGCCCTAATTAGCTGCGCCAAACTTCCATTTGGCTGCCGTAGAGATCATGCAGATGATAATTCATCAGCGCACCAAAGCGCGAATTCCCGATGGGCGCATCATGAACCCGCTGCAGGAACATCACATCCAGATTGGTGTTGCCCTCCAGCAGCACGGGCCCTTTGTCGGTCAGTGCGATATCCCAACCCACCAGCATGCGGTGCGGGAATGCACGATGCGCAGCGAGGGAAAGCTCCGCAATCTCAGCCCAGCGTTCCAGAATGCGGCCCTTGATGGGGGCACCGGTCACAAGATGGGTCTCATATCGCAAATGCGTGGTTTTCATGTTGTCGCCAGTAAACAGACCCAGTTCACCCGTCAGCAAATCAATGGGTGCTGCATATTCTTCATCGGGCACATCTTGCCATTGCGGCTCCAGATGGGTGAGAAGGCGCAACATGGCGAGCATAACCTCGGGTTTTTCCTGCTCATCCAGACAGGTCAACACGCGAATGGTAATCAGTGAATCAAGCGCCAGATCAGCGATGCAGGCATGGTTTTTAAGCCGGGGTTGAACGAGCAGCGGGTGCTTCACTGATTCATGTTTGAGCACTTCCAACAGCCCGTCAATGTCGATAATAACATCTTTGTCATCAATATAGAGATCATCGCGCAAGTGCTGGAACGCGTGGGTTCCCACCGCCCCCATGCCATTCTTGCGTTTGCAGAACAGGTCAGCACGAAGTGCTTCCGGCTTGCACCGCCACTCAACCTGGCCGCCGCTGATAGTGAGAAAAACATTGGCATGGGGCAGTCCAAACCTTATACAGCACTCCGCAAACAGCGCCTTGTTGTTCATTTCACTGATCGGGTAGGGGCTGGGGCGCAACGTGTTCAGCGCATGGAAAAGACCATTCTTGGTTTCAAAACGCGTGAGGTAATGGGCAGCATTTTTAATGCGCGCCGGGGTATAAAGATCAAGCGCATAGTAGCTTGGAGGATCAATGCCATCACGGAACCACAGAACCGTCATTTCCCTGATCTGGGTCGTGATTTTTTTGCCCTTGGCACGCTTGATGATGGGACCGCTGGTGCCCGCAAGCCAGAACATCACCAGAAAAATGGTGAGTTCCTGAAAGCCGGGATAAAAGGCGAGGGCCATGGGCGGATGCTTGGCGCTGTTATAGAGGTTGCAGTCATGGTAGGCCTGCCGGGCATTTGCACCTGCAAAGGATCCGCTGGCTATAAATTTCTTGTGAAAAAAGGGAGTTGCTATACCGGCATTTCGCGCTACACCGTAACTACGGATCAAGGCAAGGCCCACAACATAGAACTCGATGCAGAGCAATTCGGAAAAATCAGCCAAGACATCAGCGAGAGAAGAAAGCTGTTGCGCGCCGTGAAAGTTTCCAAACAGCCAGCCTGATTCAACCAGTTTGGAGAAAATTGTAAAAAGCTGAAATACAACGGTGGCCTGCAGGCAGCGCGCCGCCCACGCATATTTCTGTGGCAGTTTGGTTGATATGAAAAGCGTTGATGCAATCATGACGGCAAGCAGCGTATTGATGACGTGGTCAAACCCACGCGGATCTGAAAAGGTCCAGACACTTTCCATGTCAATGAAAAGATCATCCGTTTGCATAACGGATATTGAAGCGACGGTAATGATTGCGAGGATCCACCATTGGCTGATGCGGCCTGCAATATCCCGCGCCGAAAGCTTGACGATTGCGGCCATCATGCTGGCAAAAGCGGCGAGCCAAAGTGTGAGCTGAAAGCTTGAGGACGTTGACTCGTCCCACGCGGGAAATTCATTTTCCGCAAACAGGTTTGCAGCCGTGTAGGCGACGGCAACCGTTATGAGGGTCAGAATGATGTTTCGGGGTGGATAGGACCGGCTCGATGAAATGAAATTCATGATGTCGTCACGCCATTATTTTTGTAACCCAGCCGTTTGCAGTCACACATTAAAAACAGGCTGAACTAAGACATCATCTGCAAAGCTTTTGGAACTTACAGTTTTGTAAAGCGAATGCCTTACTCGGCGTAACCCGGGTCGGAGCTATCCAGAATGGATTTCATTGCCGCAAAATGGGCATTGAACTGTTCGCGGTCTGCTTCCCATTCCTGCGCGGTTTTTTCCGCAACGGAAGCGTTCATGACATGCAAGGGCTGTCCCGTTTGATAGGCGAGAACAAGGTTGCGGCACGAGCGTTCAAGATAATAGGTGATATCATAGGCTTCGGCCACAGTGGCTGCACAAACCAGTACGCCATGATTGCCCATCATCATGATGGATTTGTTGCCCATGAGCCGCGCGATACGCTCTCCTTCGTCATCCGTATTGGCCATGCCACCATAATCCATGTCAAAAGCCACACGGTTAAAAAACCGCGCTGTATTCTGGTCAATGGGCTTGATGTCCGGATCGGCTAGCGATGCAATCACGGTGGCATAAGGTATATGGAGGTGAATGATACATCGGGCCTGTGGCAGCAGGGCATGCAGGCGGCCATGCAGTGACCACGCCGTGAGGTCTGGTGCGTTAGGTTTTTGCATGGTGGATTTGTCATTGGTATCCAGTAAAAGCAGTTCTGACGCGGTGACTTGTGAGAAATGCCGCCAGCGCGGGTTCATGAGAAATTTTTTGCCGTCAGGCGAAACTGCAAGGCTGAAATGATTGGCGACGGCCTCATGCCAGTCATTTTTTGCCGCCAGCCTAAATGCTGCCGCAAGGTCAACACGCATTTGCCATTCACTGGAGTCATGGCTGCGATGATTGCTTAGCTTCGTGACGTTGCTCATTGCTGTATTTCCTTTGCTCTTGGCGAGCGAAACTAGCGGAGATATGGTAAAGGGGCAAATGTCGCGTTAGTATGGGTACATTGAAGAAAATAATACAGGAGACGGACTTTGATACATCTTAAAAAAATTGCAATGGCGGCGGCTTTGGCAATCAGTTTTGTAAGTCCAGCATTTGCCGGTGGCGGAGCCAGTGGCGTGTGGATAATGGAAAATGGCAAGGTAACGGTGCGTATTGCCCC
This sequence comes from Rhodobiaceae bacterium, assembly GCA_031417195.1. Classification (GTDB taxonomy): domain Bacteria; phylum Pseudomonadota; class Alphaproteobacteria; order Rhizobiales; family Aestuariivirgaceae; genus Aestuariivirga. The sequence goes on from JANOVC010000055.1 coordinate 18,549, forward strand.
GTGTGGTGGCAATTTATGTGGATCAATCATAGCCATGAAAAAGCCGTTGGACAAACAGGGCAAACCAAAGGTTGACAAGGAAAACCCGGACGCGTCATTGCGTACGCGGCCTATCATTGGCCTCACCATATTGTCGAATATGGAACCTAAAAGTGATAACAAGTGGGCCGGGACCATCTATAATGCAGATGACGGCCGCACGTACTCGTCTTATATGAAGTTATTGGGCGATACGATGAAAGTGAAAGGCTGTGTTGGCCCATTTTGCAAATCAATGAAGTTCAAGCGGGTGAATTGAAAAACAGCATGAAACGGTCTACCTTGGGTTTGGGTTTTGCGGCGGTATTAGTGCTGTCATCTCCAGTTTTTGCGGAAGCACTTGTTGATCTGCCGTTTTCAAAAAAACTCAAGCTGGCAAAAGTAGGTGATGAAGACGCCCAAATGGCTGTTGCTGTTGCCTTTGAACAGGGCAGTGACACCAAACTGGATATTGCCGAAGCCGCAAAATGGTATCGCAAAGCGGCACTTCTTGGAAATATTGAGGCCGAGTTTCGCTTGGCCCGCATTGTAAGCAAGGGGGCAAAGGGCCTGACAGCTGATTTGCCTACGTCTGCAAAGCTTTATGAAGCCGCTGCCAAAGGCGGCCATGTAGAAGCGCAGAACGCGATAGGGCAGGCCTACCAAAATGGTCTTGGCGTTCCTGTTGATGCAACAAAGGCAGCCCAGTGGTATCGCAAAGCCGCAGATGCAAAGCTCGCCGCTGCTGAAAACAACCTGGGCATTCTATATTTAAATGGCAAAGGCGTTACACGTGACTTGGGTGAGGCCTTCAAGCTGTTTGAACGCGCAGCCAACCAACAGGATGGCTGGGGTCTGAATAATTTGGGCGGTATGTATGAAATGGGTTGGGGAGCCCCCAAGAATGCTGCGAAGGCGACAGATTTATATAAACAGGCATTGGCCAAAGGTGTGTCCTCGGCACGCGAAAATCTGACACGCCTCACGCCCGCCACCGGAGCGATTACGTCGCCTGTTGCACCAAACTAACTGCAACACTTGGTTAACCAAGCAATTCAACTCAATATTTACGGACTTCGCGCAAATACTCCTGTTGTGGCTTCGCGGTAACGCGTCGTGTTGGGCCGGGGGGCCTTGGGAGTTTGTATGCGTAAAAAATTGTCGGTTACGATGGTACTTCTTGCAGTTGGTCTGGTTCTTGCGGGATGCTCGTCAAACAAAAAATCAACACGCACAGCCAAGCTGGACCCCTTCGCAGGCGTAGGCAGTCCGTACTATAGGGGCAAAGGGCCTATTCCTTTTGGTGGCGGGCGTTATCAATTGGGCAGCCCTTACCAGGTTGCAGGACGCTGGTACAAACCGCACGAACAACCCGGCTATGACAAAATTGGCCTTTCATCGTGGTATGGTGAAGCTTTCCATCGCCGCAAGACCTCAAATGGCGAATGGTTTGACATGGCCACCCTTACCGCGGCCCACCCAACGCTGCCTTTGCCAAGTTACGCAAAAGTCACAAACCTGGAAAACGGCAAAACAGTAATTGTCCGCATCAATGACCGCGGACCATTTGTCGATGTTCGCGTACTCGATGTCTCCAAGCGCGTGGCCGAAGTTCTGGGATACAAGCAGCAGGGAATTGGAAAAATCCGCGTCCAATATATCGGGGCCGCACCGCTGAACGACAAAGGTGATCACCTTATGGCGATGAATCGTGAATTGAAACAGGGCACGCCGTTACGCCAGATGATTGCCGCATCAGATGGTAACGCCGATCAAAATTACCAGGTCGCAGAAGCTGAAATGCCAGCCCCACAGAGGGTGAAATACAATTCAGAACCCGTAGAGCAATTTGAGCAGGCACCGCCTGCCAGCCCCTATTATTTTGTCCAGGTCGGCTTGTTTGCAGATCCGGACAATGCTGAACGAATCAGGCAACAGCTGTCAGATGTTGGTCAGGTGCAAGTCGCCGAACTCTCAGGCACTAGCGGGCCACTGTATCGTGTGCGGGTTGGCCCCTTCCAGGATGAGGGTGAGGCGCAATCAGCACTCAATCAGGTCTATGGATATGGCCTGTCTGACGCGAATGTGATTGCAGCCCGCCTGCAGCAGGCATCCCTACAGTAAAGCTTCACATTGCATTTAAGCTTAAAGCCCACTAATTTCATGTTATTCAATGAGGTGCTGTGTGGGCCTGCGTCATATACTAGCGAACGTGTTTTTGTGGCTCACCTGTCTGGCGTTTTCAGCGACTGTCCATGCCCAGGATGCACCATTTGAAACCAAGGCAGCCGCAGCAATTCTGGTAGACGCCAACTCCGGTGCCGTGTTCTTTGAAAAAAATGCCGACGATTTGGTTCCGCCCGCCAGCATGAGCAAACTCATGACCCTGACAATTGTAATGGAGGCATTGAAGGCGGGTAAACTGACACTCGATCAGGAGGTGCTGATCAGCGAAGATGCCTGGCGTCGCGGCGGCTCATCTTCCGGTGGTTCAACGATGTACGCCGAGCTGAATTCCCTTGTAAAGGTTTACGATCTTATGCATGGTGCCATGATCCAGTCTGCCAATGATGCCTGCATAGCGTTGGCGGAAGCCTTGTCCGGCTCCGAGGCTGCATTTGCCCAGCGGATGACCGAGCGAGGACGCGAACTGGGGCTGCAAAAGGCAACATTCAGGAATTCCACTGGCTTGCCGGATCCGACGCACCTCATGAGTGTGCGCGACCTCACCATTCTGGCCCGCCACATCATCACGGATTTTCCCGATTATTATAAATATTACAGCGAGCCGGAATTTACCTGGAACAACATCACCCAGCAAAACCGCAATCCGCTCCTCAAGGATTATCCCGGTGCCGATGGCGTAAAAACCGGATACACAAAAGAAGCCGGCTACGGTCTTGTTGGATCCGCCATTCGCGATGGCAGGCGATTGCTGATCGTTATTGCAGGTCTCAAGTCAATCAACGAACGCAAGGAGGAGGCGCAGAAACTTTTGGATTGGGGCTTCCGCCAATTCAAACCGATTGATGTCTATGTTGCCGGGGAAACCGTAAGCAAGGCCCGGGTCTGGGGCGGCACCGAGCGCTGGGTCAATCTCGTCACCAAAAAAGATGTGCGCCTGGCGCTTTCACAAGCCGAGCAGGACAAGATTGAAGTAAAGCTGAATTATACTGGTCCGCTGATGGCGCCCGTAAAGCCCGGCCAGCAAGTCGGCATTGTGCGGTTTCTGATTGATGGAAAAGCCGTGGCCGAGGTACCGGTCGAAACCGCTACATCTGTTGAGGCCATTGACTCCATGTGGAGCAAATCCTTCGACAGCATCGCCATCATGGTTTTTGGTGGCTGATGTTTGTGACCTTCGAAGGCGGTGAAGGCAGCGGAAAATCCACGCAGGCCAAATTGCTGATGGAACTGCTGAAGGGACAGGGCCGCGATGTCGTGTACACCCGCGAACCTGGTGGCACCCCCGAAGCAGAAGCCCTGCGCTCGTTGCTTGTGTCAGGTGACACAGGCCGCTGGACGGCAGAAGCCGAAGCGCTGCTGAACTATGCCGCGCGCGATTCTCATCTCACGAGGGTCATTCGTCCGGCGCTTGCCAAGAAACACATCGTCATCTGTGACCGCTTCATGGATTCAACCCGCGCCTATCAGGGGTATGCCGGACAGTGCGATATGACACTGGTGGATGCCCTTGAAAAAACCATCGTCGGCCAAACACGCCCGAACCTTACACTGATATTCGATTTCGACCCCGCCGAAGGGCTCGCCCGTGCCAAGGTCCGCTCCGATGGCACCGAAGACCGTTACGAACGCAAAGGTCTCGCTTTCCACCAAAAACTGCGCGAGGGATTTCTGGGGATTGCCAAAGCCGAACCCGCGCGCTGCAAAATCATCGATGCCACGGGCAGCATTGACGAGGTCGCAGCCCGCGTAAAAACCGCAGCAGGGTCTCTTATCAATGGCTGACAACGCAGAAGACATCCGCGAAACCAAGTGGCACCCGCGCCTTACGCAAAATTTGCGCGGGCATACCGAAGCCCAAACCCAAATGCGACGTGCGCTGGACTCCGGCAAGCTGCACCACGCTTGGCTGATCTCAGGTGCCAAGGGAATCGGCAAGGCCAGTCTCGCCTACAACTTCGCAAACCGCGTGCTCACCTCATCCAACCCACGCTCACCGCAATGGATCGCATCGCGCTCCCACCCCGACCTCTTCATTCTCGAACGCATCTGGGACCCTAAAACCAAAAAGCTGAAATCGGAAATGAGTGTCGATAGCGCCCGCGCGCTCTCTGAATTCTTTGGCCTCACCGCAGGCAGCGGTGGTTGGCGCGTCGCCGTCATCGATGCAGCGGACGATCTCAATAATGCATCCGCCAACGCACTCCTCAAACTTATTGAAGAACCGCCGCCAAACTGCCTGCTGCTGCTCGTGTGCAATCAGCCCGGCCGCCTGCTGCGCACCATCCGCTCGCGCTGCATGCGCATTGAACTGCAGCCGCTCAGCGAAGATGAAACCATGAATGTGGTCACCAATCTTCCCCTCGAAGAGCCACCGGAAACGGATGCGCTACGCGTCGCCGTTGGCCTGTCCGGTGGCAGCCCCGGCCGTGCATTGGAACTGCTCGACTCCTCCGGTGCAAAATCTTTCGCCGCTTTCCAGGCCATGGGAAATATCAACCCATTTAGCTTGGCCGAATTCGGCAATCGTTTCACCACCAAATCCACATCAGCCGATGATTTTGAAATCTTTTGCGATCTGCTTGAAGGCTGGGTTGGAAACAAGGCCCGCGAACTCAGCCTTCAGGGCAGGGGCCGCGCGCTGGCCGAGGCCCACAGCGCAATTGGTCATTCCATTCGCCAGACAAATGCCCTAAATCTCGACAAACGGCAAACCGTGATAAACGCGCTGTCATTGATTGATGACGCCATGAAGATGGCTTAATCCCCATTCGAAGCTACGGACCCCATGCCAGACAAAAACTATCTGATTTCGACCGCCATTCCCTATGCCAATGGAGCCCCGCACATCGGCCACGCCTATGAACGCATTGCGACCGATGTGATGGCGCGTTTCCAAAGGCTGGAAGGTAACAATGTGCTGTTCATCACCGGCATGGATGAGCACGGCCAGAAGATGCAGCAAACTGCTGCGCGCGAGGGATTGACACCGCTTGCGCTCGCTGACCGCACCGCAGCCCAATTTGAAGAGATGGGCGACATTCTCAACACCCGCGCCGATGATATCGTGCGCACCACGTCGCCCCGCCACCATGCTGCCGTTCAGGATATCTGGAACCGCATGGCCGCCAATGGCGATATTTATCTCTCGAAATATGCGGGCTGGTACTCCGTACGTGACGAAGCCTATTACGATGAAGACGAAATCGAAGACCGCGAGGGCAAGAAATATTCAGTAAAGTCTGGAACGCCGGTGGAATGGGTGGAAGAGGAAAGCTATTTTTTCAAACTCTCCGCCTATGCCAAGCCCTTGCTTGATTTCTATGAAGCCAATCCGGATTTCATCGTTCCCGAAAAATACAAGAATGAAATCGTGGCCTTCGTGAAACGTGGGCTCAACGATATCTCCATAAGCCGCACGACATTTGACTGGGGCATTCCCGTGCCAGGTGATCCCAAGCATGTCATGTATGTCTGGGTCGATGCCCTGACCAACTACATCACCGCAACAGGCTACCCCGATCAGACGGGCGCGCTTGCCAAATTCTGGCCTGCATCGGCGCATGTGATTGGCAAGGATATTACGCGCTTCCATGCCATTTATTGGCCAGCTTTTCTCATGTCTGCAAAGCTGCCACTGCCCAAACAAATCGTGGTGCATGGCTTTCTCTTCAGCCGCGGTGAAAAAATGTCGAAGTCATTGGGCAATGTTGTGGCCCCTGCCGATCTCGTGAAGCAATATGGCTTGGATCCCGTGCGTTACTTTTTCATGCGCGAAGTGCCCTTTGGTCAGGATGGCAATTACAGCCATGAAGCGATCGTCGCGCGCATGAACGCCGATCTCAGCAACGATCTCGGCAATCTTGCCAAGCGCTCGCTCTCGATGATCGCCAAGAATTGTGACGGCAAGGTTCCAACCCCTGGTCCATTCACCGATGCGGACAAGGAAATCATCGCTTCAGCCGATGGCCTCATCGCCGAAGTGCGCAACCAGCACAAGGACTTCGCCATCAGCCGCGCTCTGGATACCATCTGGAAAGTGGTGGCCGATGCCAATCGATACTTTGCCGGCCAGGAACCTTGGGCGTTGAAAAAAACCGATCCCGCCCGCATGGAAACCGTCCTCTATGTCACAGCTGAGGTGGTGCGCATTCTTGGCATTCTCATCCAACCCTATATGCCAGAGTCTGCTGCCAAGCTGTTGCATGTATTGAGCATAAAAGATTGCCAGTTCAGCGATCTGCCAAAGCGCTTGGTCTCGGGTATTACATTGCCAGCACCCACGCCAATTTTCCCGCGCTTTGTGGAGGAGGGGGAAGCCCCCGCCAAGGCATGAGTTTTCTCGTTGTCGATAGCCATTGCCACCTTGACTATGACGGCCTGACCGAGCGCCTGCCGGAGGTTATCGCCAATGCCGAAGCCGCAGGCGTAGGCCTCATGGTGTCAATCGGAACCCGTGTGCGCAAATTTGAAAAACTTCTGCGCATTGCCGAGGAAAACACCAATGTTTACTGCACCATAGGCACTCATCCCCACAATGCCCATGAGGAGCTGGACGTCACCGTTGCCGATCTCGCTGAATTCGCCAAACACCCCAAAGTCGTGGGCATTGGTGAAGCTGGCCTCGATTATCACTACGATCTCAGCCCCCGCGCAGCCCAAGCCCAAGGCTTCCGCACCCACATCGCTGCCGCCCGCGAAACCGGATTGCCCCTTGTTATCCACGCCCGCGAGGCGGACCAGGATACGGCTGCAATTCTTGAAGAGGAAATGCAAAACGGCGTTTTCAAACCCCTGCTGCATTGCTTCACCGCATCGCAAGAACTCGCAACGCGCGGCCTTGCCATTGGCGCCTATGTCTCCTTCTCAGGCATTCTCACCTACAAGAGCGCTCAAAACCTGCGAGACGTTGCAGCGCACGTCCCCATGGACCGTCTGCTCGTTGAAACCGATGCACCGTTTCTGGCACCCTTGCCCTATCGCGGCAAATCCAACGAACCCGCTTACGTGGTGAAAACCCTGCAACACTTGGCTGCCACAAAGGGTGTGGATGCTGAAACCATGGCCAAAGCCACCAACGACAACTTCTTCCGCCTCTTCTCGAAAATCCCAAGGCCCGCACGCTACGTATGACAACCACGATCACCATATTGGGCTGCGGCTCTTCCGGCGGCGTTCCCCGCATCGGCAATGATTGGGGCATCTGTGATTCCGCCAATCCAAAAAACCGCAGACGGCGTTGCTCGGTGATGGTGGAGCGAAAAGGTCCGAACGGCATCACACGCGTGATCATCGACACCTCGCCAGACATGCGTGAGCAAATGCTGAGCGAGAATGTCGGTGAAATTGATGGCGTATGGTACACCCACGAACACGCCGACCACACCCACGGCATTGACGAGCTTCGCGGTTTTTTCCTGCGCCAGCGCAAACGTGTTCCCATCTGGGCCGACGCGCCCACAATGGCCATGCTGAAAAACCGCTTCTCCTATTGCTTCCAAAGCCCGGCTGGCAGCGACTATCCACCAACCCTTGTGGCACACGACATTGAACCCGGCATGGAAATCGAAACAAATGGGGCAGGTGGTACAATTTCGGCAATGCCCTTCACCGTGCACCACGGCAATATTGATGCCCTCGGTTTTCGCATCGGCAACACCGCATATACACCGGACCTCAACGCCATCCCTGATGCCAGCATTCCCCATCTCCAAAATCTCGATCTCTGGATCGTCGATGCCCTGAAACGCACACCCCATCCCAGCCATTTCAGCCTGCCCGAAACGCTGGCTGAAATCGCACGTTTCAAGCCAAAGCGCGCAGTGATAACCAACATGCACGTAGACCTCGATTTTGCCACCTTGCAACGCGAACTTCCCACGGGTGTCACGCCCGCCTACGATGGGTTAAAACTGCTGGTCTGATTCCTGGAGGAACCCGATGTACAAGAAATTCGTTGCAGCCACCTGCTGCCTCACCATGCTTTCAGCCCCGGTCCTCGCGCAAACCACTTGCGACGCGGGCAAGCTTTCCAAAATTGTCGATAGCTACGCCTCGGCACCTTTCAGTGCCGCCACGTGGCGTGTGCTGAATGGGTTGGGCGATCCAGCGCAGGACGCGGCCTTCAAGGGCGTAAACCGCGCCGTCACCTATGATTGGGACGCACAGGAAAAATGGAAAAAACTCAGTGCCGAAATCTTGGGCCCTGGCCAGGCACCGCAAGACATCGGCTATGACTGCCGCATCTCCTATCCGCTTGAGGTTCTGCAAACCCGTGTTGCGAGCTTTGGCGTCAAAGGCACCTACACCAAACAATGGCTCACTGCCCAAGAGCAGGTATTGAAGACCTGCTCTGATCCCGGCGCGGCAGTCTCACTGCCACCAGCAGCCGAAGTCAGCCCCGCGATCACACAGGTCCAAACCGATGACCGCGCCTATCAGGAAGCCTCCATTGCTTTCTACAGGGACAAACCCAAGGCTATTGAGCTGTTCCGTGCCATCGCTGCCACCAACTCGCCCCACAAGGCAACGGCCCGCTACAACATCGCCAATCTGCTCGCCAACGCCAAGAACATCACCGAAGCGCGCAAAGAGGCGGCCAACATTCTTGCCGACCCGGCACTGGCATCCGTTCACGGCATCACCCAAAATCTCGTGGGCTATATTTCAAATATTGAGGATACACCACAGGGATGGACAGCCCTGATCGACGACTCCATCAAAATCATCACCGCTCCCAAGGGTGCAATTCTCGGCAGCCAAAAATCACAAGATGATTACGCCCGTTCCCTCGACGATATCGACCACCTCGGCATTCGCGCCAAAACCGATGACTGGTGGCTGAACGGAACACTGCCAGCGGGTGCCACAGTATCCAAGGCCATATTTGATGCTTCACGCAAGTATTCCATGGCCTTGTGGATGATGTCCAGCCAAACCCTGCAGGAGAATTATAATGGCGCGCCATGGACCCTGGTTGGCGACAAGTGGCAACAGCGAACCGTCAGCTATCTCGATCAGGTGACCGCTGTTGCGACAAGTGGCACACAAATACCCGCCCTGCCGCTGGATGTATTGAACACACTCCGTGCCAAGCCCGATGATGCGACCCGCGAAGCCCTGTGGGGCAAGGTGCATGCCTCGCTCACAGCAGCGCAAAAATCCTGTGGTGAAGCGCCAGAAACCGCAGCACTTGGCACCTATATCACCCATGCCGTGCGCCTATCCGCTCAAACCGGAAAATTCGATCAGGCCTATGACGAACTATCCAAACTCCCTTTCAAGTCAGCGGGGTTCTATCTCAACGGTGTGTTGAGTGATCTCATGCAGTTTGAATTGGGGCAGGGCATGGCAGATGAGGGTCGCCGCTTGCGCGACAAGCTGCTCACACCAGATATCATCGCTGGCATTCCCGAAGATTTGAAATCCGGCGTCACAAATAATATGTCCCAGTTCATGGGATGGGTCGCTGAAGATGAGACCCATTGGATGCAAGCTCTATCCATGCACACTGAAAAAGTGAGCAATACACTTTTGAATTTTCTGCCCACCAAAAAGCTTTGGCAATATGCAGATGATCCGATGTTTTCGCCTGCGCAAAAAGCGTTGCTGGCCCGTGTCGCTTGGACCCGTGAATACGCCTTGGGCGGCACGCCGAACGTAGATAAAACAACCAAACTCTATGCTGCAAACCCCAAAATCAAGGAGACCGCCGATAAGGTTGCCAAGGATTATCCCGGTGCGTCACCCGAACACCAGCGGCTGTTAACCATATTACGCAGCCCACGTTTGGGCATTCAAGTGAGCACGTCGGACTATTGGTCGGCACTGGATGAAACCGGCGATGACTGGACCGATGTTTATTCCGGCGACCACAATGACCGCAATTGGTGGTGCCCATTGGAAACTGATCGTCAACTCGGTGCCTTGCGTGCTGGTCTGGCCGCCAACGCTGGCCTGATCAATATTGGCGACTATGGCTACGGCAACCTGAAGCCCGTATTTGATGAGAAGCTCCGAGAAAACCTGAACACCAAGCTGGAAGGTCTGCTCAAGCAACATCCCATGATCAAGGCTGTGGATTGGAATCAAGTCGCGGCGTTGGCCAAAATGCCAAGCGCACCCCGGAAGCTTACCCAGTCCGCCATCAATTGGGCCAAGGCCAGCAAGGGTGCGGATGGTGCACCAGAGGGCTTGGCGCTAGCCGTGCGCACCACGCGTTACGGCTGCAATTGGCATGGCCGCCATGGCACATATTCCAAAGCAGCCCAGGAGCTCTTAAAAGCAAAGTTTGCGAGCTCTGAGTGGACAGTGCAAACCCCATATTGGTTCGATTGCCAGCGCACGGAATGGGACAAGGACTACAACAAGAAAGCCGTCTGTGACGCCAAGACATGGCTCAAGCAGGCGTTGCCGAAGTAATGTCGCATAATAGGAAGCAGAACTAAGCCATTGATGGGCGCAACAAATCCCCATCCATGGGTATCTCAAAATATTCCATAATATATATTATGCGAAAATTGGTATAACATGAATATAGCCGACTTAGACCCACGCCAGATCGAAACCCTCAGAGCCATCATGAAGGCCCTCCGCACCCCTGTAACCGGTTGCCCATGGGACTTGGAACAATCCTTTGAAACCATAGCACCATACACAATCGAGGAAGCCTATGAGGTACAGGACGCCATCACCAATGGTACCCGTGCCGATCTCTGTGAGGAACTTGGCGACCTGTTGCTGCAGGCCGTGTACCACGCCCAAATGGCTGATGAAGAAGGCGCATTCACTTTTGATGATGTCGTAGAGTCCGTGAACAAGAAGATGGTCCGCAGGCATCCCCACGTCTTCGGCGATGAAGCGGCAAGGTCTGCCAAGCTCGCCAAAGGCTTCTGGGAAGACATGAAAGCCAAGGAACGTGTGGGCAAGCCAAAGGACGGCCTGCTGTCATCCGTTCCCTTGGCCCTGCCCGCATTGACCCGCGCCCTCAAGTTGCAGGCCAAAGCCGCCAAGGTGGGCTTTGATTGGCCATCCGTCGATAATGTTTATGACAAAATCGCCGAAGAAATTGCCGAGTTTCGCGCAGCACCCGATGCAGAGAAAGCCGCCGAATTCGGCGACATCCTCTTTGCGATGGCGAATGTGGCGCGACATCTCGGCATCGACCCCGAAAATGCCCTCCGCACCACCAACGCAAAATTCGAGCGCCGCTTTTCCCATATCGAAACCGAACTTGAAAAGCGCGGGGCGACGCCGAAAGACTCCAATCTCGAAGAGATGGACAATCTATGGAATGACGCAAAACGCTTTGAAAAATAGAGAGAATCCACCGTTTCACAATCCCTGTGTGGTACCATGGCTGCAAGAGCCCATTGGATTTTAGCGATGCCCCTGTCTGCCAAGGGCCTTGCGCTCACGAGTATTATTTCAACTGTGGAGTATGGCCACTTATAGAGATTTGACCGTACGGTGTCAAGGATTAAAATCAAAGAAAAGCATAAAATTCTTAAGTCTTTGATTTCATTGCCTTGCCAAATTTCGCCATGGCCTGTCCTGCGGTGTCACCATCAAATCGCACAGATAGCTTCGTCCGCCCATCCTCGTAGGTCCTGCGGTCCAAAACTTCACCGCGTTGATGCAGCCAGGCCATGCCCTTGCCATCCGTGGGATCAACCGTAATATCAAATATCTCGCTTTTTGCCGCCAACCGCTTTTCTATTTTCTGCAGCAGCTCATCAATACCCTGCCCGTCAAGTGATGACACAAGCACACAATCATCGCGCCGTTGCGCCTGTGTTTCACGGGTCGTAAAATCCAGAGGATTCAGCAGGTCTGCCTTGTTCCACACTTCAATAATCTGATTGCGTTGTTGTTCGTCAATGCCAAGTTCACCCAGCACAATGCTCACATCATTGCTCTGCGCCTCAGTCTCGCGATGGCTCACATCGCGCACATGAAGAATGATATCAGCCGCCAACACCTCTTCCAACGTCGCGCGGAAAGATGCGATCAGTGTCGTCGGTAATTCAGAAATAAACCCAACGGTATCCGATAAAATGATCTGGCGTCCGCTTGGCAAAACCAAATTCCGCATGGTGGGGTCGAGCGTTGCAAACAACAAATCCTTGGCCAACACATCAGCTGAGGTCAGCTTGTTGAACAGGGTCGATTTTCCCGCATTGGTATAGCCAACGAGCGCCACAATCGGATAGGCAATTCGCTCTCTGCCCTTGCGGTGCAGATCCCGTGTTTTGACAACGGTTTCAAGCTCACCCTTGATTTTGGAAACGCGCTCTTCAATGAGGCGACGATCCATTTCAAGCTGGCTTTCACCAGGGCCGCCGATAAAGCCGAAGCCGCCACGCTGGCGCTCCAAATGGGTCCATGACCTGACAAGCCGTGATTTTTGGTAATGCAAATGCGCAAGCTCGACTTGCAACATACCTTCCTTGGTCACGGCGCGTCGTCCGAAAATTTCAAGTATCAACCCGGTACGGTCCAGCACCTTGGCCTTCCATTCCGTTTCCAGATTACGCTGCTGGGCCGGCGAAAGCTGTGCATTGACGATCACCAATTCGGCATCCGCTGCTTCCACCCGCTTGGCAATCTCGGCAACCTTGCCTGTGCCGAGGTAGGTCCCGGGCTTTGGCGCGGCCAAGGGCGCAATGATGGTGTCAACAATGTCGAGATCGATCGCTTGCGCCAAACCAATGGCCTCCGCCAGTTTGCTCTGTGCATCCCTGTCGTAAGAGTGGGCTTCAATGCGGGTTTTGCGTTCGACATGAACAACGAGCGCGCGGGTAAGTTCAGGGCCTTCAATTTGGAAATCTACGCCGCCACCCGCCTTGGCGTGTTTTTTGATCGTCACGCGCTACCGCTTTCTTCATCAAACAGGCTGATGGGTCCGCCCGGCATGATGGTCGAAATCGCATGCTTGTACACGAGTTGTGACATGCCATCACGTCGCAAAAGCAGGCAGAAATTGTCAAACCACGTGACAATGCCCTGCAGTTTCACGCCATTTACAAGAAACACCGTTACAGGAACCTTTTGTTTGCGAACATGATTTAGAAAAGTATCTTGCAGGTTTTGCGATTTTTCTTGTGCCATTATCTTTTCTCTTGTTTTTGGAAGGCTATCAACGCTTGTACACCTTGCGGTAGGCTATCACAGTTTTTTAAACGGGTAAAACGCCTTATGCCATATCGTCGTCGCCTTTCGTCACAAGCCCCAAAAGCTTGATTTTACGGTGTAACGCAGAGCGTTCCATGCCAATAAACACTGACGTGCGCGAAATATTGCCACCAAAGCGCGAAAGTTGGGCCGCGACATAATCCCGCTCAAAGGCTTCCCGTGCCTCGCGAAGTGGCAATGTAAGCAGGTGTTCACCCGAAAACATGCCCCCGACGCCGCTCGAGGTCCCAACATCGGACGGTAACATGGAAGCGCTGATTTCACTCTGCGGATCACCACTCGCCAAAATCATGATGCGCTCGACATTGTTTTTGAGCTCGCGCACATTGCCTGTCCAATCACGTGTCTGCAAAACGGCAATGGCGTCATTACCAATCCGTCGCAAGGGCTGGCCTGTGACAGCCGAATAGGACTTGGCAAAAAAATCAATCAGCTCCGGAATGTCCTCACGCCGTTCACCGAGGCTTGGCACACGAACAGGAACAACACCGAGCCGGTGGTAGAGGTCTTCGCGAAAGTTTCCGTCAGCGATCATGCCCACAAGATTACGGCTGGTGGACGAAACAATCCGCACGTCAACCTTCACCTTCTTAGCACCACCGACCCGCTGAAAGGTTTGATCTAGCAAAACACGCAAAACCTTGCCTTGGGTTACCATCGGCATGTCAGCCACTTCATCGATAAAAAGTGTTCCGCCATGGGCTTCTTCCAGCGCCCCGACCCGTTGCTCTGTTCCAGGTGCTGCCTCGATGCCGAACAATTCCTCCTCAAGGCGCTCAGGTGCCATGGTTGCAGCACTCAGGGTCACGAAAGGCCCATCGGCCCTGGCAGAAAGCCCATGCAGCATGCGCGCTGTAAGTTCCTTGCCCGTTCCCATTCCGCCACTGATCAAAACACGGCTGTTGGCGGGCGCAATTTTTTTCAAAAGTTGCCGCAACTGGCGCATGGCAACCGAAGAGCCCTGCAGTTCCGCATCGGCTCCGGCACGCCCCTTCAGTGACTCATTTTCACGTTTTAAGCGTGTAATCTCAAGTGCACGGCCAATAACGAGCAACAGCCGGTCTGCATTGAAAGGTTTCTCGATATACTCATAGGCGCCGCGCTTGATGGCAGCCACAGCTGTTTCAATATTTCCATGGCCTGAAATAATTACCACAGGCACATCCTGGTGTTTTTCCTTGATGACTTGCAGCAGGTCCAATCCATCCAGTTTTGAACCCTGCAGCCAGATATCAAGAACGATAAGCGATGGTCGCCGTTGGTTGATTTCCGTCAATGCGGCATCACTGTTGTGTGCAAGCCGGGTTTCAAATCCCTCATCCTGCAGAATTCCGGCAATCAGTTCCCTGATGTCAGCTTCATCATCGACAATTAAAATATCAGCGGCCATTATTTTTGCTCATTCTGCGGAGATTAAGTGAGGTTGGGAAATAGGGGCAAATTCCAGAGTGACTTGAGCGCCAGTGCCGGTTGGAGCGTCCAGCAACCGCAATCGGCCACCATGTTCTTCCATGATGCGCTTGACGATTGCCAGGCCAAGGCCTGTGCCTTTTTCGCGCGTGGTCATGTAAGGTTCCGCAAGGCGATTGCGGTTTTCCTTGGGCAATCCAATGCCGTTGTCAGTGACGCGAATGAACGGCACATGATTATGCAGTCCCGCTTCAACAACAACACGTCCCTTTTCGGGGTTGTCCTTCATGTCTCTGCCTTCAATGGCTTCACCCGCATTTTTGACAAGGTTTGTAACAGCTTGCGTGATCAAGCGGCGGTCAAACATGAAGTGGAAATCAGCGCTGTCTACATCAATTTCGATGTCAATCTCACGGGCAGACACGCGTTGCAGCACAGTTGCATCACGTACAATCTCTGCAAGGTTCATGGATTCAGGTGCAGCCTTTGGCATGCGTGCAAAGGATGAAAACTCGTCCACCATGCGGCCAATATCGCCGACTTGCCGTATGATGGTGTCAGTACACTGTTCAAACACCTGCCGGTCCGTGGTAATTTCCTTGCTGTACTTGCGCTTCAGCCGTTCGGCCGAAAGCTGGATGGGCGTCAGCGGATTTTTGATTTCGTGGGCAATACGCCGCGCAATATCGGCCCATGCCGTATTGCGCTGGGCAGAAACCAGATCGGTAATGTCATCGAACGTCAGCACATATCCATGCGCGCTATCATCCGAAAGCTCGGTTGTAATCCGCGCCACAAATTGCAGATCCCTGCCCTGCAGATGGGTTTCAACCTGCCCTTCGGAAAATCCCGATGGCCGTGATTTGGCCAACGCAAAGAGCGAGGCAAATTCCGGCAAGGCCGTTGCGAAAGGTTCCCCCAGCAAGGCACTTTCCGGCGCTCCGAGCAGGATCAGGCCCGAACGGTTTGCGAGCGAAATTTTTTCATCCGGGTTAATGCCGATAACACCCGCACTCACGCCCGCCAGCATGGCCTCAGTAAACCTGCGCCGTTCATCAAGTTGGTCATTTGTCTTTACCAACTGGTCACGTTGCTGGCCAACCTGGTCTGTCATGAAATTGAATGTCCGCGCCAGGGTGTCAAGATCGGCGATGCCGTCTATCGTGCTAACCTTGGCAGAGAAATCACCCTGCGCCACCCGGCGCGATGCATCCAGCAACCGCACAATGGGCGCAACCAGACGGTCTGAAAACCACAAGCCAATCCAGATCGCCGCAAGCAGGAACACAAATGCCACCACCGCATACATGAGCGCAAACGTAAGCTGCACACCAACGCGCTGGCTCAGCAATTTGTCATATTCAGCTTTGGCATCGCGGGTTTTGGTAAGCTGATCAATGACGGTGGGTGAAATCACCCGGTAGACGTAAAGATACTCACTTTTGAAAGCCGGTAGCTTGATCAAAGCGCGCACCAGGTTTCCACCCGGTCCCGGCGCAATGAGAACAAGTTCACCCTTGTCAGCCTGCGCAATTAAATCCGGATCCGGCGCGAAAAACTTGATCTTGTCATTTGCGAATACGTTGGCATCAATGCGCTTTTCAGCTTGGTCAAATACAAAAGCACCCACAAGTCCACGCAACTTTGCGTGACGCGCCACGCGGCGCACGAATTCAGCCCGGTCCGACTCGAACAAACCTTTCTGTTCATTCAGGTCGGCTGAAATGTTGGCAACATCGGCCCGTGTAGCATCCGCAGTATTCTTGATATATTCCTCGGCAACGGTCACCGCTGAATTCACGATGGCCTGAGTGCGCACGGAAAACCATGTATCCAAGCCGCGATTCAAAGTCACGAATGCAAACACGGCAACCACAATGGCCGGCACAATGGCGATGATGCTGAACAGCGAGATAAGCCGGATATGAAGCCCGGCGCCCGCCGTACCTTTGCGCCGTTCGATGAAAAGCTTGATGACTTCGCCGCCAATCATCGCTGCCATCACAACCAGCAGGCCACCATTGAACAGCAGCAATGCCGTTGTGACATCAGCCGTTGGAACGATGGGCGTTAGGCCGGTTTGAATGACAAATGTTGAAAGGCCACTCACAATTCCGAGTGCAACCAAGCCAAAGCCAGCCCAGCCCGTAAGCCGTCTGAGCCTGCTTAAACCGCGATTTTCAAGTTTCTCGATCATGCCCGTTCGATACACCACTACTGTGGCCTGAAATCAACAGTAATAGTGGCAGATTTACGACAGTTAGACTAGTGACGACCGCGAATGCTTTTTACGTTGCGGCTGCGGAGCTTGCTTCGCAATGTGTTGCGATTGATACCCAGCAAGTCAGCCGCCCGCAATTGGTTGCCATTTGTTGCCGCAAGGCTCGCCCGCAACAGGGGTGGCTCGATTTCCGCCAATATTCTTTCATATAGACCCGCCGGTGGCATGTTGGAACCGAATGATGCGAAGTAATCTGCCAGATAGTTTTCAAAAAATTCAGCAGGTTGGTCAAAACTTGTAACACTGGCATTCGGCTGTCGCACCGGTGTGTTGGACGCAAGCTCACGCATGACTGAGCTTCCCGAAATCGTGTCATCGCTCTCCATGGCCATCAGGCGCTTTATGAGATTCTCAAGCTCGCGTACATTTCCAGGCCAGCGATAGGTTTGCAGGGCAGACACTGCTTCTGGTGATATCTCCTTGCGCGGCAAACCTTCCGTCGATGCACGTTCAAGAAAATGGCGGGTGAGATCGGGCAGATCCTCCAAGCGTTCACGTAGTGACGGAATTTGCAATGGCACCACATTCAGGCGGAAAAACAGGTCTTCTCGGAACTGTCCCTGGGTAATCAATTGGCGCAAATCCCGGTGGGTCGCTGCGATGATGCGCACATTGGTCTTTATCGGAGATACGCCGCCCACGGACGTATATTCGCTTTGCTGAAGAACACGCAGCAAGCGCGTCTGCGCCTCCAGTGGCATGTCCCCTATTTCGTCCAGAAACAGCGTGCCGCCCTCAGCCTGCTCAAAGCGCCCGGCCATGCGCGACGTCGCACCCGTGAACGCACCTTTTTCATGGCCGAACAACTCAGACTCAATGAGCTCACGCGGAATTGCTGCCATGTTCACCGCAACAAATGCTCCTTTGCGGCGGCGACCGTAATCATGCAACGCCCGCGCCACCAATTCCTTGCCAGTGCCTGATTCACCGACAATCATCACAGTCAAATCTGTTTGAGTGAGACGCGCAATAATACGGTAAATATCCTGCATTGCTGGCGAGCGGCCAACAATCGGCAGGTTCTCGGCCGTCGAAGGTGCACGGACCTGTGAAATGGACGACTTCGAAGATTGCTCCAGGGCCTTCCCAACGGTCTGCACCAACACATTCAAATCAAAAGGTTTTGGCAGGTAATCATAGGCACCGCGTTCGGCCGCCGTAATCGCCGTCATGATCGTGTTCTGCGCGCTCATGACGATGATCGGCAGATTGGGTCGGGCTTTTTTGATACGCGGAATAACGTCAAACGCGTTCTCATCGGGTAAAACAACGTCTGTCACGATAACATCGCCCTGCCCCTCGCTCACCCAGCGCCAGAGGGCCGTAGCAGTCGCTGTTGAGCGCACACTATAGCCAGCCCGGTTCAAGGCCTGCGTAAGAACCGTGCGAATGGCGCTGTCATCGTCGGCCAGCAAAACTGTCTTGGCACTCATTTTGAAATACTTTCAGTTGGGATTTTTTCAGGGTTTGGCTGGCGCATCATGGGGAGCAACACGCGGAACGTGGTGCCGCGCTCGCGCGAAATACATTCAACCATGCCACCGTGGTCCCGAACGATCTTGGCAACCAGCGCCAGCCCCAGGCCACGTCCTTGCGGTTTGGTGGTGACAAACGCATCAAATATGTGAGGCCGCAAATCCACTGGTATTCCCGGTCCATTGTCGTGAACGCAAACCTCAAATGGCAGTGACACTCGTTCAGTTGAGCCCGGTACTGCCAGCTTCACACCGGGCCGAAACGCTGTCGTCAGGGTAATCTCACCGGCATTTCCCGTGGCCGAAATCGCCTCAGCTGCATTCTTTGCCAGATTGAGAAATATTTGAATGAGTTGGTCCTGGTTGCCCAAGACAGGCGGCAATGAGGGATCATAATCTTCCTTGATGCCAATCACGCTAGACATGCCAACTGAAATCAGGGTCTTCACTCGGTCAAGAACGACATGGATGTTAATCGGATTGCGGTCCAGTGGCCGTTCATCGGAGAAAACTTCCATCTGGTCAACAAGATCACGAATGCGGTCTGTTTCTTCGCAAATAAGCTTTGCCAAAAGCCGGTCGTTGTTTTCAAGCACCGGTTCCAACAGCTGCGCGGCACCCTTGATTCCAGCCAACGGGTTTTTGATTTCATGGGCCAGCATGGCAGCCATTCCCGATACCGAACGGGCTGCCCCCCGATGGTTCAACTGCAAATCAAATTTCTGTGCCATGGACCGCTTAAGCAGCGTCAAGACAACAAAGCGCGGATCATCGTTGATGACAGCCGTTTGCAAATCAACAATGCGCTCGCCACCCATGCGCGGTGTGCCAACCGCCACCGAATATTCATTCATCACGCCGGAGGTTTCGCGCACCTGCTTGACAACATCCAACACCGGGCTCGAAAAAGGCATGGCTTCCTCAAGCCTGTGCCGCGCCAACGCAGTTGATGAGGCCTGAAAAAAATCCTCCGCCGCATTGTTGGCAAAACAAATCATATTGTCCTGGTCCACGACTATCACAGGGTTGGGCAAAGCATCGAATATGGAACGAAGCGACGGCAAATCCAGTGTCATGCTGCCACCTTGGCTGGTTCCAAAGCGCCATAGAGTTGAACAATGCAGCGTGCCACAAACCCGTTGTCGCAGGATGTCAAAATGCGCTGTCGCCAAACCGCAGCATCACGCGCAGTGAGATGCCCACGCTCTTCCAGTCGCATGATGCTCCAGCCAATATGTTTGCGCGCCATCTTGTTGCCGAGGTCAGCGCCATAATTTCTCAATGTCTCTTGGTGGTGTGCGGCAATAATATTCATTTCCGCAGCAAGGCTTGGCTCTTCAATGCCGCTGCCGGGGTCAAGCTGGTTGGCAATTACGCCGGGCCACCAGGGTCTGCCATAAGCCCCACGTCCGATCATCACACCATCCGCCCCCGAAGCTTCAAGCATGGCCCGCGCATCTTCAACCGAAGTTCCATCGCCATTGGCAATCAAAGGAATCTTGATGACATCGCGCACCGCGCGAATCGCTGACCAATCAGCGCGGCCACCATAAAACTGGCAGCGCGTGCGTCCATGCACGGTAATCATCTTCACGCCGGCAGCTTCTGCCCGCTTGGCCAGCTCTGGCGCATTTATTGATTCTGAATCCCAACCCAATCGCATTTTGAGGGTAACTGGAACGGCGCTCGCCTGCACCGTGGCTTCAATCAGTGTCAGCGCATGGTCAAGATCGCGCATCAAGGCCGAACCTGAAAGACCACCGGTCACCTGCTTGGCGGGGCAGCCCATGTTGATATCGATAATATCTGCGCCCAGCCCTTGCGCTGCCTTGGCACCTTCGCTCATCCACCGCGCTTCCCGGCCCGCAAGTTGAATGACAAAGGGCTTTAACGTGTCTGCTCCCAAAGCCCGCCGCACCATGTCAGGCCGCGCACGAACCAACTCCTCACTGGCCACCATTTCAGATACAACCAATCCCGCGCCATATTCATGGGCAACGGCACGAAAGGGCTCGTCAGTTACGCCAGAAAGTGGAGCCAGAAAAACCCGGTTGCGGGTTCTGATTGGCCCGATTTGAATGCTCATTTTTTAATCATTTTTTCTATTGGCATAATTTATAAGCAAGATAGCAATATGCTGCATTGCGTCAAGACCATTTATTGCCCTCATGCGACAACGCTGCTAGACGAATTTTATGTCGGTTGCAGTAGTCATCGTTGCTGGAGGATCAGGTTTTCGCGCAGGCGGTGAGCTTCCCAAGCAATATCAGCTTATTGGTGGCAGGCCGGTCTTGTGGTGGACCCTCAAAGCCTTCGCCGATCATCCAGAAGTATCCTATGTTCAAACCGTCATCGGCGCAGGCCACGAAAAACTATTCGCGGATGCAACAGTAGGATTGAAAATCGCGTCTCCTGTCGCGGGTGGGGCCTCGCGTCAGGATTCGTGCCGCTTGGGAATTGCCGCTTGCGCCAAGTCGAACGCACAAAAAATTCTCATTCATGACGCGGCCCGTCCTTTCGTGTCAGCGGATCTGATTTCGCAAATCATCAAAGAACTTGAACGCTCGGACGGTGTTGTACCGGGCCTTCCCGTCGCCGATACCATGAAATTTGCACCAGGCGGGATGGTTGTTAACACAGTTGATCGACAAAGCCTGTGGGCCGTACAAACACCACAAGGCTTTCAGCATGACGCCATTCTCAATGCCCACCATCAGGCCCACGCACAAAAACTTGTAGGCCTCACCGACGATGCCGCGGTTGCCGAAAAATTTGGTATCAAAGTCCGCATCGTCTACGGGCGCGAAGAAAACCGCAAGCTCACAACAGCTGAAGATATCATCGTGGCAAACCGCACGCTTATCAATAAGCTAAACCTTGATCGCTTGGATATTCGCATGGGCCAAGGCATTGATTTCCACGCGTTTGAAAAAGGCAGTGGCGTCATTCTCTGTGGTGTAAAAATTCCTTATACAAAAAAACTCAAAGGCCATTCGGATGCCGATGCTGCCATGCACGCGTTGACCGACGCAATTCTCGGTGCCATCGGCGAAGGCGACATCGGAACATTTTTCCCACCGAGTGACCCGCAATGGAAGAATGCGGCATCTTCGATATTTCTGAAGAAGGCTGTCGAACTCCTCAACGCGCGAAACGGCATCATCGCCAACGTGGACATCACCATTCTTGCGGAAGCCCCCCGCATCGTGCCCCATATTGCAGCGATGAAAGCCGTGCTCTCGCCCCTCCTCCACATATCGGCGGATCGTATTGCCATCAAAGCCACCACGACCGAAAAACTTGGTGCCATAGGCCGCAGCGAAGGTCTCGCGGCCTTTGCAACAGCAACAGTGCGCCTGCCATGAAGCAGGGACTACAAGTGAGGGCCGCCGCATTACTGGATTATTGCCGCATCAAAGGCTACAGGATCGCAACAGCTGAAAGCTGCACCGGCGGCCTTGTCGCAGCCTTGCTCACGTCAATTGCAGGCTCGTCGGATGTGGTGGATTGCGGCTTTGTCACATATTCGAACGAAGCCAAACAGAAAATGCTTGCGGTGCCTTCGAAAATTATCAGTCAACACGGCGCGGTCAGCAGCCAATGCGCCATCGCAATGGCAAAGGGCGCACTCGACAAATCCAACGCGGATATCACGGTCGCAATCACCGGCATAGCAGGCCCCAGCGGTGGCACGCCAACGAAGCCTCTGGGGCTCGTCCACTTTGCCTGCGCAACAAAAACCGGAATGACAAAACACCGGCAGGAAAATTTCGGGGATATTGGCAGAGAAGAGGTTCGCTTGGCGTCTGTTGAAGTTGCCTTGGCTCTTCTGGAGTCTCAAATCCTGTAAAGCTTTTCCGCCCTTGCCTCAAAGGCATTCATGATTTTGCGCACGGCTGCATCAAACATATTGCCCAAAAGCATTTGCAACATCATGCTTTTTAATTCGTAGTCCACGTTGAAGGTAATCTCAGAACTGTTGGCCGAAACGCCAGTGATCTGCCACATGCCATGCAGTTTCTTGACCGACGTGCCGGACGAAACAGTTGTTACCAGAAGCTTGTTCGCGTCAGCCTCGACCTGGCTCGCAAATTCTTCCTGAATGCGGAGGGGATGGTATGCAATAACCAAATCTGCATTGAATTTTTCAACACCATCAACAGGCAACATGCGGCCATGCACCGTTGAACGTTCTATAAGTGGCAGGAAGTCCTTGTAGCTGCCCACGTCCGCGACCACCGCGTAAATCTGTTCCGGTGAAAACTCCACACGGCGGGTAACGGAAAACTTTGGCAATTGGTCAGCGTCCGGCAGTTTTTTGGCGTGCGGCGCGCAATCGCGCAAAGTCTTCACCGGCATGATGTGATGAGCGCGTGAGAGGCGATGAGGCAACCATCAGAAAGCCCTTGGCATAGGCCACGGTCTCATAAGCCTTGAATTCATCAGGCGTCACATACCGGTCAATGGCCGCGTGTTTGCGGGAGGGCTGCAGATATTGGCCAATTGTAATGAAATCAATATTGGCAGAGCGCATGTCGTCCATAACCTGCATCACTTGCTCGCGCGTTTCGCCAAGTCCTACCATAATGCCGGATTTGGTAAACATGGCGGGGTCCAATTCCTTCACCCGCTGTAATAGCCGCAAAGAATGGAAATACCGCGCACCGGGGCGAATTTTGAGATAGAGCGCAGGCACCGTTTCGAGATTGTGATTGAACACATCAGGCCTTGCCTCAACGACCTGCTCTAACGCACCGTCTTTCTTCAAGAAATCAGGTGTCAAAACCTCAATGGTCGTGGTGGGCGTTGCTTGGCGTGTTTTACGAATGACACGGGCAAAATGCGCCGCACCACCATCAGAAAGATCGTCCCGATCCACCGACGTGATCACCGCATGCGATAATCCCATACGCGAAATGGCATCGGCCACCTTTTCCGGTTCATCCGCCGTCAATGCATCCGGCATGCCGGTTTTGACATTACAAAATGCACATGCCCGGGTGCAGGTATCACCCATGATCATGAAGGTGGCATGCTTTTTTGACCAACACTCGCCGATATTGGGACAACCCGCCTCTTCGCAAACCGTCACCAGGCCATTCTCGCGCACGATCTTTTGCGTTTCCGCATAGACCCCAGAACCCGGAGCCTTCACCCTGATCCACTCCGGCTTGCGCAGCAACGGTGTTTCAGGCTTGTGGGCCTTTTCAGGATGCCGGGGCCGCACCGACGTTACTGTATTAAGAAGCGTTGCCATAGTTCTAGGCCGTGCGTCCCTTCACGGCACGGTAAATCAGGATGAGCACACAAGCTCCGGCAACCGCCACAACCAGCTGTCCCAAAAGGCCACCCAGTGCAATCCCGAAAAGGTTGCTGAGAACGTAGTTGCCAACCACCGCCCCCACAACACCAAGCACAATATTCATCACAAGGCCCGTATCAAAGTTCATCACTTTTTCAGCAATGAGCCCCGCCACGGCACCAAGAATGACCGTCATGATCCAACCAAAGCCCAACATGTTAAAAATCTCCCAATATCAACGACCTCGAACAACCTTGAGTACTAGCAAAAGGATGACAGCACCGACAACAGACACCAGCAAATTGCCGAGGAACCAGCCATTGAACACCTCACCGAGTTGGATGCCTGCAGCATTGGCAAGGAAGCTGCCAATAAAAGAACCAATTATACCGGTGATCACATTCATGATCAGGCCCATGTTGCTACCCGTCAGCTTCTCAGCCAACCAGCCTGCCACGGCGCCAATCAGCAACGTGCCAAATATACCAACACCACCACCCAAATCCATCAGTGCATTCATCGAAAGTCTCCCATTAAGTTAGAATTTTCGCGAGTACCATCACGATAATCGCACCGATTGTTGCAGTCGCAATATCACGACCATACTCGTTCTTGATGCCGAGATCGATACCCGCCTTGTTCAGCACGAATGATCCGACAAAGGATCCGATCACGCCACTGATCAGATATTGCACCAATCCCTGATCACCCGGCACAACCCAGCTCGCAAGCCAGCCTGCAACAAGACCAAGCAACAAAGCAATAATGATATTCTTGTGGTCCATTACGTCCCTCGTGATTGACTGTCATGTGGCCCCAACATGCCCCAATTCAAGCCTTCACATATGAATGACGCGGCCTTGGCTGTCCAGCACGCTCTCATGCATCATTTCCGAGAGCGTTGGGTGTGGGAACACGGTGTGCATCAGCTCTTCTTCCGTTGTCTCCAGTCCCATCGCGATCACAAAGCCCTGTATGAGTTCAGTGACCTCCGCTCCAACCATGTGTGCTCCGATAAGGCGGCCCGTCTTGGCATCAAAAATGGTTTTGACCAGGCCCTGGTCTTCACCAAGCGCGATAGCCTTGCCATTGGCGAGGAAGGGAAAGCGGCCAATTTTGAGTTCAAATCCTGCAGCTTTCGCCTTGGCTTCGGTGAGGCCAACGGAGGCCACTTGCGGGTGGCAATAGGTGCAACCCGGAATCTGTTCTTTCTTCATCGGATGCGCGTCGAGCCCTTTGATCTTCTCGATGCAGATAACGCCCTCATGCTCGGCTTTGTGCGCCAGCATCGGTGGCCCCGCCACATCGCCAATGGCATAAATGCCCGCCACATTGGTGCGGCTGAATCCGTCGGCCACGATGCAGCCCTTCTCGGTTTTTACACCCAAGGCTTCAAGGCCAAGGTTTTCAATATTGCCAACCACACCCACGGCTGAGATCACCCGGTCTACGGTTACATCCGTCTTCGTCGTACCCTGCTCCAATGTGGCGGTCACACTATTGGCCGTTTTCTTCAGTGCACTGACTTTCGTTCCCAGCTTGAACTTGATGCCCTGCTTTTCCAAAAGCTTCTGAGCAACCTTGGAAATCTCAGTGTCTTCGACCGGCATTACCTGATCCATGACTTCAACCACAGTCACATCTACACCCATGGCATTGTAAAACGATGCAAACTCAATGCCGATGGCACCCGAGCCCACAACAAGCAATGACTTCGGCATCTCGGGCGGCACCATAGCCTCAAAATAAGTCCATACCAATTTGCCATCACCCTCAAGACCCGGCAGCATGCGAGGCCGCGCACCCGTGGCAATGATGATATGTTTTGCCGTGTAGGTGCCAGCGCCAAGCGTTCCCTTGGGTTCAGGAATTTGCGGCTGCATCGCAGCCTTCGTCATCTTGGCAACAACAACTTCGCCGGGCTTGGTGATCTTCGCCTCACCCCAGATCACCTGCACCTTGTTCTTCTTGAGCAGGCCACCCACACCGCCGTTCAGCCGCCCCGAAACTCCGCGTGATCGCTGCACCACGGCTTTGGCGTCGTAAGTAATGTTGTCCGCCGAAAGCCCATAATCCTTGGCGTGTTTCATGTAGTGATAGATTTCAGCCGAGCGCAACAGCGCCTTTGTTGGAATGCATCCCCAGTTGAGGCAGATGCCGCCCAAATGCTCCCGCTCAACAATGCCGACCTTGAACCCAAGCTGTGCCGCCCGAATGGCCGTAACATAGCCGCCGGGGCCAGAGCCAATAATGAGAACGTCGAAATTCGTGTCGGCCATGTCAAACTCCTAAAATCTTGGCAACCACAGGCACCAGCCCTTGCCCAATCGCACGTGTATTCGCCACATCCAAATGCCCGCCATCCACATCACTGGCCTTCGCAACCGAACCCGCATCAAAGAAATGCACCTTCATCTCCTGAGCCACCCGCGCGTAGTGTTTGGCAAACAGCTTAGATTCACCAATCACATGGCCCCACAAATCATGGAACCACTCATTCTTTGTCGGCACCAAACAAGGCGGTGACATCAAGATAATTTCCGGCACCGTACAGTCGCCAGAATAATTGTGACGACGCGTCAAATTCACCAGGCGCTCGATGCCCATGGATGAATCAAAGGCGCGGTGATGTTTCAAATCATTGGTGCCCAGCATGATGATGAGCAGGTCAAGCGGCTGATGTGACTTCAGCGCAATCGGCAGACCCACAGCACCATTACGCTCTTCATCCACGGTGTTGTCATCATATACCGTGGTTCTCCCGTTCATGCCCTCTTCAATCACACGAACTTTATTCACAAGACCAGCCGCCAAAACATTTGGCCAACGATCCTCAAACGCCATGCGCATGCCTGTGGACGCGTTGTAACCCCAAGTAAGACTGTCACCGAATGCGAGGATGTTTTTCATATTTTAACTTGCCTATAAATTATTGCAGACAAACTCATTAGCTCGACACATGCAGATGATATTAAGCCAAACAACTCTGACTTCGATTTAGTATCAACTGCCGTCGCCTCAACTAACAATTCAGTGGTGATTGGTCGAGTAAGGCCATTTGTTGTTTCCGTTCCACGCAGCTCCTCAATTTCACCGTTTAAACCTGTCCTCAAGGTTTTTATGTGAACCATCTGGCCATGGCCTACGGACATGCTCCGATTTAAACCCACTGCCATATCGAGATTTTCCTCATGCCTCCTATTCGCAACGTCCTTAATACGTGGCACTAATGTCGCTGAATTACTCCAAGTTTGGGTGCTCCTAAAAGCCTCGTAGATTTCGCTTGATAGTTGTTGGAGAGACGACATTCCTTGTTTCGATATTAGTTTGAGAAAATCAGTCTCAGTTCTACTTACTGGCCAATATATATTTGGCTTTCTAGCCCCCGGTGTCAAAAAGAAATGCTTCCAAACATCGTTTGCTATTTGATCACTGACGTCAGAAAGTTCTCGACAGAAAGAATGTAGTTGCAGATCAATGTCAGTGTATTTTTGTTTGCTAATTTCGTCCTTAAGGTCAAGTTTGAGTTTGTTTCCACAATTTTCGACTCGATCTATTTGACGCCGTATCTTTATTGGTATCATCTTTCAAGAACTCGCATCACACCAACATCAATCCCGGCTCTTCAATAAACATCTTGAACGCTCCAATCAGTTCCGCACCCAGCGCGCCATCCACCGCACGATGGTCCGTGGACAGCGTAACGGACATTTGCTGCTCTATCACAATCGCATCGCCACGCACCACAGCACGCCGTTCACCGGCACCAATGGCAAGAATCGTGGCCTGTGGCGGGTTGACGATGGCCTGGAAATTTTTGACGCCCATCATGCCCATGTTGGAGACAGACGTTGAGCCGCCGGTATATTCCGAAGGATTCAGCTTGCGGGACTTCGCGCGCGCGGCATAATCCTTCATTTCGGTGGAGATTTGCGCCAGACCCTTGGTTTCGGCCTTGCGCACGATGGGCGTGATCAGGCCGCCGGGAATGGACACGGCCACCCCCACATCGGCGTGGTGGTGTTTCACCATGGCATTGTCCGTCCACGATACGTTGGCTTCCGGCACCTTGATCAGCGCCATTGCCAGCGCCTTGATGATGAAGTCATTGACGGAGACTTTCCACGCGGGCTTGCCGTCCTTGTCCTTCGGTGCCTGCAGGTTCAACCGTTCGCGCAAGGGCAACAGGTTTTCCAGCGACACATCAACCGTCACATAGAAATGCGGAACCGTCTGCTTGGACTCCGTCAACCGCCGCGCAATCGTCTTGCGCATGCCGTCATGCGGCACGAGATCATAGGAACCGGATTCGAACAACTTGAGCACCGCGTCATCCGGCATGCCAGCAGGCATCGCAGCAGCAGTTGGTTTTGCAGCCGGAGCAGCACCCGGCTTGGCATTCTCAACGTCTTTCAGAACGACGCGTCCATGGGGACCACTGCCTTGAACCGAAGCGAGATCAACACCTTTCTGCTTGGCAATCCGCCTCGCGAGCGGAGACGCAAATACCCGCGAACCCTCCCCCCTCGCGGGGGAGGGAGGTGCGATAGCACTGGGAGAGGGAGCGCTCGCCGCAGGCGTAGCGCTTACTTTCGGTTCAGGAGCCGCAGCAGTTTTTGGAGCAGCCACCGCAACATCACTCAGCTTCTCACCGTCGCTCAAAATAATCGCAATCGGCGCATTCACCAGAACATCGTCCGTGCCCTCCGCCACAAGGATTTTTCCCAACGTACCTTCGTCAATGGCTTCCACTTCCATCGTCGCCTTGTCGGTTTCGATTTCGGCCAGCACATCGCCGGACTTCACCTTGTCGCCCTCTTTCTTCAGCCATTTGGCAAGCTTGCCCTTTTCCATGGTGGGCGAAAGGGCTGGCATCAGAATTTGCACGGGCATGGGCGTGGTCTCTCTTATGTCTTGTTGGACAGGACGGAATTCTTGGCCGTTGCTTTGGCAAGATCGGCAATCAGGTTCTTGCGGATTTCTTCCAGATTGCTGGCCGTGGTGCCGTGGCCCATTTCCGCGCAGGAGGCGGCCACTTGCTCGGCCATCCCCGCCAACACATGGCCCCAGATATCCGCCTTGCCAAATGCCATGGCATTCAGCGACAGGCTTAAGTTGCCATGTGTGATCCATGCCCGCACAAGCTCGCCCGCCTTCTCATCATGAAACACTTCATGCGGCGGCTGCAACTGATGCGGATGGGTGTCGTGGCTGTGGTCATGGTGGTGGTGATCGTGGTCAGACATAGAGAACTCCTTTTACAGCGGCCACCACATCATCAGCATTGGGCAGCGCCAGTTTTTCCAGGTTGGCAGCATAGGGCATGGGAACATCCTTGCCAGCGACGCGGGCAACGGGTGCATCAAGGTAATCAAAAGCGTGGGTCATCACCTGTGCCGCGATTTCGGACGTGACCGAAAATTGTGGATAGCCTTCCTCCACGCACACACAGCGATTGGTTTTCTTGACGCTCTCAATCACGGTGTCCAAATCCATGGGGCGAATGGTGCGAAGATCAATCACCTCCGCTTCAATGCCTTCCGCCGCCAACTTTTCAGCCGCAGCCAGCGCATAGGTCATGCCGATGCTGAACGACACGATGGTGACGTGCTTTCCAACCCTCGCAACACGCGCCTTGCCGATGGGTACAATCCAGTCATCGAGCTTTGGCACCTCAAAACTCTTGCCGTAAAGAATTTCATTTTCCAGAAAGATCACCGGATTGGGATCACGAATGGCAGACTTCATCAAGCCTTTAGCGTCAGCAGCCGAATACGGCATCACAACCTTGAGGCCGGGAATCGATCCATACCAAGCCGCATAATCTTGGCTATGCTGCGCACCCACACGCGCCGCAGCACCGTTGGCCCCGCGGAACACGATGGGACACCCCATCTGCCCGCCCGACATATACAGCGTCTTGGCCGCCGAGTTGATGATCTGGTCGATCGCCTGCATGGCGAAGTTGAACGTCATGAATTCAACGATCGGCTTGAGGCCAGCAAAGGCCGCACCCGTGGCGATGCCCGTGAAGCCTGCTTCGGTGATCGGTGTATCAATCACGCGTTGCGCGCCAAATTCATCGAGCATGCCTTGGCTGATTTTATAGGCACCCTGATACTCGCCCACCTCTTCACCCATCAGGAACACGTCCGGGTCAGAGCGCATTTCTTCCGACATGGCCGCGCGGATTGCCTCACGCACCGTCATGGTCACCATCTCGGTGCCTTCGGGAATATCGGGGTCAGCGGCAACAGGGGCAGTGATCACGGCAGGCGCTGCAACAGGTGATCCACTTCCTTCTCGCTTCGCGGGAGAAGGTGGCGCGACAGCTCCGGCTGAAGTGGTGGCTGCAACCTTCGGCGCAGGTGCCGCATCCGCCTCGCCGATCACCGCAATCGTCGTATTCACTTTCACATTCTCGGTTCCTTCCGGAACCATGATGGCCGTGAGGATGCCTTCATCCACAGCCTCCACTTCCATTGTGGCCTTGTCGGTCTCAATCTCGGCCAGCACATCGCCGGACTTGATGGTGTCACCAACCTTTTTAAGCCACTTGGCAAGCTTGCCCTCTTCCATGGTGGGCGAAAGGGCGGGCATTAGAATATTCGGCATAGCAGGCTCCCGTCCTTAAGCTGATTTATAAATATCGGTGTAAAGCGCGCTCGCATCCGGCTCCGGACTTGCCACGGCAAACTCCGCCGCTTCCGTTACAACCGCGCGAATATCCGCATCGATCTTTTTCAGATCATCTTCGGACGCAAAATTCGCTTTCAGGATACGCGCCTTCACCTGTTCGATGGGATCATGCTCCTCGCGCATTTTCTGCACCTCTTCCTTGGCGCGGTATTTTGCGGGATCAGACATGGAATGGCCACGGTAGCGATACGTCATCATTTCCAGAATGTAAGGCCCTGCCCCCGAGCGGCAGTGCTCAACGGCGCGGTCTCCCGCTTCCTTCACGGCGCGAACATCCATGCCGTCCACCTGTTCAGACGGAATGCCAAACGCTTCGCCACGCGCACCCAAGGCCTCAGGCTTCGCCGTCGAACGCGGTGCCGATGTTCCCATCGCGTAACGGTTGTTCTCAATGACAAAGATCACCGGCAATTTCCAAACCGACGCAATATTAT
Source organism: Rhodobiaceae bacterium (assembly GCA_031417195.1). Taxonomy (GTDB): domain Bacteria; phylum Pseudomonadota; class Alphaproteobacteria; order Rhizobiales; family Aestuariivirgaceae; genus Aestuariivirga. Next base: position 49,545 of record JANOVC010000055.1, read on the forward strand.
AGGTCTCATACACTTGGCCCTGGTTGGCCGCACCGTCACCAAAATATGTGAGCGACACATGGTCATTGCCGCGATATTTATTTGCAAAGGCGAGCCCCGCCCCCAAAGGCACCTGAGCGCCGACGATTCCATGTCCGCCAAAAAACTGTTTTTCCCGGCTGAACATGTGCATGGAGCCGCCCTTGCCATGGGAATAGCCATCTCTCCGACCCGTCAATTCCGCCATAACGCCTCTGGCTTCCATGCCACAGGCCAGCATATGGCCATGGTCACGGTAGGACGTAATGAGCTGGTCGCCCTCCTTCACCGCCATCTGCATGCCAACGACAACGGCTTCCTGCCCGATATAGAGATGGCAGAAGCCACCGATGGAGCCCATGCCATAGAGCTGCCCGGCTTTTTCCTCAAACCGCCTGATCAGCAGCATGTCCTTATAGGCGTGAAGCTCTTCTTCCGATGAAAATCCGCTGTTTTTGAGGGCCGCCTTGTCAGCTTTTGAAACTTTGGTTTCCTTGCGTGCGATATAGGCTGATTTAACCGCCATCGTGATCCTCCCGCTATGCTTTTCCCACAAATATATAACACTAAGCGGTTGGAATGACTTGCAAATTATGAAGTTAACTGAATTTTGGTTTACGCCTTAGAATTCATTGGGAAATTACGGCGTATCGACCACGATGAGATCGTTGGAGCCTGCTACATCAAGGGTTTTGCGTGCCATCTCGTCGAGCATGTCCGGGTCCACGGATTCCGGCCTGAGCAAAGACACGCGATGCTCAAAAGCGGCTCGATCTTTCTGAATTGACGCCAAATCACCAGAGAGTTTTTCCGATTGCAGTACCAGCTTTTCATGGTAGCCAAAGCCGCGCTGGCCGTACCACCCATGCCACGCAAAAAACCCCAGCAAGGTGAGACAGGTAAACGTCACAACGATATCAAATTTGTAAATGCGCATGACAGCCAGAAATCACCCGAGTCGATTAACTTTCCGTAAACGGAAAATGTTATGATGTGCTTGTATTTTAGCTTATATGCTACGATTTATGGGTTGAGGTAAAACAAGATGTTGTCAAGCAGCCGGTTTGTCGTCGCAATTCATGCCTTGAGCGTGCTGGCCCGGAATTTTGAAAAAGGTCCGGTGTGCTCGTCTCTGATTGCAACCAGTGTCCATACCAATCCTGTGGTCATCCGCCGTCTCATGGCGGAGCTGGAAAAGGCAAAACTCGTTCGTTCAGTTGCCGGCCGCTCCGGCGGCTTTTCGCTGGACCGCACCGCAACGGGAATCACGCTGGCTGACATCTATCTCGCCGTGGAAGACGACGCCGTATTCCGCATGCACAAAACCGATCCCGATTCGAAGTGTCCGGTTGCGGCACAAATGAAGGCAATTCTGTTACCGCCTTTGCGCGCTGCAGAGGATGCCCTGTCATCCGCTCTCGCAAAAACGACTCTTCAGGACGTGGCTAGCGCCATTCAGTAATAGCCCCCGATTGAAACTAAAATAAGTCGTGCCTCACTCTGAAATCTCAACTCATTTTCGCAACCCTGCGAATCTGTTATCGCTGCAGTCATGACATTCTTTCGCGCGTTTATTCTCTTTTTTATCATCACAACACAAGCCACGGCTCAGGAAGGCTACCTTCCGCAACATCCCATGGATGCGCTGACAACTGAAGAAATTGTAAAGACCGTACAAATCCTGCGCGACGCCAAAGTGACGACTGACAAGGCACTCTATCCCGTCATCACCCTGTACGAAATGACAAAGTCCGATGTGCTCGCTTGGAAACTCAACGATCCGCTCAAGCGCCAAGCCTTCGTCATATCCCGTAACAAAACCGAAACCACCGAAAGCATTGTTGATCTCGATACGGGCAAAGTGCTGTTTCACAAGGCAGTCCTTGGCGTCCAGCCCATGATCATGGATAGTGAGTGGCTGCGCGGGCGCGACAGTTTCATGGCCGACCCGCGCTTCAGGAAGGCCTTGCAACGGCGTGGATACGGCGAAAAGAATGCCGTTTTCTGCACACCCTCCTCCGCAGGTTTTTTCCCCGGTGAAGGCCTGGACAACCGCCGTATCCTGAAAATTCCATGCTATGAAAATGCCCAAAAGCTTGCGGCCAATATGACGCGCCCGATTGAAGGCCTGATGGGCATTGTGGACACCGACACCGGTGAGGTCATTGACGTGATTGATCGTGAGGTCGTACCGGTAACACCCGCTCCTCCATCTTACAGTGATGCCGCCAATCCGCCGGACGCCCCCTTGCACCGTGTTGAAATATCAGCGCAGGAAGGCTCCAACATCAAACTTGGTGGCAATCTCGAGGTGCAATGGAACCATTGGAGCTTCCACGTCCGCGCCGATAAGCGCGCAGGCGCTATTCTCTCGCTCGCCAAATTTGATGACCGCCTTATTGTCTATCAAATGAACATCTCCGAAATGTTCGTGCCCTATATGGACCCCAATGACACATGGAGCTATCGCACCTTCCTCGATGCCGGTGAATTTGGCTTGGGTTATCTCATGTCGTCGCTTGAGCCGGAAGTGGATTGCCCGCCGGATGCCATTGTCACGGACCTTACATTCCCCAACGATATCGGCTCGTCATACGCCCGCCCGCGCGCCCTGTGTATTTTTGAGCGTCCGACAGGCGATCCGGCATGGCGGCATTACTCATCGGGTTCCAAGAAAACCGTGGGCCGTGCCGAAACCGAACTTGTGGTCCGCCATATCCCGACACTGGGCAATTATGACTACATTATCGACTATATATTCACACCGCGTGGCAGTATCAAAATTCGGGCAGGTGCAACGGGCTTTGACTCTATCAAAACCGTTACTTCAAAGGACATGGATGCAGAAACCGCAACCATTGACACCGCATACGGAACCCTGATCGCACCCTACACCGTTGCGCCCAACCACGATCACTACTTCAGCTTCCGCCTCGATATGGACGTGGATGGCCCCAAGAACACCTTTGTCAAGGACGCTTTTATTCCCGAACGCATTCCCAACGCCAAAACGCGAAAATCCCTCTGGCGTATAAAAACAACCACAGCGCCAACCGAAGGCCCCGTTGTCGCCGATCATATGTCAGCCGGTGGCGAGGCCTACCGCGTCTCTAACCCCAACATCAAAACCAATCTCAAATTCAATCCAAGTTACTGGATACATGGTGGTCACGCCACCACCTCCATTCTGGCGCCCGATGATCCGCCCCAGCAGCGAGCTGATTTTTCATCCCATGAAATGTGGATCAGCAAATATAATCCCGATGAACTCTGGGCCGCAGGTCTCTACCCCAACCTTTCGAAAGGCGGTGACGGCCTGCCACAATTTGTGAAGGATAGGCAATCCTTGGAGAACGAGGATATCGTGGTGTGGTATACCATGGGCTTTCGCCACCTGCCAAAGCCCGAGGACTTCCCCATATTGCCCACATTATGGCATGAAGTGACACTTAGCCCCGCCTACTTCTTTGAACGCGATCCTTCGTCTAAGCTAAATTCCGAAATAGCCCCACCGAAGGAGTAACGGACATGAAAATTTATGGCAGCATCGTCTCCCCCTTCGTTCGCATGACGTTGGTGACCGCCTATGAATGTGGACTGGAAGGCAAGTTTGAGCATGTCAATGAAAGTGCCGATCCTACCAAGGTCAACGCACATCTGGCCGCCATGAACCCTATCGGTAAAATTCCCGTGCTCGAAACCGACCACCACCACCCCATCTATGACAGCCGTGTCATCATGGAATATCTGGCCCACGTGGCGGGCAACAAAAGCCTGTTCCCCGATGATGGTGTCAAACGCTTCCGCGTGCTGACACTTCTGGCTCTGGCCCAGGGCCTGGGCGACAGCGCCGTGGCATACCGTTATGAAACGGCATCGCGCCCTGCCGGATTGCAATGGAAAGAATGGATGGCGCGCACCCAAAGTCGCCTCACCGCCATTTTTGATGATCTCGAAAAAACCTGGGCTGATGATCTCGCCCATGTCACTGCAGGCACAATCGCCGCAGCCTGTGTGCTGGTTTACATCGATTACCGCATGCCCGATGTGGACTGGCGCAAGGACCGCCCGAAACTTGCGAGCTTCCTCAAGATTTTCAGCACCCGCAGCAGCATGGTGAAAACCGCGCTGCCCAAGGCATAACCGATGGACACTACAATCATCATCGCAGGCGCAGGCCCCGCGGGCCTTGCCGCAGCAGCCTTGCTCGGCCGTGAAGGTGTGAAAACCATTGTTGTGGCCCGCGCCGCCAGCGATGACCCGCGCACCGTGGCGCTGATGCAACCTTCCATCCAGCTCCTGAAATATCTCGAGGTCTGGCCCGGCGAACTTGCAGCACTCACCAACCCACTCAAAAAACTCCGCATCATTGACGACACTGGCGCGCTGATTTCCCATGCCGATCTGGAATTTGATTGCAAGGATTTGCAGCTTGATGCCTTTGGCTGGAACGTGCCGCTCGGCCTGTTGTTGCCCGCCTTGCGCAAATCAGCGCGGGATCATGGTGTTATGTTTGTTGAGGCCATCGCCACGGCAGCGGTGACAGCAGATGATCATATCAGCATTACCCTCTCCACTGGCGAAACCCTCACCGCCCAGGCCGCCATCGCAGCCGACGGCGCAAACTCGGTTCTGCGCGCCGCAGCCCACATTGCAACTGAAAACTGGGCCTACGACCAGACCGCCATTGCCACCAGCTTTGCCCACAGCATGGCCCACAATGACGTATCTACCGAATACCACAAACACGCAGGCCCCTTCACCACGGTGCCGATGCCCGATGGCCGCTCTAGCCTCGTGTGGATGGAGCGCCCGGCGCGCGCCGCTGCTATCATGGCGATGTCGGACCGTGAACTTGCCGCAGAAATCCAGATCGGCACCCATGGCAGCCTCGGCCTCATTTCTGCCATTGGCCCCCGCAAAGCTTTTCCCATGAAAGGCCTTACTGCCAAACATTTCGCCAAAAACCGTGTGTTGCTTGTAGGTGAATCCGCCCATCAGGTGCCGCCAATCGGCGCGCAGGGCCTGAACATGTCGATGCGGGATGCAGGGCTCGCCTGTGATCTGATTTTGGGCCAGGCCGATGCAGGCAGTGATAAAATCATGGCCGACTACAACACAAAACGCCGCGCCGAAGTGCTGCCACGCCAGCAGGTCATCAATCTCATGAACCGCTCCCTGCTCGAGGGCATGCTGCCGCTGGAGCTTGCCCGCGCAGCCGGCATGACAGCTCTGAACCTGCTGCCGCCCCTTAAACGCGCTGTTATGCAACACGGGCTGGCCCCCTCAAAAAACACCCCCTTTGCAATGCGGGAAGCATCATGAGCAAATTGCCAACGGCCAAATTCCAGCTCGGCCAAATCGTCAAGCACAGGCTGTTCTCGTTTCGCGGCGTGATTTTTGACGTGGACCCGGTGTTCAGCAACACCGAGGAATGGTGGAACTCCATTCCCACCGAGGCCCGCCCGAGGAAAGACCAACCCTTCTATCACCTTCTCGCCGAAAACGACGACACGGAATACGTGGCCTATGTGTCCGAGCAGAATCTGCTGGAAGACGCCACCCGAACCCCCATCCGCCACCCCCAGGTGAAGGATTATTTCAAAGCCTATGACGCCAAGAAGAACAGCTACACCCTGCGGGAACGCCGCGCGCATTGAAGGCAGTAGGGAAACCACGGCGGTTATCCCGCCCACAAGCATTTGCGCTTGAGCTGACATGACTTACCGCTACAATGCGGCAGCAATTTCCTGATGGTGCCAAAATCATGACATTATACAAAGATTTCATTGCCTTGAGCCCGGAGACGCTGCCGCAACGGCTTGCCGGGCTCGCCCCTTTGTGCAGGCGGATCGGCGCTGATTGTTCCCTCTGGCAGGTGCGCGAGGTGGGTGACGGCAATCTCAATCTGGTGTTCATCGTTGAAGGCCCAAAGGGCAGTGCCATCGTCAAGCAGGCGCTGCCTTATGTGCGCCTCGTCGGCGATAGTTGGCCCCTGCCCTTGAAGCGTTCCTTCTTTGAATATCAGGCACTCACACGTCAGGCCATGCGCGATCCCGGCATGGTGCCGGAGATTTTCCATTTCGATGCCGATCAGGCGATGATCGTGATGGAGTTTCTCTCACCCCATGTCATCTTGCGCCGCGCGCTGATTGAAGGCCAGCAGCTTCCCAAGATCGCCCGTGACCTCGGCCTGTTCCTCGCGCGAACCCTGTTTCGAGGCTCTGACCTGTGCATGCAAACCAGTCTCCGCAAGGCTGACCTTGCCCTTTTTGCGGACAATGTGGAGCTGTGCGACATCACCGAAAGCCTGGTGTTCAGCGATCCCTATTTCGACGCCAAGCTAAACCGCCACACGTCACCCCAGCTTGATGGCATTGTGAGAGAGCTCCGTGCTGATCGCGATCTCAAGGTGGCGGCCCAACGCCTGAAACATATTTTTGCAGCTACGCCCGAAACCCTGCTGCATGGCGATTTCCATACGGGCTCCGTGATGGTGACCCCTGATGAAACCCGCGTGATTGATCCGGAGTTTGCCTTTTATGGCCCCATGGCCTTTGATGTCGGCATGTTGCTGGCCAATTTCTGGACGAGTTATTTCGCGCAGAGCGGCCACGAAATGAAGGGCAGCCGCGACGACATGCGGGCCTATCTGCTCAAGGTGATCGTCGACATCTGGGCCACATTCCGTGATGAGTTTGCAAGGCTTTGGCACACGGAGCGCACCGGCATTCTCTATCAAAGCAGCCTGTTTGAAGACCAAGGCGATCACCTCGCCTCCGAGCAGGCGCTCAATATGGTGTTGCAGGGCCTTTGGGTCGATATGCTGGGCTTTGCCGGAGTTGAAATGCACCGCCGCATTTTGGGACTCGCCCACAATGCGGAATTTGAAACGATTGAGAACCCTGATGTGCGCGCAACTTGCGAAACCAAGGCGCTGAAGCTGGGCCGCCACCTTGCGGTAAACCGCCACCACATTCACAGCCTCGCTGAAATCAACGCGCTCGCGCAGCGGCTTGAAAAGGAGATCATCACGTGAAGGTTGGAAACCGCCATTACCGCACGATCTGGCTCAGCGCCGACGGCCGTTCGGTTGACATCATTGACCAGCGCTGGTTGCCGCATGAGTTCCGTGTGGTCACATTGAAAACCGTGGATGATGTGGCAACGTCAATCCGCGACATGTGGGTGCGTGGCGCACCGCTGATTGGCGTCACTGCGGCTTATGGTGTTGCCATTGCCATGGGTGATGATGCAAGTGATGCAGGCCTTGATGCGGTGTGGAACACCTTGCACGAAACCCGCCCAACGGCGATCAATCTGAAATGGGCGCTGGATGAAATGCGGCGCACGCTGCGTAACCTCCCGTCAGCCCAACGCCAAGCCGCCGCCTATGTCCGCGCCGCTGAAATCGCCGAGGAAGATGTTGAACTGAACCGCGCCATGGGCCGCCATGGCCTTGACATCATCAAACACATCGCTGCGCGCAAAAAGCCAGGCGAGCCCGTGAACATTCTCACCCATTGCAACGCTGGCTGGCTTGCCACCGTGGATTACGGCACCGCAACGGCTCCCATCTATGCGGCCAGCGAAGTGGGCATTCCGGTGCATGTCTATGTCGATGAAACCCGCCCACGCAACCAGGGCGCACAGCTCACGGCCTGGGAGATGAACAACCACGGCGTTCCCCACACGCTGATCGTGGACAATGCCGGCGGCCATCTCATGCAGCATGGCAAGGTCGATATGGTCATCGTCGGCACGGACCGCACCACGGCCGATGGCGATGTCTGCAACAAGATCGGCACCTATCTCAAGGCGCTGGCCGCGAAGGACAACAACGTTCCCTTCTATGTGGCCTTGCCCTCGCCCACCATCGACTGGACCGTGCATGATGGCGTGAAAGAAATTCCAATCGAGGAACGCAATGGTGATGAAGTCACATTTGTGCAAGGGCGCGGGCTGGATGGAAACATCACACGCGTTCGCATTTCACCCGAGGGTAGCCCCGCTGCGAACCCGGCCTTTGATGTAACGCCCGCGCGCCTGATCACGGGGCTGATCACCGAGCGTGGAATTGTGGAAGCGTCTCGCAAAGCATTGAAGACGATGTTTCCGGATCGGCAATACAGCAAATCGTAAAACGTGTGGGAGCAACGCGATGTATCTCGAAAAATTCCGTTTGGACGGGAGGGTCGCAGTGGTCACAGGTGCGGCGCGCGGCATTGGCTTTGCAACTGCGGAAGCTCTAACCGAAGCAGGCGCCACAGTTGTCATCGCCGATATGGATGGTACTGCCGCGACATCAGCCAGCGCTGCCATCAATGCCAAGGGCGGCGCATCCTCCAGTGTCATGTTGGATGTGACGGACCCGCGCGCCGTTGAAGCAGCTCATACAGAGATCATCAAAATCCACGGCAAGGTTGATGTGCTGGTCAACAATGCAGGCATCGCTATTTCTTTCAAGCCCGCCGAAACCATGGACGATGCGACGTGGTTGAAGGTTCTCGATGTCAATCTCAACGGCGTGTTCTGGTGCTGCCGCAGCTTCGGCAAATCCATGCTGGAGCGCGGGCGCGGCACCATCGTCAATGTGGGATCCATGTCGGCGGATATCGTCAACTACCCGCAGGAGCAGGCCAACTACAACGCGTCAAAGGCAGGTGTGCACCATCTCACGCGCTCGCTGGCCGCCGAATGGGCGCCACGCGGCGTACGCGTCAACGCCGTCGCCCCCACCTATATCGAAACGGATTTGACGCGCGAGGTGGCCCTCGACCCCGACATCCGCAAACACTGGATCGACGGCACCCCCATGGCCCGCATGGGCCAACCCTGGGAAATCGCCAGCGTGATCCTGTTTCTGGCGTCAGATGCGTCGAGTTTGATGACGGGCAGCATTGTTTCGGTGGATGGGGGCTATACGTGCTGGTGAGGGGGCGATGCGTTCTATTGAGTAAGGGTTTCACGTTTGAGAGAACAAGTTAATTGCACTGGATTGCACCCCTTGAGCCAGACATTAAGATTTTAATGATTAGTTATTGTATTTAGTAACCAGTTTTTCACATTGAGCGGGAAATAGTCAGATATTTAGCCGGACTTAATTGATATTAATTTGTGAGGCCTAGTGTCTGCTCATGGTTCACGGAGACGGTACGTGAAGTGCCTGACAGAGGAACTAAGTTCTGTAAAATATATATTTGGAGAATTAAATGAACAAGTTTGTATTTTTCATCAACGATGAGTCGGGCGCAACTGCAATTGAATACGCTCTTATCGCTTCAGCAATGGCCTTGGCCCTCGTAGCTGTAATGCCAACCTTGGGTGGCATCATCAAGGAAAAATTCACCAGCATTGGCTCAAGCATCAGCACTGGTTTGTAATACCGTTTGCCTGCACCGCACAACAGCGGTGCAGGTTTCGAAACAGAAACCACCGGGATTTTTCCGGTGATTTTTTATTTGGATTACGTTGGATTACGGTTATAGTTCTAACCACACGGGGAAACTGGTCAATCATAGTGCAAGCTTGCGAAAAAGAGCCTTCTTCTCAGGTTTGGATATGAATGCTCCGGATTTTGCAAACGACGACACACCTCCGCCCGTTACGTTTCCGGAAGGCTCAATTTCGAACTGTCCTGCTCGACATAGGCGAGAACGGTTTCTCCTACCTCATCCTGACGGTGAGCAGACAGTGTTTTAGTTCTTTTAATAGCGCGTTCAAGCAATTGAGTCATGCGAAGATGTTTACATATTTCTTGCTTGGAGCGGCAACTGTCAAGCGACTATCACGTTCGCATCAAGCTCCAAAATCAAAACACCGCAGCGCCCAAAATCTTTCCCACGCCACGTTGCAACAACACGGCGCAACCCGTTGACCCGCCGCATTCACCAGCGCGTAGTTCCTGGCTGACTGCTTTGCCATTCCACGAACCGATGTTGCGCGAACTGATGACGGGATGATGGTAGGAAACACTTTTGCCCGAATTTTCGCCGCGCTTGATGGCAACGGTTTTGTTGCGGAAGAATTTGACAAGCACGAGGTTGGCACGGCCGTTGCCCACCCCCGCCTCAACAACAACGCCCTTGCCGCTTGACCTTATGGTGACCTTCACCGGCAGGGAACCACCGAGAGATGATGCAATCGCGCTGCTGGAGGCGGATTGTGCGATTACCGTGTCACCATTGACGATGACTTGCGGTGTATAAACCCCACCGCCATAGGCGCGCTGGCGCGATGTTGCCTGCGCTGAAGAGAACGTATCACGCCATCCCAGATAATCCCAATAATCCACATGCCACGCAAGGCCAAGCACGCCGTTCTGATTGCTGACGGACGAGAAAGCGCGGTCAGCGGGCGGGCAGGACGAACAGCCTTGGCTTGTGAAGATTTCAACAACGCCTCTGACGGAGCCCGCATACGCGTTTGACCCGATGGTCGCCATCGCAGCAAGTGTGAGCGCAACATATGATTTGAATTGCATTGACATGATCACCCCATCGTTCAATTTCGATGCCATGCTATGCAGTTTGCCACTCAATCAAAAATCACCATCTGGTGAGACGGAGATGACATTTTAGTGATGGTGCTTTTGGTGAAGCCGTGGCCCGTCAATCCGATGGACAGATTTCAAATTCAGTTCACATACTTCCGCCAGTTATGCTCCTCTACAAACCCCAACACCTCACGGGCCTTGCGGTTTGAGAGGGGTGCTTCGAAACCCACCAAGGGCCGCGTGAGCCGTGTGCCGGGGCACCAGCGGGCGAGGAAGGCTTCGGTGGGTTCCTTCGCCGTGATGGTGTCGTTCACGGCGTTGAACACCTGATATCCCAAACCATCCTTTTCCAGACAGAGATGCACGATCTGGCCGAGGTCTCGCGCGTCGATATAGCTCCAGGCGTTGCGCTTGCGCGACGGGGGATCGGCCATGAAGCCGGGGAAGCGGTCATATTCATGGGGCTCGATCACATTGCCGATGCGCAGCGCATAGATATCAGCGCCCGAGCGCATGGCGAAGGCGCGGGCGGTTTTCTCGTTCACGACTTTGGAGAGGCCGTAGCTGTCCATGGGATCGCTGTCGTAATCTTCTTCCAGCGGGAAATGGTGATAGTCCTTGTCGCCTTCGGCAAAGCACACGCCATAGGTGGTCTCACTCGAGGCGATGATGATCTTGCGGATACCGAGCTTCACCGCCGCTTCGATCACGTTATAGGTGCCGATGACGTTTGCCGCGAAGGTGACATTATCGGGTTGGATGAGAACGCGGGGAATGGCGGCGAAATGGACCACGGCATCAATTTTGGCAGGCCCCTGCCCCGTCTCATAGCCATCAAAACCGAAATGCATGGAGAGCGCGTTGAACACCTGGCCTGCGTCCGTCACATCGGTGATCAGGGTGTTTACACCAGCGCAATCCAGCGGTTTGAGATCAAGATTGAACATTTCGTAGCCCTTGGCCTTCAGCCACGGCACCACATGCTGTCCTGCCTTGCCAGAGCCGCCGGTGAACACAATACGCTTTGCCATGGACACGTCCTTTGAACAGCTATTCGGTTTCTTTCAGCTTTTGCGCATAGACGTTGATGATCAGCGCTGCAAGCAGGATGAGGCCGCGGATGAGAATCTTGAGGAAGCTGTCGATCTGGATATGGTCGAGGCCATTGTTGAGCACGCCCAGCACCAGCAGGCCAATGATGGTATTGCCAATACCGCCGCGCCCGCCGAACAGGCTGGTGCCGCCCACCACCACGGCGGCGATGGCATCCAGCAGATAACTGTCGAACTGGTTCTGCTGGGCCGAGCCGAAATAGGCCACGGCCAGCATGCCCGCAATGCCGGAACACATGGCGGAGATCACCATCACGGAGCCAATGATAAGCTTCACGTTGACGCCGGAATATTCCGCCGCCTCGCGGTTGCCGCCCGTCATATAGATATAGCGACCAAAGCGCGTGTACCGCAGAATGAGATGGCCAAAACTTAAGAATATGATGGCAACGATGATCGTCCAGCGGATGCCGAAGATGGAACCTGACCCCAACGTGGTGATGAGGTCCGGAAAGGTGTAGGCGATCTGGCCACGCACCAGCAGGGCGGACACACCATTGGCGATCTGCATGATGGCCAGCGTCATGATGAAAGAAGGAATGCCGATCCATGTCACCCCAAAGGCCGTGATGAGCCCAAAGGCAAGGGCGCTTAGCAGTGTGAGAATGATGGCAATCATACCCGGCATGGGCAGGTTGGCGATATTGACGTAATCCGGTTGCAAGGTGAAATAGGTAACAGTAATCCCAATGGCGTTGGCCACGGCCGCAACCGACAGGTCGATTTCGGCGGTAAGAATGACATAGGTGAGGCCCACCGCAATAATCGCTGTGATGGAGATTTGCGACAGGATGTTCATGAAGTTGACCATCGTGAAGAACGACGAGCTTGCCACCGTGAAGAAGATCACCAGCGCCAGAAGCGTGAAGACGGGGGCGATATTGCGCAGCTGGTTCTTGAGGAAGCTGCCAATTTGATTGGGCTTTTGGTCTGCCGTCACGTTCATGTCCATGCCCCTATGCCGCCGCCAGAAGATCGGCTTTGTGGAGTGTTCCACTGTTGAATTCTTTTGCCACGGTACCCTTGCGCAGCACGGTCACCCGGTCCGCCAGCGTCAGGATGGTTTCCGGCTCGGTGGAGAGCACGAGAATGGCAACGCCCCGGTCGCGCAGGTCCTTCACGATACGGATCACATCTTCTTTCGCCCCCACATCCATGCCCCGTGTGGGCTCCGAGAGGATGAGAACAAGGGGTAAATGTGTCAGCCATTTCGCCAGTGCCACCTTCTGCTGGTTGCCGCCCGAGAGTGACCCCAGCGGCATGTTGGGATTGGGTGGCCGGATTTGCAAATCGCCTGCACGGGTTGCCGCGATCTTGCGCTCCTGGCTGGGTTTCAGAAGCAGGCGGTGAATGCGGTCGAGAATGGCGATGGATACGTTCTTGTAGACCGGCTCGGTGCGAAACAGCATCATGCGGCGGTTCTCCGGAAGAAAGGCGATGCCCTGCCCCCGCGCCGCAGACGTTGATTTGAACGAGCGTTGTGCGCCATTCAGAATAAGGTGTCCGCGTTTCAGCTTGATCTTGCCAAACAGCGCGCGGGCAAGTTCAACCTGTCCACAACCCATAAAGCCATAGACTCCGGTAATTTCACCAGCGCGCAGTTTGAGTGAAACATCATGCAGTGATTTGCCATCGCCAATCGCTTCAGCGGCGAGCACCACGGGCTTTGTGTCATCGCTGGCAAGCTCGGTACTCTCACCCATATGCATGCCAATCGACCCGCGCCCGATCATATGGGAAATCACTGCGTCCTTGGTGAGAGAAGCACCAGGCTCGGTTGCAACCTTTTTGCCATTGCGAAACACGGTGACAGTGTCAGAAATCTCCAGCACATCGTCCAGAAAATGTGAAATGAAAATGATGCCGCGCCCTTCCGCCTTGATCTTGCGTAACACATCGAACAATCGCTTTACCTCAGGCGGCGAAAGTGCCGATGTCGGTTCATCAAGAATGATAATGCGCGCGCCTGAAAACAAAACCCGCGAAAGTTCCACGAGCTGCTGAAGTCCAACGGGAAGCGATCCCATCAGTGTTTTGGGATCGATATCAAGGCCGAGACTGGAGATGAGCCGCGCGGCCTCCGTGTTGATGCGCGTCCAATCCACGGTACCTAATTTTGTGAGCGGCTGGTGACCGAGGAACACATTTTCGGCCACCGTCAAATCTGGAATGGTCGACAGTTCCTGATGCACCATGCCGATACCTGAGGCCAACGCATCACGCGCCGAACGGAAATGCACGTGTTTACCATCCACACGCATGTCACCTTCATAATCTGCATAGACACCGGCAATGATTTTCATGGTGGTGGATTTGCCTGCACCATTTTCGCCAACCAGACCATGGATTTCGCCAGCCAGCAGTGTGAAATCAACATCCTTAAGCGCAGCAATGCCGCCGAAGGACTTTGAAACGTTTGAAAGCTGAAGCAGGGGCGGCAAGCCGCCCCCACTCATTGTTTGATCAATCATGACAAATCAGACGAGGAAGTTTTTCTGCAGCCAGAGGTGCCCGGCAGCTGTTTCCTTGGTGATAACAGGTCCATCAGCCAGAATGTAGTTTGGAATTTCCTTGCCGGCCTTTTCACCGCCCTGCACGGCAGCAACACCCGCAGCCACAGCCCAGCCGTGGATACGGCAAGACGGATTGCGTACAGTTGCAACCATGGTGCCATCAAGCACCGCCTGAACGGCAGGGGGCATGGCGTCTACACCACCGATGAGGATATCGGTGCGACCTTTGGCTTTCATCACATTATAAGCCGCAATTGCCATGTCGTCGTTATGGAAGAAAGCACCAGCAATCTTTTCGTTCTGGGTCAAGATTGAATCCCAGATGCGCGCCACCTTCGTGACATCCCAATCAGCTGGCTCTTCATTCACAACCTTCACATTAGGAAAGCCAGCAAGGACGCTTTTAAAGCCCTTGGCGCGGCCTTGAGCGCCCGAGTGACCGAGCGCACCCTGCGTCATTACAACATTACCTTCTCCCTTGATGGCATTGAGAAGCTGGGACGTTACAAGTGAACCCATCATTTCATTGTCGGGTGCGATAAAGGTGTGGATGGCAATGGTACCCGGAGGAGCAACCAATGTGTCCATTGCGATCACAGGTGTTCCCGCATCAATCATTTTCTGGATGGGATCGGTCAGTGTGCCGATGCCAAAGGTTTGAATGGCAACGAAGTCCCATTTCTGGGTGGCCATGTTGTCAATTGCAGCACGCTGTTTCGTGGCCGCGAGTTCACCGTCAAACCAGGTGATTTCAACATTCATCAATTTTCCCCAGGCTTCTGCTGCCTGTTTGCCTTGGGCGCACCAAGAAGCCTGAAGACCGGCGTTGGAGAAGGCTGCTTTCATGGGTTTTCCGGCGGGTGCCAAGGCTTGGGCCATGGCGGGGCTAAAGCCTGCGTCGGCGAAAAGCGCGCCAGCAAGTGCCGTGGCGCCAATGGCCTTGAAAACGTCTCTACGGGTCTTTGCTTCTTTTACAAGATCGTCAAGCATACAGAATACTCCCATTGAAGTTTTTTATGGCAGGCTTGCAATTAGGCACACGCAAAAACAGGGTTATAAATTCTGCTATTTGGGGCAACTTGCTGTCCTCCGAAAATAATTCTGCAATCAGAACTGCTTGCTGTCAATTTATATTACAATATGTAGTCTGATATCGCACTGCCGTTTGTTTACAGCGTCTGAAGCTGGCTTGTCTTAATTTTTGAAATCCAAAGCAGTTTGGCGCATCTATGAGTCAACCCAGCAATCAATTCGTTGCTAAGCATTACACACATTCAACAAACCGATATGGCGTCATGTCGGAAGACTGGCAATTGGCACAACCTTGTTAGAGTGCACCGCAATAAATCACTTGGAAGGTTCGTTATGCGAATTTTTGACATCAGGTTTGAGTTCTAAACATAACGTATTTATAGTGATCAAAAAATTGGCTACGTTAAGTTTGAAAGAAATGCAGGGTTAGCTTAGTATGTTTAATTATATAGGTAACCGGTCTGATCTGCGGCTTTTTGGAGTAAGGCATGTTTGATTACGATGCTTTTAATTATAAATCAAAACAGGATGTTCTCGATAAATCCATCCGCTTCTGGAACCCTGACAAGACAAAGTTCTGGCAGAGGGCTGGCATCGATCTGGTGATCGACAAACGGGAGGGATACTGTCTTTATGACATGTCTGGTCGCCGCCTTATTGATTTGCATCTGAATGGTGGCACCTATAATTTTGGGCACCGCCATCCTGAGTTGGTGGATACATTAAAGTCTGCGCTTGATCACTTCGATATTGGTAATCATTGGTTTCCTTCGATTGCGCGTACGGCCCTTGCCGAGTCATTGATAAATATTTCTCCTGGCATGAAATATGCGGTGTTTGCGGCAGGTGGCGCTGAGGCTGTTGATATTGCGCTGAAGAGTGCACGCTATGCCACCAAGCGGCGCAAGATCGTTTCCATTATCAAGGGATACCATGGACATTCCGGGCTTTCGGTTGCGACCGGTGATGACCGCTTCACCAAAATCTTCCTGAGTGATCAGCCGGACATGTTCATCCAAGTTCCGTTCAACGATATAGACGCGATGGAACAGGCGTTGAAGGGCAATGATGTTGCTGGCCTGATCATGGAAACGATTCCGGCGACTTACGGGTTTCCGATGCCGAACGAGGGGTATCTGAATGCGTGTCGTGAACTCGCCCGCAAACATGGCACAATGTATATCGCAGACGAGGTGCAGACCGGATTGATGCGTACGGGCGTGATGTGGGGCTGGCAAGCCTACGGCATTCAACCCGATATCATGGTGACGGCGAAGGGGCTGACAGGCGGGCTTTATCCCATCAGCGCCTGTCTGGTAAATGAGCAGGCTGGCGAATGGCTGAATGAAGATGGGGCGGCCCATATCAGCACGACGGGTGGCGCTGAACTTGGTTGTATCGTTGCACATAAGGTTATTGAAATGCTGCTGCGACCTGAAGTGGTCAAGAATGTTCATACCGTTACCACATTCATGGCGGCTGCCATGCAAGACATGATGGCGCGGCATGGCGATATTTTCACTGGCGTTCGGCAGAAGGGCGTGATCCTTGGCTTGGAATTCAATCACCCGCAAGGAGCTGTTGCCGTGTCGCGTGCGCTTTACGAAAATGGCGTATGGGCGATATTCTCATCGCTCGATAAGCGAGTGTTGCAGTGGAAGCCTGGCTTGTTGCTGAGTGCTGAACTCTGCAATGAAATCATGGAACGGTTTGACGCTGCCATGCCACGCGCCCGCGAGTTGATGAATGCTTGAAGAGCTGCAACGGTTGGCAGAGCATGCGCTGGCGCATTATGCGTTGCCGCAAGATGTGACCGTTAGGATGATCAATCTTTCGGAAAATGCGACGTATCGGGTTGACGCAGGGGATGGGCGCAAATGGGCCCTGCGCATTCATCGCGAAGGGTATCATTCCAAGGCTGCGATTGCCTCGGAGCTGGCTTGGCTTTCAAATTTACGTGCACAGGAGATTGTTATCACGCCTCGACCCGTGAAGGGCGTAAATGGCGAGCTTATTCAGTCAGTTACCGGGCGGCATGTGGTGCTTTCCGATTGGGAAACGGGTGCAGAACCGGGTATTGAAGAGGATTTGCTGAAGCCATTTGAAGTTCTGGGCGAGGTTGCTGCCCGTATGCACGCCCATGCCAAGGCATGGCCAAAACCTGATTATTTTGAACGCTTTACATGGGATTTCGACACGAGTCTTGGTGACGCCAAGCCCCACTGGGGTCGGTGGCAGAACGGCATTGGAATTGACCCGGCTGCGAACAAACTCTTCGCGCGAACAATTGAGAAGATTGGCCGAAGATTGGCGAAGTTCGGAAAACATGAGCAGCGCTTCGGGCTTGTGCACGGTGACCTGCGATTGGCCAATTTGCTGATCGACAACGCTGCGGTGAAAGTCATCGATTTCGATGACTGTGGTTTTGGCTGGTATATGTATGATGCTGCAACGCCGGTTTCATTTTATGAGCACGAGCCGCAGGTGCCGGATTTGATCGAGGCCTGGAAAACCGGCTACCGCAAGGTGTCGGTGCTTTCAAAGGCGGACGAAGCTGAAATCCCGACCTTTATCATGCTGCGGCGACTGCTGCTTGTTGCCTGGATTGGTTCACATTCAGAAACGGAACTGGCAAAGTCCATGGGTGTTCCGTACACGGAGGGAACCGCCGGGTTGTGCGAGAATTACTTGACCAGATTTGGTTAAGCCTGCGAAAGGGCATCCAGACTTTCGGGCAGTATCTGGCCACCGTCGACGATGATGGTTTGTCCAGTCACGTAACCCGCTTCTTTCGAGGCGAAATAGAGTGCGGCGTGACCGATATCTTCCGGTGTGCCCAAGCGCTTTAAGGGTACAGAAGATTCCATGGACTTGATATAGGCCTCACCATTGCCAAGCAGACCCTCGGTCATGATGTTTCCGGGCATGACGGCGTTGACGGTAATGCCATATTTCGCAAGCTCCAGACAGGCGGTGCGCATGAAACCGAGTTGCCCTGCTTTTGAGGCGCCATAGTGTGTCCAGCCGGGAAAGCCGGTAATCGGTCCAGTGATTGACGACGTGATAATGATGCGACCCTGATCGGACTTTTTGAGATAGGGAATGGCTGCCTTTACCGTGTGAAATGTGCCTTTTAGGTTGGTATTGATGACCTCGTCCCACTGCTCGCTTGTCATGTCTTCTAACCGCGCGGGTGGAAAGATGCCGGCATTCGCGCAGATAATATCAATGCCACCGTTCTTGTGGGCCACCTCGCCGAAAGCGTTTTCCATGCTTTCGAGAGATGTGACATCGCCCGTTAAGCCAAATGTGCCATGGCCAATCTCATCGGCGGTGGCTTTGGCGTCGTAGAGCTTGCGAGCCACAATTGAAACCTTGGCACCGGCCCCCGCAAAAACACGGGCAATTCCTTTACCAATTCCCTTGCTGCCGCCTGTAACCAGAACCGAGCGACCTTTCACCGAGTGCGACATGGCAACCTCCATCACCCCTTACAAAATGAAACGGGGACAGCAGATGAACCGCTATCCCCGAGATGTGTCAAGTCAGTTCGCTCAATCGTTGTTGACCATATGGCCAACGTTCCGATAGGCCTCCGGGTTCATGGATTTGAGCATGAAACCCCAGATCAGCCCAATCAGGATGATGGCAAGGCCTATATATGGAATGCTTTGGGCGAAGCCATTTGTGCCGCCCAAAGTGGCGAGATTGGCAATGAGTGTGTAGACAAGCCATATCTGTACAAAGAAAGAAATGGCGGGTGCAATCACGGTTGTAAATACATTGCCGCCACCGTTCTTCTTGAACCACAGGATAATGGCTGTAGACACAATCGCCTGCAACACGAGCAAGAGGCCAGTGCCCAAGACCGCAAATAGCGTATACACGCCGAGCCAAGCCTGAGCCGATGGATCATTGAAGCCGTAACCCAAACCATACAGTACGACCCAAGCAGCGGCCAGAACTGACTGCACCGCAGATGCCTTGTGCGGGCTTTTGTGGTGATCATGGGTTTCCGCAACCGCGCGCGGCAGAACACCTTCGCGACCCAGCGAATACATGTAGCGTGCGGCAGTGTTGTGGAACGCCATGCCGCAAGCGAAGGAGCTTGTCAGGATTAGCAGGAACATCAGCTCATACGCCCAGTTGCCAACAAATTGCTGGATGGGTGTCAGGAAGAAGTTCACGCCGTCGGAGAATGCCTTGGCTGCCATGTCGCCTTCTGTCGGATAGGCAGAAACCGCACACCAACTGACAATCACGTAGAAAATTCCAAGCCCGACAACGGAATACATCAGCGAGCGCGGGATGATATGCTTGGGGTCACGCGACTCCTCAGCATAGTTGGGTGCCATTTCAAACCCAACCCATGACCAGAAGGCCATGAAGACACCAACTGCGGCAGCACCCGCAGGAATGGCCACAGTGCCAACCGTCTGCGCTGGCAAAGAAGTATAAACATTAAACACGTTCAGCGATTCGAGTGAAAAGTTGGTGCCACTTGACGCAAACACCACACCCAGTACGAAGATGACCAAGATGGCGACTTCGGCGATAAGTGCCACGCCCAAAATCTTGGCCGAAAGCTTCACGTCTCGGTAGGCCAGAAAAGCGATGGCAAATATCATCAGCAGCGCCAGCACGAGCCACGGAACATTGATGCCAAAGTGATCGTTGAGCCACTTGTTCCCGAAGAAAGCAAAGAGGCCGGTCAGCGAGGCTTCAAAGATCGAATAGCAGGCCAGCGAGGTGATGCCCGCCGACATGCCAATTTCACGGCCAAGGCCTTGGGAAATGAACGAGTAAAATCCACCAACCGATGATACGCGCGATGCCATGGCGGCATAGCCAATCGAGAAGATCGTGAGAACGATTGTCGCCAGCAGGAAAGCCGCCGGCGTGTAGGCCCCGATGCCATAGCCTGCCGCGAAAGGCACGTTGCCAAGCATGGCTGACA
Source organism: Rhodobiaceae bacterium (assembly GCA_031417195.1). Taxonomy (GTDB): domain Bacteria; phylum Pseudomonadota; class Alphaproteobacteria; order Rhizobiales; family Aestuariivirgaceae; genus Aestuariivirga. The sequence continues at coordinate 69,672 of JANOVC010000055.1, forward strand.
TGGGTGCAGCACCCGTGACTGCCAGAAACAGCACACCAACGAGTCCCACTGCCTTGGATTGAAGTTTGTTTACACTCTTGTCACCGGAAACATTGATGACAGCGCCCCCTGCACTTTGCTGAGCCATTTGGCCCTCCCTTGTTTGTTGTTACGGTTCCCCCCAAGCCAACCACTCCTCCTTCAAGACGGAGGTTAAAGCCGCATGGACCAATGTTTAATAAAGTCTAATTCTGCCGCTTTGCCAACCCCATCATGGTTGCAAGCTCATAACTTGTCATAACATGGCAGTAGATCATGTTGATGATTTCTAGCTCCTTGTGGTGCAGCGCATCCGATCCGGCGGCGCAGCAGTCTTCCAAGACAATGACATTGTAGCTTTCATCAGCAAGGCTGCGCACCGTTGATGACACGCATTGATCCGTGAAAATTCCGGCACAGATCACATTTTTGATGCCGAGGTTGTGGAGGATCAACCGGAGGTTTGTGCCCGTCAGAGCCGAGTCCGTTGTTTTGGTGACAGTGATCTCGTCACCAACGGGGGCGAGTTGGGCCACGAGTTGCGAGGGCTGCTCGTTTTTTGGCAAAAGCAGATTGTTCCAGCCCGGCATTTTCTGTGACAGGGAACGGTCGCGCCCGTCATTCGTGTGCGATGCGATGCGGGCGAAGAGACATTCAATGGCATTTGTGCGGCAGCGTTTAAGGAGGTCTGCTGTGCGTGGAATAACCTGGTTGTGCATGCGCTCATGAAACGGTGTCCACGCGTCAAACTTATCTTGCTCGGCTTTGGAGAGTGTGGCGCGGTTGGGGCGTTCGAGATATGTGTTTTGAACGTCAATGACGAGAAGGGCGGTTTCTTTGGGATGCAGAATCAAATCATCTGGTTCGGGCGCACCTTGATAATAGATGGAGCGATAGTTTGTTTTCCAAGACATGCGGATTTCCTAAAAGCGATGAATGAAAATGCCGCGGCGCTCATAAACGTCAGCGGCCTCTTCAATAAAGGCTGCCATCATTTCTGCCTTATAGGTTTGGCGGAATGCTTTTGCGACGTTGAGCAGGTCTTGCTTGGATTTTGCCCTGCCGGGGCGCAGCAACTCATAGGCACTCATGATGAACTCCTGCGGGACGTCAACCAATTCTGCGGCGCGTTCAAAGTTGAGCGCAAGGGTTGGCCGGTTTGCTGCGCGCGAAATCTCCGCCTGGTCGTGCAACGCCTTTGGCGTGATGCGAAGATCTTCCATGGCAATGTCACCAGCCACAACATTTGCGAGTGTAATGTCATCCAATGATTTTCCACGCTGGCCCCGAATGTCTGCACTGCGGGTTTCAGCCAGCGGGTAATCTGCTGTTGTCAACTTTCTGGTCATGATTTTGCTGCCGCGAATGTAACCTCGATATGCTCTGGCTTTGCGCCTTCGGAGGCAAGGCCCGTTTCAATGGCATAGATTATGGCGACACGCGCATGGTAGCGCGCGCCCATGGCTTCGCCGCGCGTTGGCACGATGACGGGTTGCGGCATTTCACCCAAGGCATAAGCCGCCGCATTTGCACCCATTCCCTTGTAATGCTCAAGCTTGGTGACGGGCGCGTTGGAGAAGAGTTCAAGATTATTGTGCGGCAGGCGACCCTTGCTGTGGATGACGGCGGTTCCCTTGGCCTGAATGCCGATGGCAATGCCGGAGCCGGAGAGCTTTGCCGCGGCGAGGCCGAGGAAGGACGTATCTGCCGTGTGCTTGAAGCGCACAACACGCGTTTTGAGACCGCGCTTTTCGATGGCATCAATCATGGTTTTCAAAACGGCTGAGAGGCGATGGCCCGCCGTGGTTTGGAAAAGATTCAAACCAAAAGCAGGACTGATGCCGATGACCACTTCCTTAGTGTCACTGCCGTTCTGAGCTTCGCCGATGACACGGTATTGAATGCGCTTGGCCTCATCCTTTTCATGCAGTGCCTCGGATCGCAGCACCTCTTTTTGATCAAGCACATCACGGATCGAGTTGAGTTCAAGGCGACGCTTTTCAGAAACACGGTAGCCGCTGCCTGGCCCCTGATAGTCGTTGGGATCGTTGATGGCACTTACGATCTTGCCGCCCCTGATCATGGCAGAGGTTTGCAGATAGTCGCCTGATACCCGCAGTTTGACGACCGCGAGAAGATTTTCAGCTTCTTGCGTGAAGCCGCGTTTGGCCAAGGCCTTGATCACATCAATGACGCTGATACCCCGATCCTTGATCGCTTCGCTGATTTCAGCCACATCGCGCGGCTGGTAGCTTCGTGTTTCATCAGAGCCTGATGCCACGACAACGCTTTGTTTCATGTCTGCTGTTGGTGCGGCCAATTGCAATTCCTCAAACACCGCCGATATGGCTTCAATGGCGCGGCTTCGCAGGTCCAGCGCACGGGATTCGGGCAAGGGTGTCAAGCCACCATCGGCTTCAAAATCGCGCTGAAGGACGAGATAGTCTTCCATCTCCTCGCCGTTGAAGAGGGAGGCATTGAACGAATTGTCATAGGCGAGAATTGAGCCAAAGCCGGAGCAGATCAAATCGGACCCTGCAATCAGATAGGGAAGAATTTTTGCACCCACGCGGATTTCAGATTCGGTTGCACGGGCATCATTGCCTGATGCGCATTCAAGATCGAGCCATACGGCAATCAGGTTTTCCGCCATGAGTTCGCGCATGCCGCCGGGCACCGTGGCGGTGAGGGGTGCGCCATCAATGCCGCCATTCTGCGTGCCTTGCGCACCCATGCCACGCTGCAGGCACAGGCAGCGCGCTTCGAGATAGAGCAGGGACTTTGATTCATGGTAGCCCATCAACAATTCAGAACCAGCGCCCGACGTGCAGCGCATCTTGATGCCGCGCGAGGCATAGGCTGCTGCCAGAAAGGCTTTCGACCATGGCGTGTCATCGCCATCGATGAAGGTTTTTTCCGTGCCATAGACTGAGACGGTTTCGGCATAGGATGTGAAACCTGCCATGCCGATGCGCAGTTCTTCTGCCTCTTCGCTGGAACACTGAAACAAGGTTCCCCAGCGCCCCACGGCGCCGCCAACCGCACAGGCCACCGCATTCGACCACGCATTGCGCGATACGCGCATGGTAGTTTCGATTTCATCAAAACCAAAGGCCACGGCCGTTGCCGCATCTGCTGCAAGTTGCAGGGGATCGTCCTTGGCATTGGTGACATGGGCCTGATTCCCGGGCGTTTTGCGGGCCCGCATTTTTGAATAGGCGAAGGCTATTTCAAGGGCATTGAGACGGGAGACAACATCGGCCAATTTTGCCGGGGTCATGCCATGCGCAAGCCGCACGAGATCGGCACGGGGCACATTCATGTCCACCAGCATGCGGGCAACAAGGCCGGACTCCATGGCCATCGCTTCATCGGCCATGGCGGGATCAATGTGGTGGCGTGCGATGAATTCGTCGATCATATCGAAATCATGGGCGAGAACGCCGTCCATACTGGCGATCTGTCCTGCTGTTACAACCACGGCAGGTTTGGGGTCGCTGGGACTGGTGAAGGCGGAAAATCCATTGGCCGCATCTTCCGCTGCAAACTTGTCCAGCCGCAGAGGCCGCTCGTCCCATTGCGCGTAACGTCGCCAGCGGTTTGGGGTATTGCCAACAGTCATTCACATCCACCCATAAACCTATAGACTGCGTGGCAAAACCCCATGAAGTCAAGACGGGAGACACCAATGTCCACTTTGCGCCATGTCTATGCCGCTTCCAACAAGCTGGGCGAAGCCGCGATCTGGCATGCGGCCTCCAAAAGGCTTCTGTGGATTGATTTATATGATCCAAAACTGTTTATTCATGATCCCGTCACCCAAAAAACCCGTGTTCACACAATCAAGCTGGCTTCTCCGCTTGGGGCAATTGTTGCAACCACTGATCCCAAAATTCTGCTGATCAGTCATAAATACGGGCTTTCCGCATTCAATATTGACACCGGAAGCACAACCCTGTTTGCAAGCCCGGAGAAAAACCGCGACGCCATTATATATAACGACTGCAAGGTGGATCGTTTTGGCAGGCTGTGGGTTGGCAGCTCCCATGAAAGGGAAATGGAGACACGCGGCGCATTATGGTGCGTGCTGCCAACGGGCGAATGCTGTCTGGGCGACGTGGGCTTTGCCATTTCCAACGGCCCCGCATTTTCGCGCGATGGGAAAACAATGTTTTTTAACAACAGCCTGGACCGAAAAACCTTTGCCTATGATATTTCAGCCGAAGACCCTTACCCGCGCAACCGCCGCGTTCTGATCACCTATGCGGACGAAGAAGGCCTGCCCGACGGCCTGACTGTTGATGCGGAGGATTGCCTGTGGGTTGCCCACTGGGGCGGAGCCCGGATCACCCGTTTTTCCCCCCTTGGCAAACGCCTGACGGTGGTCGACATCCCTGCCCCGCAGGTCACAACCGTGGGCTTTGGCGGCGCGGATTATAAAACGCTTTATGTGACATCGGCACGGGACGGATTGAGCGACGAACAGCTTGCGACATGGCCACAATCAGGCGATCTGTTTGCCATCGAAACCGCCGTTCCCGGCATTCCAGAGCCCCTGTTTGAAATCGCTGGAAACTAGCCTAACCCATTGAAAAATGGTGCCGATTACAGGACTCGAACCTGTGACCCCCTGATTACAAATCAGGTGCTCTACCAACTGAGCTAAATCGGCGTCGACGCTTTCCCATATAGTCTATCTGGCCCACTCCCTGCAACACCTCTTGTAGTTGTCTCAAAAGATGCCGTTCCGTATCGTTTTGGCACAAGACGTTAAGGTTTAATTTCATGGGGTTACACGATGAAACATATGAAAACTGCACTGCTACCTGCCCTTCTGGCGTTAAGCCTGTTTGGTGCAAACATGGCCCGGGCGGATATGCATGAGCCAGACAATCACACGAAGGTTGATCCGCCACCAGAGCCAGAGCCAATGCCGCCCCCCGACAATCATACCAAGGTTGACCCACCGACGCCTCCAACGCCTCCAGGTCCAACGCCACAGCCTCCCAAGCATGACGGCGGCGGCGGTGGTATTCATGGCAAGCGCGTGTTCCTCTGCGTGATCGGCAACCAGCGATACTATGTCCGCTATGCCGCCGAGTGCCGCGGCCCCCGCGTGGTTTACCAGCAACCCCGCGTGATTTATGCCCAGCCCAAAAAGCGCGTCAGAACAGTGCGTTACGCTGCTCCCTGCAACTGCCAGGCACCGGTGGTGTCCTACGGCGGCTCCTATGGCGGCGGTGACATCGTGATCGGCGGCGGCGGAACCCGCTTCATCGGCAGTCCGGCCGCCGTGGCCCAGGCCCGCAAACGTGCCAACCGCCAGGCCCAATATGGCTACGCAGATGGCGGCGGCTATGGCTACAGCGATGGCGGTGGCTATTACGAGCAGGCCCCGGTCGTGCGCCGCAAGGCAAAACGTGTGCGCCGCGTGCGCGTTCAGGCCTACAACCCCTACCCCGTATATGATCCCGGCGTTGTCATTCATTATGGCCCCGTCATCATGAAGGACGGCGCGTACTAAACCAAACAACGGACGGCGACGGAGAGGGTCTTCTGGGCAACCAGAGGGCCTTTTTCTTTATCAGGTCAATGGGTCAGCGCGTAAAGCGCAATCGCTGCCGCATTCGACACGTTCAAGCTTCTGATAGCACCGGTAAAATCCAGCTTGGCTACCACATCGCAATTCTTGCGCGTCAGCTCGCGCAGGCCCTTGCCCTCGGCCCCCAAAACAAGCACGAGCGGCGGCGCTTTATCGACGTCACCCAGCGCCACATCGGCCTCGGAATCCAGTCCGATCAGCCGGAAGCCAACGTCACGCAGCTCCTCCATGGCACGCGCAAGGTTGGTCACCTTGATCATTGGAACATGCTCGTAAGCCCCTGATGCGGCTTTGAAAAACACGCCATTGGCTTCGGCTGAATGGCGCTGGGTGGTCACCATGGCGACCACATTGAAGGCAGCACAGGTGCGCATGATGGCACCGACGTTATGGGGGTCGGTCACCTGGTCCAACATGACCACGATGCCGGATTGGGCAATGTCGCGCAGCGCCGGCTGAACCAGCGCCTTGGCCTCCAAAATCATCCCCTGATGCACGGCGTCTGCTGACACCATTCGGTCCAGAAGCTTCGGGTTGACGATGTCCGGCGTCAAACCAATGGCTTGCGTCAAGGGCTTGAGCCTTTCCGCCGCATTGAGGGTACACTTCAATTTTACGCAGTTCCGCTTGGGATTGCGCAGCGCCTCCTCCACCGGATGGGCCCCATAGATGATGTCGTTCTGGTCACTCATGGGGCCGCTTTAACCGCAATCCCGCCCGACCGCCACCCCCAATCATTGCCAAAGCACGCGACCAAACACATCGCGAAGACAGCCCGAAGAACCCCCGAAGATGGCCCGAAGAATCGCGAAGATTTTCGTCGGCTGTTTTTCGTCGGGGGATCAGAATTTCTACCTTAGATTGTGCATGGACGCGCTTCCCGTGTGGAGGTGAATCGCTTACGGTTGTAATTCTAGAGGGAGCGACTCATGGATTTGACGAACGACGAGAAGCGGGAAGTGCAGGCGCTGGTGGCCAAGGGTGAGGCCCTGCCGGAAAAATATCGCTGGAAGCTTTTTGCCCAACCCCGCCAAACCGAGCTTATATGGCCCGGGAAAACCTCTGAAGTCACCAATGTGGTGTTGCCGTTTCAGGTCATTGAACATGTGGACGAGCCGCGGGTGGAAAGCGTTGCCACCACACATGATTTGTTTGCCACCGGCGCATCAGGCCGGCAATCCGGCGGCTGGACCAACAAGTTGATCTGGGGCGACAACAAGCTGGTGCTTTCGTCACTCAAGAACGGACCTTTACGCCGTGAAATCGAAGCCGCAGGCGGCTTGAAGTTAGTCTATATCGATCCACCCTTTGATGTGGGTGCGGATTTTTCGTTTGATATCGAAGTGGGTGGTGAAACGCTCACGAAAGAGGCCAGCGTAATTGAGGACGTTGCGTATAGAGATACGTGGGGTAACGGAGCTGATTCGTTCATTTCTATGATAAGTGAACGATTGCATTTAATTCGTGATCTTCTGAGTGAAGAAGGTAGCGTCTATGTTCATTGTGATTGGAGGGTCAACAGCCACATTCGATTGGTGCTTGATGAAGTAATGGGAGGACACAACTTTCGAAATGAAATTGTGTGGCGGCGCAAAGGCGGGACTGCGCTCGGAGACATGAACCAATTATCGACGGCGTATGATTCAATATATTGGTATTCAAAATCTGACAAATATACTTTCAACCAGATTTGGAGACCTGCGCCAGAAGAATATATCGAGGAGCAATTCAGGTACAATGACCCCGATGGTCGTCGTTATATGATAAATGTGATGCGTAGCCCAAGCCCCCGACCAAATCTAAAGTATGACTATAAAGGGTTCAAAACTCCACCAAATGGCTGGGCCGTGCCTTTGGCGACAATGCAAAAAATGGACTCAGAAAATCGACTGCATTTCCCTGATTCCAAGGATAAGCAAATCTATAAGAAAATATACTTGGACGAGTATGCAGGGCAACAAGCCAACAATCTTTGGACAGATATTTCTACGCTAAAAGGGGGAGCGGTAGAGCTTGTTGGCTATCCTACGCAAAAGCCTGAAGCATTGCTGGAGCGCGTAATAAATGCTTCAACCAATAGTGGAGATTTGATAGCAGACTTTTTCGCTGGTTCAGGAACAACTCTCGCAACCTCTGAAAAACTTGGTCGCAAATGGATAGGTTGTGATCTTGGTCGCTTTGGCATTCACACTACACGCAAGCGCATGATTGGGGTGCAGCGTGAATTGAAAAAAGCCAACAAGCCCTATCGCAGTTTTGAAATTCTCAACCTTGGCAAATATGAGCGGCAGTTTTTTGCTGGCATTGACCCCACTTTGCCGGAAGACCAACGCCGCGTTGAATCCAACCGCAAGCAAGCCGATTATCTGGCCTTGATTCTTGGGGCTTATAAATGCGAGCCGATGAACCAATCGCCGCCGTTTCATGGCCGCAAAGGTTCCACACTGGTGTGCGTTGGCCCGATTGATTCACCTGTTACCCGTTCGCTGGTTTCTGAATCGGTGGAAGCCGCCCTCAAAATTGGCGTCAATTCCGTTGATATTATCGGCTTTGAATTTGAAATGGGTTTAACACCCCACGCGGTGGAAGAAGCCCGCGACAGGGGTGTGCGCTTGGCCCTTCGCTACATTCCCAAAGACGTGTTTGACAAACGCGCTGTGGATAAAAACCAAGTGGTGTTTTATGACGTGGCCTATGTGCAGGTGGAAACCAAGGCCAAGACCTTGAGCCTCACCGTCACCCTTGCAGATTTCGGCGTGTCATACCGCCAAGAGGATTCAGACAAGATTGCAGGCGAAATGCGGCCCAAGGGCAGCAAGGTGACGGTGGACCAAGGCCAGGTTGTTAAAATCTCCAAAGATGCCGCTGGCACAGTGACCCGCGAAGTGTTGACCAAGAAATGGACCGACTGGATTGATTATTGGTCAGTTGATTTTGACTATCACTCGAAACAAGAAATTTTGACTGTCACCGCGCCAGACGCAAGCGGCAACATGGTGCATCGGCCCCAATGGACGGGTGGCTATGTGTTCGAAAACGAATGGCAGAGTTTCCGCACACGGCGCGACCGCAACTTGGAACTCACCAGTGCGGCCCACACCTATCCTGCCAAAGGCAAATATTTCGTGGCCGTGAAAGTAATCGACATTTTCGGTAATGATACGACCAAGGTTGTGGAGGTTACGATCTAATGGCCGTTCACCCTGACTTTCCCAAAGACCCCTATGCCATTCTTGAACCTGCCCACCGCTGGTATCCCGGCGATGCCTTGTTGGGTGAAATGGGCCAAGAGAAATTGCTGGCACCGCTGGTTCACAAAATTCGCCGTGAGGTGAAGGCTTGGCGCGATAGTGGCTACCATGGCGGTTCGCGCACCACGCGGGCGCTTTTGAAATGGTGGTTCCAGCGTGAGCACATCATTCCGCAAAGTGACGGCACCGCCACGCGCTTTCGCTGGTATTTTGCCCAGCGTGAGGCGGTGGAAAGTGCGATCTGGCTTTATGAAGTGGCGAAGGCTCGCGATCCATATTCACTGATCAAATATGATTCTTCTGGTGCTGTATCCAATCAAATGTTTTTGGAGAACTGGACGCGCTATGTTTTAAAGCTGGCCACCGGCGCTGGCAAGACCAAAGTGATGTCGCTTCTCATCACATGGTGTTACTTTCACAAGAAATATGAAACAGGTTCCGCACTTTCCACCAACTTCCTGTTGATCGCCCCCAACATCATAGTACTGGACCGCCTGAAAATTGACTTTGAAGGTTCAAGGATTTTCTTTGATGATCCCTTGTTGCCCGACAATGGCCATGACGGGAAAAACTGGCATGATGATTTTCAACTCAACGTGCATATTCAAGACCAGATTGGCCATGTGGGGAAAGTAGGAAATCTGTTCCTGACCAATGTTCACCGGGTGTTTGGCGGCGATATGAAAGTGCCATCACTTGATGACGATAACACTACCGATTATTTTCTCGGCAAAAAGCCCGTCACTAAAACCACCGATTCCGTTGTAGACCTTGGCCAGATCGTGCGCGAAGTTGACGACCTTGTGGTGCTGAACGACGAAGCCCACCACTTGCATGAAAAGAACGCATGGTTCACGGCGATTGAAGATATTGTTTTGAAATTGCGGGCCAAGGGCAAAGAGCTTTCGGCACAGTTTGATTTATCGGCAACACCCAAGCACAACAATGGTGCGATATTCGTGCAAACAGTTTCAGACTATCCGCTGGTTGAAGCCATTCACCAAGGCGTTGTGAAGACGCCTGTGTTGCCGGACGCCGCTTCTCGCGCCAAATTGACCGAACATGACAGTGATGATTTCACCGAACAATACCGTGACTATTTGCATCTCGGCTATTTGGAATGGCAGAAGTCATTTATGGAGCTTTCTAGGGTTGGCAAGAAGCCCGTTCTGTTTGTGATGACCGATGACACCAAGAATTGCGATTTGGTGGCGAAATATCTTTCAGAAAAATATCCGGAATTGAATGATGCCGTTTTGGTCATCCACACCAAGGCAAATGGCGAGATTTCTGAATCGACTTCTAGCAAAAGCAAGGAAGAGCTGGATTATTTGCGCAAGCAGAGTCGCGAGATTGACAGGCTCGACAACAAGCACAAGGCCGTGGTTTCCGTCATGGTGTTGCGTGAAGGTTGGGACGTGCAAAACGTGACTGTGATTGTCGGCCTTCGCGCTTACTCGTCCGACGCTAAAATTCTGCCCGAACAAACTCTAGGCCGTGGTTTGCGGCGCATGTTCCGTGGGCAGGATGTGCAAGAAAAAGTGAGTGTGGTGGGAACCACTGCTTTCATGGATTTTGTTGAAGGCATTCGTAATGAAGGCGTGGAACTGGAAAGCAGGCCCATGGGCGAAGGCACCACGGGTTCCGGCCCAATCGTTGTTGAGGTGGACCGAGACAATCCAGACAAGGATATTGAAAAGCTGGATATTGAACTTCCAGTTTTGGCCAAGCGCATTGAGCGCGAATATAAAAACCTGGATCAATTACAACCCACCGCGATGGCTCATACCAAATTGCCAGTCAAAATGTTCAATGCCGAACAGCAGCGTGAAATTGTTTTCAAACATATCGACAGTGAAGAGGTGAGCCACACCACCGAAATGGGCGAAGGCTTCACGCCAACACCGCAAAACGTCATTGGCTTTTTTGCCAACAATATTCGCCGTGATCTCAGGCTGGTCGGTGGCTTTGATATTCTGTTCGGCAAGCTCAAAGAGTTTATGGGGCAGCACTTGTTTGAGACCCCGGTGGATTTGAACGACCTCAATGTGTTGCGCAATCTCTCCGAACCAGCGGTTTCCGGCGCGGTTTCCCGGGTGTTCAAGAAGGCGATCAATGACCTGACAGTGGTGGACCGTGGCACCACCCGCATTCAGGAGCGGATCAAACTTTCAAGGGCGCGTCCTATCGTGGTGCAGCGGCAAGCTGAAATGATTCCAATCAAAAGCATCTTTAATCGCATTGTCGGCGATAGCGGGCTCGAGCTGCGCTTTGCAACCTTCCTTGATAGTTGTGCCGACATTGTTTCATTCGCCAAGAATGCCCAGAACACCGGATTCAGCATTGAGTACCGCGCCGCCGATGGTTCCATCGCGTCTTACTTCCCTGATTTTGTGGTGAAGAAGTCAGATAAGGAAATCTGGATTGTCGAAACCAAAGGCCGCGAAGACTTGAACGACCCACCAAAATGGGAACGCTTAAAGACTTGGTGCGCCGACGCAAGCCTTGATGGCAGCGCTAAATATTGCTCCATGTTTGTTCGTGAGGAAGAATTCGAAAAATATCAGGCCAAACTCAAGGGTTTTGTCGACGCCGAGGCGCTATTCGAGATTAGTGCTTGCTGAAACAGCCCCCTCTCCCGGCGCGGTGCGCCTCCCTCCCCCGCGAGGGGGGAGGGTTGAAGTTGGAAGCTGGCCTGAAAAAGAAACCCCGCCTCGGCTTGTTATGGCCAGCGGCGGGGTCTGCCCCTTGCAGGGTCTTGAGGCTTAACGACATTTCTGCCGCAAGCAATCGATGAACATATGGATATTTACCGAATGAAAGTCAAATCAAAGCGGTAACGCCTTGATTCCCAGTGCAAATAGAATGCCAATTCGCACCCTGAGAATATCCAAGTCTGACAATTTTGGCTGCAAGTAACGCCGCTTTCCGGTGTGATCACGTTCCGTGCGAAACAGCTCAAGACGATCAAAAGACACAGTGGCCAGCATATCGCATTTTGCCCAAGTCACCCCATAATCAAATGGCTTTGGCAGAGACGGCAACAATTCGAGACGCACAATATAGTCAAGTTCCTTGACACCTGGAGAAGACGATATGGGAACAACCGTACACAGATGATCGCGGTGCGGAAGACGGGGAGAAACAACAATTGCGGGACGGCGTTTAACCATTTCCGGTTCCTTGAAGCCACCCAAGGCGTAATCGCAAAGAAGTATTGTTCCCGGTGCAACAGGGTATTTGATCGCCATGGATGAAACCCTAACTGGGTTTCAATTGAAATGAAAATGAAGATGAGGTTTTCATAGCGCTTTGCTATGGGTTATCAACAGGCTGGTAAATATCCAGAACAAGGAAGTGGTGGCGATGAGCAAGAAGGATACGAAATTTGGCGCGGACGTGATGGGCGCATTGAAAGAGGTTCGCGCCCACAGACTTGGAGAAACTGACCTGACCTCGCGCGTTGTCGATACAACTTCGCCAAAAGCTGCGCCGCTTGAGTGTGAATGACCGTGAAAAATCTCTCCAATATCTCAGGCGAAGCACCTTCCCCCTCCCTCTCGGCCCCGCTGCAAGCGCTGTGGTGGTTGAAGAAGGGTGGCCTTACATTGGGGCCGGAATGGGAAAAGGCACATGCAATTTGCCAGACGCGTGAAGGCGAGCGTGATCATGATCTCGTGCATGCGCTAGCCCACTGGATTGAGGGCGATGTGGGCAATGCGGACTACTGGTATGCCCGCGCGCATGAGAAACGTGGGAGCGATATTAAAAGCGAGTGGACGCGGATTGTTGGGGTGCTCTCCATTTAGCCCTCGCCCTTGGTGGGGTGTGGGCGGACACGCTTTTGCGTGGCCGGGAGCGGGGGCTGTTTGGCGAGATGACGGTGCTTGCTGAAACAGCCCCCTCTCCCGGCGCGGTGCGCCTCCCTCCCCCGCGCGGGGGGAGGGTTGGGATAAGCTAAACACTCACACCTTCTTCTTCACAGCCTTCTTCACGGCCAAGACCTTGGCCACTTTCAATTCCACCTCCGGGGCCAACGGCGCATCGGGGAACACGAGGCCCATCGAGATGATGAGCTTCAGCGCGTCCTCGACGCTTGTATCGAGAACCTTCACGTCGTCCACATCGGCAAAGAACACATAGCCGCCCGTGGGGTTTGGCGTTGTCGAGATGTAGCAGGCATACATTGCCCTGCCCGCCTCCAGCCCGATCATCGCGCCATCAATGTCGCGCGAGATAAAGGCCAGCGCGTAGATGCCATCGCGCGGCCATTGCACAAGGCACACCTTCTGGAACGATGCACCCTTCTGCAGGAACAGGGTTTCAAAAATCTGCTTGGAACCCTTGTAGATCGAGCGCACCACGGGTGTTCGCGCCAAAAGCTTGTCCCAGATGCCCAGCAGCGTGCGGCCCACGAGGTTTGCGGCAAGTGCTCCGATCAGCGTGATGGAAATGAGCGCTACGATGAGGCCAAAGCCCGGCACGTTGAACGGCAGATAGGAGTTGGGATTGTAGATATCGGGAATATAGGGCTTCAGCCAGCGGTCAAAAATAGTCACAAACCACAGGGTGGCCCAGATCGTGATGGCGATGGGGGCGGTGATGGCAAGGCCCGCAAAGAAATAGGTGCGCAGGCGGCTGAACAGGGAAACGCGGGGAGTGGCTGGAATGTCAGGGGGAGTATCGGTCATTGTGGGCCGTCAATGCCACGAAGCGCGTGATGTTCGCAAGTCTCATTCCGCCGTGGCGTCACCGCGCACCGGGTATTGGTCGTCCCATACCTTGGCGCGGGCCTGGGCCTCCAGCCGCTGGTCCTCGCTGGCCTGCGCGCTGAGCTCCGCATAGCGTCCGCTGATCTCCGGAAAGTCACCGGCAGCGATGGATTCACTGGCCAGCACATACCACATCAGGGCGCGCGTCGTATCCTGTTCCACAAACTTGCCGGACTGGTAGAGATCACCCAGGTAAGCCTCTGATGGCGCATGCCTTTTGCGCGCCGCACCAATCAGCCATTTGAGCCCCTGCTTGGGATTCTTGTTCACGCCCTGGCCCTTGAAATTCATGAGCGCCAACCCGTAAAACGCATCCGGATGGCCATAGGTGGTGGCGATTTTCAGGTAGCTTTTGGCGGCCAGATCATAATTGATGGCAATGCCGGCGGACGAAATACCCTTGCGGTAGTAATCCGCCACGCGCAGCTGGCTGTCCACCATGATGCGCAGCTTGTTCTGGTCGCTCTCCTCCGGGTCATAGGTATCGGCCACCCGGCTGTAATAGGAAAACGCCGTGGCATCATCCTGCGGAACGCCGCGCCCGATGCGGTACATGTGACCGAGATACCAGTCGGCCACCAGGTTGCCATCATCCGACGAGCGGCGGAAATATTTCGTCGCCTTGTCGTAATTGCCGTTGTTGTAGGCCCTCTTGGCCTTCTTCAGGTCATCGGTCCAGAATGGAATATTAATGTCGGGTATGCTGAGTTCGGGGACTGCCGGCAGATAGGAATAGAACTCGGACAGTGCCCCTGGTTCGTCCTCAGTGTCCCCGGCGCGCAGTGGTGCTGCGAATGCGAAACCAAGCACCATGACCAGGGCGAGATAACCGGCAAGACGCCGTAAGCCTTGTCCCACTCCCTGCATTGCAGCCCGCAAAACCTGCACGATTCCTCAAATCTCCCGGCAATGCCGCAGCCGCGCCGCAGAGAAGCCTGAACGGTTACCGGGATGACCCATTACACACCGAGTAGGTCTTTCTTTTTGTTGAAACTGCGGCATCGAAAAGATCATCGGTCAACCGCAACGAATTGCCATGGCGGCCGGCCACGACACGCTCCATGCGGTGCTCTTCACGATGCCCTTTTCGACTCC
>JANOVC010000056.1:0-12130 GCA_031417195.1 Rhodobiaceae bacterium
TTTCAGGCCAGACGCGATTCGTCCGGCCAAAAAGGAATTGTCCGATGGGCGCGCTGCAGGCATTTGAAACCGAAACCACAAACCCCCTTGATTTGATCGAACGCCTGGCCGAACGCTGCGACTGGCCCTTGGACCGCACGACTGAAAGCGAAGTAAGCTTTGTCGTCTCCGGCGGCTGGAGCGATGTCTATGTTTCCATGAACTGGCGCGACGATCTGGAAAGCCTGCATGTGGCCTGCACCTTTGACATGAAAGTGCCGCCTGCCCGCAAACATGAAGTTGGCAGGCTCTTCGCCCTCATCAACGGGCAACTTTTCCACGGCCACTTCGATGTGTGGGAAGCAGATGGCAGCATCGTCTATCGCAATACGTTGGTATTGGCAGGAGGAGCCGTCGCCAACGACAAGCAATGCGAAACCGTCATCCGATTCGGCCTTGATTATTGCGAGCGTTATTTCCCGAGCCTGCAATATGTCTGCTGGGCTGGAAAGTCCGCCGAGGATGCGCTTGAATGCAGCATGTTTGAAACGGCGGGTGAGGCATGAGCATCAATCTGAAAGGCACACTTGTTCTGCTAGGTGCCGGCAAAATGGGTGGTGCCATGCTCGAGGGCTGGCTTGCATCCGGTGCCAACCCAAAAAAAATAGCAGCCCTCGATCCCCACGTCTCCGATGAGATGAAAGCACTCCTCGCAAAACATGGCATCGCCCTGAACCCCGCTATCTCAAGCATCACCGATGCTGAAGTGGTTCTCGTAGCGGTGAAGCCCCAAGTAATGGAAGAGGTGTTGCCAACAATCAAAAGCCTCGGGTCATCCAATCCGCTCATCCTCTCGATTGCCGCCGGAAAAACCATCGCCACATTTGAGCGTCACTTCGGCGCAAGAGCAGCCGTCATCCGCACGATTCCCAACACGCCCGCTGCCATCGGACGCGGCATCACCGCCATGTGTGCAAACCCACACGTATCGTCCGTCCAATTAAAACTGGCCGAAACCCTGCTGACCGCGATCGGCGAAGTCGTCACCGTTGACAGCGAGACACTCATCGACAGCGCCACTGCTCTCTCTGGCTCCGGACCCGCTTACATTTTTTACATGACGGAATGTCTCGCCAGAGCGGGAGAAGCCGTGGGCCTTCCGCCAGCCCTTGCGATGCAGCTCGCCCGCGCCACGGTGGCAGGCTCCGGCGAGTTGATGCGGGTCACGGGAACCGAAGCCGCAACGCTCCGCCAAAACGTAACCTCACCCAAAGGCACAACCTACGCCGCCTTGCAAGTGTTGATGGCTGACGATGGCATGGAACCGTTGTTGGTGAAGGCCGTCAAGGCAGCAGCGGACCGTTCAAGGGAACTCGCCAGTTGACCCCGCACATCACCTTCGATGACTTCCATAAAACCGACATCCGCGTTGGCACCATTATTGCAGCCGAACCCTTCCCCGAAGCCAGAAAACCCGCTTTCAAACTCAAAATCGATTTTGGCCCCGACATCGGCATCAAAAAATCCTCCGCCCAGATTACCAAGTATTATACACCTGAAACCTTGGTCGGAAGACAAGTCGCGGCCGTCATAAACTTCCCACCCCGCCAGATCGGCCCTTTCATGTCTGAGGTTCTGACGCTGGGCTTTCCCGATGAGGCGGGTGAGGTGGTGCTTGTAGCCGTGGAACATGCGGTGCCAAATGGTGGACGTTTGTTTTAAAGCATCGTCCACGCCCAAATGCGCCATGCCTTAGAAAAACGGGATCCAGCTTTCATCAGTATGACAATTGAACGGAAGCGTCCCCTTGCAACATAACATTTCAATAAGGAAAATTTACTGAGAAGGTTGGGTCAGAGAAGTTTGGGCCATTCAACAAAAAATCGTACTTATCAGCTTCTGGCCAATTCGTAGGAAACCTGATTTTGAGATAGCCGCCGATCCCATGCCAAAACTCGCCTGGATTTAGTAAATCCGCAAAGCCTGTAACTTCCTTTTCCACAGAGAATTCATCAAGAAAATATTGAGCACTGAGTAGTACAAAGAGACCACACCACGCATCAATCAGATGTCGAAAAGTTGCTTTCGATAAATTCGCAACTCTATCATGTTTGAATTTGTTATACGCTTCGTACCAAAGCAACGTCCCACCTAATAACCATCTGTCAAACGGTTTGACTGAATTTTGGAAACCAACCCATTCAGGCAGACAGACTTCATAGTCAGACAACCTATGAGATTGTTCAATTTTCTTGTAGTCGCACATTTTCCAATATTTTTCGGTTGAGTAGCCGTTCTCCCGCAATATTGCCGTCAAATTGGTTTCAATTTCGAAACATGTCCGCACTAAAAGGATTCCGATGTGCTCTGAGTAAGTGCCCAAGTTGTTGTCAGACGGATGTATAAATTCGAACAGGCTTCTGATGTCCCGTTGCAATACCAAAAACCCCCTAATGTAAGGACGCGGATCATGTGAGTAACTCGACGTCCTAACATATGATGAAAGCCCATTTGGAGGAACATAATCTCCGACTTTAAATGGTCGGATAGTCCGCTTGTACGGCGCTTTTATTGTCATTTACGACTCCACAACATGCAAATCGAGCGCGCTAAATGCAATGCCTATCCGTTGAAACTCATACATTTCAAAACACCTCGCTATGGGTCCCGATGCGTGCAAGCCACAGCGTATTTTTATTTGGCTTGCTGTAAATCAACACCACATCCGGTTTGATATGGCAATCACGGAAACCTTTATAGGGACCGGTGAGGGGATGATCGCGGTTTGTGATAGGGAGTGGTTTGTCGATGACCAGCAACTCCAACACCGCCACTAGCAATGTATCGAGATTGCCATGGTCAGGATTCGCTTTAAGCTTCTTCAGTTCTTTCCGAAAAATAGTAGAGGATTCAATCGCCCTCATTCATATCAGCCATCAATGCCTTGATTGACGCGTGCTTCTTGCCCTTGCCTGCCTTGAGTTCCGCAATGGCCTCCAGTGTCTTTGCGTTTGGTGCTTTTACCTCAAATGGCAGGCGCTGTTCATCGGCCACGCGCAGCATCAGCATACGAATGGCGTCCGATACCGAAAGACCCATGGCTTCCAACGCCGCCGTTGCGCGGATTTTGGTTTTTTCGTCGATGCGGGCTCGGACATAGTTCGTGGCATTTGTCATGGACTGCAATGTAGTCTTGTTGTGACTACAAATCAACAAACTTCTCCTCTTGGTCCAAAATTCAAAATCAATATCACAACCTAATTTCACTAAATATCACGAACCGTAACCAGCCGTGCGCGAACAATCCCAATCTTCGCATATCTTCGCAGCGATCAATCTCTTCGCGGCATCGCCACAAATGTGTCACTGATGTGTTCTTTTGGTGTTTGCGGTCTCCGTTCAGCAGCAGGCCGTTGCCTTCCATTTGCCATGTTTTCTCCCTTCAAACGGGGATCGCGACAATCGCTCTGAGACCACCCTGCACACTTTCACCCAGCGTGATTTCACCTCCATGCGCATGGGCTATATCAAGTGCAATGGCCAGTCCCAACCCCGTGCCCGTCTCATCCAGGTTCCGCGCATTGTCGAGCCGCACAAAGGGCCGGAACGCATCCTCGCGGTTCTCTTCTGGAATGCCCGGGCCATCGTCATCCACCCAAACCGTCAGGACGCGGTTTTCGATTTTTCCCGTCACCACAACATGTTTCGCGTAGCGGATGGCATTGCCCAGGAGATTGGAGATCAGGCGGCGAAAGGCGTTGGGCTTCACGCGCACGTCAATATCCTGCACGTCAAGCACGACTGCCGACTTGCCGCGTGTCACTGCAGACGACACCGAGGTGACGATTTGCAGCAGGTTGACGGCTTCGGTTTTTTCCCCGCCATCGCCCCTGACAAACGCCATATAGGCCTCAAGCATGCGCTGCATTTCTTCCACGTCCTCCTTCAACGGCGCAACCTTTGGGCCATCGCCAAGAAACGCAATCTCCAGCTTGAAGCGCGTGAGAATGGTGCGGAGATCATGCGACACGCCCGCAAGCATGGCCGTGCGCTGTTCCACATGGCGCGAAATGCGCTGCTGCATGTCCTGGAATGCAAGGCCCGCCTGCTTCACTTCCGAAGCACCTCGCGGTCGGAAGTTCGACACATCGCGCCCCATGCCAAACTTGGTCGCAGCCTTGGACAGTTCAACAATCGGCAAAATCTGGTTACGCAGGAAAATACCGGCAATCGACAGAAGCATGAAAGACGACAGCAACATCCACAACAGCAAGCCAACCGTGTTCGACGCATAGGCGCGCTCTTCATCGGAGAGGATGCGGAAGATCAAGCCCTTCTCCACTTCCACCCGGATATCCACCTGGCCATTCTGCGCCGTGCTGTTGATCCAGAAGGGGCGCCCCGTTTCACGTTCGAGGTATTTGGTCATTTTGACATCGACAAGCGAATAGAGCGTGCGGTTTATGGGTTCAGGCAAAACGCCACCACGCTGGATTTCCAGACCGAGGTGGAGACGGTCAACGGCATCTTTCTCGATAAGCTTGATGGCTTGCCCGGACTTGTCCGAGCGGTCATATTGATCCGTGAGCAGACCAATTTCACTGGCAAGCGCGCGGCCCAGAACCTTGGTGACATTGTCCCAATGGCGATCCAGGATGATGCCCGCCATGATGGTTTGCAGAAGCACGATAGGCGTGATCATGATCAGCAGCGAGCGGTACAGCAAACCCGTCGGTGCATGGCGTTCGAGAAAGCGGTTGAAGCGATAGTAAAGCGTACTCATCCGCTGAATTCCTCATCCACAAACAGGGCATAGCCAGCCCCCCGCATGGTTTGCAGGTAAACCGGCGTCGATGGATCAACCTCAATTTTCTGGCGCAGGCGGTTGATCTGCACATCCACACTGCGTGCGCTGTCTTCGGCACCGGGTTGTGAAAGTTCGAGACGGCTCAGGGGTTCACCGGATTTATTTGCAAGTTGGCGCAACAGGTCTTTTTCGCCCGAGGTAAGTTTGATCAATTCTCCAGCCCGGCGCAATTCACCGCGTATGACGTTAAAGCTGAAGTCACCAAAGCGCACATCCGTTGTGGCAGCAGGCGGCACCTGAACGGAACGGCGCAAAAGGTTTTTAATGCGCAAAAGCAGTTCACGTGGCTCAAAAGGTTTCACCAGATAATCATCGCTGCCTGTGGCAAGGCCGGCAATCCGGTCATCCGTATCCGCCAGCGCCGAGAGCATGAGCACTGGAATACTTTCATTCCCCGCCCGCAGTGTTTCGGTAAATTTCAAACCGGTTTCCCCCGGCATCATGATGTCCAGCACGATAAGATCAAACAGCAGCCCGCGCATGCGTTCGCGCGCTTCAGTAGCCGAGCCGGCAACCGTCACCAGAAAATCGTTTTCCATGA
This sequence comes from Rhodobiaceae bacterium, assembly GCA_031417195.1. Classification (GTDB taxonomy): domain Bacteria; phylum Pseudomonadota; class Alphaproteobacteria; order Rhizobiales; family Aestuariivirgaceae; genus Aestuariivirga. Next base: position 5,388 of record JANOVC010000056.1, read on the forward strand.
GATAGGACTTGATCAGCTCGCGGATGCGGCGATCATCGTCGACTACCAGAATATGGCTGGCTTCATCCACCGGATTTTTCTCCGGGCTTGTCGATCCAGGCTGTCACGTCCTCACGGTTTTCCGGGCTGATCAAATGATAAAGCATGTCGCGCATGCGGGAGCCTTCATGGGGGGATGCTTCGGCAATGGCACGGCGGATGCGTGACATTTGTGGGGCCATCAAGCGTTGGCGCAGCTCTTCACCCGACGCCGTGAGATGCAGCAGCCGCTGCCGCCGGTCCGTTTCGCCCTCAAGTTGATAGATATAGCCTTGGTCGATCAAATCTTTCAGCACGCGGCTCAGGCTCTGCTTCGTGATGCGCAGAATATCCAACAGCTGCGCCACTGTCATGCCGGGGTCACGCCCCACAAAATGGATCACCCGGTGGTGGGCGCGGCCAAAATTCAACTGGTCAAGAACGGCGTCAGGGTCCGACACAAAATCGCGGTAGGCAAAGAACAGCAGCTCAACGAGCGCCACCGTTTCAGTGTCATTAATTTTCTCAGTTAAATTTATGTCAGTCATATTGACATATTTTTCCAGTTTTGTTACATTAAGTCATCTCAGAACGAAATATCATTGCGCAAATAGCTGATTTGGCTCGTTTGACAATGACATATAAGCTGTTCTTTCAGAAAAATCGAATTGGGAGACGAACATGAGCATCATTCCTTTTGACCAACGCGATGGCGTGATCTGGATGAATGGTGAAATCATCCCGTGGAAAGATGCCAAAGTACATGTGTTGACCCACGGCCTGCATTATGGCTCATCGATTTTCGAGGGCGAGCGCGCCTATGGCGGCAAGATATTCAAATCCCGCGAACACTCTATTCGCCTGCATAAATCAGCCGAAATCATGGATATGGTGATCCCCTATTCGCTGGACGAACTCGACGCCGCCAAGGACGAAGTTGTAAAGCTGGCCGGTGGCGGCGATCAATATGTGCGGCCCGTGGCCTTCCGTGGCTCGGAAATGATGGCGGTTGCAGCACAACACAACAAAATTCATGTGGCCATCGCCACATGGGCGTGGCCCTCGATGTTTGACGCTGAAACCAAAATGAAGGGCATCAAGCTGGACATTGCCGAATACCGCAGGCCAGATCCCATGTGTGCTCCCGTGCATGCGAAAGCAGCAGGCCTCTATATGATCTGCACCATCTCCAAACACAGGGCGGAGAAAAAGGGCTACGCCGATGCCATGATGCTGGATTGGCAGGGCCGCGTGGCAGAATGCACGGGCGCCAACATCTTCTTCATCAAGGACGGCGCCATCCACACACCCATCGCCGACTGCTTCCTGAATGGCCTCACGCGCCAGACGGTTATCGCACTGGCCAAGGCCCAAGGCATGGACGTCATCGAAAGCCGCATCATGCCGGAAGAACTCACCACATATAACGAGTGCTTCATTGTAGGCTCCGCCGCAGAAGTAACTCCCGTTTCCGAAATCGGCCCCTATAAATTCAAACCCGGCAACATGAGCCGCACCCTGATGGATGCTTACACGAACGCAGTACGGGGGTAAAAAGAAATATATCTGTTTTCAGTAACAGAAAATTCAAAAGATTTGTGCTTTTTAGCAAAAACCAAACCATCATTTTATTAAAAAGGACTACATCCAATTTCTGAAATTCCTTCACTCATATGATCAATGTGCGAAGTGTAGCTACTGAACTGTGGGTTGCCTGCGACGCCTCTCGATTGCCACCATTCTTTGAGTTTCTTGGGTGAAGTGTTGGCACCCAAGGAAATCGACTCACCGGGAGAAGTACCAGGAGCTCGGCGGTAAAGATCTGGAAATAAATCCCAGATTAAACGATCCTCGGAAAAGCCACAGATAAAATCAAAACGTAATCCTTCAATATCTAATCCGCCGTCAATGTCGAAACATGATACTGAATCTGCTCCCCTATTTTTATGAATATCGATAAGCTTGAGACTGTTCAGATGTAGAAAAGATGTAGTTGGATTAGGTTTAGCGGTGCAACTTAATTGGTTCATCAGGTGAAAATAAAAGTTGCTATCAGTACGAACAATAGTTTTTGCAATTGGCACTTCTTTTACTGAATTATCAAATTTTACCGTGGCATCAAAGAAACTTGACATTTCGCTTTTAACTCTGTTGCAGAAAGAAATTCTACCCTCTGATGTCTGAGTTAAAATTTCAATTCGATCAGAATTACGCTGCACTTCGGACCAATGCTCGCCCCCAGGGGAAACACTCTCTATGGTGCCAATTAAGCTATTAACAGAGATTGACACCATTTGCATGTTCACAGTGAAACCGCAGAGCTGTTTCGAAGCTATAATTGCAGTAAAATTTTCAATAGCATCATCACCTGCATCAGCCGAGGAGTGTAGTAAAGACATAGCGAAAAAAGCAAAAATGGCTTTCCTTGAAAAATAATCTATATTCAATAACATCTTTGTTTCCTTATTTTTCAAAAATGCAGCAATGTCGAGTTAGCAATCAAAAAAAATTAAAATTTAGTCATTTACTAACTTTCACCCCACGCCGCTCAAACCAAACCGCGCACCATAATGATCGCCATTTTATGTACCGCAAATTCATCAGTCCTACGTCCAAGTGGCAAATAAAACACACGGCCCTTGAACTACATTTTCTTCCGCACCATCGGCAATACAACGCCCTTAGCCTAAGCACAATGCTCACAGGTAAACGTTGTTGTAACCAGTACCTTGTTGGCAGGGTCAATAAGTAAATAGTATTGCTGGGAACAATAAACAAAATTGCCCATGCCCTACACCATTGCAACATCATAGTTCACGATATTCACGCTGCAATCGATGATGTTGCCAAAATGTGATAATTACTGCCCGCCAGTCACGAACTGATACTCTGTCTCGTTACAAAATAAATCGCACATCGCGCCATGAAAGCCACGCTACCTTGCACTATTATACATGGACTTTCGCACTCTTCTTGACCAAACGTGTGCATGGTAGTCATTGGCACAATCAAGTTTAACTCGGCAATCGCCGGGAAATCCTAGCCATTTAAACCGTTTGTCGCTACAAATTCTCCAACCGTCACGTCGGAGTATATCCCACATCATGAAAACCCTCGACACCAAGCTCGCTAAAATCCGTTCCGGCAAATACACCCCGAAGGATTTCATCATCGCCGACGCCAAGGATGGTGACATGGGCTTTGGCCGCGCCTGTCCCGGCCCGCGCAGAGATGGCTCGGACACCCTCAAAACCAAAGCAGACTATCTGGCGGCCATGAGCGAAATGACCAAGTCAGGTCTTGTCGATATCATGTTGATGTCGGCCTCATCGGCAGAAACGCTTCACGCGCAGAAACTCTTCATCAAAAGCAAGGTGACACCGGCTGTGCGCCTGAATGATGCAACCGACATCTGGTCCCAGCGCGGCAGCTCCTATCGCGAAATCGAATCCTATCCCTTCCGCACCGCACGCGCGGAAAAGGTGAAAAAGATCGCCGATCTCGGTCTCTACTCCGTCACGTTTAGCAATGACGTTGAAGCCGATCTCAGTTCGCTCGAGGAATATGGCACGTTCCGTGAAGAGGCCACCAAGGCCAAAGTCCGTCATTTCCTCGAGGTGTTCAACCCAGCCATGAACATTGGCTTGAAGGGCGCGGACCTCGGTACCTATATCAATGACTGCATCGTGCGCGCCCTTGCTGGCGTGATGCGTGCGGAATATCCGCTGTTTCTGAAGATGCAATATAATGGCGCGGCCGCCATGGAAGAATTGGCCAGCTACGACCCCGGCAATCTGATCGTGGGCATTCTGGGCGGTGCAAGAGGCACAACGCGTGACACATTCGAGCTGGCATCACAATCGGAAAAATATGGCGGCCGTGTGGCCCTTTTTGGTCGCAAAATCAATTTCGCGGAGGCACCACTGGAACTGGTGCGACTGATGCGCGGCGTAATCGAACGCAATGTCACCGCATCAGACGCCGTCAAAACCTATCACGCCCATCTCGCCAAAAACAAGCTCACGCCGGATCGTGATTTGGCAACCGACCTCGAAATCACCGATCCCGTTCTCAAGGCCTGATGATGCAGCGCAGCGGCATTCTCTGCGCGGGCGCGTGGTGTATTGACCGCAACATCACACTCGACCATTGGCCGCAGGAAGAAATGCTGGGTCGTGTGCTTCATGAAAGTGACGAGGGTGGCTGCCCCGGCCACAATATGTCAACTGCGCTCAAAAGACTCGGCGCATCCTTCCCTGTTTCTGCCATGGGACTGATTGGCGATGATGCGGATGGCCGCCATCTCCTCCAGATCTGTGACGAGATGGGCATTGAACACGCTGCCCTCGAAATGCGCGGCACTGTTGCAACCTGCCATACCATGGCGATGACAGCGCAGGACACGGGCAAACGAACGTTCTTTTATGCCGCTGGCGCCCATGCGATCCAATGCCCCGATGATTTCGATTTCTCCACGACCACGGCGCGCATCGTGCATATGGGCCTTCCCGGCCTCCATGAAAAACTCGATCATGCGTGGAAGAATGATGTCTCGGGTTGGGTCACGATTTTGAAAAAAGCCCGTGCCGCTGGTTTGAAACCCAATATTGAACTCGTCTCGGTTGAACCTGAAGTCATTCGCGCCGCAGCCCTTCCCATGCTGCCCTTTCTCGATACGTTGATCATCAATGACTATGAAGCTGCAGCCATCTCCGGCGTTGAAACCATCGTGAACGGCGTCACAGACGCTGCCGCCTGCCGCAGAGCTGCTGAGGTTTTGATGGAACGTACAACGCTGTCCCTTGCTGCCGTCCATTTTCCCATGGGCGGCGTGGTACTGGCACGTGATGGAGGTGTTGCCGAACACCCGTCCGTCAATGTTCCAGCCATAGCCATCGCGGGCAACAATGGTGCGGGCGATGCCTTTGCGGCAGGCATGTTGTTTGGCCACCACGAGGGCTGGCCCCTGGAAAAATCCCTGCGCCTTGCCCATGCCAGCGCTGCCACAAGCCTGCGCGCAAAATCAACGACCACATCAATCGAAAAGAGCGAGGACTGTCAGGCCTTGGCGGAACATTGGGGATGGCGCACGTCAATATGAGGACATCACAATGAAAACAGCACTCGTCACCGGCGCAAACCGCGGCATTGGCTTGGCCATCGCCGCAGGCCTCGCCCAGCTCGCAGACATCAAGGTTTTACTGGCAAGCAGAAATGCTGGCGATGGAAAGAAAGCGGCGTCAGAGCTGAAAGGAAATGTCACTCCTGTGCTGCTCGATCTGTCCGTGCGCGGCACACTCAGGAAACAATACGCCGCCATCGTAAAGGCCCATGGCGAGATTGATATTCTGGTGAACAACGCCGCCATTCTCGAGCAGGGTAACCTGCTGGATATGTCGGATAAGAAATTCCAAGAATCCTTTCGCACCAATGTGTTTGCGCCCTTCGATCTCATCCGCCTCGCAGCACCCGGCATGATCGCGCGCAGCTTTGGTCGCATCGTCAATCTCTCATCGGGTTGGGGTGCCTTCGCCGAAAGCTTGACTGGCCCCGCAGCCTATTCCGTAACCAAGGCGTCGTTGAATGCACTTACGCTGTCCCTCTCCAAGGACTTGCCCCACAATGTGAAAATCAACAGCATGTGCCCCGGCTGGGTGCGCACGCGCATGGGTGGATCCGGTGCCAATCTATCCCCCGAAGAGGGGGCCGACACTGCAATCTGGCTGGCAACCCTGCCACAAGATGGCCCCAACGGTGGCTTCTTCCGCAGGCGCAAATCAATTCAATGGTAACTGACGGTAGCGGAGTAAATGCGTTCAAGACATATCCTCCTTGAGCGCATAGCGGGCCAGCGCGTGATATTCCGTCAACACAAGGTCGACCTCGTGCCTGGGCTTTTTCCGGTGGCCGGGAGGAATACCCTGTCGCATCGAAAGCCGGAAGACAGGGCGCTCAATTCTTGCCCGCCTGATGTGCCAGCGCGCCATGCGTATTGCCTGGTGGGGAAGGTCTTCAAGTGCGAGCTTGATTGCAGCCAGACGGCGGTGGAGACGAAGTGCACTAACCATCCCATCAGGTGCTGCCACTTCGCGTTTGGCAAGCCGCAGCCCAGACGGCCGGGGATGAAACAAGGGGACCAGATGACTGTCGCCAAGACTGAGCACGCGGAAACGGGACTTTTTTACAGGGCGAAAGACCGCAAGGCGCTTGCGTGGGTCGAACAGTTGAAACGAGACGCGTGCCTCAGCCTTTCCGGCACCACCAGGTGCTGTGATCGCGAGTCCCTTGGGCGTGGGATGGGGCTTAGGACGCGAGACAGGAACCTTCACCACAACCCCACGTGCTGCGATGACAATCAGGCGGCGCACCGCTGATTCAGCGGGAAACAACACACGCACCACCGCTCGGTAGAGCGGCAGGGGCAAACGATCTGCGGCAGCACGGCCTGCAAGTTCCAGCATGGCGACAAGGGCAGCCACGATGCGCGAAAGCGCCGAATGATTGATCTCGATGGCTCCTGCCCAGTCCATGACTTACTCCTTAATGCTCAAGTAGAACATAATAGGAACACTGTCAAGAGCTCATCATAGTACTCGACTCATTTATGTTTTCCCTAAATTGAATGCTTTTTTCTGTGGTGGGCTTGTGATGAGGGTTTGGATGAATCGCTTGATTTGAGATTGGCTTGGGGATGCGATGGCCTTGCAGAAGGTTTTGAGACCTTG
>JANOVC010000057.1:0-7801 GCA_031417195.1 Rhodobiaceae bacterium
GCCCGTCACCGGTCGCCAACACCAGCTTCGCGCGCATATGGCCTATATCGGCCACCCCATTCTCGGCGATGAAAAATATGAGGGCAACGCGGATATGCCAGATGGCATTTCCAAAAAACTCCACCTCCACGCCCGCCGCATTGTGTTTCCGCATCCGCGTGAAGGCATTGTGGATGTATCAGCCGAACTCTCGCCCCATATGCGCGAGACGTGGAACGCCTTTGGCTTTGATCCCGACAGATACGAGACCGATACCGAGTGACTGAAGAAACACCCGATCAAAGATTTGAGCGCCTGTCACGTGACCGTATCGTGCGGCCTATGCCAAAACGATTCTACAAATCGGTCAGCGTAACCGATAAGCTTGAAATCGCCCTCGATGGACGCATCGTCAAAACACCGCTGAAAGTTCCCCTGGTTCTGCCAAGCCGCGCATTGGCGGATGCCGTTGCGGCAGAATGGAATGCGCAAACGGAATTCATCCATCTTGGTTCCATGCCACTCACCAAGCTTGCCAACACCGCGATTGACCGGGCAACGACAGAACGCGCCAACATAACGGCGGAGATTCTTGAGTTCGCTGGCAGCGATATGGTGTGCTACCGTGCGGACAAGCCGGAAAGTCTGGTTGCCCTGCAAGTCATGCATTGGGATCCCGTAGTGATCTGGGCGCATGACACATTTAATGCAAAAATCACAACCGTGGATTCAATCAATCACGTCGCGCAATCCTTCGAAGCGTTGGGCGCCATCCGCAGTCACGTGGATGGTCTCTGTGGTTTTACGTTCGCCGCTGTTCACAATCTCACAACCTTGTCAGGCTCTGCCTTGATTGCACTCATGCTGGCGGCGGGCGGCATATTATCAGATGACGCTTGGAAAGCCGCCAATGTCGATGAAGATTGGCAGGTTGCTACCTGGGGCAAAGACGACGAGGCCGAGGTTCGCAGGGCAGGGCGATTGCGGGAATTTTCAGCTTGTGTAAACTTCATTAACCTTGCAAAAAATCATCCATAGATCTGCCTTACAGCGAACAAGATTTTAAATAAAGTAACATCTGGTTTTAATCCAAAAGGATGCGCACAATGAAATTCCCTTTGATGGTATCTGTAATCATGGCTACGGCACTGGGCAGCGGCGTGGCATTTGCTCAATCTGCACCCGCTGATTTGGTCGCCGCCTATCAAGCAGGCGTTGCTGCAGCGAAATGCAATTTGGGCCTCGATAGCGGAAAATCCAGCAAGCTCGGCGATGCCGTTCAACGCATTGAACAGCGCAGCGGATTGGCCCAGAATGACCTTGATGCGCTGTGGAGTAAAACCCAGGCGGAAGCTGACGTAGACAACGCTGGCTTCTGCGGAAAAGCCTCTAAGGGCGTTGATGCAGTGATTGCATCGGCTCAATAGGCTCAAGCGGTCCGCGTTTTCCTGATTTTTATCGGCAGCCAGGCAGTAAATATTGCTCCCGTACCAAAACCGCCTTTAACCCTCATTCCACCACCATGTTGTTCCAACACCTGTATAACAGCGGGCAATCCCAAGCCTGTTCCAAAATTTTTGGTGGTAAAAAGCGGTTCGAGAATTTTGGCGATATCCTCATCGGCAATGCCCGGGCCATTATCACAAACGTCAAATTCAATATGTTCGCCAGCCAGCCGGGTGACAATGGTAATCTTCGGACATGGAGTAGCAAATTTTTGCGGGTCATGTCCCTTGCCCACCATGGCTTCCGAAGCATTGCTCATGAGGTTTATCAAAACCCTGCTCAAGCGGCCCCGGTCAAAAGAAACGCTTAGATTATCAAGTCCCAGGATGCATTCTACCGCCACGGCAACAGGTAGCTTCTGTGCTTCCTCCTCAACAATACCTGCGACCCAATCATCAAACCTGAGCTCAGAAAATTCCATCTTATGGGATTTTGCATAATCCAAGAATTGGGTAATGACCGCGTCACAACGTGCCACCGAGTTGTCGATGCGCTGCAGCTGCGCATCAACGCTTATCGGTTGATCAGCGAGTTTTCTGCGCAATAAAAATGCCGAGGTTCGAACTGAGGAAAGCGGATTGCGAAGTTCATGGGCAACCGTTGCTACAAGTTGACCCATTTGGGCCAGTTTGCCTTTCTTGATGATTTCATCTTGGGCTACTTGCAATTGTTTCATGTTTTCAGCCAGGTCTGTATTCAATTTTGAAATATCGACATTGACGCGGCGTAAGGCATCTGCGTTTTCTCTCATCTCCTGCGCCCTACTCAGATTGCTATGGTGCCATCCCAAGCCAGCAAAGGTCAAAAGAGCGAGTGCAGCATATGACCCCCATTCAAAATAGCGAATGGCCTTGTACTGCAGGCCGGAATAATAATCGATAACCGGATATTTGATATTCAGCTGCCACGTGCCTCTTACATCATGTGTGTCAATGATTATGGCCTCTGAAAATATGGTAGATGCTTCCGGTGTATGGTCTGTCGCGTGCAGCATCATCGCAATTTTGCTGTTTCGAATGGTTGGAGCGGACATATAATCTGCCAAAGGGCTTATCAGTGTGTAGCTTGGATCATTCATGATATTGTGCAGGACGCTGCTCAGTATGACAGCCGATACACACCCGGCGATTTTTCCGTTTAGCCCGAAGTATGGAACTGAAAATACGAGTCCTGACTTACCCGGGTATTGTTCCACCTTGATCGACTTGGAATCGTCACTTGTAAGAACTTCGGCTCCACTGATCATTGGCACCGAAAAGGTCTTCAGTGTTCCAATGTCGGGATAATTTGTCTGGAACCATATGACATGTTTTCGCAGCTGTTGATATTCAAATTCGGGATTTTTAAAGCCGGCAGGGGTATCCGTCATTTCCGGCGGCGGCGCGACACTCCCTTGTTCCGGTTTTTTCGACGACTTGACCAACCTGTCGAACATCAAAACGGGTTTGCTGTTTGTTGCAAAATTGATTGTGGAACCGAAGTCGGCGGGAAAGATATAGACTTTGGACACGTCGATATTTTTGGCCAGGTTATTGTAGACCTGCTGGATTGTCTCGCGGTCATCGGCTCCAAAAATTTGAACGTTTTCTCCCGTTCTACGGACACTTGGCAAGGCGCCAATCGTACCAAGATTGTCATTGAGCGTGGAAAAAAAAGCCTTTACGCGCTTACTGTTTTCCTTTGATTTGTTTTGTTGTGACGCCAAATGGTTTTGCCAGGCAACCAGATATTGCCGCTTGGTTTCAAACTGGACACCGAGGCACATCAACAAGCCGGCAATGACAATTGCCAAATAGCCAGTGTGTGAGGAAGACGCCGCTCGCAAGTTTCTCTCCTGGGAGAAATATTAAAATCCATCGTTGTTCATTGGTGGTTAAGATGGGGTTAAACCTGCAGTCCAAGGCGTTTGACGAAAGACCAACTTGCCGCTTAACTCAAACCGCTTTAGGGAGTGTTTATGCAGGAAATACTGGGAAAACTTGAACAGCGGCGTGCGGAGGCGAAGGCAGGCGGCGGTGAAAAACGGGTTGCAGCCCAACATGAACGGGGCAAGCTCACGGCGCGTGAACGCATTGAACTTTTGCTGGACGAAGGCTCGTTCGAAGAGTTTGACATGTTCGTGGAACACCGCAGCACGGATTTTGGCATGGAAAAAACCAAAATACCCGGCGACGGTGTTGTGACAGGTTGGGGTACGGTGAACGGCCGTGTTGTTTATGTCTTTGCCAAGGATTTCACGGTTTTCGGGGGATCGCTTTCCGAATCCCATGCCCGCAAGATCACCAAAATCCAGGACATGGCCCTGCAAAACCGCGCGCCGATCATTGGTCTGTTTGATGCAGGCGGTGCACGCATACAGGAAGGCGTGAACGCTCTTGGTGGCTATGGTGAGGTGTTCCAGCGCAACGTTCTGTCATCCGGTGTCATTCCGCAAATCTCGGTCATCATGGGACCATGTGCGGGCGGCGATGTGTATTCACCGGCGATGACGGACTTTATCTTCATGGTGCGTGATACAAGCTATATGTTCGTGACGGGGCCCGATGTCGTGAAAACCGTTACCAACGAAACGGTGACCGCTGAAGAACTTGGTGGTGCATCTGTTCATACAACGAAATCTTCCATCGCGGACAAAGGCTTTGACAATGATGTGGAAGCATTGCTGCAAATGCGGCGGCTGATTGATTTTCTGCCGTCCTCCAATACCGACCCCATTCCGGAACTCCCCAGCTTTGACGATGCCGAACGCCTTGATGCGTCACTGGATACGCTTATCCCAGCCAACCCAAACCAGCCCTACGACATGAAGGAGCTGATCCACAAGGTGGTGGACGAGGGAGACTTTTTCGAAATCCAGGATGCCCATGCGAAGAACATCATCGTTGGACTGGCGCGCATGGGCGGGCGCACCATTGGCATCGTTGCCAACCAGCCGCTTGTTCTAGCGGGTGTATTGGACAGTGACGCGGCACGCAAAGCGGCCCGTTTCGTGCGTTTCTGTGATTGTTTCAACATTCCGATAATCACATTTGTTGACGTTCCGGGTTTCTTGCCGGGAACGGCGCAGGAATATGGTGGCCTGATCAAGCACGGCGCCAAGCTTTTGTTTGCATACGCCGAAGCCACCGTCCCCAAAATCACATTGATCACCCGCAAGGCCTATGGCGGTGCCTATGTTGTGATGTCATCAAAACACCTTCGCGGCGATTTGAACTACGCTTGGCCGACGGCGGAAATTGCCGTTATGGGGTCACGTGGTGCCGCTGAAATCATCTATCGCAGTGAACTGGGTGACAGGGACAAAATTGCGGCCCGCGTGAAAGACTATGAGGATCGCTTCGCCAATCCCTTTGTGGCTGCCGAACGCGGGTTCCTTGATGAAATAATCATGCCCCATTCCACCCGAAAACGCATGGCACGTGCGCTTGACATGCTGCGTCACAAGGAATTGACCAACCCTTGGAAGAAACATGATAATATCCCGCTCTAGGGAGTAACTGAATGCTTTTGTTGAAAACCATGCTGCGGCGCTTTGTGCAGGTTGGTACACTTACGGTTATTGATGCAAATGGGACGCCTCATGTGTTCAAGGGCAGCGCCGGACCGGAAGTTGCCATAAAGCTGCATGACCCAAAGCTCTACCGTTCCCTGTTTTTCAAACCGGAACTGCGTGCTGGCGAAGCCTATATGGATGGCACACTGACCGTTGAGAACGGCACTATCCGAGATTTTCTGACGTTGGCGATGCTTAACCGCAGCAGTTTGCGATCCCAGCCCATACAGAAAATATTGAAGAAGGGTCTGAAATTTATCCGCAAGTTCCACCAGCGCAATGATGTGAAAGCCGCCAAGACCCACGTGCATCACCACTATGATCTTTCGAATGAGTTTTACAGGTTGTTCCTGGACGCTGACATGAACTATTCCTGCGCCTATTACACCAGTCCGGATGACAGCCTTGAAACCGCCCAGCAGAACAAGCTGCGCCATATCGCATCAAAGCTTGATTTGAAGCCAGGTCAGCGCGTTCTGGATATTGGCTGTGGCTGGGGCGGAATGGCGCTGTATCTTGCGGCAAATGCCAATGTGCAGGTTCTGGGTGTCACACTTTCAACCGAGCAGCTGGCACTTGCCCGCCAGCGTGCCGTAGAGCGTGGTCTTGAAAACCGCGTGACGTTCGAGCTGATCGACTACCGTGACGTGAAGGGAACATTTGACCGCGTGGTCTCTGTCGGCATGTTCGAGCATGTGGGCATCACCCATTATGATGAGTATTTCAACCATATCCGCGATTTGTTGACGCCGGATGGCGTGGCAGTCGTACATTCAATTGGACGCAAAGGAGGCCCAAGCTCAACGGGTCCGTGGATCCGCAAGTATATTTTCCCCGGTGGCTATTCGCCCGCCCTTTCAGAAGCACTTGCCAGCGTCGAGCGTTCCAAAATGTGGGTGACGGATATTGAAATCCTGCGGCTGCATTATGCCAGGACCTTGCGCGCCTGGGAGGACCGGTTTCAGGCCAACCGCACAAAAATTGCAGCCATGATGGACGAACGCTTCTGCCGCATGTGGGAGTTTTACCTCATCGCCAGCGAACTGGTGTTCAGCCATGGCAGCCACATGAACTTCCAGATTCAACTCACCAAGGATGTGCATACACTTCCAATGACGCGTGATTATCTGTGGCGGGCGGAAGAAAAATTAAAGTAGTTCGCCCACAAGGTCATATTCTTCAGCCTCAACGATCCGTACACGGACTTTATCGCCGGGATTCAGGCTGGTTTCGCCGGGCAGGAACACATTGCCGTCAATCTCCGGAGCATCCCATGGTGAGCGCGCGACTGCCTCCTCGTTCTCAAGATCAATGGAATCGACCAACACATCGATTTCGCGGCCAACCTTCGATTGGAAAATGGCCGCTGAAATCTCCTGTTGTGCCTCCATGAAGCGGTGATAGCGCTCCTGCTTCACCTCATCCGGCACCTGTTCCAAACCAAGGTCATTGGCCTTCGCACCGGACACGGGTTCATATTTGAAACAGCCCACGCGTTCCAGCCTGGCTTCTTTCATCCATTGCAGGAGGTAGTCAAAATCCGCTTCTGTTTCGCCGGGGAACCCGACAATGAACGTGGAACGGATGGCGATATCCGGACAAATCTTCCGCCACGATGCCAAGCGGTCCAGAACCTTCTCCTGATTGGCCGGGCGTTTCATGGATTTCAGAACCGTGGGCGACGCGTGCTGGAACGGGATATCGAGATAGGGCAGGATTTTGCCCTCGGCCATCAACGGGATCACGTCATCCACATGGGGGTAGGGGTAGACATAATGCATCCGCACCCAGGCACCAAGATCGCCAAGTTCTTTCGCCATGTCATAAAACTTGGCGCGCACCTCGCGGCCATGGAATTTGCTGCTGGCATATTTGGTATCCACGCCATAGGCAGAAGTGTCCTGGCTGATGACCAGCAATTCCTTCACGCCCGCCTTCACCAAACGCTCCGCCTCATAGAGCACGGATGCCATCGGCCGTGACACGAGATCGCCGCGGATGGAAGGAATGATGCAGAAGGAGCAACGGTTGTTGCAGCCCTCGGAGATTTTCAAATAGGCGTAATGCTTGGGCGTGAGCCGCAAGCCCTGCGGTGGCATCAAATCATATCTGGGATCATGCACCGGGGGCAGGGCCGCATGAACGGCACCCACCACGGCTTCATATTGATGCGGGCCGGTAATTGCCAGAACACCGGGATGGGCCGCCCGGATGGCATCAGCCTCAACACCGTAGCAGCCCGTCACAATGACGCGGCCATTTTCTTCCATGGCCTCACCGATCGCCGCCAGGCTTTCGGCCTTGGCGCTGTCAAGAAATCCACAGGTGTTGACCAAAACCACGTCGGCATCGGCATAGCCGGGGGCGATCAGATAACCTTCAGCGCGCAATTGCGTGAGAATACGCTCGGAATCCACCAGCGCCTTGGGGCAACCGAGCGAGACGAGACCAACTTTTGGGACATGCTTGTTCATGGGCTGCTCCATAGCGGTTTGTGAAACAAAGGGCAAATCGCAGTATCGTATTCAATTATCAATGAGCGTTGAGACAAGGTTGCGCCTCTTGTGAAAACGGTTGTTCCGTTTTCGGATAGCGAAGGGTTGCGTGGGTGCAATCTTTCGCAGATATGCCGGTCGTGTGGTCCGGCGGTTTGGCGCAAGATGCACCCACGCTTTTGCAGCGATTTTTACTCCAGCTTCGCTCTTACATTGCCCCAGATCGCACGGTGTCTGATGTTTCCCGCTGAGGTTGCTTTGCCTTGGT
>JANOVC010000058.1:0-12972 GCA_031417195.1 Rhodobiaceae bacterium
ACGCGCCAGAAAATGCTGGATGACATGAAAGACGCGCAAACCAAAATGCTGGATACGCTTTGGGCCGCCCGCGCTCCTAATTCCACATTGAAAAGCAAGGAAGAAGCGGTGACACTTGCCTCCATTGTCGAAAAGGAAACAGGCGTTCCTGAAGAACGACCGCTGGTCGCGTCGGTGTTTCTGAACCGTTTGAAGCAAGGAATAAAACTTCAATCAGACCCCACGATCATTTATGGTCTTGTTGGTGGCAAGGGCAAGCTTGATCACGCCCTGACAAAAGATGAAGTGGCATCTGACACGCCGTTTAACACCTATAAAATTCCTGGCTTGCCGCCAGGTCCCATCGCAAATCCCGGCAAGGCCTCGCTGGAGGCTGTCTTGAATCCGCCCGCAACGGGATTTCTTTACTTCGTGGCCAATGGAACCGGCGGTCATGCCTTCGCGACAACGCTTGAAGAACACAACGCCAATGTGGTGAAGTGGCGAGCGATTGAAAGTGGACAGGCAGCCGTGTTGACCACTGAAGCGCCGACCGAAGTTGTGGTTGACGGAATGCCAACACCTGCAGTACCAAAAGGAGCTGACCCTGCACCTGCTGTTGCGAATGATCCGGCAAAACCTAATGATCCTGCCAAACCAGCCGAAACCGCTACAACGACCGAGCCACAAAAGCCCGTTGACCCCGCTAAAGCTGTTGAAACAGCAAAGCCTGTCGACCCTGCGAAGCCCGTTGTTGAAACAGCTGTAAATGATAAGCCCTTGAAACCCGGCACTTTGGTGAAAGTTGCTGATCGGCTTGTGCCCATTCCTCGCCAAAAACCAAAGAAGTAGTCGATCTCACCGATTTGTGAATGAGACGGGGTGTTCTGTGACCGCTTTTCTTCCAATGGCGTGAAATCTCGCGGGAAGTTGATTTTCATTTGATTGAGTGTTCGCAGCATATGGACACGTTCCGAAAGTGTTTCGGGATCTGCAAATTGAAAGGAAATCCCATGAAGAAATCGACCGCCGTTTCAGCCCTTACCGTTGCTGGTGCTCTCGCAGCTGCGCTCACGTTCTCCGCTCCTGCCTATGCCGCCGATGAGCAATGCTACGGTGTTGCTCTCAAGGGCCAGAACGATTGCAAAGCAGGTGCCCATGCGTGTGCAGGTCACTCAACTGTTAACTATGGCGGAACAGACTTCAAGCTTGTGCCAGCTGGCACCTGCGAAGCCATGAAGACACCCGATGGCAAGAAGGGCATGCTCAAGCCAATGGAAGGTTAAAAATTAACAATAGGGCGCGGATACTAAGGTCCGCGCCATTCATTTTCCAAAAGGTATTACATAATGAACAAGACAACTTCCCTCGTAACCACCTTCGCACTGGCCTCAGCTCTCGGCGCCGCGCTGTCAACTTTCTCCACGAATGTTGCATCCGCAGCTGACATGGAAAAATGCTATGGTGTTTCCCTTAAGGGCCAAAACGACTGCAAGGCCGGCGAAGGTACATCCTGCGCTGGAACATCAACGATTGACTATCAAGGTAATTCTTGGAAGCTGGTTCCAAAGGGTACCTGCGTTTCCATGACAAACCCCCTTGGTGCGGGTTCACTCGAAGAAATCAAACGGCCTTCTTGACGGTAATGATTGATGCAGTGGTTCCCGCCCGCGCGGGTATTGGTCTCAAAGCTCAGCACTACAATGATGTGCTGCGGGACAAGCCAGATTTTGGCTTCTTTGAAATCCATGCCGAAAACTATATGGGCGCGGGTGGTCCGCCGCATCACTACCTCACCGAGATAAGGAAGCACTATCCTGTATCGCTGCACGGCGTTGCACTCTCCATTGGCGGCACGCAGCCACTGAACCGCGAGCATCTCGCCCGGCTTAAAGTTTTGATGGATCGATATGAATGCGGGCTGTTTTCGGAGCATCTTGCGTGGTCAACGCACGAGGATGCGTACCTCGATGATCTCTTGCCGATGCCATACACACGTCAGACACTTCAATATATCTGCGAGCATATCGATGAGACACAGGAATTCTTGGGCCGCCGCATGTTGCTGGAAAACCCATCAACCTATGTGCAGTTCAAAGAGAGCACCTATAGCGAGCTTGATTTCATATCGGAGATTGCAGGGCGCACCGGGTGTGGATTGCTTCTGGATGTGAACAACGTGTTTGTATCCTGCGTCAACCACAACATGGATGCCGTGACGTACATCAATACTTTCCCGGCCCAACATGTGGGTGAGATCCATCTTGCGGGTCACGACGAACGATTGGATGATGCGGGAAAACCGCTGTTAATTGATGCCCATGGTTCACCCGTTGTTGATCCGGTTTGGGCCTTGTACGAGATCACACTGAAACGGACAGGGCCAGTTCCGACGCTCATTGAGCGTGACGCAAATGTTCCGCCGCTCGTGGAGCTGCTGGCAGAGGCAAAGCGTGCCAACAAATATCTGGTCGCAGAAGCGGAGCGGCGGAATTCTTTTGTTGCGGCTGCAGAGTAACCTTCCATGGAGCATTGGAGCCAAACAGACTTTGCAGAGCGGTTGATTGATTTAACGATGCCTTTGCCGGAAGGTGTTACGAGTTGGGCTGACTCTGCTCCAGAGCGCCGTTTTGGTGTGTATCGCGGCAACATGCGTGGTGCCTTGGGCGAGGCAATTGCGGTACGCTACCCAGTGGTCCAGCGTTTGGTGGGTGAGCCATTCTTTCTTGCCATGGCGCGTGAATTCGCCGTCAACAATCTGCCACGTTCCCCCGTTCTCATTGATTATGCCGCAAACTTTCCTGATTTTATCGAAGGGTTCGAAGCGGCAAAATCCTTGCCCTATCTCGCCGATGTCGCGCGATTGGAGTCAGTCTATTGGCAAGCCTATCATGCGGCCGATGCCCAGCCTGTTGCAGCGGAAGAATTTAGAAAGCTGGATACCAATACTTTGCATGAACTACGGTTTGAAATGCTGCCGTCTTTCGCCATTGTACGATCAGCATTTCCCATCGTGGCGATCTGGCGTACGAATACCGAGGACAAGGAAATTGCCTCAGTTGACATGATTTTGTCGGAAGATGCACTTGTGGTGCGGCCGCGACTGGATGTTGAGGTTCGCGGGCTGCCTTCAGGTGCAGGCCTGTTCCTTTCTCTCTTGCAACAGGGCATGGCGCTTGGAGAAGCGGCAGGCGTTTCTACCGATGCATCCCCCGGGTTTGACCTTGCAATCAATCTTACCGGACTCATTCAGGCACGTATTGTAAGGTCTGTTCACAAATGAAGATTATTAAAAACATGATAGATTTGATGGGGCGCATTCCCCGATCATTCATTTCGCTATTGGCGCGTATTGTCATAGGGCTTGTTTTTTTTCTGTCGGGTCTTACCAAAATAGATGGATTCCACGTCACAGATGCTGCAATTTTCCTTTTTACGGAAGAATTCAAATTGCCATTCGTAAGTCCCTGGATTGCGGCCCACATGGCAGCAGCCATGGAACTGACAATGCCACTCCTGCTGTTTGCAGGCTTTGCGACCCGTTTTGCTGCCCTTGCGCTGCTTGGCATGACTCTGGTGATTGAAATTTTCGTGTATCCCGAAGCCTATGTGTTGCACGGGCTTTGGGCAGTGGCTCTTTTAAGTCTCATCAAGCACGGCGCAGGAACCATATCGGTGGACCACCTGATCAAATCACGGGTGTAGTGGGCAACGCTGCCAACTGATAAGTTCTTCGCGTATTGATTCTGCGACGGGAATGACATGACGCTTTCGAGCATGACGGGGTTTGCACAGGGCTCGGGTGAAAAAGCCGGACTGCATTGGCAATGGGAAATCAAAAGCGTGAATGGCAAAGCGCTGGATATCCGTTGCCGCTTGCCTACAGGTTTTGAAGCACTGGAACCCGCTGTTCGCACAAATCTCGCCCAGCACATCAAGCGTGGCAATTTGCAGGTCACACTCACCACCAGCGGTGCCACAACACTGGAAACCGTTGTGGTGAATGAGGCGGTGCTGGAACAGGTTGTCTCCATCGCCGAAAAACTGCGTGACCGGATTGGCGGTGTTCCGTTGAGTGCAGAGGCGCTCATGGGATTACGTGGTGTTTTGGAAGTGGTACAACCGATGCAGAGCGAGGCTGATATCGCGGCACAGCTTTCGGATGTGACAGCGTCGCTCGGCAAGGCAGCCGTTGCCCTCAACACATCGCGCCGTGAAGAAGGCAAGCGGTTGGCTGTCATCATCAATGCTCAGCTTGCAAAAATTGAAAGCCTCACAATTGCTGCCCGCGACTGCCCCGCGCGTTCGGTTGCTGCAATCCGCGCGCGGATCAACGACCAGGTGACACGCCTGTTGGACACGGGTGCCAACTTTGATCCAGACCGTCTGCATCAGGAGGCCGTGATGATTGCCACGCGTGCCGACATTCAGGAGGAAATTGACCGCCTGTTCGCCCATATCGAAGCTGCCCGCACACTGATTGCCTCACCCGAACCTGCTGGCCGCAAGTTTGATTTTCTGGCCCAGGAGTTTAACCGTGAGGCCAACACATTGTGTTCAAAAGCCTTGGACAAGACCTTGACGGCCATTGGCCTCGAGATGAAAACCACCATCGACCAAATGCGTGAACAGGTTCAAAACATTGAGTAAGTCCGTCCCCACAAATATCGCACGGCGCGGGCTCCTGCTCGTTATGTCGTCACCGTCGGGTGCTGGCAAGACAACGCTTTCACGCAAGCTGCTGGCGGCAGACAGAAACATCACGATGTCCGTGTCCGTCACAACCCGCCCACCCCGCCCCGGTGAAATTGAAGGCAAGGATTATTACTTCATCACCAAAGACCGTTTTGCCCAAATGCGCGACCGCAATGAATTGCTCGAATATGCCGAAGTGTTTGGCAATTTTTATGGCACCCCTAGGAAGCCCGTTGAAGAAGCGCTTTCAAGGGGGCGCGACGTGTTGTTCGATATAGACTGGCAAGGCACCCAGCAATTGGCGCAAGCCATGGAGGACGATCTGGTACGGCTGTTCATTTTGCCACCATCTGCCGATGAATTGCAAAACCGCTTGATCAACCGCGCGCAGGATTCGTCAAGCGTCGTCGCCAAGCGCATGGCCGAAGCTTCACGCGAAATCAGCCATTGGCCGGAGTATGATTACGTCATTGTGAATGACAATGTTGAAACGTCACACGTGGAAGTATTGGCCGTTCTCAGCGCAGAACGGTTACGTCGCAGACGCCGAATAGGACTGACCGATTTTGTCCGCGGGCTGACGAAAAATCTGTGAAGATGTTTACTGCCGCCCAAGAACCTTGGCCAGACGCACGAAATCGCTGACTGCAAGCTGTTCCGCCCGCAATTCCGGGTTGATCCCCAACTCGCCCAACACGGCATCCGGATTGCCAAATGCAGTTTTCAGGCTTGAGCGCAGCATTTTGCGCCGTTGGCCGAAAGCTGATGCAGTTACTTTTTCCAACATCTTGATATCGCAATCAATCGCAGGTCTGGGAATGAGTTGTACGATGCTGGATGTGACCTTAGGGGCTGGCGTGAAGGCACTGCGGTTTACGTCAAACAGTTTCTTCACATCGCATCGGTATTGGCACAAAACAGACAGCCTGCCATAGTCCTTGCCGCCGGGTTTGGCGACAATTCGCTCGGCAACTTCCTTTTGGAACATCAGCGTGAGGGATGAAAACCATGGTGGCCAGACGCCTTGGGTGAGCCAGCCCGTAAGCAAAACGGTTGCCACATTGTAAGGCAGGTTGGCAATTATTTTGGCCGGACCGGAAACTGTTGCCGCCCAATTCACGGCGAGTGCGTCTTCTGCAATGACACTTAGTTTATCTGGATAGGCCACTGAAATTTCCGCCAATGCAGGCAAAGTTCGTTCGTCACGCTCAATTGCAATGACGTGCGATGCACCTTCCATGAGCAGGGCGCGGGTGAGGCCGCCGGGACCAGGACCGATTTCAACAATGGTGAAACCCTCCAAAGGTTCGGCGCTGCGGGCAATGCGCCGGGTTAAATTGAGATCGAACAGGAAGTTCTGGCCAAGGCTTTTCTTGGCCCCCAGATCATAACGCGCGATAACATCACGCAGAGGTGGAAGACCGTCATCAAACACGGGCACTTCTCGCCATTTGGCCTGCAAGCTTCAGGGCGGCAATCAGGCTTTGCGGATTGGCCACGCCTTTTCCGGCAATGCCCAATGCCGTGCCATGGTCGGGCGACGTGCGCACAAAGGGAAGACCGAGACTAACATTTACGCCCCCATGGAAGTCCAGTGTTTTGGCAGGGATCAGGGCCTGGTCATGGTACATGCACAAGATGACATCATAGGCGGCGCGTGCTTCGGCATGAAATGCGGTATCTGCGGGAAGGGGGCCAGCGACATGGAAACCTTCGCTGCGCAGCGTGTTGAGGGCAGGAATGATAATTGTTTGTTCCTCATGGCCCATAGCCCCGTTTTCACCCGCGTGGGGATTAAGGCCTGTAAAAGCCAGATGGGGATTTGCAATGCCAAAATATTTTTTCAGGTCACGCGCCACCACGCGGGCTTGGGTAATAATAATCTCAGCTGTAAGGGCGGCTGGCACGTCCTTCAATGGAATGTGGACCGTTATTGGGACCGCGCGCAAGTCAGCTGCCACCAGCATCATCACTTCCTGTGTGGCGTGGCCATGCTTGCGGGCAAGTGCTGAAAGATAATCCGTGTGGCCTTGATGCTTGAAACCAGCAGAATAAAGCGCCTCTTTCTGGATGGGATTGGTAACCAGTGCTGCGGCCTTACCTGCAAGTGTGAGATCTACTGCCTCATCAATTGCTGCGATAACGGCCAGTGCTGTGCGATCATCAATGACGCCTTCTTTTGGGCGAGCGGGCAGGGGGCGATGCAGAACGGGAAGTGCGCTAGCAAAATGCGATAGCGCCTCTTGCGGGCTTGAAATTTTCACAACGGTGATCGGCACGCCGGCATTTGCAGCACAGGCTGAAAAGTAATCGGCGTCACCAATCAAAAAAAACGGCGAAGTGCTGTCGTTGCGCAGATCAATCCATGCTTTTGCGCTGATCTCTGGCGCGATCCCGGCAGGTTCCCCGGACGTGAGCGCAATCGGGCAGATCAATGTCGAGGCAGGCGGCATCACCTATTGCTGCGCGTAAGTTTGATCTTTGTACTCGACATAGGCATGCTTGCGCATTTCAACCATGTACTTGGCCTCAATAGTTGCATATTTTTCATTTGATACGGCAGCTTCAACCTGCTGGCGCGTCGGCAATTCATACTTCGGTTTGGGCGGCGTTACGGTGCTTTTGCCACAAAAAGCGATGACCTGAATGCCGCTTGGGCCACGCGCTGGGCCCATGGCTCCACCTGGGCCAACACGGTCCAGAGCCTGTCTCATTGGAGCGGGAATTTTTGCGGCAACGGCATCAATTTTCTTGCCGATTTTCACATTGAATATGCCAGAAGCAGCCGCCCGCGCCGAGCCACATCCCTTGAACTGCTTTATGTACTGGCCGGCTTCAACAGCGCGCGCCTGCATGAGCATGGGATCATTCGGGGTTTCCACCGGCAAATCGATTTGGATTATCGAATATATCTGCACGGGTTTCATGCGTGGATCTTTCATGATGGTACTGACTTTTTGTTCGAGCCCGTTTTTTATTTCAGAATATTTTTTATCAACGTCTGCTTGTTCAACATTGAACTTCACTTGATACTTGGAGCTGAGAATGCGTGAAAATGCTATTTGCGCCGCAATGAACTGCTTCAATGAGGAGGGCTCAACTCCATTCTTTTTTAGAAGCGATTCCATGCCTGAGGAATCAGTTTTCATGCTTTTGGCCATTCGGCCCATCTGACTGGAAATTTCCTTGTCCGTTGCATCCATTTTGTATTTTTTCGCTTCGGCAATCTTGATAATCTCGTCAACCATCATGCGAAGCGCAAATTTGCGCGGGTCTGGACCGGTTGAACGCTCCCCCAGGATTTTTAACAGAGTCAAGCGCTGCTGGATGTCAAGCGTCGTTATGGGAGTATCGTTCACTGTCGCCACGATGCCTTGGCCAGCAGCTCCCGCGTCCTGCGAGGCAGGTGGCACAAACAAGACGAGCGCCAGAAAAAACAAAATCTTTTTCATCGATATCCCATTTACAATCCAGCGGAGATGTTGGATTTTCCAAGTGTTCGCAACTCAATTGAGAGCAACAGCTTGCGATCTGTCGAGCTTCCAGTATCTATGTTATCCGTTTCCGAATAGGACAGTTTCGCGGCCATGCAATCGCAATCAAAAGCAATGCCAGCTGTTTTACTCAGGAATTGGTCATTATTAAGGTCATACTTGAAGCCACCAAATATGCTCCACGCTTCAGTGAACCTGAAGCTTGTGCTCGCTTCGACCTGTTCAAGGGCGACCGGGCGTCCGGCAGTGGGCGCGCTGCCAACATCAATATAACCAAGAGAACCAGAAAACTGGCCGAGATTGTAGTTGGCAAACGCCTCTTGCACATTGATTTTGGAAAGGTCTTCTTCAACACGGGCTTGGTAGGAAAGCTCAAGATTTTCCCAAGGCTGGAAAACCAGGGCACCAACGAGATCAGACTTGGTTCCGGCAAGGCCCGAGCCCAAATCAAAACTGTTCTTTCCACCGATGTGGAAAGACTCACCAAGGCTGGCGCGCACAAATCCACCATTGGCGCCAAGGAAGGAATACATCACACCGGCATTGGCGCGGCTGCCGCCTTCATAGCGGTCTTGCCCCGTGAAGCGGTCTTGCAAGAACAGGCTTGAACTATCGAAGTTCACGCTTACGGCATCTTCGTTGCCAATTTTGTCGGTGTCAGTTTCGTCAGTGGCTGCAATGGCCTGGAATACGGGTGTAATAATGCTCTGGCCCGAATCATAGGACGCCATGAAGGGCCAGCGCATGTCAAATCCGGCAGATGGCAGTATGCGGTTGGTTACTTCACTTTCGCGAAAGCCACCCGCCACCGTTGGGTCTGGCACGTTATTGGTAATGTAAAGATCACTGCGCACACGGGCAAACGGCGTTATGACCTGGCCCAAACCATTGATCATTTGTTTTTGCCAATGAACATTCGCGACTGCGCGTGTCTGGTCCGTGCCATGGTTGATTGTGGAAAAAGGTGTGTTGGCATCATCACGCGCCAAAGAATACGCGCTCCAGTCAAAGCCGAGCTCACCGCCAAATACAGCATTGTCGAAGGTATATTCAGAGTTGACGTAAGGCAGGGCAGTTGGAATGTTGCTCTGGAATTCATCGACATCCAATGTCTTGAAGTGCAGGGCTTGCGCTGAGAAGTAATTGCGGTCTGCAAGGCCTGTCACATAGACTTGGCTAGTGGCAAGGCTGCGGTTGTCGAAATCATACTGGTCGAGGAATGTGCGGTCACTGGTGAGCGTGCCATCCCAGCCCCAGCTCCAGACATCATTCAGTTTGAAGTTGCCATCGGTTGTTGCCGCGCCACGCCATCTTTTGGTGCCCGCTTTGCCGTCACGTGTGAACTGGTGCACGCCATAGCCATGGATATTGAAACTGCCCGACGCCAAAGCTTGGCGATACTCAACATCAGCCACTGGCCCCTGCCTGGTGGTCCATACCGGTTTCAAAGTAACATCGGCACTGGGACCAAGTGTCAGGAAATATGGAGTAACAACACCATATCCGTAGGCTTTGTGGCTTTTGAAATTGGGCAATAAGAAACCCGAACGCCGCTTCACCGTCGGATCCGGCATTTCCGCATAGGGCAACCATGCAACAGGAACATCGCCAATCTTGAGTGTCGGGTTCGTATGGTAGAGTGTTTTGGTCTTGCTGTCGTGAATTGTTTTGGTGGTACTGATTTCCCACAACGGATTTCCGTTGCGGTCCTCGCAATCCTTGCAGGCCGTGTAATGGGCATTTTCAAAAATCGTGATGCCGCCCTCGATGCGAGTTGCATATTCAGCAGCAATGGTCACATCATTGGTAAGAAGGGCGCGGATATGTTTTGCAAAACCTTGCTTGAACTTGTCATGCAGGGTTGCGGTTTCTGCTTCCAGGATATTGCCATTGGGCTCACGCAGCTCAACCGAGCCATTGGCTTTGAACTCACCACTTTTCTCATTGTATGAAACCCGCGTTGCCACAAGAACATATGGCCCGTAGGTAATGCGTACTGTACCGGTGGCCGTGGCAGTCTTGCTTTGGTTGTCATAAGTGATGCGGTCAGCGTCGACGTTCACACGCGTTCCGGAGACCGGTTTTTTTGTGATTGGCGCGATAAATTTTTTCTCAACAATGGCGTTAGCACTAGGGGCAGCGATTGTGAAGGTGGCAAGACTGACACCAAGCAGCAATGCGCCATGGGAGAGCAAATCTCCCAAGCCAAGTACCCTGCTTTTCGGAACTTTCACGTCGCCAGCCACTCAATCACCAAACTTTACACTTTCTTAACTGGTTTCACGTGCGCCGGGAAGCAAAGAATTCCGGCAACATGTTCAAAAAACGGGGCGGCGGCAAGGCGGCATTGGGGCAGCGTTAACAATTGGTTGCAGGTTGTATGGCAGTGGCGAAACAGCTACAACAACCTAGGATAAATCAGTGGAAAAAATCATGAAAATCAATTTTGCAGGTGCCGCCGTGCCAGCCCGCGGCACTCTGGTTGTATTTGTTTCAGAAGGTGGAACCCTTATGCCGTTGGGGATTGCTGCGGATAAGCGCTGCAACGGCCAACTCGTAAAAGCCATGAAAGTTGCAAAGTTTCTCGGCAAGCGTGATTCGATTTTGGATATTGTCGCCCCCGGCAACTTTGACCGTGTGCTGCTCCTGGGCCTTGGCGATGCCGAAACTTTGGGGGAAAAAGAGGTGGAACTTCTGGGTGGAACCATCGCTGGTGCCGTGCAAGGCGTGAAAGCCCAGAGTGCAAGTGTCCTTGTGGAACTTCCCGTAAAATCCAAACTGAAACTGGAAAATGCCGCCGCATTGATTGGTTCCGGTGCCAGCTTGCGCGTTTATGGTTTTGAGCGTTACAAAACCAAAAAACCTGACAAGGTACCAGTGCTTGCTGAAGTCACGCTGATATCGCGTGTGGCAGAAAAATCCAAGAAGGCCTTTGAGCCCTTCGCTGCCATTCGCGAAGGGGTGCATCTGGCGCGCGATCTTGTCAATGAGCCCGCAAATATTCTCGTACCCATCGAGTTTGCAAATCGCGCCAAGGCTTTGGCGAAAAGCGGTGTTGAAATCGAAATCCTATCACCCGCCCAGATGAAAAAACTTGGCATGGGCGCGTTGCTTGGTGTGGCGCAAGGCTCACCCAATCAGCCGCGTCTTGTGGTCATGAAGTGGAGTGGCGGCAAGAAGGGCGAGAAACCCGTAGCCTTTATTGGCAAAGGCGTGACCTTTGATACGGGTGGTATTTCCATCAAGCCCGCCGCTGGCATGGAGGATATGAAGGGCGACATGGGTGGCGCTGCCTGCGTAACCGGATTGATGCTGGCGCTGGCAAAACGCAAAGCGAAAGTGAATGCCATTGGTGCCATCGGCATCGTTGAAAATTCAGTTGATGGCAACGCCCAGCGCCCCGGTGATGTGGTAAAATCCATGTCTGGCCAGACAATAGCAGTGTTGAACACCGACGCAGAAGGACGTTTGGTTTTGGCTGACGTGTTGTGGTATGTCCAGGACCGTTTCAAACCAAAATTCATGGTCAATCTGGCGACACTTACGGGAGCAATATTGGTGGCCCTTGGCAAGGAGCACGCAGGCCTGTTCTCCAACAATGATGAACTGTCGGTACGCCTCGCATCGGCAGGCTTGGCCACCGGCGAAAAAGTCTGGCGTCTGCCACTTACGCCGGAATATGACAAACTGATTGATCATGACGTCGCTGACATGAAAAATATTGGCGGGCGCAACGCAGGCTCGATAACCGCCGCGCAGTTCCTGCAACGCTTCGTCAACAAGGTGCCTTGGGCGCATTTGGATGTGGCGGGAACGGCTATGGATTCCATCAAGTCGCCCATCAATCAAAGCTGGGCGTCAGGCTGGGGGGTGCGATTGCTGAACCGTTTGGTTGCTGACCATTACGAAGGATAAAAGAGGCTTATTCAACCGTGCACTTTTCCGAGCGCTTGAAGTTACGTGGCGTATCCCGGCGCGTCGACCACTGGCCAAAATCGGAAATGGCTGGGTTGACCTTGTTGAAGTCAAAACTCACCGGACCGCCGGAGTAGAGTTTCCACTTCCGGCAATAGCTGGGCTCCTTTTGCAGGAGGCTCCATTTCTTGTCTTTCAGAAAGCTGTCATACCCAGGCCAACCTGTTGACTGCGCCAGCCAACAGTAATCAACAAGCTTTTCTTTCATGAGATGGTTGCAGATGAGCCCGCTGCCATAGGCACCAATCTTGAAGCCCTTGCCGCTTGCGTTGTCATAACCTGAACTTTTAAAAACCTCATGGATGGAACGAAAATACGTGTCCACAAAGGGCAGGATATCCGTTGCACGAATATCCTCCACAGATTTGGCGAACATCCGCTTGTGGTACTTTAAAAACCGTTCGTAATGCTTGATATGGTTGATCTGGCCATTGCGGCGCAAAAGCTTGCGTCGTTTCGAAGATATCCTTCCGCCATCGCTCATGCCATGTTCAAACACCACATCACGCAAGGACTGATCAGTGCCATCAACCGAGAAATAAATCGCCGAACCAAATGGTTGGCCATTTGCATTTGCCATTTCCAACTCACGCCGGGCATCGATTTTTCCACTGTTGCCGCTGAAAAAGGCTTCAGGGTCAGGGCTGTTGTGTTGGTAGACAACAGCGATGCTGAATCCGTTTTTGAGAATTGCATCGGTTTCAGCAGGCACTAGGCTGTGTTGACAAAGTTCCTTATCCAAAGCCGCGCAGATGCGATGAGAACAAACCCGATGTAGCTGACTGCGGTTTTATCGTATCGGGTAGCGAGCCTGCGGTTTTGCTTCAGC
>JANOVC010000059.1:0-7631 GCA_031417195.1 Rhodobiaceae bacterium
CCTCAACAAACCTGACAACACGTTCACGCAAGTCGTTCGATAAAGCATGCGGCATGGCAAAATACCTCCGCAAACCTTGAATCACGTCTCAGCTGATTTGGGAATCCAATTCCGATTCTATCTGAACACGCGATGCTCTAGGCGGCTTTTTCACCAGCACCTCAGCTTGGCGAATGGCAGCATAATCGATCAAACGACCATCAAGCTCGCTGCGGTTGAGGCGGGCGGGGGCCTGCTCGACGCTGTAAAAACGCATGCGCCTTGTCCCTCAGATATCCAAAAACAGCTTTGCGGCATTGCCATGCTCCCACCGCAGCCGTTCAACGTCAATGCCCAATGGCATGCCATTCACCCCCGATCATAACCCGGTCTGCCCGGTGGGCGCCACACAACACCAATGCCGCAATAGGATCGCCTGCCCCGGAAAACCGCAATTCGTCCAAGGTATAAAGCGACAAATCAGCTTGCTTACCTACCGCAATCCGGCCGATATCCGTGCGACCCAAACATGTGGCAGAACCTTCCGTGGCCCAGCGCAAGGCATCAAGATGTGTAACGGTTTGGCCATATTTCAGCCGATTAAGCATCAATCCATGGCGCACCCCTTCCATCAGGTTGGAACTGTCATTGGAGGCCGAACCATCAACACCGAGCCCCACGGCCACACCAGCCTTTTCAAGCTCCAACGTGCGGCAATGGCCGGACGCCAGCACCATGTTTGACGTCGGACAATGGCATACACTCACACCATGCTTGCCCAATCGCCCAATCTCCGTGTCTGAAAAATGAATGCCGTGCGCCAGCCACGTCCGCTCATTCAGCCAGCCCACCTCATCAAGATAGTCCACCGGGCTGAACCCAAACCGCGACTGGCAAAACGCATCCTCGTCATGGGTCTCCGCGAGATGCGTGTGAAGCCTGCAGTCATGTTTGGCGGCAAGTTCCCCACACGCCCGCATGAGTGACTGCGTCACCGAAAACGGCGAGCACGGCGCAAGTGCCACCTGTATCATCGCGCCCTCTCCGCGCTGGTGATACTTTCCAATCACGCGTTGGCAATCGGCCAGAATGGTATCCTCGTCCTGCACCACGCTGTCAGGTGGCAGTCCTCCATCCTTCACCGACAAATTCATCGAACCCCGCGTCACCGTCATCCGCATGCCAAGCTTTGACGCTTCATCCGCCTGGATATCCATCGCATCATCAAGACCCGATGGAAAAACATAATGATGGTCAGATGTCGTCGTAACACCGGACATCAGCAATTCTGTCAGCGCCAGTCGTGTGCCAAGCCGCATGGCCTCTGGTGTCAACCGCGCCCACAGTGGATACAGCGCCTTCAACCAGTCAAACAATTCCTTGTTGATGGCATTGGGGTGCGCCCGCGTCAGCGTCTGATAAAAATGGTGATGCGTGTTGATCAGCCCCGGCAGAACCACATGATGTGACGCATCAAATATTGAATCACATCTGAGCGACGGTTGCGTCCCCGCTGCGACCAATTCAACGATTTTGGAACCGCAAACAACCACGCCGCCGCCAGCATTCGGGCCAAGTATTGCGAGAGGATTTTTCAGCCAAACCGTCGTCACTTTACGTTTCCCTCATTTCCGGGTTAATCTGGTTTTTGAACCATTTGGTCAAACACTGGAACACACAATAATACTGAGGGAGCACGAAAAGATGAATACATTAAAATCAACATTTCTCACGCTGGCAGCCGCAACGGCCATGAGCAGCATGACACTTGCCGACGATATGATGAAAAAAGAAGTCGGCGCTGGCGAAGGTCAAGTCGATATCGTGGCCTGGCCTGGCTACATTGAGCGCGGCGAAACCGACAAGGGCTACGACTGGGTCACTGCATTTGAAAAGGCCACGAGTTGCAAGGTCAATGTGAAAACCGCCGCCACATCAGATGAAATGGTAACCCTGATGAACCAGGGCGGCTTCGATCTCGTCACCGCATCGGGCGACGCATCGCTGCGTCTTGTGGCTGGCAAAAAAGTACAACCGATCAACGTGGACCTCATTCCAAACTGGAAAACCGTCGATGAGCGCCTGCAATCAGCACCTTGGAACACGGTAGACGGCGTACACTATGGAACACCCTATCAGTGGGGTCCAAATGTGTTGGCCTACAACACCGATGTGTTCAAGGAACCGCCAAAAAGCTGGGCCGTTGTGTTTGAAGAACAGAACCTCCCCGATGGCAAATCCAACAAGGGCCGCGTTCAAGCCTATGACGGCGCCATTCACATCGCCGATGCTGCCGTTTACCTCATGAAGAAGAAGCCTGAACTCGGCATCAAAAACCCCTATGAACTGAACAAGGATCAATACGCTGCAGCGATTGAACTGCTCAAAGGCCAGCGCGCACTGGTGGGCCGTTACTGGCATGACGCCATGGTGCAGGTCGATGACTTCAAGAATGAGGGCGTTGTCGCCTCCGCATCATGGCCGTTTCAGGTGAACCTGTTACAGGCCGACAAGAAGCCCGTGGCCTCCACCATTCCCGAAGAAGGTGCCACCGGCTGGTCAGATACAACCATGATGCATGCAGACGCCAAGCATCCCAATTGTGCCTATATGTGGATGAACCATTCGCTTGATGCCAAGGTGCAAGGCGATGTGGCCGCATGGTTCGGTTCCGTGCCAGCCGTGCCAGGTGCCTGCAAGGGCAACTCGCTGCTCACCGACACGGGCTGCGATACGAATGGCTTTGCCAACTTCGACAAGATCTGGTTTTGGCGCACGCCCATCGGAAAGTGCGAAAGCGAAGGCACATGCGTGCCTTACTCGCAATGGGCCAAGGACTACATCGCTGTTCAAGGGCAATAGCCGAGAGGTGGGAGCGGCCCGCGTGGTCGCTCTCTTTTTATCATGACATCAGCCGTAAGCTTTCAAAGCGTTTCGCGCCTGTTTGGCCCCGTGCGCGCCGTTGACAATGTATCGCTGGATATCGCGCAGGGTGAATTTTTCGCCATGCTCGGCCCCTCCGGTTCCGGCAAAACCACCTGCCTGCGTTTGATTGCGGGCTTTGAACAGCCCACCTCCGGCAGCATTTCCATTTTCGGTGAAGCCTCCGAAGGCCTTCCGCCCTACAAGCGCAACGTCAACACGGTGTTTCAGGACTATGCGCTGTTTCCGCATATGACCGTTGGCCAGAACGTGGCTTATGGCCTCATGATCAAGGGCGTGAACCGTGCCGACCGCGACGCCAAGGCGCTAAATGCTCTCGATATGGTCAAGCTGAAAAACTACGGTGATCGCAGGCCCAGCCAGCTTTCCGGTGGCCAGCGCCAGCGCGTGGCTCTCGCCCGTGCCCTCGTCAATGAGCCGAAAGTCCTTCTCCTCGATGAACCCCTCGGCGCACTCGATTTGAAGCTTCGCGAGCAAATGCAGGAAGAGTTGAAGCAGTTGCAAAAGCAGCTCGGTATCACCTTTGTGTTCGTCACCCACGACCAGGGCGAAGCACTGTCCATGGCAGACCGTGTGGCCATATTCAACGACGGTAAAATCGTCCAGGCCGGAACGCCAACCGAAATCTACGAGCGCCCCAGCACCCGCTTCACTGCGGATTTTGTCGGCTCCTCCAACGTGCTCACACCTGAATTTTCCCGCGCGCATGACGGCCCTGATAACTGGTGCAGCCTGCGCCCGGAAAAAATCCGCATTGCCACCAAGGGCGAACCTTTTTCGGCCAAGGGCAACATCGTATCCGTAAATTACCAGGGCGCAGTCACTCGCATCGCCGTCACCTGTGAAGGCACGCGCCTCATCGCCGCTTTGCCTGCCACCGAACGCCACTTTACGGAAGGTGAAACAGTCGAACTCATCTGGTCAAAAGAAAGCCTCGCCGTCATGGAGAACGCCGAGTGACGACCCGCGCGCGCACGAAAATATCCGACACGTTTTTCCGCAAACCTGGACTGCTCACAGCCGTTCTGCTCCTGCCACCTGTGATCTGGATTGTCGTTGTCTATCTCGGCTCACTCCTCGCTCTTCTACTGCAAAGCTTCTATGCACTCGATGATTTTTCCGGCCTCATCATCCATGAAGTAACGCTCTCCACCTATGGCCATCTCTTCGATCAGGCCAACCGCGAAATCATCATCCGAACGGTCCTCATGGCAAGTGCCGTCACCCTCGCCTGCGCCGTCATCGCGTTTCCCATCGCCTATTACGCAGCGCGTTATGCACGCGGGCCCACGAAAGCATTGTTCTATCTCGCAGTGATGATGCCGCTGTGGTCCAGCTATCTCGTCAAAGTCTATGCCTGGAAACTCATCCTCGCCAAAGAAGGCATCGTCACGTGGGTTGCAACACAACTCCATTTCACATGGATGATCAACGCCCTGCTCTCGCTTCCCTCCATCGGCGGACCATCCCTGTCAATCAGTTACATCGGCACCTTCCTCGTCTTTGTTTATATCTGGTTGCCCTACATGATCCTGCCGGTTCAGGCCGCCTTGGAGCGCGTGCCGAAAAACCTCATCGAGGCATCGGCTGATTTAGGCGCAAACCCTGGCCAATCCTTCCGCACCGTGATTTTTCCATTGGCGCTCCCCGGCGTTATCGCGGGCTCCATCTTCACCTTCTCGCTTACGCTGGGAGATTACATCGTACCGCAAATCGTTGGCAATTCGCGCCTGATGATCGGGCAGGCCGTGTACACCCTGCAAGGTACAGCCGGAGACATTCCCCTCGCCGCTGCCTTCTCCGTCGTGCCAATGGTCATCATGGCCATCTACCTCGCCATTGCCAAGCGCATGGGAGCCTTCAATGCACTCTGACGGCTCACCCCATGCCACATGGCCCCTTAAATTCTCCGCCGCAGCCGGATTGCTGTTCCTGCATTTGCCACTGGCCCTGATTATTCTCTACGCCTTCACAACAGAGGAAAAGAGCTATCAATTCCCGCCACCGGGCTACACAACCAAATGGTTTGCCACCGCATGGTTTGATCGGCCAGATATTTGGCCGCCCCTTTTCCTGTCATTGAAGGTGGCATCGATATCCACAGTCATGGCCCTGATTTTCGGCACCTGTGCCGCTGCCGCCCTGTCGCGCGCCACATTCTTTGGCCGCAATTCCCTGTCACTCATGTTCATTCTGCCCATAGCGCTCCCCGGTATCGTCACGGGAATTGCGCTCCGCTCCGCCTTTGACATCATGACCATTCCGTTCTCGACCTGGACCATCGTGCTGGGTCACACAACATTCTGCATGGTGGTGGTTTACAACAACGTCCTCGCCCGCTTCCGCCGCACAAGTGGCAGCATGATCGAAGCTTCCATGGATTTGGGCGCAGACGGTTTCCAAACCTTTCGCCACGTCGTGCTCCCGCAAATCGCCTCAGCGCTACTCGCTGGCGGCATGCTCGCCTTCGCGCTGTCCTTCGATGAGGTGATCGTCACCACCTTCACGGCAGGCCAGCAATCTACGCTGCCGATTTGGATGCTGGGTGAACTCATCCGCCCACGACAAAGGCCTGTCACCAACGTCGTCGCCATCTTTGTGATCGCCGTCACCTTCGTGCCCATACTCGCGGCCTATTATCTGACCCGTGAAGGCGAGCACACGGGCGGTAGCGGGAAATAGGTTATCAGGGGTTACAGCTTCTTCTTCACGGCCTTCTTGGCCACTTTCTTGATGGATTTTTTCACAGTTTTCTTGATTGCAACCTTCTTCACCGCTTTTTTGGAAACAATCTTTTTCGCAGGCTTCTTAACAACCTTCTTCGCCGCAACCTTCTTCAGAGGCGCATCCGCGCCCATCTTTGCTGCCGCAGCAGCAGCAAACTTCTCAAAAAACTGCGTAGCAAGGGATTGCGCCGTAGAATCAATGAGTCTTGACCCCAGCATCGCAAGCTTGCCGCCCACCTGCGCATCCACATCATATTTCAGCAACGTGCCGCCGGGTGCATCTTCAAGCTTCACATCGGCACCACCGGATGCAAAGCCGGCAAGGCCACCCTTGCCTTCACCTGAGATGCGGTATCCGTTTGGTGGATCCATATCGCTGAGGTTGACAACACCCGTAAAGCCAGCCTTCACAGGACCAAGCTTGATCGTCACCTTGGCCTCCAATTTGGTTGCTGAATGGCGAATGATGGAGTCACATCCCGGAATGCAGGACTTCAGAACATCCGTATCGTTCAACGCTTTCCACACGGCCGCACGTGGGGCCGCAATCATTTCTTCGCCGCTCATTTTCATGCTGTTGTCTCCTCTGCGAAATAGCTTACGCCGGAATATCGCCGCGCTTCCACTGTTCTTTCGTGGCAAGCCTGAACGCCTCAAACCGTCCCTCGGCAATGGCTGCGCGAATGCCCTGCATCAGCTCTTGATAGTAAGCAATATTCGCCCATGACAGCAACATCATGCCCAACAACTCGCCGGACCGCATGAGATGATGCAGATAGGCGCGGCTGTACTTGTTAAGCGCCGGACATGGGCTTGTCGCATCCAGTGGTCGCATATCCGTTGCGTGCCGTGCGTTGCGCAAATTTATTTTGCCAAAGCGCGTGAACGCCTGCCCATGCCGCCCAGAACGCGTCGGCATCACACAGTCAAACATGTCAATGCCACGCGCCACTGATTCCAGAATGTCATCCGGCGTGCCAACACCCATAAGATAGCGGGGCTTGTTCGCAGGCAAAACAGGCGTGGTGAAATCCAGCGTACGCAGCATCAGTTCCTGGCCTTCGCCAACAGCCAATCCACCCACCGCGTAACCCTCAAATCCGATATCAACCAATCCCGCAGCGCTGGTGAGGCGCAGCTTCTCATTCACACCACCCTGAACGATGCCAAAATTTCCGCGTCCCGGTTGCGAACCGAAGGCTTTGCGCGAACGTGCCGCCCAGCGCAGTGAAAGCTGCATGGCCTTTTCCGCATCTTTCTCTGTGTGCGGAAATTCAAGACATTGATCGAGCTGCATTTGAATGTCAGACCCCAACAACCTTTGAATATCCATGGCGCGCTCTGGCGTCAGCTCATATTTACGCCCGTCAATGTGCGACGCAAATGTTGCACCCTGCTCCGTGATTTTCCGGATTTTCGACAACGACATGATTTGAAATCCGCCACTGTCGGTCAGGATAGGTCCGTCCCATGTGATGAACCCGTGCAAGCCGCCAAGCTTGGCCACCTCTTCAGCACCTGGTCGCAACATCAAATGATAGGTGTTGCCCAGAATGATATCGGCACCGGCCTCTTTCACTTGATCGAGATAAAGTCCCTTCACCGTTCCCACGGTGCCAACGGGCATGAAGGCAGGCGTGCGAATGTCGCCGCGTCCCGTATGCACTGTGCCCAGGCGCGCGGCACCATCGGTTGTCTTCAACGTAAATGAAAATTCAGTCATGTGGCAGGAAATAGCAGGCTGCAATCGCCATAGGAATAGAACCGATAATGATTTTGAATGGCATGGGCATAAGCCGCCTTCATCCGCGCCTGCCCGGCAAAGGCGGAGACCAACATGAACAGAGTGGATTTCGGGAGATGAAAATTGGTGATCAGCAAATCCACCGCGGCGAACCTGTATCCCGGTGTGATAAAAATCTCCGTCGTGCCGCTGAAGGCTTCCAAGCCCGAACTCTCCAACAACCGCAGCGATGTCGTCCC
>JANOVC010000060.1:0-16140 GCA_031417195.1 Rhodobiaceae bacterium
ATGACATGGTAGGAAATTGTCATTGTGTCATTGCCACCCTTGGTGAGCAGGATGATGAGATCAGCCATTTTGAAGGCCTCGATTGTGCGGAATAATAATGCCAGCATGAGAAGGCCGCGAATATAAGGAAAGGTAATCGTCCAGAATTTCCGCCAAGGCCCAACACGGTCGATTGAGGCAGCTTCGTAGAGATATTTTGGAACCGACACCAAACCCGCGAGCACCAACAACATGACAAAAGGTGACCACATCCAAGCATCCGCAAACACAATACCGGCCACGGCCCCCGTCTTGTTTGAGAACAGGATGAACTGTTCACCCGTCCACGCTTTCACCACCTGGCTGATCAAGCCAAAGGTGGGGTCGTAGTAGTATGAAAAGAACACACCGACGGCCACAACAGATAGCATCATCGGTGTGAGCACGAGAATAAGGAGATAGCGCCGCAGGGGAAATTGCTTGGCAAACATGACGGCGAGCAGGAAGCCGATTATCATTTGCAGGGAAACAGTGAGTACTGTGAACATGGCGGTGTTGGTGAGATTGGCCCAAAGCTCAGGTGCCTTTAAATCATCCGTCAACAATTTTCTGTAGTTGGCGAGGCCGACAAAACGCATGGATTGCTGGCTGCTTTGATAGGCATAAAACGAAAGCCCAAGCGACCACAACAAGGGGAAAATGTTCATGACGAACAATACGGCGATGGCAGGCGAAATCAGCAAACCGCCGTAATAGTGGCGACGATAGGCATTGACCACGAAACTGGCGGCGACCATTGCAAACATGGCACCCACCACCCAGAATGCAGCTGCCACAGGCAACGCCGTGCAGCCGATAACGGAAACAACGAGCCCGGCAATGATTGCAAGTTTCCAGTTGTCAGGCCTTATGTCCATCAGGGCCGGGGTTGGAACTCTCTCTGCCGTCATGCTCATGAAATTTTCTTCTTCTGCGAGGGAAAAAAGAGACGCGCATAAAACTTACGCGCGTCCCGCTTTTAAACGAGGATTACTTGGCGATAAGGCCAGCTTCGCTCAACAGGTTCTGCTGATACTTGGCAACATTATCCAAGGTGGTCTTGGCATCCTGCTTACCCGTGATGGCAAGATCAAACTGATCCTGCTGCTGGGTCAGGAGGTCAAAGAATTGTGGAACATGCCACACGTCTTTTTGCCAATCCAATGACGCAGCCCATGCCCGGTTCCAAGGACGATAGGTGGTATATTTTGGATCTTCATACACGGCTTTGATTGCAGACTGTCCGCCACCGGCAGCAAACTGATGCTGAATTTCCGGCGACAACCACCATTTCACGAAGCCAACAGCTTCCTTGATTTGTGCATCCGTCGTCCATGTGGTCAAAACGAAGGGTTGACCACCGATGTTGGACCAACGAACCATCTTGCCGTCGGCACCCATGGTCCCAGGAGCCTGACCGAAGACGAGCTTGTCAGAAACCTTCGAGGTTTTTGGATCAAGTGAAGCTTCACCCAAACCAATCCAGTCTATGTTCATGGCCACTTTGCCTTCACGGAACAATTCGTCCGACTTGAAGATGTCCATGGTGCCTGTCTTGGCAACCGGCGGCATGTATTGAAGCAGGTTGAGATAACGCTCAAGTCCTTTTATCGCTTCCGGTGAGTTTACAACACCTTCGGCTTGGCCCTTTGGCTGCTTGGTTTCATCCCAAACATTGCCTCCGCCTTGCCAGATAAAGCCGTTGATCTGCATGGAGGAGAAGTCGTAGCCTTTGCCAGCCTGGAAGGCGATGCCGTAGAAATCGTCGTCGGCAGGTTTGCCAGCCAGCATGTCACCCTTCTTGCGCTGGAAAAACTTGCCAACGTTTTCGAAGTCTTCCCAGGTCATGGCATCAAGTTCTTCACCAGTGCATGGCAGCTTCTTGCTGAACTTTGCCATGAAGTTCTTCTGTTCTTCGTCATTGCAAAGAATGTCAGAACGGCCAAAGTTCACCAGAACGTCCGGGAACTGTGGGAAGCCATAATAGTTTGGCGTTGAGTTCGGATAGGTCGAATAGGCATTGAGAGGTGCTGGATGCATGCCATCCATGACAGCCTTCAATTCCGGATCGGCATCAATCAGATCATTCACTTTGCGGAAATAGCCACCCTCAACGAAGGCGCCAAGCCACTGGGAATCCGACACGGCAAAATTGTATTTCTGTTCGCCTGAGGTGAGCGACGCATTCACGCGGGTGTAGAAATCTGGCCACGGAATGAAGTCAACTTCGAGCTTCACATTGTTACCCGACTTTGCCTTGTATTGCTCGTCGAACATTTTTTTCATGATGCGGGTTGGTGGCCAATCAGGCACAGCCATCGTCAGCGTAATATCTTCTGCATAGGCAAAAGTTGCTCCACCGACAGTCATCAACGTTGCGAAGCTGAGGGCTGTCGCAAAGCTTTTTACTGTTGTCATTTTCGTCATTTCTCGTTTTCTCCCATGGTTTACAGGTTTGCTTCTTGTCGTTCGCGTCAGGTCATGACCTGGCCACTGGCGGCGCGGAAGATGTGAATATCGTTTGGATTGATGACAATTGCGGCAGGATCGCCAACCTTGATTGCGGTGGCCTTGGCTTCGGAAAGCACCATCCGTAGCATTTCGCTTCCAGCCTCAACCGAGACAATGGTGATGTCTCCCAAGGGTTCGAGCAACCGGACTTTTGACGCTATTGATGCTTCACCTTTTGCAGCGATGCGAATGTCGCTTGGCCGAATACCAATAAGCGCTGCCTCGCCAGCGGTGGCGGTTTTACGCATGGCCTTGGGCACCATCTTGCCAATTGGCGTATCGAAGGACTTGGTATCCCTGTTCACCGTTGCACTGATCATGTTCATATGGGGGGAACCGATCTTGCCAGCCACATAGGTATTGATGGGATTTTCATAAAGCTCTTCCGGCGTGCCGCGTTGGACAACGCCACCATCGCGCATCACGGCAATTTCCTCGCCCATGGACAGGGCTTCGAGCTCATCGGGTGTTGCGTAAACAATCGTCATGCCGAACTGACGGTGCAGACGTTTCAATTCGGCGCGCATGTCGTGACGCAGTTTTGCATCAAGGTTGGTGAGCGGCTCATCAAGCAGAAGAATTTTGGGATGGCGGATGAGAGACCGGCCAAGAGCCACACGCTGTTGTTCACCACCCGACAGCGTGTTGGGCTTGCGCTCCAAACGATGGGTGAGCTTGAGCATTGCTGCGGTTTCATTAACGCGCCTGAGAATTTCGGACGCAGCGACTTTTTCTTCACGTAAAGGGTAAGCGAGGTTTTCAAAAACCGTAAGATGTGGATAGAGCGCGAAGGATTGGAACACCATGGATACACCGCGCCCCATGATGGGCTCATGGGTGAAATCTTTGCCCGCAATTTCAAGCCGACCCGTATCGGGCTTTACCAATCCGGCAATGGTGCGCAAGGCTGTGGTTTTGCCAACGGAACTCGGACCAAACAGAACAAAAAAACGTCCTTCAGCCACATCAAACGAAAGATTTTCAAGCGCCCGCACCTTGCCGTAGGATTTGGATATCCCGGACAATCGCAATGCAGGGTAGTTACTTGGCGTCATTCCCGTTTCCTGTCCGCCCTTGGGGCTGCGGTTTTCTTGAGACTATCCTGTCTCTCATTTTTTGCAAGACGCCTATCTCCGATTTTCATTACATTTTTGAAAGTGATTGTCGCATGTTGCCCTTTGCCGCCTAAAACTTAGCCTTTGGCACTCTCCCATTGGCCAGTGCGTGCAGATTTCAGCACGGCATCTGTAACGAGGTCGGTTGCAAGAGCGTCCTTAAATGTTGGTGCGGCGGCGGTTTTGCCATCTATGCCTTGCAAGAAATCCGCGACTTGGTGGATAAACGTGTGTTCGTAACCGATTTGCAAACCTGGAACCCACCATTTGTCCATATAGGGATGATCACCGTCAGTCACATGAATGGAGCGCCAACCGCGTGTGCGGCCTTCGTCGCCGTGGTCGAAATATTGCAGGCGGTGCAGATCGTGCAAGTCCCAAGCTATCGATGCGTTCTCGCCATTGATCTCCAACGTGTAGAGCGCTTTGTGACCCCGGGCGTAACGGGTAGCCTCAAAGTTTGCAAGCGAACCATTGTCAAAGCGTGCAAGGAACAGGCTCGCGTCGTCAATGCTTACCTTTTCTGTTTTGCCCGTCAGGTTATGGTAGCGCTCCTTGATAAATGTCTCCGTCATGCCGGACACCTTGCTGATGCCGCCATTCAGCCACAGAGCAGTATCAATGCAATGGGCGAGCAGATCACCGGTGACACCGCTTCCGGCAATACCCGCATCAAGGCGCCAGAGGCCTTGGCCACCTTGCGGCAAATCTTTGGAAATCGTCCAATCCTGCAGGAACTTGGCGCGATAATGAAAGATCTTGCCGAGCTTGCCTTCATCAATGAACTGTTTGGCGAGAGTCACAGCCGGAACACGGCGGTAATTGTACCACACCATGTTTGCAACTTTTGCTGTTGCAACGGCCTCAACCATCTTTTGGGATTCAGCTGCGTTGCGGCCCAATGGTTTTTCGCACATCACCATTTTGCCTGCAGCGGCAGCAGCCATCGCAATCTCCATATGCGTGTCATTGGGGCTGGCGATGTCAATCACATCAATATCTTTACGCGCCACAAGTTTGCGCCAGTCGGTTTCGTGGGACTCGTAACCCCACTGCTCGGCAAATGCTTGGGCCTTGCCTGCATCGCGCGCGCAGATGGTTTTGAGAACTGGCTGATAGGGTAAATCAAAGAAGTGGCCGACTTGCGAAAAAGCATTGGAGTGGGTGCGGCCCATGAAGCCGTAACCTACCATACCGATATTGAGTTTTTTCTTCACCATGTTACGCCGTCCAGCCATGGGCATCGCGCACCTTGATCATCGCGGCCAAAATATCATTCCATGTCTGCTGCTTCATCATGGTTTCATTGCTGAACATACAGCCGTCCCAGCAGATATGTTGGAAAGCCTTTGTGAGCTTTCCGACGTCATCACGCAGCCAGTAGCCCGCGTCACGGGCGATATCGAGCTTGCCATTGGGGTCGGTGGCCATGCAGTGCTTGCCGGTTTTATCATGGCTGCCGCTGCCTTTGACGGTCGCATCATTTTGGGCGACATGGAAATCAATCGTCCATGGTCGCAGCGCATCGGTAAGTTTTTTGAGTGCAGTGTTCAGCGGAGCGTGATCTTTCCAGTCATAGCCTTCGGGCAGGAGCCGCGCTTCGGGTGCGTTGTAGCCCATGGTGTAAAGCAGGGTGTGGGCCATATCTGCTTGGAAACCCAATGTTTTGGGGCGATTGGTTTGCTCCAACGTATCGAGCATGGCTTTCCATGAATGCATGCCACCCCAGCAGATTTCACCTTCTGCGGCGAGGCGTTCGCCATGTTGTTCAGCGACATCACAGGCTTCACGGAAGGTTTGCGCGATGAGCTTGGTATTGGCAACGGGATCTTTCGCCCAACCCTCCACGCTGCAAGCTGAATCAATGCGGATAACGCCTGAAGGACGCACGCCAAGCTCACGCAGTTTCTTGCCGATCTTGCAGGCTTTCGCCACCATACTCACAAACTGTTTGCGTTCATCGGCAGTGCCCATGGCCGAACCACCGCCGACGGGTGGCCAAACGGGCGCCACACAGGAACCAATGTTCAAGCCCCGGCTTGATGTCTTGTCAGCCAGTATTTTTATATCGTCATCGCTTGAATCAATTGAGGTGTGCGGCAGCGACAGAAAAATATCGACGCCATCAAATTTGACACCATTGACGTTCGCCTTCGACGTCAGGTCAATCATCGTATCAAGGTCAATGGGTGGTTCTGAATCCGGCCCTTTGCCAACAAGGCCCGGCCACATGGCATTGTGGAGGTTTGGAAATTGGTTGCCGTTTGCCATCGTGTCTCCCGGGTATTTTTTATCGTTGACCCATAATAAACAAAAATTATCCTTGCTGTCCACAACTGTTATATTAGTATGACAGAATGA
Source organism: Rhodobiaceae bacterium (assembly GCA_031417195.1). Lineage (GTDB taxonomy): Bacteria > Pseudomonadota > Alphaproteobacteria > Rhizobiales > Aestuariivirgaceae > Aestuariivirga. Next base: position 6,006 of record JANOVC010000060.1, read on the forward strand.
CAAATACCCTTTCCCGGTCACGGCTTGACCGCACACGCCCCATGCGCGACCAGATATATCCACTGGTGCGCCGCATGATTTTGACCGGAGTCATCAAGCCAGGCGACGTGATTGACGAGAAGGCGATTGCCGCACAGCTGAATGTTTCACGCACACCCGTGCGCGAAGCCGTGAAGAAGCTCAGCGATGAAAATCTGGTTGAAGTTGTGGCGCAGTCAGGCACGCGTGCAGCAAGGATGAACGCCAAGGAAATTGAAGAGGCGTTTCTTATTCGCCGGGCACTCGAGGCGGAAAGTGCCGCACAGGCGGCAACGCGCATGAACCAGGCGCATGCGGACCGTCTCGAAGATATTCTCATGTTGCATAGCCGTGCTTTGGAACGCAAAAAATATGTGGAGTCGATTGAGCGTGACGATGATTTTCACCGCTACATTGCCGAGATCAGCGACTTGCCAAGGCTTTGGCGAGCGATTGAAATTTCAAAGGCACAGCTGGATCGGTGTCGTCACATGATGGTGCCGCGCGCTGGCCAAGCCGAGATCACGCTGGAAAAACACCGCCTCATCATCACGGCCCTCAAGAGCGGTAATCCCGAAATTGCCGCTCTTGCCATGCGCGATCATCTTGAAACCGCTTACCGCAGCACGGTTGCCGTGCTTGATGGGCCTGGGCTGAATTAAACCAAGCCTGCCAAAAGCCTTGCTATCGCCATTGCGCCTGGGTCCGGAATTCCTTTGAGATTGTGGGCTGACACATAAGTGGAGCGCCCTGCTCTCGCCTGTTCCATATGGGCCGTTGCGTCTGCTCCTTTGCGGGCAGCAACCGCGGCCTGTTGCAATGACTTATCTTCAAACAAGGCAACTAGTGCTGGCTCCAAGGCATCGATCATCGTGCGGTCGCCAAGCCCTGCACCGCCCACTTCTTTCATGCGCGATAAGCCCATCATGAGTGCGGCAGGCAACGATGCGCCAGACGCACTGGCAAGACCCGCCGCTGCAAACATGATCGCCAACAGCACGCCACTTGAGCCGCCCATGGATTTGCCGAGAACATCACTCACCGCTGTCAACAGATGTGCTTGGCTCGCCAAGGGGAGACTGTTCATGCTGGCTTTCAAGCTTCGCGCGCCCGTAGCCAAAGTCGACCCCGTGTCACCATCGCCAACCTTGGCATCGAGACTGTTCATCTCTTTTTCAATGCCGATCAAAATATCGCAGGCCTTGCTAAGAAATGTTTCAACTCTGTCGTTCCGGCTGGACTTCATTGTTTTGGTTTTAATTTCTTTGGAGAGTTTGAGGCGCTGTATTTTGCCGGGAGGCCGCGCAATTGGCCAGGCCACAGGTGCCACTGGTGCTTCCAAAGCCACTTTAAAATCACGGCTGAGAGGCAGCAGGGAAGCAGAGAACCCATGCATATCCAGCGCCGTCATCAACAAGGCAGGGCCGACGATGAGTTTTATTTTTTTACCGCGGTCACCAGACAGGAATTCATTGGCCAAAACACCCATTTCAAGATTGGTTGTTGATCCAAGATTATTGAGCATCAGGGCATATCCCGCTGCTTTGCCGACATGAGCAAACAGACGCTCACACAGAATATTGGCGGCCTGGTTTGCCCCCTGATAGGCAATCAGTTCAACGCCGGGCTCACCATGGATTCCAAGCCCCAATTCAGCCTTGCCCTCAGGAACCCGGTCCTCGCGTCCAGCGGCTGGCAATGTGCAGGAACTCAATGAAATGCCAAGGGAAACCGTTTGCGAGACAATCTTTCGTGCCGCAGCGGCAACCACGACGAGACTTGCCCCCTTTTCCGCAAGGAACCCGGCAATTTTGTGTACAAACAATCCACCGGCCACACCACGCGGCTGCGCAATTCCTGGAATGGCGATGTCATCATTCACAATCACCATTTCAACTTTTTTGCCCAAACCGCGCGCGCGTTCGGCAGCAAGGCCAAAATTAAGCCGGTCACCCGTATAGTTTGGTACAATAAGCAGACAGCCTGCCTTGCCCGTAACCGCAAGTATGGCCGCCAATACGGCATCAAAACTTGGAGACGCAAACACCTCTCCGCAAACGGCAGCTGTCAACATGCCTTTGCCGACGAAGCCCGCATGCGCTGGCTCATGGCCAGAACCACCACCCGAAATAACCGCCACTTTTGAAGGCTTGTGATCGGTACGGCATACAACCTTTATGTGTGGATATCCGTCCAGCCGCGCGATGAGCGGATTGCCGGCAGCCCGCAACGACCCATCGATGGACTCGGTAACCAGCTGTTCCTTGGCATTGATAAACTGGCTCATGTTACACTGCCACCAATTGCTTCACCAACGCATCAATCATGCGTGGCAGGTCATAGGGAAAACGCGCCGTAATCAGGTTGCCGTCCACAACACAGGGTTCGTCGATAACCGTTGCCCCGGCATTTTCCAGATCAATCTGGATATTCCATACGGCAGTTGCTTTTTTACCCTTGAGCATGCGCGCACTCACCATGACCCAAGGTCCATGACATATGCCACAAGTCGGTTTCCCGGCGGCATGCATGTCACGTGTAAAATCCTGTGCATTTTTGTCAGCCCGCAGAAAATCCGGATTCCAACTGCCACCCGGCAATATCACTGCATCGTAATCCTCGACTTTTGCATCTTCAAGAAAGCAGTCAATCTTGAGCCAGCCCGCATTTTCCATCAACCGCACGGAAAGAACATGGGTTTGGGCGATGGCAGGAAACCGCAAACCCAGGCTCGGTGGAAATTCGCCAATACGCGGTGACACAATATGAACAGTTGCTCCATGTTCCGTCAGCCATTTGATGGAACCTATGATTTCAACTTCCTCCACCCCATTGGTACAGCAGATGGCAATTCTTTTACCCTTGAGAAGAATGGGATTGGAAGGTGGATCAAAGAGGAAATGATTGAGCTCGCGGTTCAGATCACCGTCAGCCGTTGCCAAAAGCTCGGTAGAAATTGAGGGCACGGGGGAAGGTGACATGAATTGTTGCATGCGCGCCAGCGCCGCATTTTGGGCTGACATGGGATTATGTGGCTTATTCATCGAACCCTCCTCTGGTTTCAGTGCTGAAAGTCTCTCAGGATTTAATCGTGCCGTCTAGATAAAATAAAACTTGCAGATAACATCTTTAAATTTTTATTGCCCCTCAAGACTTGCGCGCCAGAACATCACGTGCCGTTGTCTCATCGGTAACCAAAACATTGACGAACCCTGCTTGCAGTGCGCCATGCAAAACCGGAACCTTATTGCGTCCGCCCGATGCAAGAACCACGCAGGGAATATTTTTCAGTCTCTCCGGCGGCAAGGCAACAACGCGCTTGTTCAACGGATGGGCAATAACTTGGCCCTTCACGTCAATCCAATGCACACAGATATCACCCATAGCCCCGGCCTTTACCAGGCTTGCGGCATCTTCACTTGAAATCAACCCGACGCGCGTCATTGTATTGGACTGAGTAAGCTCTCCAACAGAGAGAAGCGCCAAATCAACATGTGCGCCACGGTCAAACACCTCGCGCACCATCGACTGCTGCAGGAAGATATCGCGTGTCGCCTCTGAATCGGTCATTGCTGGTGCCGCAATGTAATAACACTGCGCACCCAGGATATCTGCCAGGTGCGAAGCTGTTTCATGGGGATTAACCAGCGATGCCTGCGTAAGACCTCCCATGAGCGAAACAACGGTGAGCTTTTTATACACACGCCGTGGCACCGAACGCAGGGAATAGCGCAGCGTACGTCCCCATCCCACGCCGATTGACATGCCATCTTTGAGCTGCGAGCCCAGATACTGACCAGCCGCATTGCCGATTACAAAAGGCAATTGGTTTTGGTTCAGCGGCGTCGGTACGACCACTGCGTGTCGCAATGAAAACCGTTGCTTGAGCAGCTCTTCCAGCGAAACACAATCTGCCAACCGCCCTGTTATGCTGATTTGGACAAGCCCTTGTTCGCGCGCAACGGCAAGCAGGCGATTGATGCGGATACGGCTCAAGCCCAGCTTCTTGCCAATCTCTGCTTGCGTATTGCCAGCCACGAAATAAAGCCAAGCGGCGCGGGTTGCCAGTTGCTCCTCGGGATCGAATGCCAATGTCTCATCAAGCACCGGATGATTATCTCCGCTGGAAATCACTTTGCGATGTAAAACGTCAGTTATAGTCATGGGTACCACGTGAGCGATGAAAGTTTTTCCATGAGATGTCGAGGGGTGCATCAGATGTAAGTGTATGGAGAAGTGACATCATCAACGGCATTGCCGCTGCATCAAGAGTGCCGTTTGCCATCATGGCTTTTAGCGATTGTGCAGTCGCAACCCCTAACTCTGCACCCTCAATCGTATCACCCTTCATAGGACCGTTACGGGTTTCATGATAGGTGAGCCCGCGCCCCAGATTGTTGCCCAGCCTTGAATTGCGCCCCGCTTGACACGTGACATAGAGATCGCCCACACCCGGCATGCCCCAGACGCTTTCAGCGGTACCGCCAAGAGCCATTGTCAAAATCATCAGTTCACGGACGGCCTGGTCAAAGATGACAGCCGCTGCATTGTTGTTGAGGGATTTGTTTTCAGCAGGTTTCATACGCTCCTGTGCGCCGTGAGCCCAGCCCACGGCAATGGCAAAGAAATTCTTGAAGGCGGCGCAGGTTTCAACGCCCATCATGTCAGTCGATGGGCGGGGATGATAATAGTCGGTTTCCAAATCTGCACATAGTCGATTGGACAGGTTCATATCATGGGAAACAATCATGGTTCCCGTATGCCGGCGTACCGCCAGTTCACCGGCAATACAGGGTCCGCCAATGGCTGCAACCGGCACGTCAAATCCCAATCGCTTCTTCAATGATCGCCCAACCACATCAGGCAATGTGGCAAGCATCGTACTTTCGGGATGCATGCCCTTGGTAATCATGAGAACCGGAATTGGCTTGGTGAGCGTCTCACACAACCGGTCTATCGCCCATCTAACACCAGCCGAAGCCACACCCAGCAAAATTAAATCCGTGTCATTGCCAACCGCATGCGAAAATTCATCATGCGGGAAGCCCTTCACGGACGCAGGCAGGGTTACATTCAGCTTGGGATGAAATTGTTTTGCCCGAACACTCTCAACAATGGCCCCATCCAGATGTGTGCCCACCAACCGCACGTCATATCCACGGTCCGCAAATGGCAGCGTCATAGCAGACCCCATGACACCCGCACCGAGAATGGTCACCGTTTTCATCTGATCGCCATGGTCGTTTGGGCGTCAAAAAGATGCACCTTGTCCAGCCGTGGGGCGAACTGGACGATACTGTCACGCGTGAACTCCAGGCGTTCACGTACGATGGCACACACCTCATGGCTTCCCGTATCTCCGTAGACATGGATTTCCGGCCCGGTCGGTTCCGTCACTGAAATCTTTACCGGAAAACCCTTGCCAACATTGAGGTCCTCAGGCCGGATGCCGTAGATCACATCTTGACCCGGTTTTGCGCCATGTGTTTTCGGCAGCGGCAGCTTTATGCCGTCTGCGGTCAACACATGGGTCCTTCCGGCCACACCCTTGATCAGGTTCATCGAGGGAGAACCTATGAATTGCGCTACAAACAAATTCGTCGGATGGTCGTAAACCTCCATTGGCGTTCCTTCCTGCTCGATAATCCCGTCACGCAAAATCACGATCTTGTCCGCCATGGTCATGGCTTCGATCTGGTCATGGGTGACGTACACCGTGGTGGTTTTTAGCCGCTCGTGAAGGTCCTTGATTTCGGTACGCATCTGCACGCGGAGTTTGGCATCAAGGTTGGAGAGCGGTTCATCAAAGAGGAACACGGCAGGGTCACGCACAATGGCGCGACCCATAGCAACACGCTGGCGCTGGCCACCGGAAAGCTCACGCGGGTATCGGTCGAGGTAGTGATCAAGGTTGAGGATTTTTGATGCCCATTTTACCTTCTCGTCGATTTCGCCTTGCGGGCGCTTGGCCAGCACCATCGAAAAGCTCATGTTGTCACGCACTTTCATATGGGCATAAAGCGCGTAGTTCTGGAACACCATGGCAATGTTGCGGTCCTTGGGATGCACATCGTTCACGCGGCTTCCCGCAATCTGCACATCACCACCAGTGACTGACTCCAGGCCCGCAATCATCCGCAGCAGGGTTGACTTGCCACAGCCCGAGGGGCCTAGCAGAACCACAAAGCTGCCGTCATCAATGGTGAGGTCAACACCATGCACAACCTCAACGCTGCCATAATTCTTGACGATGTTTTTGAGTGTTACCGATGCCATCTCATACCTTCTTCATTGCGGATCACGCGCGAGGAATTCATCAAGCAGACCCGCATCATCTGCAAGGTCAAGGAATGACCAGCGATTGCGCACATCGCGGGCATGTTTCATCGACTGTCGCCATAGTTTTACAGACATGCCAAGTTCGGTTGCCGTGGTGGGACCCCCAGCGGATTTCAGTGTGGCCTGCATCACCACAGGATCCATCACAAAGGCTTTCAACTCGTGGCGAAGTTCAGGCCACATGCGCTCCAGCTTGTCATTGAAAGCGGCAGCACCAATTTTGTCGAAAGATTTCTTCTCGGCCTCGCCGTAACACATAGCCCCAATATCTTCACCATAAAGGTCAATAAATTCAGACTCGACGATATGCGTGGCGCGAATTTTGGGTGGCTTGTCCATATTGAGGATTTCATGTTGCAGACGGGCGATTGCGAGGGATGCAACGCCCACCTGTTGACCATGGGTTGCGCCGGGGTGTTGGTCACCGGCAAACATGTCAATCCAATGGGAAACCTGGTGTTCGCCCATGGAACCGTGGTGGGAAACGCCCGTGAAGCAAACGCCAAATCCGCACAAGGTCAATACGCGCTGCAAATGGCCGTTGGCCGCAACCCCGTGCTTTGCAAGATCAGCGGCGGCAGCAATCATCTTGGGCTCATCATCCACCATCAGCGTATAGGGCGTTGCGGAATAGAACGTATCGAACAACCGGTGCGAAGCCCACCAATCGATTTGCGCCGTTGGCCGGCACAGGCTGTCACCGAGCCCTGCTGCCGATAGTCGGGTTGGCGCATCGGCGCACACCTTGAGATCAATAAATATGCCGCGTGGCGCGTGGGCCAGAAGTGAAGTCTTGTAACCGTTGTTCAACGTGACGGAGGCCGTGGACGCCGCGTAGCCATTCATCGAACTCGCGGTCGCAAAGCAGGCATATTTTCGCCCATCCTTGAACGTGGCAAATTTGCAAATATCAGAAAGTGAACCTGATCCCACCACCACCACGCCATCGGCATGGCGCGTGAGCTCCTGCACGCGCGCGATTGTTGGCTCATCGCAATGACTGTCACCCGGCATGACGATTTCATCAATACTGCCGAGCGCCTTCAACTCCTTGGCAACCCGCTTGCCCATGGCCTCATGGGTATTGGTGTCGCTGACAACGGCAATGCGCCTGCCGATTTTCAAAGGCCCCACCAGATCAGGCGCACCACCATCCAGTGTGTCTTCAATGCGAATGGTTTCAAACGGAACCTTGGCCGCTTTGCCGGTTTCCGGGTCGGGCCATTCGCCTTTCAATATTTCACGAATCAGCGTGTTCCAGTCGGTCATGATTTGCCTCGTTGTGAAAACGCCAACATGCGGGCATTCCATGCAGTGAGTGTTGGCCACAGGTCTTGGTAAATGGCGAGCAACTCGCGGTAGCGCAGGTGTGCCTCGTTCTTTGGGATAAACGTCTTCGCAGGTTTTCCCGCCATAACCGCTGCTGCCTCCGGAATCGTCTTGAACCAACCCGCACCCTTGGCTGCTGCCATCGCGGCACCCAATGAGGACGCTTCCAGTGTTTCAAGCCGCTTCACCGGGCGTCCCGCAACATCGGCAATAATCTGGCACCACAGATCAGACTTGGCACCGCCACCCATGACGACATAATGATCAATGGGTTGTGTGGCTTCTGCCACGCGCTCCGTCATCATCACCTGTTCAAGGGCGATGCCTTCCATGATGGCGCGGTAAACATCACCACGGGTATGATTTCCCGATAGACCCGCAATCACACCCCGTGCACCCGTATCCCAATAGGGTGTCATGCAACCCGACCAATAGGGCACAAGAGCCAAGCCATTGCTGCCAATCGGCGAAGCCCTGGCTTCCCGCTCCAGCACCAAAAATATATTGGGGTTCTTGGCGGGGTTCACATTGAACAACCGCTCCACCATCCAGTTCAGCAAAAACGTTCCGGTGCGAATGGCTGTTTCATAAGAGTAACCGTTTTCAGCAACAGCGGACATGGTGCGAAACACCGGATCATGCACATAGTCTGTGCCAAAACTGCCGGAAACAGCTGCCGTGCCAAGATTGAGGTAGGCCCTGCCCTTCTCAAACATGTTGGCTCCGGTGCCAGCGCATTGGCCATCACCACCGCCTGCCACGACGCGCGTTCCGGCTTTGAGTCCTGTCAATTTGGCCGCGGAAGGTGTTACCTCGCCCATGACATCACCGGGCCGGAACAGTTTTGGCAACTGCGCCCGCGTCAATCCAACAGCACCCATGAGCGCATCCGACCAGTCAAACAGCTTCATATCCAAAAGGCCCATAGGGTCAGCCGACGCTGTCGAGGTGTGCCATTGGCCTGTAAAAAAATGTGTGAGCACACCATGCACTTCAGCTGTCTTGGCGGTTTTTTTCCACACGCCAGGCATATTTTTGACCAGCCACCGGCAGCGTGTAATGCAGGGTGTCACATCACTTGGCTTGCCGGAAATGCGGTGCAGGTTTTCGGCGCCAATCATTTCGGCAAGTTCTTTGGTCTCGACGTGGGAGCGCTCATCCAACCACAGTGTGCCGGGACGCAAGGCTTTGCCCTTGGCGTCAAACTGCGCAAAACTTTCACGCTGGTTTGAAATCGCAATTGCGACAATGCGCGTTGCAGGAATTTTTCGTGTAACCTGTTTTAGGGCTTTTGCTGCTGCCCCTGTCCAGTCGGCAACGTCCTGCTCGAACCACCCGGGCTTGGGCGTTGACAGGGGGACAGGCGCGCGACCCTCCGCAATCACCCGCCCGCGGCTATCCCAGGCAATTGCCTTGGTCGCGGTCGTCGAAGAATCGATGCCGATGACAATATCTTGTTTCATTAGGTGCTTTGACAAAAGTGGAGGCAGACCGGGATCTGCCTCCACGTTTTCGTTGGGGGACTAAATGAGGCCCGCGTCAGCAACAGCCTTGTTGATCTGGGATGCTATGTCATCCATGCACTTCTTGGCATCGCCGCCATAATCCTGGCCTGTCAGCAGCTTGCCAAGGCCAACGGGAATCTCATTGTTCGAGAAGCCCGCCCACAGCGGCATGTCAGGCTCGGAAGCCATGGCATTGTCGATGGTCCATTTCACAACTTCCAGATGACGCGTCGTGCCCGAACCAACCACAGCCTTTGCCTTTACGCGAGGGTCTTCGAAGGACGACACGCGCATTGGCGCAAAGCCACCAATCAACGTGCAGCGGGTCATGATGTCCTTGGAGCAAGCCCATTGCATGAATATCCAAGCCGCATCAATGTTCTTCGAATATTTCGAAAGACCCAGGATTGAACCACCCTGGTGACCATTGTTTGGAATTTCACCAAAGCCAGCATCGGCAACGGCACGAATAGGCTTGCCGGTGATTGGTCGCAATGGTTCCCACAGGCCTTTAACCTTTGAGTCATCGGCATCAAGACCCGGGAAGAATTCATCCCAACTGTTGACGAGAGCTACCTGACCTGCCGCCATCATCTGGAACTGTCCATCCCATGTGGAGGCTGTTGATTGCGGGGGTGCGTTCTTCAGCCATTCTTGATAGGTCTGAAGACCGCGAATACCGGCTTCGTCATTACCAGAAAACTTCTTGTCCTTGGTGAAGATCGAACCACCCTCATTCCAGATCATCTGTGTCCAGTCACAGTTCAATGAGTAGTGACCGGATTTGGCCTGAAGACCCGTACCATACATGCCGTTGGCTTTCTCGGCCTCGGTGATCATTTTTACAGCGGCCGTAAATTCATCAACTGTTTTTGGTGGCGCAATCTTGTGCTTTTCCAAAATGTCCTTGCGATACATGGTGGTCATGATCGGAATATCAAAGG
>JANOVC010000061.1:0-138233 GCA_031417195.1 Rhodobiaceae bacterium
TCATTTCTTTGGCCCCGATGGCCACCGGGTGATCACCTTCGGGCCAACACCGCGTCCATCCGCCCCACAACCATCCGATGGCCTCATGGATGCCGCCCGCATTATCCGCAGGCTCCAGGCCCTCACGTCAGCCCTGAATGATCTCCCGCGCCAGGCCAAGCGATTGGCCCGCTGGCGGCAAAAGCGGGCAACCATATACCATCTGAAACTGCGCTATCCCATGCGGCCCGGAACGCCTCCCGGTTACCTCCGCCGCAAAACCCGCGAGATCGACCGCATCCTCCACGAATGCCACTACTTCGCCCGCGAGGCCATGAAGCTCGATACCTCCTGACGTGCACTATTACTCGAAAGCCCAGAGCAGTATTTTCACAAGAAGCGTAACCTTGCCACAAGGCTCCCGTCGCCGTAATTCCCGTGGAAATTCGCGTTTTAGACAGTTTCGTAACCGCCGCTTAGGGCTGTTTTAACGCTTTGCCCCCTAAATCATGGTTTTTGAACCCGTCACTGAGGCAAAACCATGCAATCTGTAAGCGAAACCGCAACCGCAACTGCCACCCAGGCAGGCCACAGTGAAGCCCGTAAAATGGCGCGTTGGGTGTTCACCTTAACCGTGTTTACCTCGGCTTTCCTGCTGTTTGCCATCCAGCCCATGTTCACCAAAATGGTCCTGCCCCAACTCGGCGGGTCACCCGCCGTGTGGTCCGTCGCCATGGTGTTTTTCCAGGCTTTGTTGCTGCTGGGCTATCTCTACGCCCATCTGTCCACACGCTATTTGCCCACGCGCGTAGCGGTGATCGTGCATATTTGCCTTTTGCTGGTCACCTTCATAACGCTTCCCATTGCGGTCTCTACGGGGCTCGGCAAACCACCCGTCGAAGGGCAAATGTTCTGGCTCATCGGCGTCTTCACCTTCTCCGTGGGCCTGCCCTTTTTCGCCGTCGCCGGAAACGGCCCGTTGCTACAGGCCTGGTTTGCCCGCACCGGTCATAGGGATGCCGGAAACCCTTATTTCCTCTATGCCGCATCAAATCTCGGCTCGTTCGCGGCCCTCCTGCTTTATCCCCTGCTGTTTGAAATCACGCTCCGCCTGCCCCAGCAGGCAACCAGCTGGTCGGCCGGTTTTGCCCTGCTGGTCGTCCTCATCGCTGCTTCCGGCACCATCATGCAGCTCACGCAGGGGTCAGTTGCCGTCGAAAAGCAGAAACCAGCCGAATTGCTTAAGCTGCCGCTGATCGGCAAATATATCTGGCTGTCCTTCATTCCGTCAGCCCTGCTCGTGGCCGTCACCGCCCATATCGCAACGGATGTGGCCTCTGCCCCCTTCATGTGGGTTATCCCCCTGTCGCTCTTCCTGCTCACCTTTGTGCTGATCTTCAGGGACAAGCCACTGGTGCCAATGCGCCTTGCCTGCGAATGCGTCCCCATCGCGGCAGGCCTCATTTTCATGACCAAGTTGTTCGACTTCAACCTGTTGTTCACGCTTGGCTCGCATCTCGTGTTCTATTTTGCGGCAGCCCTGATGTATCACCACAGGCTGTACACCTTGCGTCCCAAGGCGGAACAACTCACCCAGTTCTATTTGTGGATGTCGTTCGGCGGCGTGCTCGGCGGCATTTTCTCTGGCCTGCTCGCACCTTACATCTTCAACAGCATTCTGGAATATCCAATTCTGGTGAGCATCGTGATGCTTGCCCATCCCGCCATTCGCAACGCCACAAAAACCGAAATCATGCAGCAGGCCGTCCCGGCACTGGCGATTGGTTTTGCAGCCATTGCACTTGTTTACATGCTGCGCTCAACCGAAATGGTGGAGTTAGGCAATCTGCTGGTTCCACTCATTATTGCTGGCTTTTTCATCATCATCGGTGCATTCCGCCACAATCTGGTGCGCGCATCGCTTATTCCAATTGTCTTTATCCTCTTGGCGTTCAAGTTTGGCAGCGTCTATGGCACCGAGTTCGCACGGTCCTTCTATGGCGTTTACCGGATTTCCATAAACGACAAGGGCCAGTTCCGCGTACTCACCCATGGAACAACAATCCATGGCGCAATGCGTATCAGAAATCCCGATGGAACACCCTATACTGGAAAAGCCGAAGCCCTGACCTATTACCATCCTGAGGGATCAATCTCGAAAACACTGCGTTTGCTGCCCGCAAACCCGGCAGGACGTGACGTGGCCGTCGTGGGTCTCGGCACCGGCGGTCAGGCTTGCAACGGAGCCCCGGGCGACCGCTTCACATTCTTTGAGATCGATGCCTTGGTGGCAAAAATAGCAAAGGATCCAACGAAGTTCAGGTTCTTGTCGGAATGCGCGCCAGACGCCCAGATCATATTGGGCGACGCACGCCTCACCCTCGCCGACCAACACGATGTCACATATGACTATCTCCTTTTGGACGCGTTTTCTTCGGATTCAATTCCGGTTCATCTTTTAACCCGCGAGGCCGTAGCACTTTATCTTGAACGCCTCAAGGAAAACGGCCTACTCGTCATACACATCTCCAACCGCAACATGGAACTGCAAAGCGTTACTGCAGCCTTGGCCAAGGATGCCGGCCTCTTCATAAAAGCCGTGACCATTGACAAGGCAACGGGCAAGTTTGGGGACCGATTCCCGGCATCCGTTGTCGTTCTTGCGAGAAAGCCGGAATTGTTAAATGCCTTCAACCCGGAAAACGGTTGGAACCCACCACGAAATTCTGACGTTGCGGTCTGGACCGATGATTACTCAAACATTCCGGCCGCCATTTGGCGCTCCTATGTCAAAGAGTATTCAGGAAACTAGCCAACCACAAACTTCAGCGCAACGCCATTCATGCAGTAGCGCAGGCCCGTAGGCTTTGGTCCATCATTGAAGACATGGCCCAAATGACCGCCGCAGCGGCTGCAGTGCACTTCAGTGCGTTTGGTAAAGAGCGTGTTATCTTCCTTTTCACCCACAGCACCGGGCAGCGCCTGGTAAAAGCTCGGCCAACCTGTGCCGCTTTCATATTTGGATTTCGAGGAATACAAAGGCAGATCACAAGCCGTACACACGAACGTGCCGTCACGGTGTTCCTCCAGCAAAGGGCTGCTGTTGGGAGCCTCGGTGTTTGCCTCGCGCAACACGGAAAATTGCTCTGGCGTGAGCAATTCTCTCCACTGGGCCTCCGACTTCACGACTTCAAAAGCCTGAGCCAAATGGCTACCGATACTTAAACCAATTGCCGAGAACCCGGCATATCCCAAAACATGGCGACGGTTCATGGTGATGACCTCTTTGTTCAATGATTATTATCTATACGCCGCAGCGGGCATAAAGGCTTCAGGTTTCATTATGATTTTCTGTCACGTCAGCGTGAGCAAGCACCGACGCCCCGGAACCCTGAAACCAGGCACCACGGATGACAGTCCAGCGCGTTTTATGCTATGATTAGATTATATCCATGTTGAAGTGGTAAGGTAAAAAGCCCATGCAACCCGTTCACAAGAATCAGGTTTTTGTGGCAGGCGGTGGTCCCGTTGGTTTGGCCGCTGCAATCGAACTGCGCCGCCGAGGCTTTGATCCCCGCATCATTGATCCCGATTTGGCGGTTTCACCCCAGTCGCGCGCGCTTGCCATCAATCCCCGAACCCTTGACCTGTTGGAACCCTCTGGAGCCACCGACGAACTGCTCGCCGCAGGTCATAAGATCAACAGCGCCCTCATTCGCTTTGAACAGCAAAAGCTCTTTGTCATTGACGTCAGCGCTGTGAAGCATCGCTTCAATTTTCTCCTCAGTCTGCCGCAATCGCGCACCGAGGAAATTCTTGAAGCCGTGTTCACGCGCAACGGCGGAAAACTCGAGCGCGGCCTTGCTTTACAGAACTTCACGGCATCACCCGAAAATATTTCAATCACACTGAGCGATGGTAGATATTCCACAGCCAACATGCTCATCGGTGCGGATGGCGCTCATTCACAGGTCAGAAAAACACTGGGATTCAGCTTTCCCGGTGAAAGCGTGGAACAGGTGTTTGGCCTGGCCGATGTAGAATTGGATGATTGGTCATTCCCTTCCGATCAAGCCGTGGCCACCATTCGCGAAGACCACGTGATTACCTATCTGCCCATGCGTGAAGGCTTCGGTCGTTTCGTCTCTACACGAGGCGATACCATGAACCTGTTGCCCAAAGAAGCAAAACCACGCCACGTGGTCTGGGAGGCGGAATTCCGCATCAACTACCGTCAGGTCGAATCCTACCAGCGCGGCAACGTGTTTCTCGCGGGCGATGCCGCCCATATCCATTCACCCGTCGGTGGTCGCGGCATGAACTTGGGCATTGAGGATGCGTGCTGGCTTGCATGGCTGATGGAACAAAAACGCACGTCGGAATACACAGACCTGCGTCATCCCGTCGGTGCAAAAGTCCTCAAGCTCACAGCCCAACCCACAAACCTCATCGCCTCCAATAGTTTCACGTCCAAAACGCTGCGCCGTTGGGTCGTACCACCCATTCTCGGCTTGGCGTGGGTGCAGCGGAAAATTCTGCCTGGCATGCTGGCACTGGACACCCCTGCGCCACCATGGCTTTGACCTCATAAAACCAAAGGCGCTATAAGAGCCACATGATTTCCCGTTTCTTCTCCTGGCTTGAAAATTCCGTTGATTCGTTTCCCGACAGTGCGCTGGAAAAGCCCAAGCCCACACTGCTGGCCTTTGCCTATCACTATACAAAACCCTTCATGCCGCTGCTGGTTGCCTCAATTGCGTTTTCCATCATTATCGCGCTGATCGAAGTCTATCTCTTTGCCTTCATCGGCAATCTGGTTGACTTGTTGGCCACAGCAGACCGCACGACGTTTTGGCAGACCAATGGCACCAAGCTTGCCGTGATGGGTGGACTGGTTATCATCGCCCTGCCCATCCTCAATTTCATTTCGGAAGCCATTTCCCACCAGGGCCTGCGCGGCAATTTTGCCATGCGCATCCGCTGGCTCGCGCATCGCTATGTGCTGCGTCAAAGCATGGACTTCTTCCACAATGACTTTGCCGGCCGCGTGGCCACCAAGGTAATGCAGGCAGCCCTCGGTGTTAGGGATGCCGTGATGAAACTCACCGAGGTCGTGGTTTATGTGTCGGTCTATTTTATCGGCGCGCTTGTGCTTGTCGCTACCAGTGACCTCTGGCTCATGGTTCCACTCTTGGTTTGGCTTGCTGGCTACGCCTTGTGCTGCTGGTATTTTGTTCCCCGACTTGGCAAGCTTTCCGAGGCCCAGGCCGATATGCGATCGCTGGTCATTGGCCGCGTTGTTGATAGCTATACCAACATTTCAACAGTGAAGCTTTTCGCCCATGCGGACCGCGAGGATAATTACGCCCGCGAAGGCATGGGTTGGATGCTGGACAGCGTTTACAAATCCATGCGCATGTCCACGTTCATGACATCGGCCTTAAGCCTGCTCAGTGGCATTCTCATTTTCATGATGTCAGGCATTTCCATTTACCTTTGGCATCAAGGTGCCATCACAACGGGTGCCATCGCTTTCTCCATCGGCTTGACACTGCGCCTCAAGGCCATGTCGCAATGGATCATCTGGGAAGTAGCGGGCCTGTTTGAGGATATTGGCGTCATTCAGGACAGCATTGATACCATCGCGCGTGATCGCATGGTGGCGGACGCGCCAAATGCCAAACCCATCAAGGTCACCAAGGGCGAAATCTTTTTTGACAACGTGCGATTCAACTACGGCAAGCCCGTTATTGAAGGCGCGCGTGAAATCGTTGACGGCTTTACATTGAAAGTCAGCCCCGGTGAAAAAGTTGGCATCGTTGGCAGATCCGGCGCTGGCAAATCCACTCTGGCCAATTTGCTGTTGCGTTTTTACGACCTCGAAAGTGGAACCATCCGTGTTGATGGACAGGATATTTCGCAGGTCCAGCAAGAATCTCTGCGCGCCAACATCGGCGTGGTGACCCAAGACACCTCCCTGCTCCACCGTTCCGTGCTTGATAATTTGCGTTATGGCATGCCCGATGCCGCCATGTCAGACGTTGAATCTGCGGCAAGAAAAGCCCATGCCGATGAGTTCATTGCAGGTCTTGTGGACCCCAAAAATCGCACCGGATACGAAGCCCATGTAGGTGAGCGCGGGGTGAAACTGTCCGGCGGCCAGCGCCAGCGCGTGGCCATCGCCCGCGTGCTGCTGAAAAACGCACCCATCCTCGTTCTCGATGAAGCAACAAGTGCTCTCGACTCCGAAGTTGAATCCGCAATCCAGGAAAATCTCTACACGCTTATGGAGGGCAAAACCGTGATTGCCGTAGCACACAGGCTCTCCACCATCGCCGCCATGGACCGCCTCATCATCATGGACAAGGGCCGCATTGTTGAAGAAGGTACACATAAGCAATTGCTGAAGCGCAATGGTCTCTACGCCAATTTGTGGAAACGCCAGTCCGGCGGCTTCCTCGTAGCCGAAGATTTAGCTGCTGCCGAGTAATCTTTATTTAACCTTAATACGACCACATGGACCTCAGATTCAGCCCCAGCCACATTGAGGGAAACCATGAAATTTACGATTATCGCACTCACTGCCGCGTCATTCATTCTTGCTGCCTGTTCCACTGACCCCTACACGGGCGAACAGAAGGTCTCTAATACCGCACTGGGTGCGGGCACAGGTGCCATCTTGGGAACAGCCGCAGGCGCCATCATTGGCGGCACGACAAAAGTCAAAACCGGCAATGCCATGCTTGTAGGCGCGGGCCTCGGGGCAATCGCGGGCGGCGGCGTTGGCCTCTATATGGACAACCAGGAAGCCAAACTGCGTGAGCGCCTGCAAGGCACAGGCGTATCGGTCAGCCGCAACGGCGACAATATCGTGTTGAACATGCCGTCCAACATCACCTTCGCAACCGACCAGTCAGATATCAAGCCACGCTTCTATGAAACCCTGAACACTGTCGCCATCGTGCTCAAGGAATTCAACAAGACCATGGTGGACGTCAACGGCCACACGGACTCCGATGGTGCCGACGACTACAACGCAGACCTCTCCCAGCGCCGCGCCGATTCCGTTGCCCAATATCTCATCTCCCAGCGCTTGAATCCGCAGCGTTTCGAAGTACAAGGCCTTGGCGAAAGACGACCTATCGCCTCAAATGCATCTGCCAACGGCAAAGCCCAGAACCGCCGCGTCGAAATTGAGATTGTCCCGCTGACGTAGGTCGCGGTTACTTCAAAGGTTTGAGAAAAGATGTCTCCGGTGCACTGACATAAAAAATCACAACTTTTGTGTCTTCAGTCGAGCTGCGGTTGTAACCCGTCATTTCCGTGTTGGGAGGTTCAATCATCGCCTCTCCCGCCTTTACGGTTTTCACAGGCTGGCCCTTCAGCTCCAGCGTGAAGGCGCCTTCAACAACATAAACTGTGACGGGAAAGTCATGTGTATGGTGAAGCGTCTTGTCACCCGGTTTGAAAACCGCAGTCAACACGCGCACCTCGTTTTTGCTATTCTGCGGAAGTCCTGCCACGATTTCTTTGAGAATAAGGTTAGGCTTGGCCAATCCACCATCAGCAAAAGCTGCATGACTGAAAAATATTGCTGAAATCAGATACAAAAAAATTGATGTAAGTCGCATTCGGAATACTCCTTGTTAAAAATTGTAATGATTGAGTCCTAGTCCTTGCAGACGCGTTGCGGCAGCGGCAAGTTTGCCAAAGGGGGCCGCGTTCATGCATAACCTCCAACATGTTCGACTGGAATGACCTCAAGTTCTTTCTCGCGGTTGCACGGCAGCAGAGCACGATTGCGGCAGGCAAAACGCTGGGTGTCAATCAATCGACAGTTCACCGGCGATTGGTCGAACTGGAAAAACGCTTGCAACGCAAGCTCGTAACGCGCGAACCAGCAGGTTATCGCCTGACGGACTATGCCAAGGAACTTCTGCCCTATGCCGAACGCATTGAAAGTGACATCAAGGATTTTGAGCGCCACGTAAAGGATCAGGCGCGTGATTTAACAGGCGTTATCAGGGTCACATGTCCCGAGCCCATTGTTTTCAGAATCACGAAATCTGCCCTGCTTGACCGCTTCCATGAGCACCATCCAGCTTGCGCATCGAATTTCTGTCAAGTGATCGCTACCTCGATCTCACCAGGGGTGAAGCCGACATCGCCTTCCGTTCCGGTGACACGGACGAGGAACTCGTCGGACGCAAGATAGCGGATTCTCTATGGGCGATTTATGCGAGTAAGGATTATACCACGCGCCACGCAAGGCTCGAAAAACTTGAAGATTTAAAACATCATCCCTTGGTGTCTTTTGATACTTCGTTAAGCAACCACCGCACATCCATATGGCTGAAGGACGTGGCGCCCGAAGCAACAATAGCTGCGCGCAGCAACAGTGTGCTCGGTCTGGCTTCTTCGATAAAATCAGGTGTGGGTATTGGACCACTGCCAACAGCGGTGGGCGATGCAGAGGAAACACTGGTGAAAGTAATGGGTCCAATTCCGGAATTGACGCGCAGCTGGCGCATTCTCACGCATCCTGATCTTCGCCACACACCACGCATATCCGCGTTTTTTGACTTTATCGTGGAAGAACGTGCGCAACTGAAAGCAATATTCACGGGATAGATCATCACATGTGCTGCTAGACTCTCTATGGGCAGAAAGCTAAAGCCGCCGCATGACCACAGCCCGCGTTATTCTCACGATCCCTGCACTAACACTTCCCGCCGCAGAAAATATGGCCACCCGCTTCGAAAACGATTTCCGCATTGAGCCCATGGCTGTCTCGATCAATGAAACCGACGAAGCCAACAACCTTTGGGAAACCGTTGCCTATTTCGGAAGCGATGACGAAGCACAATCCGCAAAAGAATTATTGGACCTTCCAACAGGCATCATCTCAACCCTGCCCCACACCGATTGGGTCAAGCATTCCCTTGAAGGTCTTGCTCCCGTTGTGGCCGGACGCTTCTACCTCCACGGCTCCCACGACCGCGACCGCAGAAGAAGCGGCGGCATTTCGCTCGAGATTGACGCAGGCACTGCCTTTGGCACCGGCCACCACGGCACCACAACAGGCTGCCTCCTCGCCCTCGATGCGCTGCTCAAACACCGCAAGCCAAAAAACATTTTGGACCTTGGCTGCGGCACCGGTGTGCTCGCCATCGCAGCCGCAGTAGCCACCAAACAAAAAACACTTGCCACCGACATCGACCCTGAAGCCGTCCGCGTCACAGTCCTGAACGCAGCCCTCAACCGCACGCTCCCCCTCGTGCAAGCCGCCACTGCCCCCGGTCTCAAACATACCAAAATTGCGGGCGCCGCACCTTACGACCTGATCTTCGCCAACATCCTCGCCCGCCCGCTCATCAGCCTCGCCCAAGGGCTGAAAACAATCATGACTCCCGGCGGCACACTCATTCTCTCGGGAATAACGCGAGACCAAATCCGTTGGGTAAGTGCCGCCTACCGGAATCGCGGGTTGATCGGGACGAGAACTCTGCTACTGGGAAACTGGGTGACACTGGTTTTCACCAACCCGATCACGCGCCAAATCAAATTCAAAGTCTCCCGATGAATGGGTATTATCTCAATTTCCGAGTATACCTTGATATAGCAGATCGACCGCCCGGTGTAAAGGACTATTTTCCTCTTGCAGAAATTAATCCGATATCCTGCAAAACAGAAACGGCGGAAACTTTTCAGTTCCCACCGTTCAATATCAAGGGCTTATAGCCCAAACTTGAGAGTTTGGCTTAGTTGCCCCAAACCATCTTTTCGATTTCCGAGCGACGCACGCCAATGTCGGCGAGCATGCGGTCATCGAGCTGGTTGAGCTGGCGTTCGGCGCGGCTGCGGGCAAAGTAGCTCTTTACGCGACCCATAACGCCAGGGGCAAAATCCGTGCCATTGTTGCGTGAGGTTTCGCGGCCATAAGTAATCGTCGTCATCGTCTTTCTCCATTTAACCCTTTGAAAACCGGTTCGGGATATCCGAACTCTGGTCTTTCGGGTGTTCATTTGTTGTGCGTTGCACAATCATGAGGCTGATATAGGAGGCAGTGGCCCCATTCTCCAGCGCTCGCTTTATGCATCTGTCATGCATAAAATGCATGTCTAAATTTACACTTCATAAACCCGACAGCAAATCAGCACAAATATTGCTTAACGGTGAAATGTGACAATTATTGAACAATAATTGCCTTTATTCGGTCATACTCGCTAAAATTTTATTAATGTTTGAAGTGTCTTCCGAGGCAAATCAGACAAAACTAAAGGTTTTGTCATGCAAAAATCGCATGCAATCAAACAATAAAATTTTTGCACTGCACAATAAAAAATGCCCGACCTGTGGGGTCGGGCACCGTAATTCGCAATATATTGCTAGCGATTAGGAAGCAGTAAGATTGCCAGCCGAGCTCTTGCCCGTGCGCTTGTCGGTTACGATTTCAAAAGAGACCTTCTGGCCTTCCTTGAGAGTGCGCAAACCGGCGCGCTCAACGGCAGAAATATGAACGAAAACGTCCTTGCTGCCGTTATCAGGTTGAACAAAGCCATAGCCCTTTTGCTCATTGAACCACTTTACAGTACCCGTATTCATGGGATCGTCCTTCAGTTGGGTTATCAGGTGGTCCCGACACCATGCCAAAAGCAGGGCATAAAGACCCGTGTAGTCGATTGTTGGTGGGAAGATAGTTGCACGCGGCCCGACAGGGTTGCGAAGCGGCCAGTCATCCGGCCCAAGTTTTCGATGGAAGTGATATGGAACAACTTGACGCAGGTTGCAAGTATTTCCTTTTGCCCAAATGGTCAAAAAAGCGTAGTTTATTCACATGAATCACACATCACGCGTCGCGGCTCTCCGCCAAATCCTGAAAGAACAAAAACTTACCGGCTTCATCGTGCCACGGCAAGATGAGTTCCAGGGTGAGTATGTGGCAGCTTATGCCGAGCGCCTGAAATGGCTCACGGGCTTTGCCGGTTCGTGGGGCATGGCCATTCTCACCCTGAAAAAAGGCGCGATATTCGTTGATGGACGCTACACCATCCAAGTTCGCGCGCAGGTTGATACAAAAGTTTTTACGCCTTTTCATCTCATCGATGAGCCACCTACGGCATGGATTGCCGACAATCTCAAAAAGGGTGATGTGCTGGGTTACGATCCGTGGTTGCTCACCGTCGATCAAGCCGAACGCTTCGCCGCTGCCTGCACCAAGGTGGGAGCCAAACTGCAGCCTGTTGCCAAAAATCCAATCGACATGGTTTGGGAGGATCAGCCTGCAAAACCCAAGGCCCCCCTCTCCGTCCAGCCCCTGCAATTTACCGGTCAAAGCATCGCCGATAAGCTTGCAATGATGTCCAAGCTGTTAACAAAGGCCGGAGCCGATGCAACGGTTCTCACCCAACCGGACTCGGTGGCTTGGGCCTTCAACATTCGAGGGGCCGATGTGCCTTACACGCCTGTCGTACTCGCCTATGCGATTGTGAAGAAGAAGGGCAAAGCAGAACTCTTCATCGATAAGGCAAAACTGCCGGAAGATGTGGCCGCGCATTTAAAAAAATCCGTTACTGTCAAAAAACCGGAAGACCTCGAAGCAGCGTTAAAAGCTCTTGGCAAATCCGTTGTTCAGATCGACAATACTTGGACACCAGCAAAAATAAAAACCGCGCTTGGTAAAGCAAAGATGATTTCGGCAACAGACCTCTGCGTATTGCCAAAAGCAAAAAAGAACGCCACCGAACAGGAAGGTACCCGTGCTGCCCACAGGCGCGATGGCGTTGCCGTGTCGCGCTTCCTTTGCTGGCTCGAATCCGCCGCACTTAAAGGTGACCTCACGGAATGGTCCGTTGCAGAAAAGCTCGCAGGATTCCGTAAGGACACCGGCATGTTGCTCGATCTTTCGTTCAACACCATTGCAGGCGCTGGTCCCAATGCCGCCATTCCACACTACAGCGTTGATCCACAAAATTGCCTGCCATTGGAAATGAACCGCATCTTCCTCATCGACTCCGGTGGCCAATACCAAGACGGCACAACCGACATCACGCGCACGGTCATCGTGGGCGAGCCTACACCGGAAATGAAAGACCGCTTCACCCGCGTGCTGAAAGGCATGATCGGCATTTCACTCCTGCGCTTTCCCAAAGGGACCTGCGGCTCACAGATGGACGTACTGGCCCGCCAAAGCCTGTGGGCTGCCGGATTGGATTATGATCATGGCACGGGCCACGGCGTTGGCTCCTATCTCTCCGTTCACGAGGGCCCGGCCCGCATCAACAAAACGGACCGCACGCCGCTTGAACCCGGCATGATCCTGTCCAATGAACCCGGTTTCTACAAGCAGAATGACTTCGGCATCCGCATTGAAAACCTTCTTCTCATCCACGAAGCCAAGGATATCCCGGGAGGCGAGCGCCCGATGATGGGTTTTGAAACGCTCACCCTCTGCCCCATCGAACGCCGCCTCATAGATACCAAACTTCTCACCCGCGACGAGTTGCACTGGCTCGACACCTATCATGCGCGCGTGATGAAAGAAGTCGGCGACCATCTATCCGGCGCAGAACTCGAATGGCTCAAGCAAGCCTGCGCACCGTTTAATTGATCAGCATACGGAACAAAACAACACTTCCCACGCCCACCAGAATGGTCACCAACAGCGGCGCACGTAGATAGGCAGCAATGGCAGTCACACCCGCTGCCAAGGTTTCGGCGATGCCGGACATGAACACCGTGGGCGTGATGACTGCCATCAACACAGCAGGTGGCACCGCATCAAGTGCTGCCTTCAACCGCCCCTTCACCTCAACACCGCGCATCAACAGCAAACCGGAAAGCCGCGTCGTGTAGGTCGCGATCCCCATGCCGATAATTGCAAACAGCGTGGTTAGGTCAACAGCAAAGATGGAACTCATGTGTCGTCATTCCGATAAAAAATCGCAGCGAATGCAGCGCCCGCAAGTCCACCCAAAAGAATATACCAAGCCCCCGACAGGAATGTTTTGGCAGCAATCACAACTGCAGCACTGGCAATCACGACGCCACCCGTGCGCGGGCCTTTCCAAAACCCCGCAAGAATGGAAATGAACATGGCGGCAAAAGCAAAGTCGAGCCCGATTGCGGCAGGATCACCTAGCTTCGATCCCAACCACGCGCCAACAAACGTGAAGCCAAACCAAATCGGCCACAGCGGTGCAGCCACACCGAGATAGTAAGCCAGCGTCAAAGGCCGAGTCAGGGCCTGGCGTTCAGCCATAGCCCACGCCTCATCAGTGAGAACATACATCATGACGGGATGCCACTTTGAAGGAATGCCACCGAGATGGCGTGAGATCGAAGCCGACATCAAGGCGTGCCGAAGGTTCACCACAAAAACCGTCAGCACCATCAAGACAATCGGCAGCGGATCACGCCACATCTCAATCGCGACAAACTGTGATGCGCCACCATAAACGAAAGCGCTCATCAAAAGGGATTCCAATGGCGAAAGCCCCTTGCTGGCCGCAAGCGTCCCCCACAGCATGGAAATCGGAATATAGGCGATCAACATGGGTGAAATATCGGCAAGGCCGGCTCTGAAATCAGTAATGGATGCCTTCATGCACCACCAACGCGCTTGAACCATTCGGCTTCGTCGATCACTTCAACGCCGTGTTTTTCAGCATCTTTCAGTTTTGAACCAGCCCCTGGCCCCGCCACCAGCAAATCTGTTTTCTTGGAAACCGATCCCGCAACTTTCGCCCCCAGCCGCTCCGCCATGGCTTTCGCTTCTTCGCGTGTCATCATCTCCAGCGCACCCGTGAAAACAACCGTCTTTCCAGACACAGGCGAGGAGGATTGAATGGCAGCAAGGGGCGCAGGTGTCACATACTTCAAAAGCTCATTCACCACATCCACATTATGCGGCTCGGCAAAAAAAGCCGTAATGGAGTCAGCCACCACAACACCAATCCCGTCATGGGCATTAAGCTCGTGAAACGCATCTGCTTCTGGAACGGCGGCAATCATTTGGTCTTTGAACGCGGCTGCCGATCCATACGCTCGCGCCAACACCCGCGCGGTGGTCTCTCCCACATGTCGAATGCCAAGCGCAAAGATGAAGCGGTCAAGCGCCACATTGCGCCGCTGATCTATGGCCTCAAACAGTTTTTTGACACTGGCCTCGCCCCAGCCCTCACGGTCCTTGAGTTTTTTCAACGAGCGTTCATTGCGGGTGGCAAGGGTGAAAATATCCTGCGGTGATTGAATAAGCCCGTCGCGATAGAATTCTTCAATGATCTTGTCGCCCAACCCTTCAACGTCAAAAGCGTTGCGCGAGGCAAAATGCTTGAGACGTTCCACACGCTGTGCCGGACAAATCAAGCCGCCAGAACAGCGCCGCACTACGTCATCATTTTCGCGCATGGCCGCACTGCCGCAGGCCGGGCAGTGATCAGGAAACACATAAGGCACAGATGACGGGGAACGCTTATCCAAAACAACGGAGGTGATTTGCGGGATCACATCTCCTGCCCGCTGCACCACAACCGTATCGCCAATGCGCACATCCTTGCGGGCAATCTCATCTTCATTGTGAAGTGTGGCATTTGAAACAACCACACCACCCACGGTCACTGGCCGCAATCGCGCGACGGGCGTCAAAGACCCCGTACGCCCCACCTGAATGTCGATGCCGTCCAGAACCGTTGTGGCCTGCACTGCCGCAAACTTGTGGGCAATGGCCCAGCGCGGTGAGCGCGACACAAAACCGAGCCGCTGCTGCCAGTCCAAGCGGTTCACCTTGTAAACCACGCCATCAATGTCATAGCCGAGGCTCGACCGCTGCCTTTCAATGCTGCGGTAATGTGCCAAAAGTTCGGGCGCAGAGCGGCAAATCACCATCAGCGGGTTCACCGGAAGTCCCAACCGTTTGAAACCCATGACAACATCATATTGTGTGTCACCAGGCAGTTCCGGCGCCTCCCCCCAGGCATAAGCAAAAAAGCGAAGCGGACGGGACGCCGTAATCGATGAATCCAACTGCCGCAAACTGCCCGCCGCCGCATTGCGCGGATTGGCAAAAGTCTTTTCGCCATCTTGAATCTGTTTCGCATTCAATGCAGCGAAGTCCTTGTGGGACATGTATATTTCACCCCTAACCTCAAGAATATCAGGCGCTCCGCCTGCGAGTTTCTTCGGAACATCCGAAATGGTCAGCACATTGGGGGTGACATTTTCACCCTCAGCACCGTCACCCCGCGTTGCCGCCTGCACTAACTTTCCCTTCTCGTAGCGAATGGAAATCGAAAGCCCGTCAATCTTGGGTTCCGCTGTTATCTCAATGTCGGTTTCCAGCGCCAAGTTCAAAAACCGCCGCATACGTCCCAGAAACTCGTCAACATCTTCATCCGCAAAGGCATTGGCCAGCGAGAGCATCGGCACGCGATGCTGGATCTTGCAAAATTTTTCCTGCGGCGCTGCCCCTACTACATGGGAAGGCGAACTCGCCAGTATCAATTCTGGAAACGCGGCCTCAAGCTCCGCATTGCGTTTGCGCAACGCGTCATAGTCCGCATCGGAAATTGTCGGTGCATCCTGTTGATAGTAGCGCCTGTCATGCGCGGTGATTTCGGCAGCCAAGCGTTTGAGTTCAGCCGCAGCCTCTTTTGACGTCAGTGCCGCCATACCTAACCCCTGCTACCCAGCAGCTGGTCGGCCTGGGCGCGCGCTTCGTCTGTCACCTTCGCACCTGACAGCATGCGCGCCACTTCCTCACGCCTGCTCTTGTCGGAAAGAGACTGCACACGGGTAACCATACGCTGGCTGCCCACTTCTTCCATCTTGGAAATCAACATGTGATCGGCAGCACGCGCTGCCACTTGCGGCGAATGCGTTACCGCCAAAACCTGCAAGCCCTTCGCCATCCGCGCAAGACGTCCGCCAATGGCATCTGCCACCGCACCGCCAACACCCGTATCAATTTCATCAAAGATCAATGTGGGTGCGGAGCCCTTGGTGGCCAGAATGACTTTCAAGGCCAGCATGAAACGCGCGAGTTCACCACCGGAGGCAACCTTCATCAGCGGAGACAATGGTGTTCCAGGATTTGCGGCAACCACGAACTCAACGCGGTCAATGCCATGCGAGCCTGGCTTGCCGCCATCGCTGGTAATCTGTGTTTCAAAACGTGCTTTCTCAAGCTTGAGTGGCGGCAATTCAGCCATTACGGCCCTGTCAAGTTTCTTCGCCGCAGCACGCCGCGCGGCACTCAAATCATCAGCGGCTGCATCAAAGGTTTTCTGCGCCGCCGCATGCTGCTTTTCCAACGAGGCAAGTCTCTGGCCACCATCACTCAGCGATAGCAAATCGGCTTCAAATCGCGCGCGAACCGCAGCCAAGCCATCCACCGTGGATTTAAATTTCCGCGCCGCAGCCCGCAAGGCAAAGAGGCGTTCCTCCGATTTTTCCAATTCGGAAGGATTGAAGGCAAATGAGCGTTGCGCGTCGTTCAAGGCACGACTCGCCTCATTCATTTCGATCAAGACTTTATCCAGAGCTGAACACGCCGCATCAAGCCGTCCACCCGCTGTGTCCCGCCGCCGCTCAAGCTTGCGCAGCGCCGCACTCAAACGCGCTTCGATGCTGTCAGACGCCAAAACACTTTCCGCTTCACTCAAGGCCGCGCCATATTGTTCGGAATGCATCATGAGTTGCCGTGCTTCCGCTAGCTTGGATTCTTCATCCACCTGCGGATCAAGGGCGCGCAGTTCCTCCGCCGCATGTTCAATATAATCGCGCTCCGCCTCTGCCCGCGCCATGGCCGCACGATGATCGGCAAGTTCCTTGGCCAGTGTTGAAACCTGTTGCCAAAGCTGGACAACATTGGTGGCCCGCCCGTCAAGTTCACCAAAGGCATCAATCAAGCGGCGATGTGCCGCGACATCGACAAGCGCACGGTCGGCGTGTTGGCCATGGATTTCCGCAAGGCTTCCCGCAATCTGCCGCAACAGGTTCAGGCTCACAGGTTGGTCATTGATCGTAGCGCGGCTCGGCCCATCCGCATTCTGAATGCGGCGGATAACCAGTTCGCCCTCTGTCTCAATACCTTGCTCTTCCAGCACGGCAAGGGCTGCATGGGTTTTTGACAATCTGAAAGCCGCCGTCACCACACCCTTTGTGGCCCCATGGCGCACAAGACTTGAGTCCCCCCGACCACCCAGCGCCAACCCAAGCGCGTCCAGCAGAATGGATTTCCCGGCCCCTGTTTCACCCGTCAAAACAGTCAAGCCCCTTTCAAGCGAGATATCGAGTTTCTCGATGAGAACGATGTCACGTATGGAAAGTGCAGTCAGCATGGAAAGGATTATAGCTGAGTCGTTTACCCGATTGCGAGGGGTCAGCCCCGGAAAAGTCGGCTGATCCAGGAACTCTGGTTTTCCACGGGTTGTTGGCCATTTGAGGACACAATCGTGTAGGCATCCTTGTACCATTGGCTGTTCGGGAAGTTATGCCCCAGAACAGCAGCGGCCGTCTGGGCTTCAGAAACCACACCCAGGGCCATATAACCTTCAGCAAGGCGGTAAAGCGCCTCTGGCGTTTGGCTGGTGGTTTGGTAATCCATCACAACTTTTTTGAAACGGTTGATGCCCGCGAGATAAGAACCCTGCTTGAGATAATACCGCCCCACATCCATTTCCTTGGCTGCGAGATGGTCCTTGGCCAGCAGGCTTTTCTTGGCAGCGTCAGCTGCATACGGAGACTCCGGAAAACGGCGGCTTACTTCATCAAGTGCTTCAAGCGCTTTTTGTGCGGCGGATTGGTCACGCCGCACATCATTGATTTGTTCATATTGCGATATGGCAGTGAGATAATAGGCGTAGGACGAATCCTTATGGCCGGGGTGCAATGTGATGAAACGATTTGCCGCGTTGATGGCATCATCATAGCTATTGAGCTGGTAATAGGCGAAGGCCTGCATCAGAAGCGCTTTTGTGGCCCATTTCGAATAGGGGTGTTGCCGCTCCACTTCGGCAAAGCTCTTGGCGGCTGATTTGTAAGACCCGGCATTCAATTTATCCAAACCGGAATTATACATTTCCGCCACGGGGTCACCCTGTCCGGCTGCAGCAAGATCAGGACTTAAGGCGCCGCTGGATGTGGCGGCACGTGTTGAAGATGAACTGCTACCCAACAAATCACCCATTACGCCCGATGACGAGCAAGCCGACAACATGACAGTTATGGCACCCAGAAATATCAGGTTTTGGATGGTCTTATAACTGGCAATTATCATGCGTAAAGTGATCCTGCTTCCCGAAGGCCCCATGGTTCTAGCGCAAAACCACGCAAACATGAAGCGCTTAGCCTTAGAAGCACGAAACCCGGCAGAAGTGTGACCGCCGGGTTCGCAAATTCGTTTTCGGCAAATATCAGTTTGCTTGACGTCGCAGGAAAGCGGGAATGGTCAACTGGTCATCATCAAGACCGGGATCGATATGGTTTGTGGGCTCTGGTTGCGCATTTCGCGCCTGTGCGGCCTGCTGCATTTTGGGTTCCGAGCGTACGGCCATGACTGGCTCCTTTGACGTCGGAAGGGGGTCTTCCCGGCGACCAAGTCCGACATTGGCAAGGCGCTCAAAGAGCCCCTTTTTCTTGCGCGAGGCGTGCTCGGCAATATGCTCAATGCGGTTGTGCTGGGCGGCAATCTGCTTTTGTGCAATTGCCGGAAATTCTTCAATCGCAGGCATGCGTGTTGTGCGTGCCTGAGCTACCATGGGTTGCTCGTCAATGTCTTGTTCAACAGTCCGTGTCGGTGCAGGCGCTGGAATTTTTGGTGCTGCCATCGTCTGAACACGCTGCACCATTGGAGCTGGCGTTACGGTTTTCGGAATGGCCGTTTGCGGCTTGCCAGTATAACCAATGGTTGTTTTTGGTGCTTCAATCTTTTCTTCTTCATGGTGTTCCAGATGCT
Organism: Rhodobiaceae bacterium; assembly: GCA_031417195.1. GTDB lineage: Bacteria > Pseudomonadota > Alphaproteobacteria > Rhizobiales > Aestuariivirgaceae > Aestuariivirga. The sequence goes on from JANOVC010000061.1 coordinate 18,935, forward strand.
CACCACCGAGCGCTTCCTGCGCCAGTCCGGTGGCAACAACGGAAACCCGCATGGTGCCTTCAAGTGAATCATCAAATGTGGCACCCAGAATGATATTGGCTTCAGGGTCTACTTCTTCTCGAATACGGGTTGCGGCTTCATCAACTTCATAAAGTGTAAGATCAGGTCCACCGGAAATCGAAATCAGAAGGCCACGCGCACCGCGCATTGAAACATCATCCAGCAGTGGGTTTGAAATGGCCGCCTCTGCTGCTTCAATGGCGCGTTTTTCACCTGTGGCTTCGCCAGTGCCCATCATGGCACGGCCCATCTCGCTCATGATGGCGCGAACGTCGGCGAAATCGAGATTGATAAGGCCTTCCTTCGTCATCAGCTCGGTAATGGAAGCAACACCGGAATAGAGAACCTGGTCAGCCATCGCGAACGCTGCGGCAAAGGTTGTTTTCTCATTGGCAACCCGAAACAGGTTTTGGTTGGGAATGACAATCAGTGTATCAACATATTTCGAAAGCTCTTCGATGCCACGCTCTGCAGTTTGCTGGCGGCGGATGCCTTCAAAATGGAATGGCTTGGTCACAACGCCAACCGTGAGAATGCCCTGCTCTTTTGCAGCGCGTGCGATGATCGGTGCTGCACCCGTACCCGTACCACCACCCATGCCGGCGGTGATGAAGGCCATATGCGAGCCTGCAAGATAATCCAGAATTTCAGAGAGAGCCTCTTCGGCAGCAGCAGCACCAATCTGTGGCTGCGAACCAGCGCCCAAGCCCTGGGTCAGGGCCGTCCCCATTTGCACGCGCCGTGTGGCAGCGTTCTGCAAAAGCGCCTGTGCGTCCGTATTGGCCACCACAAACTCGACGCCCTCAAGGCGACTTTCAATCATGTTGTTCACGGCGTTTCCGCCTGCACCACCCACACCGAACACGGTGATACGTGGCTTCAATTCAGAGAGATTTGGTATGTTCAGATTGATTGTCATGATGGCTTCCGGAATTGATTTCCCCTTGCCATCTTTCTTACTCAAACAATAACAAATGGTTAACGCAGCGCTAACCAAGTCCCTAAACCAAAATTAAATTTTGCCCCAAATTGAATCATAAAGGCACAACAAAGCTTATAAAGAAGTTTAGCAGTACTCTTTAACTATATGAGATAACTAGAAACTATCGGCAATCCAGCGACCAACACGCCGTACATAACCGTGTTGAGACTGGGCAAGGGCAGCACTTGCCTGTGCCGGCATGGCGTAATGCTTGTCGGGCCTCAAACCATAAGCCAAAAGTCCAAACGCCACAGCAAAGCCTGGATTGCGCGCGGCATCCGGCATGCCGGACAGGGGCGTAGGCGTCGCCAACCGCACTTGTTTGTCGAGCCACAATCCAGCAACCTCACGAACCCCCGCCAATTGGCTGGCTCCGCCCGAAAGGACAACACGCTGCCCACCAAGATGCGCAACCTGGCATTGTGCCAAACGGTCCCGCACCATTTCAAAAATTTCATCAACCCGTGGACGGATAATTGCGGTGAGGTGGGAACGGGGAACCTTGTGCACAGTATCCACCCCGCGTTCACCCAGCAAAGGTATAGAGAGCATCTCGCGGTCATCAGCAGTTGTAGAAAGTGCGCCACCCCAAAGGGTTTTCATCCGCTCGGCATGGGCAACAGTTGTGGATAGCCCACGGGCGATGTCACTCGTCACATGCATGCCACCAACCGGAACGCTATCTGCAAACACCAGGCTGCCTTCGTGAAAAATGGAAATGCCGGTCGTAGCCCCCCCCATTTCAATCAAGATGGTACCAAGCGCCATTTCGTCTTCCGCCAACACAGCTTTGCCCGCAGCATAGGGTGCAATCACATAGCCAAGAATGGAGAGGTGCGCGCGTTCAACCGCCAGAGCCAAATTGCGGAGATGGGCTGACTCTGCCGTCACCACACCAAGATCAACACTTAAATTCCCGCCGTGCATGCCAAGCGGTGCAGAAACACCCTTTGCGTCGTCCAATTGATATTGGATAGGCGCCAAATGAATGACCGTGCGGCGCGACAATGAAATTTGCGAGAGGGCGGATGAAATCACCGTATCAAGATCACGCGGGCTCACCGCATTGCCACGCACGGCGTATTGTCCGGTATAACTTGTCGACTGCGGACGGCCACCGGACACATTCACATAAACTTCTGAAATTGTCCGCTGCGCCATGCGCTCAGCAGCATCGACCGCAAGACGGATGGCCCGTTCCGCTTCATCAACATTGACAATCGCGCCAGCACGAACACCGCGTGACGCCTGATGGCCCAACCCCAAAACCCTGAGCGACATGCGCTCTGTGCCGCCCGGCATCTTGTGCTTGGGCGCTACGGTTTCAGCAATCACGCAGGATATTTTGGATGACCCGATATCAAGGGCCGCAATGATGCTGCGCTTGTCAGAACCCGTTCCGCGCCCCGAAGACTTTCCATGCAACTGCACCACTGTCATAACCCAGCACTTTCCTACACAACAAAACTAATTCATCTGCCTTACATTTGGTTTGGCCGTCCCTGCCAAAGCCTCATTGTTTTCAGCAATCCCGACTATAACCCGTCCCTCAAATCGCAAATCCACCGTTTTCACACCCTTGGAAAGAAGACGCTGGCTCACATCCAGCTTGTGTAAACGCTGCAATGCCGCCTCAACATCTTTCTCCGGGAGGAGAACCGTAACGTGGTTGTCGAGATACAAATTCCACCGCCGCTGCCCCACCCGGGCCGCCGCTTTGAATTTCAAGAATAAGTCAGGAGTGGCTTCCAGTTGGTTAACAAGTCCTGCAACTTCGAACTGCGCGCCCTCGCCTGTAACCAGTGGTAATGCGGTAAGAGCACCCGGTGAAAGATTGCTCATGGCTGAACCGGAATGGTCAATCACAAAATATTGCCCGCCACGTTGCCACACGGCAAAAGGCACGCGCTCAGTCAACGCAATTTCAAGCTGGTTCGGAAACAGCCGCTGTACCTTGGCGGAAGACACCCAATCCAAACCTTCCAACACGGTCTTGGCACCGCCCGCATCAAACCCAACAAGGCTGCCACCAGGCCGCAAACCCAAAGCAGCCAGCACGGTTTCGGGCTCCTGATGCACGAGACCCTTGATGCGAATGTCATCGGCAGCAAAGCCCACAAAACTCGAAAGCTTGCCCGGAAGTTTCAGCCAAGGGCTTTCCGGATAATCAAGATGTCCGCCCAGCACAACACTGTGCACAATCGTTGCACCCAAAAAAAGAACCGCACTTGCCCTCACCATGAAGCGCGCGCCAAATGTGTGGCCATAATCGAGAAACCCGATACGGGCCCTGCGGCGGGGCGCTGGCTTTGGTGCTTCGCCGCTCATCGATTGATCGACGCGTCGTTGACCATCCATGTCACCAACTCCTCATATGAATGGCCCGAATGGGCCGCAAGTTCTGGCACCAGCGACGTGCCCGTCATGCCGGGCTGTGTGTTGATTTCAAGCAGGATCAATTCACCATTGGACCCCGGCGTATCGTCATAGCGGAAATCAGCACGACTCACGCCACGGCACCCAATGGCCTGATGGGCCATCAACGAATATTGCTGGCATTTGCGATAGACATCCACAGGAATTTCAGCCGGAAAAATGTGATGTGAGCCGCCAGGGGTGTATTTGGATTTGTAATCATAAAATTTGCCCGTGGAGACAATATCAGTAACACCCAAAGCCACATCACCCATCACCGCGCAGCTCAATTCACGGCCAGCAATGAAGCGTTCAACCATGATCTGGTCGCCGAAAATTTCGCGTTGTGTGAGTATGATCGCAGCGGGTCCGTTGGATTCCCGCGTAATGATGTGCACCCCAACGCTTGAGCCTTCATCAACAGGCTTGAGTACATAGGGCAACGCCATTGGGTGCCGGGCCGCAGCAATTTCAATGTCAACGAGCTTGCTTTCTGCAAGCGGAATCCCCGCCTCACGGAAAATTGCTTTCGATTTTTGTTTGTGCATGGCAAGCGAAGATGCAAGCACACCCGAATGTGTATAAGGAATTTGCAGGGTTTCAAGCATGGCGGACGCACAACCATCCTCACCCCATTTTCCATGCAATGCGTTGAAGGCAACATCAGGTTTCAAGTCTTGCAAAGTTGCGATGATGGTGTCGCGCTGAACATCAATGGGAACAATTTTGAAACCCGCCCGTTGCAAGGCCTTCGCACATCCATTTCCAGAGGAAAGGCTCACCTCGCGCTCAGCTGACCAGCCGCCCATCAAGACGGCAACGGTTGTCTCATTTGGAACACGCTTAGCCATGGGCAACACCAATGCGTTTGATTTCCCAGTCAAGGTCGACGCCCGAGTTGGCCTTCACCCGCGAACGCACGGTTTCACCAAGCTCTTCGATCTGCGTGGCAGTTGCACCACCTTCATTGATCAAAAAATTACAATGTAGTTCAGAAACCTTTGCAGGCCCCACTGCAAAGCCGCGCATGCCTGCCGCATCAATCAGTTGCCACGACTTGTTGCCCGGTGGATTTTTGAACGTGGAACCACCAGTGCGGCTCTTGATGGGTTGTGTCGCTTCGCGGCTGTCCGTGATCTTGTTCATGGCGGCCATGATCTCGTCCTGCGTGCCGGGGCGCCCTTGCAAGAGGGCCTCCGTAAACACAAGTCCCTCATCAGCACCACAGTGCCGGTAAGTATATTTCATGTCAGCATTCGATAGCACGTGGGTGGTTCCTGCCCGGTCAACAGCGCGGACTTCCACGAGAACGTCCTTGGTTTCACCACCATAGGCACCCCCGTTCATCCGCAACGCACCACCTATGCTGCCCGGTATACCTCTCAGAAAGGTTAACCCATCGATAAAATTGTCATGCGCAAAGCGAGCCACGCGTACATCTAGAACTGCCGTGCCAACACGAATGCGGTTGTTGTCTTCAGCCTTAATGTCAGAAAATCCGCGTCCCAAACGGATGACAACACCCGGCACGCCACCATCACGCACCAGCAAATTGGAACCAACGCCAATCACATAAACCGGAATATCTTTCGGTGTCGCCTTCATGAAATCGGCAAGGTCCGACTCGTCCTGTGGCGTAAACAGAACCTCCGCAGGCCCGCCCACGCGAAACCACGTGAAGTCAGCCAACGGCGCGTTCGGTTCCAGTCGCCCGCGCACGACAGGCAATTTTTTCAGCAGAGCTTCCCCATCGAGCTTCGGCATCACAAAGTCTTTTCATCCAAGGCGACAAGCTGGTCCGGCAGCGCATAGGCCCATTGGGTGATGGTGCCGGCACCAAGACATACAACAATATCACCGGGTTCCACGTGCTTTCGCACCAAGGGTGCGAGCTGTTCAGGCCCGTCAATGGTATAAACTGCACGGTGACCTCGCGCATGCAAACCTTCGGAAAGATTTACATGTGAAGCGCCTTCTATCGGTACTTCACCCGCTGCATAAACCGGTGCCAGAATGACCGTATCTGCATCATTAAAGCATGAACTGAACTCGTTGAAGAGACTCGACAATCGCGTGTAGCGATGAGGCTGCATCACAGCGAGAACCTTGCCCTTGGTCACCTTGCGCGCGGCGCGAAGTACCGCTGCAATTTCAACGGGGTGGTGGCCGTAATCATCAAACACGGTCACACCATTGTACTCCCCCGTACGGGTAAAGCGCCGCTTCACACCAGCAAAACTTTTGAGCCCCTTGCGAATGGCCTCCTCCGTCATGCCAAGCTCATGCGCCACCGCAAGGGCAGCGGTCGCGTTCAAGGCGTTATGGTCACCCGGCATGTTCAGCTCAAGGCCATCCATATCCTTGGTGGCTCCGGTCAGACGATTGGTCACCCGGACGGAAAATTTCATCATGCCGTTGTCGTAATTTAAATCACGCAAACGGAAATCTGCCTGTGGACTGCGGCCGTAGGTGATCACGCGGCGGTCTTTGATGACGCCAATAAGTTCCTGCACGACGGGATGGTCAATGCACATCACGGCAAAACCATAGAACGGAATATTCTCAACAAACGCCAGATAGGCTTCCTTGGCCTTTTCAAATGTGCCGTAATGATCGAGATGCTCAGGATCAATATTGGTGACGATGACCACATCGGCGGGTAGCTTCACAAAGGTGCCATCGGACTCATCCGATTCAACCACCATCCAATCGCCCTTGCCCAAACGGGCATTGGTGCCATAGGCGTTGATGATGCCGCCGTTGATCACGGTGGGATCAAAACTGCCCGCATCGAGAAGAGCCGCAACAATCGAGGTGGTCGTGGTTTTACCGTGGGTACCGCCAACCGCCACGCAGGACTTGAAGCGCATCAGTTCTGCAAGCATTTCAGCCCGGCGAACGATAGGCAAATAGCGCGAGCGTGCTTCAACAAGCTCCGGGTTGTCCGGCTTCACGGCAGAGGACACAACAACAACCTGCGCCTCACCCAGGTTTGCGGCTTGGTGACCAATGAAAACCTCAATACTGTTCTTGCGCAGCCTTGCCACATTGTAGTTACCGGCAAGGTCAGAACCTTGAACCTTATAGCCAAGCGTTGCCATCACTTCGGCAATGCCGCTCATGCCAATGCCACCGATACCGATAAAATGAATGGGGCCGACATCGCGTGGCAGTTTCATGGTTGTTTTTTCTCCAAAAGTCGTTCGGTTAAGTCAGCCAAGCGCTGCGCCGCATCGGGCTTGCCATGGGCAAGGGCAGCCCGCGAAGCGGCCAACAATTCCCCCTCCTGATAGCGCAAACGCGTCAAAAATGCGGCAAATTCTGGCGGCTTCAATTCAGCCTGTGGCTTGATCCAACCTGCTCCTGCATTTGCAAAACTTTCCGCATTGCGCAACTGGTCATTGTCAATGGCATGCGGCAGCGGAACCATGATGGCGGGCCTGCCAATGACACCCAGCTCGGCAATTGTAGACGCGCCAGAACGGCAAAACACCAGATGGGAGTCCGCAATGCGCTTGGGCATGTCAGTAAAAAAGGCCTGCAAATCAAAACTGAAATCACGTGGCGCATAGGCCGCTTTCACCGCCTCAATATCTTCAGGCCGGCATTGCTGCGTTACATGCAAGGTCTTGAGGACAGCTTTGGGTAGCTCCGCGACAACTTTTGGCATGAACTCGGCAAAAAACCGCGCGCCTTGGCTGCCACCAAACACCAGCAAATTGAAAATCTGGTCCGCACCTGTGGCGGGATAAGGCGAGGCCTGCTGCGCCATCACCAGCGTGCGAACAGGATTTCCCGTAACGACCATTTTCAATTTGGCTTTATTCGGCAAACCCGCAAGCGTTGGAAATGAAGACGCAACCGCGTCAACAAAGCGCGATAGAACCTTGTTCGCACGCCCCATGATGGCATTCTGGTCATGCACGCAGGACGGAATGCGAAGACGCGAGGCTGCAATGATCGGCGGAAATGATGGGTAGCCCCCAAAGCCAATAACGGCCACAGGCTTTATTCTTTCCAGAATAACCTTTGCAGCTTGCACGCCCCTGAAGAGCTTGAGAAGGCGCTGCGGCAAAAGCCACGGCTTGGAAAATGACAGTGTCGCCGAAGGCACGATATGCGTTTCAATGGCCGGAAAGCTTTTGCCATAGTCGGCGACACGTTCATCTGTGATGAGGTGAATGATATAGCCCCGCCGCACCAGCTCTTCCGCCAGCGCTTGGGCTGGGAACAGGTGTCCACCGGTTCCGCCAGCGGCAAGGACAATCACGCCCCGCCCGATTTTGGCAAGCATTTCATTCATGTCAAATCACTCATGCGGCAGCCGGTTGCCAGGTGGTGGAAACCAGAGACACATTGGGCTGTCGCCGCGCAAAAGCCAGCACCATGCCCATTGCAAACGCCACACCAATGAGCGATGAACCACCATAGGAAATGAACGGCAGCGTCATGCCTTTGGCGGGAAGCAACGAAACATTCACACCCATATTGATAGCCGCCTGCAACCCGAAAATCGTGCCAAGCCCGCACATGGCAAGGGCAGGAAACGGATCAGGTTCAATCTTCGCACGCTGCAAGATGCGCATGACGATGAACACAAACAGCAGCATTAAAATGATGCAGGCAACGAAGCCAAATTCTTCGCCCACAACGGCAAAGGTAAAATCCGTATGGGCATCAGGCAGTACCAGCTTTGCTTCGCCTGCACCGGGACCAACGCCCATCAAGCCGCCATTGTGAAAAGCCTGTATGGCCGTATCAACCTGGAATGTATCACCCTTGTCGGGGTGCAAAAAACGGTCAATGCGTGATGTAACGTGGGGTACAAGTGTATAGGCTGCCAATACACCTGCGGCACTGAGCCCTGCAAGTCCAAGCACCAGCACCCATGGAATGCCATAAACCAGAAGCATCAGGCCGAATGTCATCACCGTGAGTGCAGTCTGGCCAAAGTCGGGCTGCAGCACGAGAAGGCCGACAAACATCGCAAACGCACCGAAAGCCAGAAAATTGCCTGGCATGTCAGGCCGCTTGGTACGTTCACTCAAAAACCAGGCTGCAACCACCACAAAACTCGGCTTGGCCAATTCTGAGGGCTGCACACCGATCGGACCCAAATTGATCCAGCGATGTGCCCCCTTGATTTCAGGGCCAAACATCAGGGCTGCAACCATCATCACGAGCGACAGGGCAAACATGGCAAAAGCCGCACGTCGCGTTTGCTTTGGCTCAAGAAATGATACCGTGATCAACAGGCAAATTGCTGGCCCCAGAAACACCAATTGCGATTTGAAGAAATGGAATGAATCAAGCCCGATACGCTCCGCCACCGGCGGACTGGCCGCCATGCTGACGAGCACTCCTGTCGCCATGAGCAACAACACTGCTGACAATAGCATGCGGTCCACCGTGAACCACCATCGTGCAATCAATCCGCGATCACTTCTGGATACAAGCATCACAGCACTCCTTTTATTGTCATCGAAACACCGGGCAATTCTGAAACCAGCTTCACAAAAGCATCACCGCGGATTTCAAAATTGCGGTAATGGTCAAACGAAGCGCAGGCAGGCGACAGCAAAACCACGCCATCCGCATCCCGCGCTGCAGCCCGCACTGCCACATCCAGTGTGCCGCACATCTCATATGGAACATGGCCTTCAAGCGTCCGGCCAAATTCTTCCGCAGCCTCGCCAATCAAATAGGCTTTAGCTACGAGGGAAAACAAAGGTGTCAACGGCTCAATGCCACCGGCTTTTGGAACACCGCCCGCAATCCAGTAAATATTTTCAAACGAGGCAAGCGCTTTCGCGGCAGCGTCCGCGTTGGTGCCTTTTGAATCATTGATGAACGCCACGACACCAAGACGGCCAACTTCCTGCATCCGATGCGCAAGCCCGCCAAAACTTTTCATCGCTGCGGTGATTTCGGCAACACGCAAGCCCAATGCCTTTGCAGCACCATAGGCCATACAAGCGTTCTGCCAATTATGCGCGCCTCTCAGAGCTGGCATGTCACGCAAATCGATTTCCGCAACCAGCGCACCGTTCACCCGGTCGCACAAAATACCATCTGGGGCCGAGACACCATCGCTCAACACACGTTCAACCGAAACCCGGCGCGCACCCGATATGCCCTTGGCAATCGTCGCACACCATTCATCATCAACGCCCACCATCGCCGTGTCGCCAGCGGTTTGCTTGGCAAACATTCGCGCTTTCACAGATGCATAGTTTTGCATGCTGCCATGGCGGTCGAGATGATCCGGGGTGAGGTTCGTAAGAATGCCAACATCCGGTTTGAGGCTTGGCATCAAGTCAATCTGGAAGGACGAAAGCTCAATGACAAAAATCCGGTCTTTCACAGGTGACCGCATCAAGCAAACCGCTGTACCGATATTACCACCTACTTCCACATCGCGTCCGCTCGCCTTGAAGATATGCCCAATCAGCGCTGTCGTCGTCGATTTCCCGTTGGTGCCCGTAATCGCTACAACCCGCGCACCCGTGCCCGCCACCTCGCGCTGAAACACCTCAGTATCACCAATGATGGGAATGCCAGCGGCATTTGCCTTCACCACAGTCCAGTGGGGCTCAGGATGCGTAAGCGGAACACCCGGGCTCAACACAAGATAATCCAGGGATCTGAAATCCACATCACGCAAATCAAATACGGGAATGCCGGAAGCCCGCGCAACATCTGTCGTTGCAACCGCATCATCCCAGGCAAAAACTTCAGCACCACCCAACGTCAGTGATTCAACGCAAGCCGTTCCCGACCGCGCCAATCCGAACAGTGCAACTTTCTTGCCTTTGAATGTATGGGCAGCAAACACGTGAGGGTTACCTGAGTTTCAATGTCGAGAGGCCAATGAGCGCAAGTACGAAAGCAATAATCCAAAACCGGATAACGATTGTCGGCTCCTTCCAACCCTTCTGCTCGAAGTGGTGATGCAAGGGCGCCATGGCAAACACGCGCTTGCCCGTCATCTTGAACGAGGCGACTTGGACGATAACCGATACGGTTTCCAGTACAAACAATCCGCCAATGATCATCAGAACAATTTCATGCTTCACGGCAACGGCAATGGCGCCAAGTGCACCACCAAGGGCAAGCGACCCCGTATCACCCATGAAGATCATCGCAGGTGGCGCATTGAACCACAGGAAGCCGAGCCCCGCCCCCACTAGCGCCCCGCAAATGACTGCAAGCTCACCTGTACCCTTCACATAATGCACCTGAAGATATTCGGCAAAAACCACATTGCCCACGAGATATACAATCACCCCATAACTCGCTGCGGCAATCATCACTGGCATGATCGCAAGACCATCAAGACCATCGGTGATGTTCACCGCATTGCCAGCGCCGACAATCACCACAACACCAATCAAAATGAAAAAACTTCCAAACGGAATGAGCACATCCTTGAAAAATGGCACGGCAAGCGAACTCGCGAGTGGCTTCTCGCCAATCCACATGAAACAGCCAACCGCAACACCCGCGATCAGAAACTCGGCAACGAGACGTGCTTTGCCCGAAAAACCTTTTGTGGTTGAGCGCGTTACTTTGAGAAAGTCATCATAAAAACCAATCGCACCAAAGCCCAGCGTCACGAATAGAACAGCCCATACATAAAGGTTACTGAGATCAGCCCACAGGATCGTGGCGACGAATACACCAGACAAGATCATGAGCCCGCCCATCGTTGGCGTACCCTGCTTTTCCAGGATATGCCGTTGCGGACCGTCGCTGCGAATGGGTTGCCCACGACCCTGCTTCACTTTGAGCAATGCGATAATACGTGGACCTGCCACAAAAATGAAAAACAGCGCCGTAAGAATGGCCCCGCCCGTACGCGTGGTGAGGTAGCGGAACACGTTGAATGCAGACACATCATTCGTGAGGCTGATCAGCAGATAGTAAAGCATCGCTTAGATGTCCCTGTTTATTGGCGCAAAACGCGCTTTGATGGCGTCCACCAAAGGTCCCATGCGGCTGCCAAGCGAACCCTTGATCATGATCACGTCGCCGGAACGAAGATCACCCAATAGGCCATCTCGCAAATCCTCAGAGGTCGCCGCATGGGCAGCCCTTCGGTTTTCCGGTGTTTTGTCCCAAAGATTCGTCATCAGGGGACCTACGGCGTATAGGGCATCCACATGATTTGCGTCCACCGTTTTTGAAAGTTCAGCATGAAGGGCAGGACCGTGCTTTCCAAGCTCCAGCATGTCACCCAAAACCGCAATCCGCCGCCCACCCTTGCCAGGTTTCGCCCGCGCCAACAGGGCAAGTGCAGCTACCATCGAAACCGGGTTCGCGTTATAGCTTTCATCTATGAGCAAAAAGGCACCGCCATCAATTTTAAGGTGATGTTGCACACCCCTGCCCTTGGGTGCCTCAGCAACTGCCAACGCCAGGGCAGCGCGTGCCAAGTCGGCTCCCATCAGCTTCACGGCAGCAAGCACAGCGAGGCTGTTGAGCGCCATGTGCGCACCCGGAATCCCAAGTTTATAAATGAGTTTCTCACCCATCACATCGGCGGTAACGCAGCAACAGCTTTCGTGCAGGGAAACCCGCTCTGAACACACATCAGCTTTTTCATGCGTTCCAAAACTCACGATGTTTTTGATGCCATGCGCGCGCGCAGCCGCAGCCAAATGGTCATAGTACGAATTATCACGGTTCAGGACAGCATATCCGCCTGCCACCACACCACTGAAAATCTCTGCCTTGGCATCGGCAATCTCGTCAACTGAATTGAAATTACCCACATGGACAGGAGCCACATTGGTCACAATTGCCACGTGCGGCTGCACCATGCCAACCAATGGCGTAATCTCACCTGAATGGTTCATGCCAATTTCAAACACGCCATAGGCGCAGTCCGTCCGCATCCGCGATAACGTGAGCGGCACCCCCCAATGATTGTTGAAGGAGGCAAGTGATGCATGGGTCGCTCCTGACGCAGCAAGTGCAACCCGCAGCATTTCCTTGGTGCTTGTTTTTCCAACACTTCCCGTTACGGCAACGATCTGTGCGTGTGAACGTGTGCGGGAAGCCCGGCCAATTTTTTCCAGGCCCTGAAGCGGATCACCATCTACGACCAATAACGGCCCCGCCGCCTTCATCTCGTTTGTCACCCGAGAAACAATGGCAAGGCCGGCACCTGCATTTAAAGCCTTGGCCACAAAATCATGGGCGTCATGGCTCTCGCCCTTGATCGCCACAAAAATATCACCATCGGCAATGGTACGCGTGTCAATCGAAACACCATTGAGCGGTTTGGCCACCTTGCCAACAAGTGTGCCGCCACTCGCTGCAACAAGCTCATCAACCGTCCATAACGCGCGCTTAGCCATGATAGTCTTCCCCGGCAATCGCAGCCATCACTGCCGCATGGTCGCTGAAGGGCAACACGCTTTTGCCAACGGTCTGTCCCTCTTCATGTCCCTTGCCAGCCACCAGCAAAATATCTCCTGCCTGAAGCCCGTCGACACCCTTTCGAATGGCACCTGCGCGGTCACCTATGTTCTGGGCCTTAGGGCACGCTTTCATGATTTCGGCGCGAATAATCGCGGCATCTTCCGTTCGCGGGTTGTCATCCGTCACGATGGCGACATCGGCATGCTTTGCGACAATGGCTCCCATCAACGGTCGCTTGCCCTTGTCACGGTCACCACCACAGCCGAACACCACCACGAGCTTTCCATCCGTGTAGGGACGAAGCGAAACAATGGCATTCTCAAGTGCATCCGGCGTATGCGCATAATCCACAAACACCGAAGCACCCGCTTTGGATTTGCCCACAAGGTCGAGACGTCCTTTGGCCCCCTGCAGGGATTCCAGTGCATGCAACACCATGGTTTCCTCACCACCCGTTGCGATCACAAGACCAGCGGCTACCAAGGCGTTCGATGTCTGAAAGTCACCTACAAGCGGCAGATAAACCGAATGGGTTGCGCGCGGTGCCTGAATTTGCAAATGCTGCCCCATGCCATCGCGTGTGGAGCTCAATAGTTTCAAATCAGCGCCGTGTGCGCCAACAGTAAATACCGTCAACCCCCTGGCCAGCGCACGTTTCACGACATCAGCACCAAACGGTGTATCGACGTTGATGACAGCAAGTGCCCCCACCGGAAGCAGTTCTTCAAACAATCGCATCTTGGCATCGAAATAGTCTTCCAGCGTCGCGTGATAATCAAGATGGTCACGCGTCAGATTGGTAAACGCCGCAGCCGAAAACCGGATGCCATCAAGCCGGTATTGCGCAAGGCCGTGGCTTGAGGCTTCAAGTGCCAAATTATCCACATGATCCTCGGCCAATTTCGCCAGCAACTTATGCATCTGCACGGGATCAGGCGTGGTATGTGCAAGATATTCAGAACCCGATGGTCCCACCACGCCAACCGTTCCAATGCTTGCGGCACGAAGTCCCATCGCTGCCCAAATCTGGCGCACAAAGGCAACAACCGATGTCTTGCCATTGGTGCCCGTCACGGCCACAGTCAGGTCAGGTTGCTTGCCAAAAAACCGCCCCGCCATATGGGAAAACAACTGGCGCGGGTTTGCTGTTTCAACAACAGCACCCCCTCCCTTGAAAGCGCCAATACTTGCAACCGCCGCAACTGCCCCCTTGGCAAAAGCGGTTTCAATGAATTTTGCACCATCAACAACCGTTCCAGGCAAGGCAGCAAACACAAATCCGGCTTGCACCTCGCGGCTATCGGCGGTGAGACCCGTGACATGCAGGGAGCCCAAAGCTTCGGAAACCGCAGCCTCGCCCCCTAAAAGTTTTGCCAGCGTCATGCCCATCGCAACTCAGCCGTCCTTCTTCGCGGTCTTGGCGAGCTTTTCCAAATCGGCAGGCGTGAACTTGGGTACAACGCCAAGCAGTGGCGCAATGCGCTCAATGATTTTACCGGCCGTCGGAACAGCATTCCAGCCGGCTGTAGCAAAGCCAAAAGTCTCGGGCGTTGCTTTCGGTTCATCCAGCATCACGATAATGGCATAGCGCGGATTATCCATGGGGAACGCGCCAATGAACGAATTCAAAAGCTTGTCAGGGACATAGCGGCCATGCACAACTTTCTCGGCCGTGCCCGTTTTTCCGCCCACGCGGTAGCCAATAACATCTGCCTTGCCTGCCGTTCCGGACTCCACGTTAAGACGGAACAGATAGCGCATTTTCTCGCTGGTTTCCGGCTTCACAATGCGCTTGGCCAAAACATCAGCTTCAGCCACATCCCGTTGCAGGAACGTGGGCTGTGTCATGATACCGCCATTCATCAAACCACCAATCACGGAAATACCCTGAAGGGGCTGCACGGCAAAACCATGGCCAAATGCGGCAGTTGCAGTGGCAAGCTTGCTCCAGTGTTTGGGCAAAAGCGGTTTGGCGCTTTCCGGAACTTCTGTAACCAGGCGATCAAAAAACCCAACCCGCCGCAGGAATTCCTGGTGCCCCTCCATACCCACATCCAGCGCCATTTTTGCCGTACCGATGTTGGATGAGTTGGTAAAAATTTCGGGAACCGTCAACACCTTGCGCTGCGCGTGATAATCGCTGATCCTGGCACTGCCAATGACCAGCGGAAAGCGGGCATCATAGCGGCCGTTCAGATCGGTTACACCATAGTCAAAGGCCATGGCAAACGTGACGGTTTTGATAACCGACCCAAGCTCAAACACGCCACTCGTCATCATGTTGGCTTGCTGGCTGTTGAAATTCTTGGCGTCCTGGTTGGGGTTGAAATCCGGCAACGAGCACAGGGCAACAATTTCACCGGTGGTTATGTCGAGAACAATACCGCCACCTGCCTTGGCGTTGTATTTCTTGACGGCGTTCGAAACTTCATCTGTCAGGGCATATTGAACGCGGGTATCCGTTGAAAGCCGCGCGGGCATAGCCGTTTGTGTCGAAGGTTCAGCCAGTGAAGCCGTGTAAAGAGCACCTTGGTCATCCAGGAATTTTTCAATACCGGCAATGCCCTTGCTGTCCACGTCCACGTAACCAACGGTATGCGCGGCAATACGCCCAAGTGGATACACACGCTTGCGTTCATTGACGTAGCCAACACCGGGTATGCCAAGGTTATAAACCGCATCGCGTTCTTCCGGACTTACCTGGCGCTTCAGCCAGACAAAGGCCCGTCCCGGAGCCGTCAGTTTTTTCCGTAAATCCTTGGCATTAAGGTCAGGGATCGTGGCCGTAAGGCTTTCAACCGCATCATCAATGTCAATAATTTTGCGCGGATCGGAATAAAGCGAGGCGACGGCAATGTCAGTTGCAATCACCACACCATTGCGGTCAACAATGTCTGGCCGCGGCATGCGGGGCTGGTGTTGCGCCAATGCGTCTTCCTCAACGGTCAGGCCCTTGAGAATGGTGAGGTTGGCAAGCTGTGCAGCGATGGCAAAAAAGGCAAAAGAAAAACAGATGGCCACAAGCCGGATGCGGTTTTGTCCCGCAAGCCTGGCAGTTGTATCCGGTGTTTCGTCAAATTCTTCGGCCATCATCACTGCATCTCTTTGAGAATTTCGCCAATCGGGTCTTTGGCCTTGTCGTCAACCACCAGAATTGGCTCGGCCGGGACCTTCGCTGCGAGTTCGCCCTCAGTAATCATTTGCGAAGCAGTGACAGTTTTCAGCTTGAGGTGCTCTTGGGCCAGTTTCTGCAAGCGGTCCGGCCGCGCCAGACTGCTCCATTCCGCACCCAACAACTTGATGGACTCCCGCGCGTCAATAATGCCGCTTTTGAGCTTTGCATTCTGCCGTTCAAGCCCGCGCGTTGAATGCTCCAGCGAATACAGGAAAAATGCCGATACCAAAACCGCCATCACCAAACAGGCATTGAGAAGCTTGTGCATTAGTGGCGGCTCCTCTCAACACGGGGAATGCCAAGGTTATTGTGGCTGCTGGGCCATGCGCCTGCAGCCGTGCGCGAAGCGGCACGCAGCTTGGCACTGCGCGCGCGTGGATTGGTTTCTGCTTCTTCGACCGAAGGGTCCAGATGTCCCCTGTAAAGCAGCTCGAAACTTGGGCGCGCCTGCTCTATGCTCCCCGGCATGTGACGCGAAACTTCCGGTGTTTTTCCACCACGCATTGCCAGAAATCTTTTGACGATGCGGTCTTCCAGTGAATGGAAACTCACCACAACAAGCTTGCCGCCCACATCCAGAATTTTCTCCGCCTCGTGAAGTGCCTCAACCAATTCATCGAGTTCAGCGTTCACATAAATGCGCAGCGCCTGAAACGTCCGCGTTGCGGGATGGGTGCGGTCCTTGGCCCGTTGCGGCCCCGTTGCTTTTTCAACGGCTTTCACCAAATCAATCGTCGTCACGATTGGCGATGTGAGCCGCTGCGCCACAATCGCCTTGGCGATAGCGCGCGAACGCGGTTCTTCGCCAAACAGAAAAATCACTTTGGCCAACAGTTCGGGCGTAAAGCTGTTCACGACATCAGCTGCACTTTGTCCAGATTTTGACATCCGCATATCCAGCGGCCCTTCCCGCATGAAGGAAAACCCGCGCTCTGCCTCGTCGAGCTGCATCGACGAAACGCCAATATCCAGCACTACGCCCTGAACCTTGCCCAATCCGAGACGGTTCAAATGATCGGCCATGTTGCCAAAACGCCCTTCAACAAGCGTCAGCCTGCCGCCAAACTCACTCACCAGCGTTTGCCCTGCAGCAATGGCTGTCGGGTCGCGGTCAATGCCCACGACCCGGCAATCCGCCGCCTCCAGAATTGCGCGCGCATAGCCACCTGCCCCGAACGTGCCGTCCACGTAAACGGCACTATTCACGGGCTCAAGGGCTACCAACACCTCGCTAAGCATGACGGGCACATGGCGCTGCTTTGAGTGGTCTGTTTCGAGGGTCATTTCGGGCAAAAATTCACAGTGAACAAGAGGTTAACAATTGCCTGACATTGCCCCTGACAATATTAACAAATGGTTTCAAATTTGAGTCATCCCGTAACAGAATTGTCAGTCGGCCTATAAGCCGGGTTCTGTCCCGGCGGTTTCCCGCCGTGTATGGCCATTCATCTGGAACACCCATTGCTGGGTGCTTCGCGCGACCTACCCGGGCGGTGAGCCGAAAAAAGCCCTGGGCCGTAAAGCCCTACCACCCCTATTCGGTCTTGCTCCCGGTGGGGTTTGCCCTGCCACGGTCATTGCTGACCATGCGGTGCGCTTTTACCGCACCGTTTCACCCTTGCTGCGGACAAGTCCGTTAGCGGTTTGTTTTCTGTGGCACTTTCCCTGGGGTTGCCCCCGCCGGGTGTTACCCGGCACCGTATTTCCGTGGAGCCCGGACTTTCCTCCCTTGCACCCTTTCGAGCATAGCAAGGGCGGCCATCCAGCCGACTGACCGATGTGACCTATGCCGCCCCGCGCCGCACGTCAACAAAAACCCATTGATATCCGACAGTGACACACCATTTGAAAAATCGGATTTGTTTTATCCGGGGGAAACCATGATCACGAAAACAGCCACACACAGCATAGACCACGCCGCAGGCATTCTCCGTCTGAAGCGCATGGCCAGGATTATGGACACTGCATGGCGCATTCCCGGAACGAAAATCCGCTTCGGTGCGGATTCGATCATAGGCCTTGTTCCTGGTGGTGGTGATCTTGTTACAATGTGCATTTCCCTTGCCGTGCTGGCTGAAGCACACCGTCTCGGAGTGCCAAAAAACATTCTCGTCAAAATGGCTGGCAACATCGCAATCGATACGGGCATCGGTGCGATTCCCTTGGTGGGAGATGTGTTCGACATGTTTTTCAAATCAAACAGCAAAAACATAAAACTGTTGTTGGAGCATTTTGAAAAAACCGGTTCTTGAAGCCTTATCATGCGGCCTCACATCCGCTATGGTGATTATCCCTTCAGGAAAACCCAATGCGCAACCTACTTCTAATCACGACTGCTTGTCTTTTTTTGACCGCAAATCCTGTCCACGCCCAGGAACGTCAATGGAGCATCGATCAAAACGACAAGGAGGCCTATCTTGTCTTTGGTGTTCCTGAGAGCGATGATGTCGGCGTAAGCTTCTGGTGTAAATTGCAGTCAGGCATCATAACCTTCTACGCACCGGACATTGATGCAAATCTTAAAATTGCCGGCAACGTTCGTTTTACGATTGAAGTTCCACCAAAGTCATTTCACCTGAAAGGCAAAACGTCGGTCAATCAGGAAGCTGGTTCAATCAGCATGGAAACAAACCTGAAAATTACAGATCGCATTTTTAGGAACCTGCAATCTGCCGATCATTTCACCGTCAAGGCTGGCACTGCCAAACAAACTTATCCCCTGCAAGACGCAGACTTCACCAGTTTTCTTGCGGTGTGTAAAACACCTTAGACTTTCAACAGGCGGTGCAGTGTTGCAACGGTTGATGTATCGGCAATACCGTCAACCTTTGCAGGACGGAAATGCAATTGAAAAGCCCGCACTGTTGCAAAGGTTAGTGTGTCGTAATCACCGGTAACGTCGATGCCGTAACCATAGAGGCGCAACAGCGCCTGCAAAGCCTCAACCGGTTGTCCCGTGTCACCCAATTGCAAAAACGGCCCGCCGCTTAAGGGTTCAGGCGACACCCAATGGCCTATGCCTTCCCTGCATAACCACGCCCAATCAAATTTCTCACCGGGGTCAATCTTGCGGCTGGGTGCAATATCCGAATGGGCCAGAACACGTCGCGGTTCAATTCCATAACGCGCGACAATATCCTTGCTCAAGGCAATGACCGCCAACATCTGGGCATGCGGAAAATCCGGATAGCCGCCTGAATGACCGGGATTGTGTATCTCAATACCAATTGAACTGGAATTGAGGTCATTCCCACCTTGCCAGGATGAAACTCCCGCATGCCATGCACGCAAGCCTTCATCGACCATGTATGTGATAACGCCGACCTCATCAATGAGATAATGACAGGAAACTCTGGAAACCGGATTGCAAAGCCACTCGCATGCGCGTTGCGCGTCATCCATGCCGGTGTAGTGTAAGATCAGCATATCAGGCTTGCGATTGTCACGTCGTGCCTCAACGTTGGGTGACAGAATAAACCGCGAGGCAAGTGGTGAACGGATCATGATTGGCGGTCTTTCATGATCTTGTCATAGGCCGTATTGATCTGCGCTAACCGGTGTGTTGCAAGCGTCACCATTTCTTCAGGAACGCCTGCGGCGATCTGTTTATCAGGATGATTGTCACGCACCAGCTTCCGGTAATGCGCCTTGATCGCCACAATATCTGCGTTTGGGTCCACGCCAAGAATAAGATAGGGATCATCGTGTCCGGCACTGACATGCCTTGCCTTGATGCGCGCAAAATCTCCGACAGCAAATCCAAACAGCAATGCCACATCCTGCAGGAACAACAGTTCAGCGGGATGCATGGTTCCATCCGCCTTTGCGATGTGGAACAACCCGTCCAGCACATTTTCAAGAATGCCCGCTTTGGCATGAAACAGTTTGGCGATCTGCCGTGCGTAAGTGTCATAACCCGCCACATCCTGTTTGGCCAAATTGAACACGCGCGCAACTGCTGCAAGCTCCGCCTGTGGAACTTTGAAAACCTGTTTAAAGGCCGCCACCTCATCATGGGTAACAACACCGTCCGCCTTGGCCATTTTGGCTCCCAAGGCAATCATCCCGATGGTAAAGCCAAGGGTTTTTTCCGGAGCGGATACGCGGGATTTGGCCAGCTTTGCAAGAAAGCCACCAACTGAATCTCCAGCGAGGGCAAGTGCCTCTGTTATGCGGGTCCATATCGACATCTGGTTTTGAATTTAGCGGATTCGCTGCAAAGATTAAGACGTCACGTTGTCTTTTTAAAATAATGCCAAAGCTTGAACACCGGAACGTCTATGTCCTGGTGTTGCGCCAGGCGACGCTCCACATGCCATGCCCGTCCACCTGTCCAAATCGTGGCGATGATTGGTGGAACAATGCCCATAACCATAAGCACGTAAGTCACAACATCGGGAAACCCGAATAGCTTTGAGAATGCCCAGATCGTGGTCAGCGAGGCAGCCCCCAACAGACAGAATGCAAGCAACGTAACACCTGTTGCCGCAATGAAAAGTCCGAAAGGGCTAAAGGCCTGCGGAGAGCTTTTTGGGGCCGTGTCTGGTTTAATCAGTTCCTGTTCCATAAAGCGTGATATGCCCCCGCATCACATAAATTGCAACAGGTGCCGATTCTCCCATGTCTCTTACGCGTATGTCTCTTATCCGCATGCCTCTTACCCAGCAGAGCAAAGGTTACGTCTACGGTTTCATCGGCGTTTTCATTTTTGCCCTGACCCTGCCCCTCACACGCATCGCCGTTGCCGAATTCAACCCTGTCTTTCTCAGCATCGGGCGAACCGTTGGTGCCGCCATGCTGGCCCTGCCCTTGCTGCTGGCAACCAAACAGAAGTGGCCAACACGGCATGATTTCGCAAGCCTTGTGCTCGTCGCACTCGGCGTTGTTTTCGGGTTTCCCATGCTGTCGGCAATCGCCATGCAGTCAGCGCCTGCGTCCCATGGAGGCGTCGTGTTGGGGGCATTGCCTCTGGCAACTGCGGCGATGGGAACAATATTTGCCGGAGAAAAGCCATCGGGGGCATTCTGGGCTTGGAGTCTCTTGGCATCGATTGCTGTCATCACGTTTGCTTTGTGGGACGGCGGCACGTCGCTTCAGGCTGCTGACATATTCCTGGTGCTCGCGGTCGTAAGTGCGGGCATGGGCTATGCCGTTGGCGGAAAACTCTCACGCACCCTTGGTGGCTGGCAGGTGATCTGCTGGGCTTTGGTCATTGCCTTGCCCATCACTTTGCCTGTCACGCTGTATTTTATACCCACAGTTTCAGGCGTTGAAACACCCAAAGCCTGGGCCTGTTTTGCCTATCTTGCCATCATGAGTCAGTTCATCGGCTTTTTCGCATGGAACAAGGGTCTCGCCATGGGTGGTGTTGCAAAGGTGGGTCAGGTGCAATTGCTGCAAACTTTTATAACGCTCGGTTTTTCCGCCCTGCTGCTCGGAGAGACGATCAGCCTACGGACAATTATTTTTGCTCTTCTGGTTGGTGCCTGCGTCTGGTTCGGTAAAAACGCGCAGGTGAATGCAAAACCCTAGGGGGAAAAATTGGAAATGAATCCGCTGCTCCAACAAAAAATCATTGAAATTTGTGACGGAAAAATTGCGCAAAAGGGTCAAGGCGTTGGACTCTCGTTTTATGCCTTTTTCAAAAACAAGAATGATGATCCCGATCTCCTCATGGAGGCAGCGGAATGGTGGATTAAAACCCACAGGCTGGATCATTTCGAGAAGGCCGTGAAAATCAAGAAAATGGTTACGGGGTTGAAATAGGATCAAGGCATCCGGCAAGATGCGACCCTGCTCAGGCAACCAACCGCTTGCGCATGACCGCATTTGCACCCGGCCCCGCACTGGCTGCCGCAGGCATAGCTGAGGCAACAGCCGAGCCCATCACAGATCAACTCTAGGATATTTGGCTCAGTTGATGCGAACGAAGTTATTCGTCTTGCACAGGATACCTAGGACACAACCCTTGACCTTCATCGTCTCGCCATCAAGCCTTACAGTGGCGCTATAGGTTTTTCCGTCATCCGGATTGTAAATGGCACCCTTCCATTGACCATCGCCTGCAGGCTTCATTCCAATCATGATATCCAACCCGATAAGCGGCCGTTTGCGTTTAGATTCGTCTGGATTTTCGCGATCAACCTTCGGCTTGCCGTCAATCTTGCTGATCGGCTCCTTAAGCCCGATGATGCTGCCACAAAGCCCACCACCGCAATCCGTCACTTTGACCATAACCTTGCCCATGGACCATTTTCCATAGGGGCTTGCAGCGTCGGCAAACGCCGATCCAACAGATAATACGCTAATGAAAGTTGCGGCAATAAATGTCTGTTTCATGAAATTGGACATCAAACTCTCCACTGGTTTACAGGAACGCGCATCGCCAAGAATGCGTAAGAACAAGCTAGTAACGAACTTGGGCCTCAATTTGTTCCTTAGCGGCAAAAGGAATTGCCACTGCGCCTGTTCTGCAGGTCGAGATGAATATGGTCACGGTGGTGGGCGTCTGAACCCGGGCCTAAAACCGTTGAAAACTCGCCACAGGCTTCGCCACGCACCTGTTTGAAAAATCTCTTGGAATCCGAGTTGCCATAATAATCGTTCAAAACAGATACTTTGCGGCCACTTTCCAATGTGAAAGCTGAAATGTCTATGGCATTGCCATATCCATGCTCGCTCATCTTTGCACCACGCACATTGTTGCGCGGGCGGCAGGAGTAGGACGCGGCCACATCAATGCCAACCACGCGTTCGCCAAAGCTGTCCTGTGCCGAATTCTGTACCGTGTTTCCAAGCCAATCGCTGAGCGGTCCTGTCAGGCTGCAATTCATCGTGGCAGTTTGGCTGAATTGGACACCAGCGAGGGATTGCACCTCGTAACGATTGTGTACTTGGCAGCCATTGCTCTCGTCAATGTCTTCGGCCCTCGAGACCTGGCCAAGCGAATGCGGATCGATTTGGCATGCTGAAACGGGAGCGCGGAGCCCCTTGGTTTCGAAATATTTTGTTGAACTTGAATCAGAACAGGCCGCAAGCACACCCACAACAGCGAAAATCGCCATCGAATTCACGAAAACACGCATGACACACCAAATCCAAACTACGATCCCGTGTGTAATTTAGGTTGAAACGGTTAACGCTTGGTGTCAGCGGTTCAATGCCACGACGAGCTGGCTCACATCACCCTTGCGCTTGGAAATAAATGAGGTGAACAATCCGCGCTGCAAATAGGTGAGCGAAAAGCCAAGCACTTTGACATCAGTGATTTTGTAGCGTCCACCGCTCCAAGTCAGATGCCATGCAACATTGTAGGTTTGCCCCGAAAGCAAAAACACTTTGCTGGCAACAACGACATTCTTATCGCTGTCAACCTTTGCTTCACCAATCTCATATTTGGCCACACGAAATTCGCGGGACTGCTCCGCAAAATAGCGCGACATGAAGGTAACGACACCGCGGTAATATTTTGTCCGTTCGGCGCTCTGCAACTTTGGCTTATACTGGCCAAGCGAATAATCAGAAATTCCATTAACGTCTGAATAGGTTTGAATGACACCGGAAAACTTGGCCACGGTGCCAAGCCGGTGGGCTGCGAGCATGTCCTTGCCAAACTGTTTCATGAACGTGACCGACGGGTGGTCACCCGCAAAAGCAGGTGAAATGGAGAGTGCAACAATAAACCCCAACAGGGCGCGACGCATGATCATGATTCGGTTTTCCAAGGCAATTGATCGGGCAGTTATGGTTAATGCTTCATAAACAAGCCAGAAAAAAGACGGATTTTACCAAGTTTCGGCAGACTTCAATTCGGCAAACAATGCATCAAAATCACCTTTTGAGCCATTTAACACCTTGCGAAACCGGTCTTTTGTCGCAATCGTCAGCCAAACGCCTTTGATATTGATATCACTCACCTTGTAACCGCCGCCAGCTTGCACCAGGCGCCACTTCACCTTCTGCTGTCCACCGCTTTTCAGGATGATTGCACTGTCAATTGTCGTGTAATTGCCTTGCTTCTTGTTGGACATGATTTTCAGGTCATTGCCTTGAAAACCATCGACATAATAAACAAACAAGGCGGCCGCGTAATTGCTGAAAAGGTTGTAGAATTCCGCTTTGTCACCGGCAGGAAGCTGCTTCTGGTAAGGTCCAAGCGCAAAGTTCGCGATGCTCTGCAAACTGATATAGCGGTTCAACACAGAGGCAAATTTACCGCGCAAGGCATTGCCTTTGGTTCCGCTGTTTGCAAGCCGCATCACTTCATCGGCAATTTTGCCAACATAGCCTTCAGCAGCGTCTCCAGCTGCCATCGCAGGAAGCGTTGGTGCAAACGCAAACAAGCTCAAACACAAGGTCGAAAATTCTCGCCGCGAAATTTTGCGGCTGTTATGCGTCGTCATAAGTCCTCCAAACAACCTGTTAGTGCCTCTTAAAGCGCTCGCTTTCGGCAGATAATACGCCTCGAAAGTGTGGAAAAAGCAAGGCCACTTTGGAAATTAAGCAATCAAGCGTTGAAATTCATATAAAGATATGTTTATGTCTAAAGCAAGAGGTGGATTTTGAATGGATGAATTGCTTGTGGGCTTGAGGGCAGTCGCGGAATCAACCCGCGTACGAATGCTGTTTGTCCTCTCGCACGGCGAATTCAACGTCAGCGAGCTCACACAGATCTTGGGTCAAAGCCAACCCCGCGTCAGCCGCCACCTCAAACTCATGGTCGAAGCTGGTATGGTTTCGCGCCATAAGGAAGGTAACTGGGTTCTGTTCCGCCTGCGCGAGGAAGGCTTGGGCGGTGCCCTGTCGCGCGCCATCGTCGACATGCTTCCTGCCCATGATGAAGCGCTCACCCGCGATTTGGCCCGCCTTGAAAGCATTCGCCATCAGCGCGTGGAGCTCGCTGCAAGTTATTTCAGCAGCAATGCCACCAATTGGGAAAAACTGCGCTCTCTTCACATCCGCGAAGAAGATGTGGAAAATGCCATGCAGGGTATTCTTGGTTCGGCCCGCGTCAAAACCTTGGTCGACCTCGGCACAGGTACAGGCCGCATGTTACAGCTCTTCAGCGCACAATCAGATCAGGCAATCGGCATTGACACCAGCCGCGAGATGATCAGCATCGCCCGCGCCAATCTTGAAAAGCATGCCTTGCGCCATGCGCAGGTGCGCCAGGGCGATCTCTACGCCCTACCCTTCGCCAATGCCTCAGCCGATCTCATGATCATCCACCAAGTCCTGCATTTTCTTGATGACCCAGCGCGCGCGCTGCTTGAGGCACGCCGCGTTCTGCATGCCGAGGGCCGCCTATTGATCGTTGACTTCGCCCCCCATGACCTGGAGGCACTGCGCAATGAGCATGCCCACCGTCGCTTGGGCATATCGACAGAACAAATAACTACGTGGTTCAACCGCGCTGGCCTCACATTGCTGCGCCACGAACTTCTTCCACCGCCATGGTTGAAGGAAAGCACGGGCCTCACCGTTTCCATCTGGCTCGCGGTCAACAGGCCACAAGCCAAAACCGTCATTGAAACCAATCTCAAGTCCGAGGTGAATTGATCATGTCCGCGTCATCCGCCAATCACATCACCGTTTCATTTGAATTCTTTCCGCCAAAACCTGGAGATGCCGAAGAAGCCTTCTGGCCCATCCTGAAGCGGCTTGAAACCGTCAATCCGGAATTTGTATCCGTCACCTATGGTGCAGGCGGCACGACCCGCGATCGCACGTTGAATACATTGAAGCGCATCCGCAAAGAAACCACCCTCAGTCCCATGGCCCATCTCACGTGTGTTGGTGCATCGAAGGATGAGGTGAATGCGGTGATACGCGATAACTGGAATGCCGGCGTGCGGCAAATTCTGGCCTTGCGTGGCGATCCACCGGGTGGTGTTGGCCAGCGCTTTGAACCGCATCCCCAGGGTTATCGCAATGCAGCCGATCTCGTGCGCGGCATTCGTGAGATCGCTGATTTTGAAGTGACGGTAGCGGCCTACCCCGAAAAGCATCCCGAGTCAGTATCCATTGAAGAAGACCTGGCCTTCATGGCCGACAAGGCCGAACATGGTGCCACCCGCGCCATCTCGCAATTTTTCTTCCACAACGCATTTTTCCTGCGGCTGCGCGACCGCATCCACGCCCGCGGCATCGAAATCGACTTGCTGCCCGGCATTCTTCCCATCACAAATTTTGCCCGCGTTCGCGAATTTGCCGAAAAATGCGGTGCGCATATTCCACCCGAACTCATCAAACGCTTTGCGGGCCTTGATGCCGATCCCGAAACCCGAAATCTGGTCGCCGCAATCGTTGCCGCCGAACAAGTGGAAGCGCTCCGCCGCGAAGGCATCACCAATTTTCATTTCTACACCCTGAACCGCGCCGACTTGGCCTACGCCATCTGCCGCGTGCTGGGCCTCGGAACACCCCAGGAAGCAGCCGCTTGATCCTAAAAAGGAATATAAATTTTAAATAGGCTTTTAAATCAATTTAAATGGCCATCGGAGCTGCTTTGGCCCTGCCTTGGTACATAGGTAGCCAAGATTAAAAAACCTGCCCAGCAGACGCTTGAGTGCCGTAGAATCAATTTCTATTTAAAGTATATAACCCTATTGCATGTAATCCTATGATTGCGGCATCTCATTGCGAGCCCAAACTGACGCAACCGCTGGACGAGCTACCACACCTTCATAGAGATTCCGTAGATTGGTGTGCCGTGCAAACAGCTCCTCAATATCGTCCGACCAACCCATCAGCATCGCGGCATAAATATCAGCCGCACTGAACATATCACCCAAAATAAAAGGACCCGCTTTCAGCACCTCGGCGAAAACATCCCAGTCAAACTTGAAATCGATGGCTGCTTTGGAACCGATGGCCGCAGCATCTGAAACATCGACCGAATAGCGTTCTGGAAAATACATCCGCAACACGGAAGAATACGGCGCAGTTGCAAAATACACCATCCAGCGCAAATAACGCGCGCGCAATGGCGATGACGGGGCTGGGGCCAATCCCGACTGCGGATACAAATCGGCAAGGTAGATCATGATCGCCGCACTTTCCGTCATCAAACTGTTGTCGGGCAAAACTAGTGTCGGAACTTCACCACGCGGATTGATCGCCTTGAACCAGTACGGAATCGATTTGTCGGCATTGCGGGGCACATCTACTAGCTCAACCGCAGCCCCGAGTTCCGCCAGAAGCGCTTCAACCGCGGCAGAGCCGGCATTTCGACGGGAATAGAGCTTGAACATGAACTTCTCCTTTGGACGCGCACAATTAGGGCTTATAGGTGATTTCCTGCAACTCAATAGAGTCGAACACGCCAGCCGCATAATGCCCAAACCGCCCAAGCCAGCATCCGGACCCAAGGAAGTTCGCTTTTCCTATTCCACGGCTGACCAATCTCCCATTCAACGCGCAGTCATCCAAACCATTGAGAAAATGGGCGGCCAGCGCAAACTCAAAAAACTATATTTTCAGCATCAGCAAAGTGTGGCAGATGGCGAGAATTTTTTCGATGCGGCTGTCAGGCTGCTGAAACTGAACGTGCATTTTGACGACGCCGAATTGGCCATGACACCCAAAACCGGCCCCGTCCTGTTTATTTCCAATCACCCCTATGGCGTGTTGGACGGCATTACGCTTACCTGGCTTGCCACCAAAGTGCGGCCCGACACGAAGGTTCTCGCCAATGATGTTCTCTGCCAGGCACCCGGTGCCATGGCCAACCTGCTGCCCGTCGCCTTCGCCCCCACTCGCGAGGCCCGCGAAACCAATGTGAATTCCCGCATCGCTGCCCAAAGCTGGTTGCGAGAAGGTCATGCCGTTGGCATATTCCCAGGGGGTGGTGTTGCGACATCGGAAAAGCCATTAAAAGGCCAAGCTGTTGACCTGCCTTGGGCGCCTTTCACGGCAAAGCTTCTGACCATGTCGAAAGCAACTGTGGTTCCGATATTTTTTACCGGTCAAAACAGCAGGCTGTTCCAACTCGCCAGCCATTTGAGTTTGACCCTGCGCCTTTCACTTGTGTTCCGTGAAACCACACGGCGCATCGGCACAAATGTGAACGTGCGGATCGGCAAGCCTGTTCCCTTCGGCGAGGTGGCCCACATTACGGATCGAAATGAACTTGTCATGGAGCTTCGCAAACGAACTTATGATTTGGCAAAAGCTGAGGATATTGAAGGAAGCCGCACCGGGCTGCACTTGCGCGAAGCAAAAATAAAAGGTGTAAAATCGCGGGATGCTGATTAAATAATTTTTTGGTCATGTTAAAACAAGACTCAGGGATGGCTGGTCCGCAATATTCTGAAATGGAATCGAACCGATGCGTTTTTACTTTGCTTTTACTGTTGCAACTGCAATTGCTGCCACAACCCCAGGCGCTTTCGCCGCCACGTGTGACGCATCATCGTTTATCTCTGGCGCAGGCGGTGCGTTCATGAGTGCTGCTCGCAGTGGATCGGCAGGCGCATTTGCCAACGCGGCCTCGCGTTATACCGACTTGAATGGCATCGCCATGTTCGCACTTGGTCCCCACCGCAACCAACTGAAAAAATCTAGGGAAGCAGAGTATGTGTCGCTCACCCGTGGCTTCATTGGCCGCTTCATGGCGGAAAATGCGTCGAGCTTGGCAGGCAACGGAATAACGGTCAAAGACTGCTCGGGCGGAAAAAATGCCATGATTGTGAACACACAACTTTCAAACGGCAAAAAAGTGGTGTTCAAGGTTTATAAGACACGGGGTGGTTATCGGGTGCGCGACGTGAATGTGTCATCAGTCTGGCTCGCCCAACAGCTGCGCTCGAAATTTACGGGCGTCATCCGCAAAAACAACGGTGATATCGCAGCACTCTTCGATTATTTGCGCAATTAGCTCAAACTCGGACAAGCAGTCGGACATCATATGAAATGCCGCCTGCGAAATTTTTCCAACTCACATTGCGCTTCCAACCTGCCCCGAACATCAGGCGGTAAATTCAAATCGCGCAACATGTCTTCACTCAAGGAATTGAGATCAAGCTTTTGAATGCGCGATCCGTTTCTGCGATCTCCGCTCAAAATGAGGACCAAAAACTGTGTCAGTTGATTGAATGAAAGGGTCATTGAAGCATCCGATTTTTTAATGTCATATTAAGTAATGTCACCACTATCTGTGGTAAAATCGGTTTTAACTAACGCGTTCTCTCGACCAAGGCATCAAATTCCTTTATAGCTATGGATATGTCTGCTTTTCCACCATTGGACGCCATTCGTGTTTTTGATACCGTTGCCCGTCACGGCAGCTTCACGCGCGCTGCTGCCGAACTGAACATGACGCAATCGGCGATCAGCTACCAAATCAAGCTGCTTGAAAACTATGTCGATGGTCCGTTGTTTGTGCGCCAGGCGCGCGGCGTTGCGCTGAACGAAAGAGGTGAAGCGGTAGCCCCCATCGTGCGGCGCGCACTTGCGGACCTATCGCAAAGCTTCAGGAAACTGCGTGAAGACAGCAACTCAGCGCTGGTGATTTCGACTTCGCAGAGCATTGCTGGCAGCTGGCTCGCACCGCGGCTCGGAAATTTCCAGACTTTTCATCCCGAATACAAATTGCGTATTGATATTTCACCCGCGATGGCCGATTTGGAAAATGATGGAATTGACATTGGCATCCGTACCGGCAAGGGCCAATGGCCCGGGCTCAAAAGCCACATCCTGTTTGCACAAACCTTCACACCGGTATGCAGTCCCCACTACATTGAACGCGAGGGACGCCCGGCAACACCAGCAGAGATGCTCAACCATGTTCTCATTGATCCCAATGACGTTTGGTGGCCGATCTGGTTTTCAGTAGCCGGACTTGCCGCCGATGCCGCAATGACGCGAACAAGCATAGACGTGAACACCCAGCAAATGGCCGCCATTCTTGCTGTCGCGGGGTCGGGCATCGCGCTCGTCTCACCAAGCTTTGTGAGTGAGGAACTGAAATCAGGCCGCCTTGTCCAGTTGTACGACATCATGGCTGCATCGGGCTCTAACTATTATTTGGCCTACGCCGAGAACCGCAAAACTCATCCCAAAATTCGCGCCTTTCGCGATTGGATTTTGAAGGAAGCGGAGTGCGAATAGCGTGAAAACTGCTTTTGCTTAGCACTATTTAAAACCTATTGAACAATCTTGTTAGACACGACCAGTGATGAGGCACTGGATTCAATCGACGCCCTGTTCTTTTCAAAATACGCGAGCGAACACCAATAGACAAATTGTGCGGCACCGGCATCTCCAAGCGAAATATAGTAGTTGGCGAACCTGAATTTAGTACCCTTGAAGTTGACATCATACTCAATATAGCTCCACTCCGCGCCATTGATCATGATTTTGGATTTCTTGACCACGGGAATGTCTTCTTTCCGAGCACCTGTGCCGCTTGCCGCATTGCTGATGATCGCATACTCCAGTGCATCCAAGGTCAAATTTGCGCGTTCGGTGATGGCACCGGCATAGATTTCATCGGATTTGTTATCGATCTGAAACTCAAAACTGTCAGATGCAGAGGTGGACACACGCCACGGTTCTTTAACGCAAATCGAAAGGTTCAGCTTTTTGCTTTTAACCGCTGTTCCGTCCGTGCAGGTGGCGCTGGTCCGCGCGTCTTTGTCGGCATAGGTCCAAGTACCATTGCTATCGACGATTATGTCTTTCCCACCAAGCTGCACCCGCCCGATTTCTTCAGCGGAAAGTCGTCCACCTGAAAACCCAACTACCAAAATGCACAAGATAACGCGCACAAATTTGAACATCAAAACACCTCAAATCAAAAACTCAGCAATCAAGGCCGTTCCCGCACAAAAACCTACCGCGAAAACTGCTTGTACTTGATCCGCTTCGGCATCACGGAGTCCTCACCCAGTCTCCTCTTCTTGTCTTCTTCGTAATCCTGGAAGTTACCTTCAAACCACTCTACGTGGCTGTCGCCCTCAAAGGCAAGGATATGGGTTGCGAGGCGATCCAGGAACATGCGGTCATGGCTGATGATCACGGCGCAGCCCGCGAAATCTTCCAGCGCGGCGAGCGTTTCGGTGTCGAGATCATTGGTAGGTTCGTCAAGCAGCAACACGTTGGAACCGGACTTCAGCATCTTGGCCAAATGCACGCGGTTGCGTTGGCCACCAGAAAGTGTGCCCACCTTCTGCTGCTGGTCAGCGCCTTTGAAATTGAATGAGCCCGTGTAAGCACGACTGTTCATTTCGCGCTTGCCGAGATACAGCACATCATTGCCACCGGACACTTCTTCCCAAACGGTTTTGTTGGGTGACAGCGCATCCCTGCTTTGATCAACATAACCCATGGCCACGCTCTCACCGATATTGATACTGCCTGAATCCGGCTTCTCCTGCCCCGTGAGCATGCGGAACAGTGTGGTTTTACCTGCACCGTTCGGACCGATGATGCCAACGATGCCACCGGGTGGCAGCTTGAAGTTCAGGTTTTCAATGAGCAAGCGGTCGCCGTAAGCCTTGTTCAGACCTTCGACTTCGATGACCGTGGAGCCCAGGCGTTCGCCGGGCGGAATGATGATTTGCGCCGTTGTTGATTTCATCCGCTCATCATTGATCTTGAGCAGTTCATCATAGGCCTTGATACGTGCCTTGGATTTGGCCTGGCGGGCTTTTGGCGACGCGCCAATCCATTCTTGTTCGCGCTCAAGCGCTTTGACGCGGGCTGCATCTTCACGGCCCTCCTGCGCATAGCGTTTGGTTTTCTGGCCGAGGTAAGCCGAGTAATTGCCCTCATAGGGAATGCCGCGGCCCCGATCCAACTCAAGAATCCAGCCCGTCACATTGTCGAGGAAGTAGCGGTCATGGGTAACAATCAGAATGGCGCCGGGATAATCACGCAGGTGATGCTCGAGCCAGTTCACACTTTCGGCGTCGAGGTGGTTTGTGGGTTCATCGAGCAAAATGAGGTCGGGCTTGGCGAGCAGCAGCCTCGTGAGAGCGATGCGGCGCTTTTCACCACCGGAGAGATTTTCAACCGAAGCATCACCCGGCGGGCAACGCAGCGCATCCATGGCCTGTTCAACTTGCGCTTCGAGATCCCACAAATTCTGCGCGTCGATCACATCCTGGATCTTGCCCGCCTTCTCGGCGTTCTCATCATTGTAGTCGGCCATAAGCGCGCTATATTCGTCAAGAATGGCCTTCTTTGCAGCCACCCCTTCCATTACATTGCCCATCACGTCTTTCGTGTTATCGAGCTGCGGCTCCTGCTCCAGATAGCCAATGGTGGCCCCATCGGCGATCCACGCCTCGCCATTAAATTCCTTGTCTATGCCCGCCATGATTTTCAGCAGCGTCGATTTACCCGAGCCGTTCGGACCCAGCACGCCGATCTTGGCTTCGGGATAAAATTGCAGATGCACATTGTCGAGCACCTTCTTGCCACCGGCATAGGATTTCGAAAGGCCTTGCATATGATAGATGAACTGACGTGCCATAAAATTGGGAAACTTCCGCTAAATGATTGGTTATTGCGGGGTTTAGCGGAGGGTTCCCGAAAGGGCAACGCTACTTTTTTTCGCGTTGCTCCTCAATTGTAAGCTTCTTCTGGAAGCGCCCCTGCAGGATATCAACCACCACAAGGGCCACGATCACGAAATAAAACGTACTCTTGGCCATGGGTTCGATGGGATAACCAAAGAAGACAAGATGGGCGATGTGGCCACCTTCGGCAAGCAGCATAACGCCAACCAGCAGCAGAACAAAAAGTCCAAGCACCTCATACAGACGGTTCTTCTGCAAAAAGCTGGCAACTCTCTCGGCCAGCAGAACCATCAATGCGCCAGAAAGAACGATGGCGGTTGACATCACGATGAAGTTTTTTGTGAGCGCGACGGCAGACAGCACCGTGTCAAAAGAGAACACGATGTTCATGACAAGGATCCAGAATAGCGCCGAGGCGACCGTACGGTGTTTGGGCCCCTCGCCTTCCTCATGCTCAAGATCGGTAATTGAAAGCATATGGTGGATTTCCTTCAAGGCCGTGTGGATAAGGAATGCACCACCGAACAATACGATCAGGCTGTGGCCGTTGAATGACCCTTCAGCAAACGGTAGGTGGAAACTGAAAAACGGGTTTTGAAACAATGCGATCAGTTGTAAGACCACAAACAAAAGCACAATGCGCAGCACAATGGCAACAATAGTTCCGATACGGCGGACATAGGCCTGTTGGTCCGGCGAAACGCGCTTAGCTTCAATTGTGATATACAGCAGATTGTCAAACCCGAGCACGGTTTCCAATGCCGTCAACACAATCAGTGTGAACAGGTTTTCAATTGTAAAAAGACCCGTAAAAAGATCAGCCATTCCATGCCCCAGCAAGACTCATATTCGCGATGTTGATTAGCCCGGCTTGCGGCGCATGACCAGCCACCAGATCAACAGGCCAATGACAAAGGGCGGGCCGCCAAAAACCGCAATTGCCTCCCACGTCACATAATCATTGGCGCGCGTGCCATTGGCAATCCAGGACGCGAGAAAAATAAGTGAACAACCACCGGAAAACAGCGCTGTGAGCGCGGCAATGGCGACGAATATCAAGCGCAGTCCGGAATGGCGGGGAAGACCGGCACCTGCCCGCCTGTTCTCGCGCCAATTGAAAAATACCCAGATCAAACCGCCGGCAAAAATCAGTCCAATGGCCAGCTCAATCATGATGCTTCACCGGCAGCGACCCTATGTAAAACCATGTCAACACCCCCTTCACCGCAAATGCCCCTGCGATCAAAATGGCCCAGTTCCACAGCGTGGGATCAGAGCCTCCGATCGAAAGTGCAGCAATGATAACGCCAATCGCAATCAGTATATCGACAACAGCCAGGATGTAAAAAGCAGGTTTCCACGGATCAGCCCAACCAAAAATCGCAACCAGCACCAGACTGTTGAAAACGGCAATGGCGACAGGAACGATACTGAAATTCCCGCCAAATCCCCCCGTCATCAAGGCACACCCACCGCCAAACAGCAGCATGAGAATGCAGAGTAATGCGGGGATGATTTTCATGCCACACCCCGCGAAACCGCCATTCTTTTGCGCGCAGCGTCGTCCCTGTAGAACATGTTGTAGGTCTCAAACGGAATGATCTGCCCATTGGGTGTCACGAAATGGATACAGGATCGCTTCACGCGGCCAATGCAGAAATTATGGGCATCCATGAATTCCACAATGGCAATGCGGAAGATGTTCTCGTAGCCCATGCCTTCCGGCACCGGAATTTCCGGCAGGCAACAGAGAAGTGCATTGAGTTTTTCAGGATGCATGCATTCAGCGGTCGCCAGCGAGAAAAACGCCATCACCTGTTTATGTAGGTCGGGGAACTTCTCGAACGTGATGGCATTCGGCAGCGCATCCACCAGCATCTCCTTGGGGAAGAATGATGTGATGGGTGCCACCTGTGAACCCTTGCGGAGCGCATAGCCAATGGCGATGGACTCGGGATTGCACGGCAGCGGGATGATATCGCCCTCCCCGAACGCGGTTCCCGCGTCGATGATTCTACGACGAATGTCCGACAGCACCACGCGGTCCGTGCGGGCATCGAAATTCTCGTTGCGGCCAGCATCCTGAATGGGCTGGAAGGTGATGCCGCGTACGCATTTCCATTGCAGGGCATGATTGATGATGTCGCCGAGTTCATCCTCATTCACGCCGCGCTTCACCACCACAACAAGCGTGGTGGAAATCGATTCTTTTTCAAGGGCTTCCAACGCTTGTCTGCGAATTCGGGTGAGGTCCGCACCGCGCAGGGTTTTGAGGGCCTCGGGCCGCAGCGAGTCAAATTGCAGATAGATTTCAATACCCGGCTTGAACGCCGCCAGCGCCTTCACAAATTCTGGATCCTGCGCAATGCGGATACCATTGGTGTTCAGCATCAAATGCCGGATGGGCCGCCGCTTGGCCGCCGCAATAATCTCCAAGATCTGGGGATGGATGGTGGGTTCCCCGCCCGAGAGCTGCAACAAATCCGGCTCACCTTCACTGGCCACCAATGCATCCATCATGCGCTCGATTTCAGCCAAGGGCCGGTGCGCGGTTTTGGCCGTGGAGCTGTCGGCAAAGCACACGGGGCATGTGAGGTTGCAGGCCTCATTCACATCGATGAGGGCAAGACAGGAATGCTGCTCATGGTCCGGACACAGCCCGCAATCATACGGACAGCCCAGATCGGTGCGGGTTTGGAATTGCAGCGGACGGTCACCCGGTTTCAAATAATCGTGGCAGAGCTTGTAATAGGTGGGGTCAGTAGAGATCAAGGACTTCTGTACGCCGTGCGCCTTGCAGCGCTTGAGATAGAAAACCTTGTCATCCTCGATAATGATTTTCGCTGGCACCAAAGCCATGCAAGTTTCGCACAGGGACGTGGTTTGCCCGTAAAAGACATACGGCGTTGCTTTACGAATAGACCCGTCCATGTTGCCTCCCCATCATGACAATACTGTAGCAACAAAGTGCCACACAAATAAAATGGAATAAATTGAAGGGCCCGATCAGCGTGCCATAGGGCTTCAGAAACTCCCAGACGAACCGTTGTGCCGCATAGTAAAGCACCAGAATGTAAAACCCGTTGCGCATGAAAAATGCCTGCCGCCGCGCCAACAGCAGCAAGGCAACAGCGATAAACGCCAGCATCGCAAAAGACTCGTAGAGTTGAACAGGATGCCGCAAAACACCGTCGCCAAAATCATGTCCCCACGGCAGTGACGTGGCAATGCCATAGGTGTTGTCGGGAAGCCCTGAGAGATAACAGCCGATGCGCCCAATCCCAACACTGGTTGCAAAGGCCGGAACAAAAATCAGGCCCGTTGATTTTTCAACGCCCCGATGGGCCTTGAATATTTCAATCGAAGCAACGGCACCAGCCAATGCCCCAACAATGCTGCGCCCTGTTCCCGGAATGCCAGAAAGCCACAGGTTCAGCGTTCCCACCCCAAAACCACCAACAACTGCACCGCCAACGAGAGCAACAGCATACAATGCACCGAGCGACTCAATCCGTTGCGCAGCCCCTTGCAATCGCCACCGATAGCAAAACACCGTCATGCCCAAAGAGCAAATGACGGCGATCAGATCAAAGATGGTATGGACAATCACGCTCTATTGATAGTGTGATTGACCGAGAAATAAAAGTCCCTACACGCCCTGCTTCTCAAACGCGTCGCGGATCATCTTTTGCAGTTCCTCGCGGCGATAGGGTTTCATGATGATGAAGCCCTGTTTGAAGCGTGGCTCATCCTGATGCACCATGGCACCTTTGGGATAGCCGGACGTGTGCACGATTTTCAAGTCGGGCCGCATGCCACTGGCCGCCTGTGCGAGATCAAACCCATTCATGCCGCCGGGCATCACGATGTCGGAGAACATGAGATCAATTTCGGGATCTTCCTGCAATTTTGCCAGTGCCTGGAAACCATCCTCGGCTTCCACAATGTCATAGCCGAAGTCCGCAAGGAACCCGCAGGCAACGGCCCGCACGGCCTCCTGGTCTTCTACCACAAGAATCTTTTGCAGTCTTTTTGGCTTATCCACCACGCGTTGTGCTTCGACATGGGCATCAACAGCAGGAGCCACATCTTCAACAATTGATGTGGCAACCATCACTTCACCCGGCGCAAACTTCCGCGGCAGATACATTTTAATCGATGTTCCATGGCCCATTTCACTATAAATCGAGATATGTCCACCCGATTGCTTGATGAAGCCATAAACCATGGAAAGGCCGAGGCCCGTCCCCTTGCCGGCCTCTTTCGTCGTAAAGAATGGTTGGAATACCTTTTCAAGCAATTCCTGTGACATGCCTGAACCACTGTCGGAAACAGCAACCAAAACATGGTGACCCGGCGAAACCTCAGGATGCTTCTCGGCATATTCATGATCAAGATAGGCCAATTGCGTTTCAATGGTCAGGCGCCCGCCATTTGGCATCGCATCGCGCGCATTGATCGCAAGATTAAGGATGGATGATTCAAGCTGCGAAGGATCAATCAAAACCTTGCAGGGTCCACCGACAATATCAACTTTCAGTTCAATATTTTCACCCAGCGTACGGGAAATAAGTGATTCCATGCCAATAACGAGGTCATTCACCTTGACCTCTTGCGGCTCAAGTTCTTGCTTGCGCGCGAAGGCCAGGAGCTGGCGCGTAAGGTCCGATCCCTTGCGCGCTGCATCTATGGCTTCATTGATACGCTTTGTCCCCTTTTCATCACCCAACAACTTTCCTTCAAGGAGCTGCAAATTGCCCATGATGATTGTCAGCAGATTGTTGAAGTCGTGGGCCAGGCCACCCGTCAACTGACCAATAGCTTCCATTTTTTGGGCCTGGTTCAAGCGTTTTGCCGTAAGCTTGCGGTCCGTTAGGTCAACAACCTGGACAACAAGCTGCTCAATTTCAGCATTTTCATTCTTGACCATGGAAACACTTGTTGAGCCATGCGCCACACCACCATTGGCTGTCACGAAACGCAATTCCTGCTTAAGACATGGAATTTCGCCCAACAACAACTGCCGCATGCCATTCAGGAATTGGCCACGGTCTTCATGGAACAGGGTTTCGTCAAACGCCAGTGTCGCATTTTCAGTTTCAATGCGCTCAATGATTTCATAAAATGCGGCATTGGCCATTTCAATTTGGCCAGTAGGCGAAACCAGCACCATGCCATGGGTGGCGGAGGCAAACGCAGCGCGAAAGCGCTGGTCGCTGCGTGACGAGGCAAGCTCGGCTATCTTGTGGTCAGTTACATCCTGAAGCATGCAAATCGAACGTTCAATGCGGCCCTTGTCGCCCCTGTATGCGTTCATAGACAGCATGACCGTTGCAAGCGTACCGTCCTTGCGATGCACAAACATCTCTTCATTCCGGCACAAGCCTGTTTGAAGATACTTGGGATAGATACTGGTGATCAGATGCGAACGTGATTGCGATGTCAGCAATTCATTGAACGAACGCCCGATGACGTCGCTGGGGTGATAGCCAAGTGCTTTACACCACTGCCGGTTAACCGAATTCAACCGTCCTGAACCATCCATGGCATGCATCATGCCGGGAAAGTTGAAAAGTAGTTGCTCGTAGACCCCACCGTTCTTTTGGTCGGGAAAAAACGGAGCCAAAATCTCTTCCGCAACGTCTTCCTTCACGATCCTCCACGACGGTCCCCGGTTTGAAAGTTCATCCCAACCCGTAAAGACGGGAGGTTGGGTAAAGGGTTTTGACGTAGCGTTCATGGGACCATATTCTCCAAGGATATTGTTTCAAGCTATCAAATTTGCGGTTAACAGCTGCTTTCGGTTTTCCCTCAAAGCCGCGGTAAAGCCGAAATGACTCGATAACAATTACACCATGGTAAATGCCGGGTTAACGCTCAACGGGCTGTCGGTCGCCCAATCGCTTCGGCAACAATTTCGGCTTTCAGCAATCCATTATCGTTCAGAGCATCTGGAAGCATGAACTTTTGCGTATGCACGGTCACCTCCGGATTGATGGCACCAAGTTCGCGCGCCATTCTCTCCGCCTGTTCAGATGCCGTGGCTTGCGCAAACAGTAAAGCTTCGGCACCCGAACCAAACATGCCGGTTACGTGTCCACCATGCACGCGAAATGCACCATTTCCGTCACCTTCAACCGTTATGATCACCTTGAGTGCAACAACCCCAGCCGCCGCGCCCACAGCATTTGCAACTTCAAAGTTCCTGGTAAAAACAACCTCACATTCGAGGCGCTTTGCCACTTCACCATAGTAAATTTTCGCAGGCCCACCAACGGCGACAATCGGAACCGTTGGTGAAACGGAAATTCTGCCAAGGCCCAATTCAGGTTTGCCCCGGCAAACACCGTCGATCAAAATGTTGTTTTCCACCGGTACACCAAGTGCCGCTTGCAGAACGGCCCGTGAGGATAGCCGAACCGTCTCGCTCCATACTTCCCGGCAAAAAAATTCTACCTGCTCCTCATTGCCAAGTTTCATCTCACGGAAACGTAACGCAAGCTGGGCTGCCCGCAGAGCAGCGGGTCGCGACCAATTGGCCTGGTGGTTCAAAACATGGGCCGCGTCAGACGGCGTAAACCCGCAGAGCTGAACAAGTCCTTTTTTGCGCAGGGATCCCAGCGCCCGTTGCGCGCCGCTTGAAACCGCCACTTTGCGCAAGGGCTTGGGTCGGTCAGTAACCAGCGCGAGCACTTCTATTTCGCGTGGTGTCAATCCGCTCAGGTCTGCCGTTGAGGATTTTCCAAAGGGTGCCACCACGAACCGTCCATGCAGCGAGCCACCTTCTATATCCGCCAGGTCAGCGTCAAGCATGGCAATGACTTCCGGAAAGCGCTGGCCGATTAGCGAAACAGGTACAATGCGCTGCGGTCCAATTTGCATGGTCCCGTCAAGACTGATGTTGACTTCGCTGTCACCCCCAAGCCCAATAGTTGTCACATCAATGGCCCGCACCATT
This sequence comes from Rhodobiaceae bacterium, assembly GCA_031417195.1. Classification (GTDB taxonomy): domain Bacteria; phylum Pseudomonadota; class Alphaproteobacteria; order Rhizobiales; family Aestuariivirgaceae; genus Aestuariivirga. The sequence goes on from JANOVC010000061.1 coordinate 58,474, forward strand.
GTGCGCCAACCACCAACCTCTGCTCCCTCTTCCGCCACACGCGGGCGGCCATTTTGCAGAATGCCGATATCGGTCGTCGTGCCGCCAATATCTGACATGATAAAATCATTGAGCCCCGACAGCCATTTGGCCCCCACAAGACTTGCAGCAGGACCGGACAAAACTGTTTCAATTGGGCGTAAGGCGACATTTTCCGCCCGCGCCAAACTGCCGTCACCCTTGACAACCATAAGCGGACAGGAAATTTTAAGCTCCCGCGTGGCCCGGGCTACAGCATCAATCAACATCGATATGCGCGAAATCAGGCGCGCATTGAGCACGGCGGTCAACGCCCTACGTGGGGCGTCAAGCGATGACGTTAGCTCCGTGGAAAGTGTCACCGGTTTTCCGCATATCCTCGTAATAATATCCCGCGCCGCCAGCTCATGGGCAGGATTTCGCACCGCAAAAGCTGATGCAACCGCAAAAGCTGAAACCATGCCATCCATTGCCTTGGTTTCCCGTTCCAACGCGGCAACGTCAAGTGTCCGGGCCAATTCACCATTGTGGTCATGGCCTCCGGCAACACAAAATAGTGGCACATTTGGAAACGCTTTGGCAATTCCGGTGCGTAACACCATTTGCGCGTCAAAGCCGATCAGAAAAACCCCAACAGGACTGCCGTGACCTTCTACCACTGCATTGGTCGCCAAAGTTGTCGAGACTGAAACCAGCGAAATGTCCGACGCCGAGGCCGTAAGGGGCAAAACCTGCATCACCTCAAGCAGGGCTTCCTTTACACCGATGGAGAGATCACCCTTGGTGGTCAAGGCTTTTGCAGAGGCAATGATACGGTGTGTGTCCCGGTCAATGATGACGGCATCCGTGTAAGTGCCGCCAGTATCAATGCCGACAAGAAAATTATGGGTCGCAGACAAGGTTACGGCTCTTTCAATCCATTCAATGCATCGCCTTTTAGGCTACGCGGCAACAATGTGAAAGCCCGTCAGCCCGTCTTCAAGCGCTTGATGCTTTCGTTGATTTCCCGAATTGATCCGCTGATTGCCGCCTTGTCAGCCTGCAACCGCACAACCTGTATCCGTGCTGCGATCAGGGTTCCCGCAAACTCCGGATTTTCAACCGAGCCCAAAACCACAACCAACTTGTTTGCCGCAACCAGCGCATCATCCAGCTTGGCTTGCGATACAGAAAGACCGTCCAATGCCCGTTCATGGGCCTTTCGCAGAATATCGATTTGCCAAAGCGCACCACCTTCCTGGTTACGGATGGCACTCAACTTGGCTTCTCTCGCCAGTTTTTCATGTTCAAATCTCTGTGGTGCAATGGCACCAAGCTTCATTGAAAAGCTGACTTTACCGCTAAACGAATCACTATTTACGTCCAGCCCATCACGAATTCTGTTGTCATCCCAGCCGGCACTCACTGAAACATCCATGGCATCGGCAGACCGTATGCGACTGTTGATGTCGTCCAGTTCAGCCTCGGCCTTCAGCAGATCATTGCCGAGCACAGCAGCGTTTTTCGGCTTGCCATAATCTTCTGTGAGTCGGCGGTCTGCCTGGGAGCGCGCCGCATTTCCCTCGGCAATGATTTGATCAATTAGGACAGCAAGCGATGTTGCCTTGTCCGTGTTGATATTGCCGCTTCGCACCTCCGCCTTGATAAGTTTCCGCAATTCGGCAAACTGGCTTTTGCGCGCGGCAATGCTTTTGGCCTTGGCACGGTATCCCGCTGCCGTCAGTCCCTGCGGCGAGATAAACGCCAGTTTTTGCAGGCCTAATTCGGCAAGATAGCGCCTGCATTTCACACGCGCCTCTTCTTCAACGAGCTGTGCCTTGGTAAAACTTGATGCGCTCAGTCCCAAATTCAACGCTGACTTGCCACTGTCATCGGTGCTGCCGCTCAAGGTCGGGGACCGCAGGATCGTGGCTTGCGCCGCAGAATCTTCTTTCAAATACCTGCACCACTGCGAGTTCGAAGCCTCGTCTACTTCAACCGATGCGGCTGGCGTGATTTCGATTTTTTCCGAAAGTTTTTTTGTCGTGATCAGTGCTGTCAGGCTGGTCACCTCGGGCTGTGTGTCAAATGTGGTCAGCCGCAATCCTGCGAGCCCGTCAGGGCCTGAAAAGAGCCCAGTACTGGTTGCACATCCAGACATGCCAAGAACACTGGTCAATACGAGCAGTGCTATGCAGTGGCTAGAAGAAGAACGGTGGCCGTTCTGCATGAATAATCTCCTGTGAAGCGGCTTGCTTGTCATTGAGGATGGCCTCGACAAAATAGCCACGGATCGGTTTTCCAAAAAACGGATGAACAGAATTGGATTCACCCGGAACATTTATACCCACGGTTCCAGCCCGGTGGCAGAACACGATGGTCAGTGCACAGGTATAAAGCGGTGTGCCTTCCGCAAAATTGCGCTCATTGCCATAAGGCACGAATATCACGTCAACACGCGATGTCATGGCACGCCCGAGCGCCGAGCTTTGCAGCTCTGCAATACGGCTTTCCAGCAGTTCCTTGCTGCCTGCCAACAAGGTCTTGCGGGCCTTGGCTGATTTAAGCTGGGCCCGCGTTTGTTCAAGGGCCGAACGCGCATCCACAGCCTGTTTGGTCAATAGCATAAGGTCAGATGAAGCAGCTTGGATCGACTCCATTGGGGCCCCGGTCAATTGCACTCTCAGCGCCTTGAGCATTGTTATATTGCCGTCAAACACAGAAATTTCATCATGCACGTTACCCCGGTCACTTTCGAGGTTTGCAAGCTTCTGCCCTGCATCCATCAGTCCAAGCGTGCCTGCATTGAATGTTTTACGGTCAATCAGGCGCTTGCTGTAAAGGTCAGACAGCCCAGCCGACATTCCACTGCCGCTAAGCTGTTTTTCAAACGCGGCTTGCAGCTTGACCAGCCGCTTCTCTGTTTTCACCAAGGTATTACGGCGCGAGATTTTTGCATCTATTTCCTTTTCAACCGTTCCCAACACATAACCAACGAGAAGACGCGCATCTTCTTGGGCCTGCATTGCCTTGACAGCTTCCAGTTCAGCTTCCGACGTACGCTGGCTGATCAGATTAGCATTCACTTTCATGTCATTGATCTGCTGGTCGATTTTGGTGACCAACTCATGGCCGTGTGAGAGCGTGACAGGCGCACCCCAAGTTGAAGAAACCAGAAAGAACCCGATAAGCACACCGTAAAAACAGAAAGACAGAAACAGGACCGCCAACAGCAAAAAGGCTGCGTTCTTGTAGCAGATTGAAACCATAGCCACAGCGCGGTTGCGCAAACACGCGGCAATATTTAACGACGCTTTCAAGGGCGGTACCGCAAAAACAGGCGCTTCAGCTTGTTGCGCGATCGGTTTGGGCTTGATCCCAAGTGCCGAGCGAAGCTGGCGTGTTGCAATGGGTGTTCCCAAAACCCGGTCCACGCCGCGAATGCGAAGATACTTTCCAACCTCACTCTGCTGGCAGATGACGATCAGTTTGAAAGTCTGTTCGGACCCCGCAAGCAAAGGCACAAGAAGTGAAAGCGCCACATCCTCTTTGCTCTGGTCGACCACCACATATTGAAAGTCATTTCGAATGACCAGCGCAATGGTATCTGCGGTTCCCTTGGATTGCGTGATTTCAAAATCACCGGTACGACTGCCAAGCAAGGTCGCAACATCCGTTGATGGCATGGCCACAAAAAGCACCTTGGTTATCGGTGACAGCAAACCATCCAGGGTTTCGGCAGCCGTTAAAAATTTCATGGCTTGGCTCGCGCGGGCTTGGGGCTTGCCCCGCGTGTTTCCCATGACGACGTCCCAAGTGTTGCAATGGCAAGCGGCGTCATGGTGATGTACATGACCGGAAACACAAAGGCCATCGTAAGAAACCACACGCCCGACGTTTGTGCAAAAACCGGGAGTTTTTTCTTGTTGAGTTCATAGGCAAGCGCAAAAACCGTAACCAGCAAGCCATGCTCAAGCATCGGAATGATGAAACCAAGATGCAATATTTGCGTAACAAGGAACAACGGATAAAACAGCAACAGCAATGCCATGCTTATGTAATGAACGAGAACAACCGGATTGAACCGGTTGAGATGCGGGAGAGCTGTTATGAAATCCACAATGTTGGATCTGCGCCAGCGCAATTGCTGGTTCAGGTAATGGGCAATGGTTGGGGGTGCTTTGGTGAAACATCGCGCGTTGAAACACAACCGGGTTTTGTAGCCAGACTCCACCAGCTTGCGCGTCAGAAAACGGTCCTCACCATATTTCACTTCGTCCCCAAGGAATGAACGCTTCTCCAGGTGGTGGTCAACCGCCAGCAAAGCTTCCCTCCTGTAAAGCGTTAGACAGCCCGAAAGGCACATGACATGGCTGAAGGCATTCTCGAGATTCTTGAGGAACTGGTAGCCTATCCAGTATTTGACCGCCTGCATGCGCGTGAGCCAGTTTTCATCCGCGTTGGAAACAAACACGCAGCCGCCAACACCGTCCGCGCCGCTGCTCGTCATATGGCGAACCAGGTTCTTCAGAGAGGTGCCATCAACAATCACATCGGAGTCGACCGAGAGCACCAATTCGGAGTCAGTGCGCAACACGGCGTTCTTGATGCCCAGCCGCTTGCCCATGTTGCGGGGGTTGCGGTCTACCCGCATCCATGGGTATTGCTGAGCAACAGCCAACAGATGTCCGTAGGTATCATCTGTTGAGCAGTCATCAATAAATATCGCGGTCAACCGGTCACGTGGATAGTCCAGCGCGTCGAACGAGGCCGCGGTTTGGCGCACGTGGGAACCTTCGTTGTAAACCGGAACGACGATGGAAACCGTGGGCCAGATATCGGGATCCGCGTCAAATTCAGGCCGTGTGCGCTTGTCAGACAGGCGCAAGAATGAGCCAAATACATAACGGTTGGTGAAGACAATCAACACCAAGAGCGCAAAGAGCCACTCAACCGTTACCAGGGAAATCATACGCCGACACAACCCACACAGCATGAGCCCACCGCATGCCAACCTGCTTATCTAGAATGCAATAATTGCTTTGACGTTAACAATACTCTTCCAAGTTCACCCAACTACAGTAAGTGGAAGACTCAATTTCTTAACCTTTAAAAGCGTTTACCAAGGAAATTTACCACCCATGCAGGAGTTAACTGCTTTCAATTGAACCTTGATAGAGTGGTCCTGGGGAGGAATAAATGCGGTTGGCGAAGAGTTCTATTGATGGAAACAACCATCAAGTTGCAAGGCTCGTGGGCAGTTCGCCAATTGGTTTTCCAGACCCGCAAACCGCGCGCGTGGCGGTTATCGGGCTGGGATATGTCGGCCTGCCCCTGACATTGGGCTTCTCAAGGAATTCCCGTTCCATCGGCTTTGACATAAATACACAGAAAATTGACGAACTGCGTGAAGGGCTAGATTTCACGGGTGAGGTCAACCCATCCGAACTCAAAGATATAAACGCCGAATTCACAACCGACCCGAAGCAGCTCAGCGATGCTGACGTGATCATTGTTTGTGTGCCAACACCGGTAAACAGCCATAACCGCCCGGACTACGGCCCTTTGATTTCCGCCTCAAAATCCATTGGTGCAAACATGAAGCGTGGCGCTTTCGTGGTATTTGAAAGCACGGTTGATCCTGGAACCACAGAGGACAAGTGCCTGCCCGTGATTGAACATGCCTCGGGCATGAAACAGGGCGTCGACTTTCATTTGGGTTATTCGCCGGAACGCATTAACCCCGGCGACCCCACCCGGAAGCTTACGGACATTAAAAAAATCGTGGCGGGTTGCAGTGTAGCAGCAACCGATTTTCTCGAATCGCTTTATTCACGCGTTGTCAGCGCGGGCCTGTTTAAGGCATCTTCCATTCGCGTGGCTGAAGCAGCCAAGATTTTGGAAAACACCCAGCGCGACGTGAATATTGCCTTGATGAACCAGATGATGATGCTGTTTGACAAGATGGGTATCCGCTCATCTGACGTAATCGCAGCGGCTGGATCAAAGTGGAATTTCCATCACTATCGTCCAGGTCTCGTTGGCGGCCATTGCATTGCTGTTGACCCCTATTTCCTTGTGGATGCTGGCCGCCGCCATGGCCTTGCCATGGAGCTGGTTGATGCTGCCCGCGCCGTAAATGAGAAGGCACCCCTTTTCATTGTTGAAAAACTTGAAGAGCTGTTTGCCGTAAACAAGCGGAAGATGGAAAAATCCCGTGTGCTCGTTTTGGGACGCAGCTTCAAGGAAGATTGTCCGGACACACGAAACTCAAAGGCCTTTATCATGATGGACGCCCTATGGAGCCGTGGCGCTGAGGTTTTCAACTTTGATCCCGTGGCTTTTGACGACCACTTCGAAGGTGGCCGCGGCACCAAGTTCATCACCGACCCGTTCGCCGAAGGCAAGTTTGACGCCATCATCATAACATTGGCCCACAAGGTATTCCGTGAACAATTCGATAGCAAAACCCTGACCTCGTTATGCAGGAAACATGGTGCACTGATCGACATGCGTGGCAACTTCGAAACCGTTGAAACCCGCGACTGGTTCACCTATTGGCGTCCATAGGCTCCGGTTAGAATTTGCCAACGGCATTGAGGAAGATACCGTGGTCATCGTAGGTGAGATCACGCAAGTCATCCGAGAAGCTGCCGAAGTTGTAGCCAACACCGATTTTGAAGTTCTCGCCAATGTCGTAATAGACTGCGGCGAGCACACCAAGATCTGTCGAACTGCTTTGCGGGTTCCACATCAGGCGGCCTTCAAGCAAGGCGTCCCATTTGTTCACGATATGGAAATCAGCCCGCAGAATGCCAAGATGGGTTGATGACGTTGTCCAGCCACCTGCCCCGCTGCGATCCCTGGTTTCACCAATCCGGAAGCCATATTTCGCACCGACAGTCACAATCTTGTTGAGATCGTAGGATGCATCCGCAGACAGGATGTTGCTGAGTTGTGATGGCCCCTTGGTGGTGCCATTGACCGTCACTTGGTCAATACCCGGAAGATCATAGAGGAATGTGTATTTGAACAGCGCATTGAAGCGGTCGTTGTCGATTGGCCGGTAAGCGTAACCGAGTGACGCCTCAGCATATTTGCCATCCAGTGAATCAGTTGAAGACTGCGAGAACACGCCATCCACATCAGCCAGCAACCGCCAGTTAACCGAGGTTTGCGCCGTCAGCCCCGCGCCGAACAAATAAGTATCACGGTCCCGCGTGTTGTCATCTGAGTTCTCAAACCGGGCCTCGCCCTTCAAATGGCCATCAATGCCATCGTCACCATGATAGGCAACGGACAACGAACCAGCAACACGGTCAAAATCACTGTTCTTAACGCCGGTTGTGCTGTTGACCGTCGTGTCGGTGATGTTTCCAAATTCGAAGGCACCACCAACATTCCACTGGGCTGTTGGAGTATATGTAACGCCATAGGTCTGGGTCAGGGAACGGTGTTCGCCATAAATGTCATAGCTGTCTTCATTGAACACAGAAAACTGCTCATTGAAGCGGTGATGGGCACCGGCAACAATTGCGCCGAGATCCCTGCCCGTCAGCGTGCTTGCCAGGCTGCGATCAGGATCGAGCTTATAGCCAAGATAGTAGTGATCATCAGCCGTCGGATGATAATCGATGCCAGCCCGGCCACCGAGCCCCAAATTGCCGCCGGAGACTTCACCTGACACACTCACTTTTTCGTTGATTGGCATTTCACCGCCAACGCCGATGCGGTCATTGATCTTGCGCGAGCCGGAATGTGCAACCGTTGCCTGTGCCAAAACATAAACCGATTTGTTTTCGTCCCAAACATAGGTTGCGACCGCGCCAACATCCGTCCTCTTGCCTTGGTCATCGCCAATGCCACCAGCTGCATCTTTATTGGAATATTTCATCGCTGGAGTGACGGTTACATGTTCGCCGATGCCCAAGCTTGCGTCGGCATTGAACTCTTGCGAAACAGCACCATCATTTGATTGCAGATCTTCGTACTTGATGTGCGCACCACTGTGCTCACCCAGTTTCACGCGCCCATCGGCACCCCACACCCGTTTGGTGATGGAAACCTGCTCATCAAGCGAGGAAAACCCCGCCTGTTTCTTTTCATAAAAGGCACCGACGTCACCTTCGACGCGACCGTTTGTAAGGTCTTCCAAACCAACCTGTCCATGGACACGGTAAGCCAAAGCCGATTTATCCCGAACACCCGATGTTGCAACATCCGAGATCGTCAATCCGCCGTCCGTTGACGCGGAGTTGCCAAAGCCCGGTCCCTCGCTGCGCGCCACTTCGCCTTCGATAAATGTCCGGTCCGAATGTCGCAACTGGATATCCGCGCCATACAGTTTTTGATCGGCAGCCCCGGTTTTTTCCTTGGCACCCGTTACGCCTATACGCAGTTTTTCACCAATCCATTGCTGCGCCCGCCCACCGATCGAATAGCCCTTTGCATCGGAAGCCGTTGGGCTAAACTCATAATTGACAATCAAAAACTGGCCAGCACCGCCCGAGACACCGTCGCGCACCACATCTCCGGACGCAACCGAAGAGGAAAGCGGTGCCTTGAGAATGATCAGGCCCTGTACATAATCAACATCGTAGTCAAAGCCTGCCCGCAAGGAACGACGGCTTATAATTTGGCCTGTTGTCCCATCGCGAACCTCAACGGTCACCGTTTCCGATCCGGTTGTAATATCCTGGTGCTTCAGGAAATAGGCCGAACCGCCCGTACCCTTGAAAATATCCCGTTGCGGCAGGGTGTCGGGTTGTGCTGCATAAACACTCACCTCTGTTTTACGCTCGCCAAATGACGTTGCCTGTTCCGAACGATACACGGCGTTGGCACCATAAAGCGTACGCTCGTTGCGCAGGAATTGCGTGCCGGTAATACGGGTTCTGAAATTGCCCCACATGATGCGGCTATCGCCACGCTCAAGCCGCACATAGAACTTGCCCCGTGTTGGCGCATCATCCACCGCAGTCGAGTCATCACCATAGACCGGATAATAGTCATCGGGATTGATGCGGCTGAGGAACTGTTTGGGATCTTTTGCGTCAAGGCCTTTGAACAGGTTCTGGATTTTGTCTTCGCCGGTATCAGCCGCAGCTGTCAGCAAATAGCGTCCCTGAATCTTGCCTTTCACATAGAAGGCCAGCCTGCCCTTGGTGTAAACATTGTCGAATTCGCCGGGCTTCACGTCTTCAATATACTTGGAACCCCAGCGCGTGCCAACGGTCATGTCCGCAAGCGCGACATAGAACCATTCACTGGTTGGAATATTCACTGTGCGGCTAAACTCCAGCCCCTTGCCATGCTCTGCGCCCGAACCATCAAGCACCGCCACATCAACGGTGTGATCACCCGGCGGCAGGATGCGCTGAACCACAAATGCATTGTCCGCATCAACGGGAATACTGTCACCCAGAACCCGCACATTGTCGCCCGGTGGCACATTTTTACCCGCAACCGTAATGGCACCACCGTAAACCGGAATATTGCGGAAGGCCGTGCGGTCCTCGCTATAGCCCGGTGCAACAGCCTCATTCTGCGGTTCGTGTTGTTGAACATCAGCGGATGTCCGCGCCAGTGACAAGGGCTTCGTTTCATCAAAGCGCCCCTGGTCATCGCTCACCCGCAAGACGTAAACCAACTCGGAAGGTCCATCCTCTGGCATGGACCAGGCTGCATTGCCTGCAGGCTGCACCGGCACAGTGTAAAGAGGCGTGCCATCAAGGCTGGCACCCTTTTCAAATACCCTGATTTCAGATTTTGCGATCCAAGCCGGGTAATTTGAGCTGGCGAGGAACTTTATGTCTTCACTCCCCTGATAGGTCCGCCGCACGGGCCAGGTTGAAACATTCAGGATTGGAACCACACCAAGCCCGTCAAATTTTACCTGTATATCAATATCGGCGAGCGCCACATCAGCCTTGCGCTGTGCGTCAGCAATACTCGGATTGCCATAAACAGTCTGCCCGTCAACGCTGATGGAAACAGGGGCCTGCGCATTTGGTATGGATGTCGCATTCTCCGTGTTTTCACCGATGACGGGCTTACGCACCACATCATCGGCAACAGCACCGGAAATGCCATTCAATGTACCCACCGTGAGCAACCCAGCGTAAGCCACCGCGCGCAACATGGATACGTTCATGTCAATGATAAAGGTCAGCCGAGCAGCCTCGGTTGCGCTTGGCGCTTGGAAGTTCCCTTTTTTAAGTTTTATGATCATGGGTTCCTCTCTCACTTCGAACCAATGACGCGGGTTTCGATAGGTAGTTTGTAGGGGGCAGATTGCGCGGCCCACTTGTCTGTAATCAGTTTTTCAACGGCGGCAGCACGATCAGATGCAAGCTGGCTGCCTTTGGTCTTGGCAAAATAGGTAAGCCGCAGCGTGGACTTGTCCTGTGCAAGCACAGCGATGAGCTCGTCAATCGACGTGAGCCATTGCGGCTTGAGTTCAACCGCGCCTGACACAAAGGCATCATTGGTCATGTCGAACTTCACAAGCCGCGTGATGGAGGCACCGAAGTTCATCTTCACCACCTTGCCGCGCGTGAGACGTACAACAGCGGGGTTTTCTGTGGTCACGCGGTAGCCAGTAGGCAGCGTGCGCGTGTCAAGCTTGAGAACAAAATTGGAACCAATATCGCTGTCGGGGATATCGGCGCAGGCCACATGGAACAGGCCCTTCTTGTCCGTGGTGATCTGCACACCCTTCACGGTCACAATCCGAACGCCCGCAAGTCCAGGCTCGCCCTGGTCAGGATAGCCATTGCGATTCTTGTCATCAAACACGCGGCCGATGATGTCGCCACAATCGAACACATGCTCGGCAACGATGGTCACTGTTGCCTTCGCCGTTGCCACTACCTCACCCGTCAACGGATTGACCAGCGTCGCGTTGTTGACCTGCGGTCCGGTGGCGACTGCAATGGTGGCAATAAGCACTAGCTCAAGCTTGATTTTGCCCAAAGCACTTGGAACCAAGCCATTGAACGTGACGGAGCGACCGGAAACCGTTGGCACCACGGCAACACCATTCGATGTGGCAGAACCTGCCACAAAGTCAAAGCCTGGAGGCATCACATCCACAATGCGCACTGGATTGAAGGTCACGGCATTGGCTTCAATCACGTAAGGCACACGCTCGCCGCGGCGAGCTTCGACAACCAGCGCTTTCTTGGTGAAGCCCGATGTGGTGGAGATGATGGGATCAATCGGAATATGGTTGTTCACCACATGCGGGTCGCCGTTCTCCAATAGGAACGTCATGTAATAGGTGGCACCGGCAGGCGATGCAGGCGGATTGGCACTGGCGGAAATCTGGCACGCACCACCGGGAGGCACGGCATCTACCGGACATCCTGTTGCCTGCAACGGTCCTGCCTGTGGCGGCAGAAGCGTCGATACGCCGGTTGGTGGATTGGCCACGTAGCCGGGAGGATTGGTGAGCGTGAGACCGTATTGCGTTTCAGTCAGAGGACAGGCCGCAGCGCCACCGGGAACAAGGTCAAAGCGATACGCACCATCTACACCAGTCACCTGGTTCTGCTGCGATGGATCAATCAAACAAGCCGCAGGTAAAGGATTGCCAGCACTGTCATTGATGGTGACCGTTACGCCTGCAACAGGCAGGCGGGTCACCGAGTTATAGATTATACCTGACGGATCGATCGGCTGGTTCTGGTTGTTGACGGTTGTTCCGGGAGGCAACGTCAAGTTGGTAAGCGTGCCAAGTGTTATTCCGGTGGGCGTTTTGAACACCAGCGTATAACCCGGGCCGGGTGGCGCGGTTATGGAATATGCACCTGCTGTGTCAGTCGTTGTCGTTCCGACGAGCACGTTGCTGCTGTTACGCAGCTCAACAATGTAGCCAGCGCCCGATGGCACGTCGCCACCATTGTAAATGGTGTCACCATTCTTGTCGAAGAACACAGTACCGGTAACCGTGGCATTGTCATTGATGACAAGGTTTACCGTCGCCGTATCACAGTTGGTTGGGAAACTCGCTTGGCAAATCTGATAGGTGACCGTGTAGGTGCCGTTGGCGGTTCCGGCTGGAATGCCCAAGGTGCCGGTTGCGGGATCAATTGTGAGGCCAGTAATTCCGCCGTTTGAGACGATCGACGGAATGACTGCGCTGGCCGGGAAGCCAAGCGCATTCAGCGTGTCATTGGAGAAGATGCTGGGTGTGGTATTGGCAATCGTGCCGTTGAATGGTGTCGCGGAGAAGTCATCATTGACAGCATCAATGACGGGCGGGGTCACCACAATGATGACAGTTGCAGTATCACAGTTGGTGGGAACCGCAACTTCGCAAATCCTGTAGCTTGCGGTATGAGGGCCAGGCGGCGCGTTGGGAGGAACTGTCACGGTTCCATTCGGATTGAGCACCAAGCCGGGTATGCCGCCATCCGCCAACAACGTTCTCGTGACAGCCGCTGGCGCAAAGAGCACGCCGTTCAATGTGTCATTGCCATAGACAGTTGCCGTCGTACCGCCAGCAGCGCTGACAGGTGTCGGCGTGAAATCATCATTCACGGCATCAATCGGCGGGTTGACCACAATGATGGCGTTCGCCGTATCACAATTAGATGGAACCGCCACTTCACAAATCCGGTAGTTGGCAATGTAAGTGCCAGAAGCTGTTGCGGCAGGAACCGTCAATGTACCATTTGCATTCAGGACAAGCCCGACAATACCACCATTCGATAGCAGCGTTGGCGTAACCGCAGCAGGCACAAACGGAGCGCCGTTCAGCGTATCATTGGTGAATACCGTTGCCGTGTTTCCACCAGCGACACTGATAGGAGCCGCAGAGAAATCATCATTCACGGCATCAATGGGCGGATTGACCTTGATGATCACATTTGCGGTATCACAATTGGTCGGGATGGCGATTTCACAAATTCTGTAGTTGGCGGGGTATGTGCCAGCGGGCGTACTTGCTGGAACGGTAAGTGTTCCATTTGCATTGAGAACGAGCCCAGTTACGCCGCCATTGGTGACCAGTGTTGGTGTAACTGCGGTGGGGATAAATGGATTGCCATTCAAGGTATCATTGCCAAAGACCGTAGTCGTGGTCCCGCCCAAAACACTGATTGGACTTGCCGTGAAATCATCGTTTACGGCATCAATCGGTGGGTTCACTTTGACAATGACATTTGCAGTGTCACAATTTGTCGGCACTGCCAATTCACATATCTTGTAATTCGCAACATAGGTGCCACCCGGCGTTGAAGGTGGCACCGTAAGTGTTCCGTCAGGATTAAGCACCAGTCCTGCAATACCGCCATTTGAAACAAGTGTTGGCGTGACGGCAGCGGGCAGGAACGGAGCACCGTTTAACGTGTCATTTGTGAACACGGTTGTCGTATTGCCACCCAGCAAGCTGATGGGAGCCGCACTGAAGTCGTCGTTCACCGCATCAATCGGTGGATTCACGCGGATAATGACATCGGCTGTATCACAATTGGTTGGAACCGCGACTTCACAAATCCTGTAGTTTGCCGTGTAAACGCCGGGCGTGGTGTTGGCTGGAACTGTCAATATTCCGTTGGAATTAATGGCAAGACCCGCAAGCGTTCCATTGGACACCAATGTTGTTGTCACTGCAACAGGCAGAAACGGAGCGCCGTTCAACGTGTCATTGGTGAACACGGTCGCCGTGGAGCCGCCAACCGCACTGATTGGAGTTGTTGTGAAGTCATCGTTCACCGCATCAATCGGTGGATTGACCACAATGATGGCGTTCGCAGTATCACAATTGGATGGAACCGCCACTTCACAAATCCGGTAGTTGGCAATGTAAGTGCCAGAGGCTGTTGCGGCAGGAACCGTCAATGTACCATTTGCATTCAGGACAAGCCCGACAATGCCACCATTCGATAGCAGCGTTGGCGTAACCGCAACGGGCAGGAATGGCACTCCATTCAATGTGTCATTGGTGAACACTGTTTGCGTGGTGCCACCCACGGCGCTGATTGGCGTTGACGTGAAATTGTCGTTGACCGCATCAATTGGTGGGTTCACCTTGATGATAACGGTTGCCGTATCGCAGTTCGTTGGTACGGCCACTTCGCAGATTTGATAGTTGGCCGTGTATGTGCCGGATGGTGTGGAAGCTGGAACCGTCAGTGTTCCGTTGGGGTTCAGGACAAGCCCTGCAATTCCACCATTCGATACCAGCGTTGGCGTTACGGCTGCCGGAAGGAACGGAGCACCATTCAGCGTGTCATTCGTGAACACGGTTGCGGTATTACCACCAGCAACACTGATCGGCGCAGCAGAGAAGTCATCATTCACAGCATCAATCGGTGGATTGACCTTGATGATGGCATTGGCCGTATCGCAATTTGCAGGAAGTGCCACTTCACAGATTTTATAATTGGCAGTGTAGATACCAGCCGCAGTCGAAGGTGGAACAGTCAGCGTGCCATCAGAATTGAGCACAAGCCCCGCAAGACCACCATTTGATACCAGCGTCAGCGTGACGGCAGCAGGCAGGAACGGAGAGCCATTCAACGTATCGTTTGTGAACACGGTTGCCGTGTTGCCACCGGCCACACTTATGGGTGCCGCTGTAAAGTCGTCATTCACAGCATCGATGAGCGCGTTTACCACAATGATGGCCGCTGCCGTATCGCAATTCGTGGGAACGGCAACTTCACAAATCTGATAGGTGGCAGTGTATGTCCCGGCGGTTGTGGCAGCAGGAACGCTGAGGGTTCCGTCCGGATTTATCGTAAGTCCCGTCAGGCCGCCGTTGGCAACAAGTGTTGGCGTCACGGCAGCAGGCAGGAAGGCGACACCATTCAGGGTGTCATTGCTGTAAACCGTTGCGGTATTTCCACCGGATTGGCCAATCGATGTGGCAGAGAAGTCATCATTCACTGCATCAATCGGCGGATTCACCACGATGATTGCATTTGCAGTATCGCAATTTGTTGGCACAGCCACTTCGCAAATCCGATAGTTGGCAATGTATGTTCCGGGTGTGGTCGAAGCAGGAACCGTAAGTGTACCGTTTGTATTCAGCACCAACCCCGTAAGACCACCATCACTGAGAAGCGTCGGCGTTACAGCAGCGGGCAAGAACGGAGCGCCATTCAGTGTGTCATTGGTAAAGACAGTCGCTGTCGTGCCGCCAACAACACTGATCGGCGCTGCCGAGAAATTGTCGTTCACCGCATTGATCGGCGGGTTCACCGTGATAATGGCATTCGCAGTGTCACAATTTGTAGGCACGGCAACTTCACAGATTTGATAGCTCGCGGTGTATGTTCCGGGTGTCGTGGAGGCTGGAACCGTCAGCGTGCCATCGGCATTCAGCACCAGACCGGTGAGTCCGCCATTGGACACAAGCGTTGGTGTTACGGCAGCTGGCAGGAACGCAACGCCATTGAGCGTGTCATTTGTGAACACCGTAGGTGTGGTTCCACCCGCAACGCTGATCGGTGTTGCCGAGAAGTTGTCATTCACCGCGTCAATCGGCGGATCCACAACGATGATGGCATTTGCCGGATCACAATTGGCAGGCTGCGCTGTTTCACAGATTGTGTAGTTGGCGGTGTAAGTTCCAGGTGTGGTGTTCGCCGGAACAGTCAATGTGCCGTTGGCATTGATCGTAAGTCCGGTAAGCCCGCCATTTGAAACAAGCGATGGAATTACGGCAGCGGGCGCAAAAGCAATGCCGTTCAACGTATCATTGGTAAATACCGTCGCAGTCGTGCCACCGGCAACACTGATCGGCACAGCGGAGAAATCATCGTCATTGGCAATGATCGGTGAGGCAACGACTGTGACTGATGCGATTGCCGTGTCACAATTGGTGGGGTTGGCCACTTCGCAGATTGTGTATTCAAAATCATAGATTCCGGCCGGCGTTCCTGCAGGCACGCCGACAACACCCGTTGAAAGGTTCAGCGTGAGCTCGGGTGGAACGGGGTTGATGCCGCTGATCGTAAGGTTCACATTGGCGGGAACCACACCGTTTCCGGCCAAAGTATCATTTGTATAAATGTTGAACACGCTCGGATTGCCCGTGAAGCCATCGACGCCCGTAGCCGTGTCATTCACGGCGTCAATCGGTGCCTTGGTCAGGGTGGTCTTTGTCGGGTCATTGTTGGCGCCAGTGTCATCGCCAGGATTTTGGCTGTCCGACACATCGGTAACATCGGGGCCAGTGGGCGGCGTTCCATTTGCAGTTGCCGAGTTGATGACAGAACCTGCAGTGATATCAGCAGCCAGCAGTGTGTAAGTCGCCGTGAATGCTCCTGTGTCGGTCACACCCGGAGGCAGCGAGGCGATGGGGCCACCGGACACGTTCACAACGGGGTCGGTGATCGTGACATTCGTCAGCGTGACATTGCCGGAGTTCTGGACCGAGAAACTATAGCTGATGGTTTCACCGACTTGCGCGAAAGTGTCAGCGTTTTCATCGTTAAAAACCGATGATTTCAGAAGCGTGATGCCTTGGGCAGACAATCCGACGGGAATGTTGACAATGGAGTCGCTGGAGGTGACCGGCGCCGCATTATAAAAGCCGCCTGCATTTGCCGTATTGTCAATTGTCGCGAACGCACTGTGCGTGATCGAGAACAAATACACAAAAACCATGACCACGCGCAGCAGGGAATTAAATCCCCGCTTGCGCGCGCTCAATGGCGCTTGCTTTTTTTGTCTCGTTGTCATCAAACCCTTAACCGATCACCGCTTCATGCGGCGCTACAAACTTGAGGTGGCTGCCGCCTGAAACCAGAAATACGGCGGCAGCCAAGTGTCGTTGCAAATCGGCGCGGTTTAACCCGCGTCGAATTCGGCCTGTGTGACGGTATGCGTATAGGTGAACCTGATCGTCGCACCAGGTTGCAGAACGCTCCAGAAGCCGTTGTTGGCCGTCGCATCTGTCGACGTCGTGCCAGGTGCGAGCGGTCCATCGCTGACGAGGGTATCGCCGGTGATTGACGCTGCTGGAACGGGTGCACCTTCGTGTGTATCGTTGATGGTGACATTCGTGATCGGCACGTTGCCATCATTCTTCACGGTGTAGGTGTAAGTGATGATTTCACCCACATCAGCCCGCGCCGCTGTACCGCCCACAACATCGGCCAACACGAATGTCTTGACGACGCTCAGCAGAGGTCCGGCCGGGATGGTTGTTGTTGCAGTTCCTGGAGGAACCACGCCGAGCGTTCCGGATGCTGGTGTACCCGTAGCCGTTGCACTGTTGTTGACAGCATTGGCAGGAACGGTGATGCCAGCAGCGCGGTCTACGTCAAGCTGCGAAAGCGTGTAGGTGTTGGTGTATGTAACTGTCTGTCCAGGCAAAAGGCTTGCCGTACCAGCCGTAATTACAAACCCACCGAAGGTGCCTGTACCAAGAACTTGGGAAGGACCGAACCTGGGCTTCGGATCAACCGGGACAACAGCCGTCATCGAAACGTTACCATTGTTGGTCACAATGTATTGATAGACAATTCTGTCGTTCGCATCGACAATCGTCGTGTTGATGCCGAGGTTCGTTGTCACTGGCGTTAGCACAGATTTGGCAACACTCAGACTCGGGGCGGCAGTCGCAACAGGAATTTGCACAAGGTTGGAGGTCGCTAACGGCAAGACACCCGAACTCGGTGTACCGGTCGCTGTCGCCTGGTTATCGATCGTTGCAAACGACGGTGCTGTTCCAATCAGAAATGATGTTGCGATGATTGGCGTAACAATCCATGTCCTCGCCACTGTTCGTATGGTAGATTTTAGGTTGTTTGAGTTGGTATTCATAAGAGTATCCCCAGTTGTTTTGAATTTTGAATTGTTGGTAAATCTGTGCAGTTGCGTCATTTTTTTCGCACCTCCGAAAACTTGTAATTTTTTGCGAAATTTCTCATTGCAGCAGATCCACATCCTGCTGAACCACGGTGTATGTACCCGTGAAATTGATCTCGTCACCCGGTGACAGCGTTGTCCAAATGCTGTTGTTGGCTGTGATGTCGGTTGTGTCACCCAGCGGCACCACGTCACTGAACAGCACTTCATTGCCCACCACCGGAGGCGTGCCATAGCCATTGATGGCGTCACTCACATTCACGTTTGCCAGTGTCACATTACCGGTGTTCTTCACACGGAATGTGTAGGTGATGACATTGCCGACAGCGACAGGCCCTCCTGTGTTGGCTGATTTCACAACTGTCATTCCCGGTGTCACGGTAATGCTTGTTGTAGCGGCAGCTGAAGTGGATGGCGGCGTTTCTGCTGTATCAAATGTGGCCGTGTTTGAAATCGTCGTGCCCGTATTGATGTTGCCTTGCGTCACATTGTAGGTGGCGGTGTAAATCCAGGTCTCGCCCACATTGAGTGTGCCGAGGGGCGCCGCATCGCCCGACGTAAGGTTCGGACCAGTTGTGAGCGTTAGAGATGACCCTTGCGTAAGCGCATCGGTGATCACAGGGGTTGTCAATGGAATATTGCCCGTGTTGGCAATGGTAATCGTGTAGGTCAATGTCACAGGCGATGAAATCGCAGACGCATTCGCACTCTTTGCAATCGAAAAAGACGCCACATCATTGTCAGCAATTGTATTGCTGGCAGAAACGGGCGTTCCAAGCGTTGCAAGTCCTGTGATGATGTTTAGCGTGATGACAACGGTTTCAGCGCTATCGACAACAAGATCATTGATAATGGGAATGCTGATCGTGGCCGTGGTGGCACCTGCTGGAATGGTCACCGTGCCCGACAGCGCCGTAAAGTCCACACCCGATGTGGCCGTTCCCGAAACCGTATAACCAACGACTGTGTTGGTGGCACTTGCCAGAGTCTGCGTCAGCGTCATCACGCCATTGACTGGGCCCGCTTCTGCACCATTGGTGGTGTTGGCAATGGAAACCGATGCAACGTCATTGTCTGCAATCGTGTTCGTGGCGACAAGAGTTCCACCGAGCGTGGCGGTGCCGGACGTCACACCCGTTAGCGTCACAACAACAGTCTCAGCCCCTTCGACAACCGCGTCATTGATAACCGGGACATTGATTGTCGCGGTTGTTGAACCTGCAGGAACCGTAACGCTAAGCGGCAACGCCGTATAGTCCGAACCACTCGTAGCTGTGCCGCCCACTGTGTAGGAGATCACCGTGTTGGTGGCACTTGTTGTTGAAAGTGAAACCGTGATCACGCCACTGGTTGGCCCCGCTTCCGCGCCATTGGTCGTGTTGACCACGGTCACCAACGGCGACATGCTGTAGCTGAAGAGATAGTTTCCGGTCAGGCCGTTATAGCCGTCCAACTGGATCCGGTAGGTCGTGCCTGATGTAACTGCAAAAGCGATCGAGCTTGCATAGGCGTTGGGCGTTGTATTTACGCACGCATCATCATTGCTGGTAATGGCTGTCAGCGCATTGACGGCAACCCCGGTATAGGCATTCAGCGTTGTATCAAAATTCGTCAGGGTGGAGCTGCAGGTCTGCACATTAAACGTGCCGGACGCAGGCGCTGTCCAGCTGTACCAAATCGTATTTAAGATTGCGGCATTTGCTGCATTGCTGCCAAAGGTCGATGGCTCCCCTGTTTGCCCGGTTGCGCCCACATTGGTACTGGTGAAGCTGCCGGAGGTGCCTGTAAGTGTCGTTCCTGGAAACGTATCATTTGCAAAAGCCGACCGCGAAGCAAAGCCGATCATGCAGAAAACTGCACAAATCAAGGCGATTGCTCGCGCTATAGTTGCTTCGTCACGCAAATCCACAGGTCCGAAATAGCAGAGGGAAACGCCCGCCCTGACACCCACGCGCATCCACAAAATGCAGAAAAAACCTGCATTTTTGGATTTTACCTGAATGACGGGATACACAACCAACATGACTGGTGGCGAAAAAAGCCTACACCCAGACACACAACCTTTGGTGGAACGTGAAAAAGTTGTTAATATTGAGTAGGATTTCGGCGTTAAAAATTGGTTAAGGCCCTGTACCAAATCTGCATCAAAGCTTGAAAAACGAGCACCTTCACTATCCCCTGCCCCAATCCGCTGGACTGCAAGAAGCCCGGTCATTGACGGAAATCCACATCGGATTGGACGACCGTGTAGGGAGCCGTGAACGTCACTTCATCGCCTGGTCCAAGCGTTGACCACGTGCCATTGTTGGCCGCAGCGTCGGTAGAATCACCAACGGGTGCTGCATCCAGCGACAAGGTTTCATTTCCCGGCACGGGTGGCGCGCCAAAACCGTTGAAGGCATCGGTGAGGCTAACCGTGGTGATGATGGTATTTCCCGTGTTCGTCACCTTGAATGTGTAGGTAATGATGTTGCCAACCGACACAGGTCCTGCAGTGCTGGCAGATTTGACGACGGTCATGGCAGGAACCAGCTTGGTGTTGGTAAAGGTACAGGTGATATTGGCACCCGCTGCCGTTGCGGCCGCATTCAGAACCAATGCACCTGTCGCCAGATTGGGCGTGGCTGTTCCGCCTGATCCAATGCCAGTGCATGTGGCAGAGGCGAGCAGGAAAGTTGAGGGAATGGCCTCGGTTATGGTTGTTATTGTTGATGCCGCTGTAAGAGTCTGTGTCGCACCTGTAACTCCCGTTCCCGAAGTCACGGTCGTAATCGTCTGACTCGCCCAGCCATTGTCGCCGGTGAATGTAAATCCACCAACACCACCGTTGCTGATCTTCGTGAGGGTTACTGTCGGGAGCTTCGTGTTGGTAAATGTGCAAGTAATATTTGAGCCGGCAGCAGTGGCCGCAGCATTGAATGCAACGGCACCTGTCGCAAGATTTGGTGTTGCCGTGCCACCACTGCCAAGACCACCACATGTGACCGATGCCAGAACATATCCGGCGGGGATTGTTTCCGTAACAGTTGTCGCAGCAGAAGCGGCGGTGAGGGTTTGGATGGCGCCAGTGACGCCAGTGCCGGATGTTACGGTGGTGATCGTCTGGCTCGTCCAGCCATTGGTCCCCGTAAACGTGAAAGCACCGACAGCACCGTTGGAAATTTTCGTAAGGGTAATCGTCGGACGCTTTGTGTTTGTAAACGTACAGGCGATGTTTGAACCAGCAGCAATTGCAGCGGCATCAAGCGCCAAGGCGCCCGTGGCAAGATTGGGAACTGCAGTACCACCAGAGCCCAACCCGGTGCACGTCACAGATGCAAGGGCATATCCCGCTGGAATGCCTTCAGTGATTGTTGTTGACGTTGCAGCAGCCGTCAGTGTTTGCAATGCACCGGTAACGCCAGTCCCAGACGTTAGCGTGGTAATCGTCTGGCTTGCCCAGCCATTGGTGCCAGTAAATGTAAAACCACCAACGCCACCATTGCTGATCTTGGTGAGTGTTACCGTTGGAAGCTTCGTGTTGGTAAATGTGCAGGAAATGCTTGAACCAGCAGCAGTGGCTGCCGCATCGAGAACCAATGCTCCCGTTGCAAGATTGGGAACCGCAGTACCACCACTTCCCAAACCTGTGCAGGTTGCGGATGCCAAGGCATAACCCGCAGGAATTCCTTCGGTGATCGTCGTAGCAGTTGCTGCAGCGGTAAGGGTCTGCAAAGCGCCCGTAACACCAGTTCCAGACGTTACAGTGGTAATCGTCTGGCTGGCCCAACCATTGTTGCCAGTAAACGTGAATCCACCGACACCACCATTGCTGGTCTTTGTCAGCGTAACTGTAGGGCGCTTCGTATTAGTGAATGTGCAGGCAATATTTGAGCCTGCCGCTGTTGCCGCTGCATCAAGCACCAACGCGCCCGTTGCAAGATTGGGAACCGCCGTACCGCCAGAACCTAGTCCAGAACAGGTTGCAGATACGAGGACATATCCCACTGGAATGCCTTCAGTGATTGTTGTTGACGTTGCAGCCGTCGTCAGCGTTTGCAAAGCGCCTGAGACACCCGTGCCTGAAGTCACAGTGGTAATCGTCTGGCTCGCCCAGCCATTGTTGCCGGTGAATGTGAACCCACCTACACCGCCGTTGCTGATCTTGGTGAGTGTGACTGTCGGAAGTTTTGTGTTGGTAAAGGTGCAAGCAATATTCGAGCCAGCAGCCGTTGCTGCAGCATCAAGCACCAACGCACCCGTTGCAAGATTTGGAACAGCTGTGCCCCCCGAACCGAGCCCCGTACATGTGGCCGACGCGAGAGCGTAGCCCGCAGGAATACCCTCGGTAATTGTTGTCGCGGTTGCAGCAGCCGTCAGGGTTTGCAAGGCACCCGTAACACCGGTTCCTGATGTCACTGTGGTGATTGTCTGACTTGCCCAACCGTTGTTGCCCGTGAACGTAAATGCACCAACCGCACCATTGGAAATTTTTGTGAGCGTTACGGTGGGGCGTTTTGTATTTGTGAATGTACAGACAATGTTTGAGCCAGCCGAAGTGGCCGCAGCATCGAGGACAAGCGCTCCCGTCGCCAGGTTTGGTACAGCCGTGCCGCCTGAGCCCAAACCTGTGCAAATCGCGGAGGCCAAAACATACCCCCCCGGAATAGTCTCGGTAATCGTAGTTGACGTTGCAGCCGCCGTCAGTGTTTGCAAAGCACCAGAGACGCCCGTGCCAGACGTGACAGTGGTAATCGTCTGGCTTGCCCAACCATTGTTGCCAGTGAAGGTAAAGCCACCGACATCACCATTGCTGATCTTTGTGAGGGTGACTGTTGGAAGTTTCGTGTTTGTAAATGTGCAAGCGATGTTGGAACCTGCAGACGTGGCTGCTGCATTGAAGGCGACAGCACCTGTCACCAGATTTGGTGTCGCCGTTCCGCCACTGCCAAGCCCGCTGCAAGTCGCCGATGCCAAAACATAGCCTGCAGGAATGGTTTCAGTAATCGCCGTCGCAACAGAAGCCGCAGTCAGCGTTTGCAGGCTGCCTGTAACACCTACTCCAGATGTGACTGTGGTAATTGTCTGGCTCGCCCACCCATTGTCACCGGTGAATGTAAACGGACCAACACCACCAGTTGAAACTTTGGTGAGCGTTACGGTTGGCCGCTTGGTGTTTGTAAATGTACAGGCAATATTTGAACCTGCGGCAGTGGCCGCTGCATCAAGCACGAGGGCGCCTGTTGCAAGATTTGGAACCGCCGTGCCGCCCGATCCCAAGCCGGTACACGCTACCGATGTAAGTGCATAACCTGCCGGAATGCCTTCTGTGATGGTTGTAGCCGTTGAAGTAGCTGTCAAAGTTTGAATTGCGCCTGTAACACCAATGCCTGATGTCACCGTTGTAATCGTCTGGCTTGCCCAGCCGTTTGTACCCGTGAATGTAAAACCACCCACGCCGCCGTTGCTGATCTTCGTGAGGGTTACGGTGGGAAGTTTGGTGTTTGTAAAAACACAATTCAGATCCGTTCCTGCTTTCACATTCGCTGCTGGAATGGTGAGAACATTGCCCGCCAAAGTGCCGAATGATCCCGCATTGCCCGTGACGGCACCGTTTGCGTCAGTACAACTCGCGGACGTCAGTGCATAGCCCGCCGCAAGAGTTTCCGTGAGGGTAACGGCCGTACCAATTGTTGTGACGTTGATCGCCGTTGGGGACGCGGGTGTCGCTGTGCCAATTACGGTCGTCGAAATCGCGGCAGGTGCGCTAACAAGGTTTGTCTGGGCAAAGCTGAAGGGACCGCCGAAGCCGCCCGTCGTGATCTTCTGTACTTTAACGGTTGCGCGCGTATTCGTGAACACACAATTCAGGTCTGCACCTGCAACAACATTAGCGGCTGGAATTGTAAGAACGTTGCCTGCAAACGTTCCGAATGTTCCTGTATTGCCGGTTACTGCACTGTTGGCGTCAGTACAACTCGCTGCAGTCAGCGCATAGCCCGCAGCAGGCGTTTCCGTGAGCGTAACCGCCGTACCAATTGTCGTGACGTTGATCGCAGTTGGCGCTGCTGGTGCAGGCGTTCCGGCGGTGGCTGTCGTAATCCCGGCTGGTGCGCTGGCAAGGTTTGTTTGGGCAAAAGTGAACGGCCCACCAACACCACCGACCGTTGTTTTTTGCGTCTTAACTGTCGGAATTTTCGCATTGGTAAAAGTACAATTGAGATCGGCACCACCCTTCACATTGACAGCAGGAATGGTGAGCACATTGCCCGCAACTGTTCCAAAAGTTCCTGTATTGCCAGTGAGCGCTCCATTGGCATCCGTGCAGCTGGCGGAGCTCAAAACAAAACCAGCCGCAGGGGTTTCCGTCAGGGTTACGGCCGTTCCAACCGTTGTCACATTGATCGCAGTTGGTGCGGCAGGCGTAGGCGTTCCGATAACCGTGGTCGTAATTGCTGCAGGCGCACTCGCAAGATTTGTCCGGGTAAAACTGAAGCCACCGCCAACGCCGCCGGTCGTAACCTTCTGGACCTTCACCGTTGTTGGCACTTTGGTGTAGGTCAGGTCATCTATGAACACCCATTGGTTTTGTGGTGTCGTCGTAAGAATTGGGCCACGCAAATGTGTGACCGTGACGGATGTGAGAGGGCCGGCATAGGTAACGGTAATATTGCCCGTCGCATCGGTAAGATTGGTATTTGTATTCGCGTTCGCCCGGCCCGTGGCTGCGTTATAGTTCACGCCACTTGAAGTGACAGCCGTCGGAAAACCCGCGTTCGAATTGAAATCAACATAATCGTTCCAATCGCCAGTGTAGGTCGGACCACCGTCAATATCGACAACCGTAAAGGACAGATTGCTGACGGGTTGGCTGAATGTGAACGTAACGGTTTGCGAGTCAGTGCCGGTCAGGGCAGTCGCATCCATCTGCATGCGAATGAGACCCGTGGAGCCATTGGTGGTCAGCCCGGGTTCGACCTGCGGCAAACGAAAATCAAATGTGCCTGTCGCCGATGCTGTCGTTGTAATCGTGACGCCATTGACGGTGGCGGTGTGAGGACCGGCGGTCAGATCGGTATTGGTGGGTGCGGGTGGCGCTGAATCCCAAACAAGCGTATCGGCAAAGGCATTTCCAGAAAGAGCGAGCAGGCATAAAAACGTCGCCGCAGAAGTAGCAGCCACAGCAAACCATCGTGCGAAAATCCGCACTATGTTCCGTCCATTTATCAACCCAGCCCTTTCCTCAAAGGCATTTCCCGGCGTAAGGGCTTGTTAAGGCCCGTTAACAGCTCCCTAATTTGGCTGATTTGGTTAACGGCTGGTTAATGGGGTGCTGCAGAACAGGACAGGCTGACACCCGCTCTTGGGCTTAAGGCCATAACAAGGTTCAACTACTGGGCAGTGCCGAAGAAACAGCACTGCATTGAAGTGCCATATCTTTCCTGTTAGGAAGCTGGCCTAGGTTTGGTGCCAGTGGCCTTGAAACTGAAAAAACGTTCTGAGGAGTTCTGATTGCGCTATTGCACCAAGTGCCTTTATCCCGAAACCAAGCCTGACCTGTGGTTTGACGATCATGGGGCGTGCAACGCCTGCAACAACTTTGCGTCCCGCACCGAGGTCAATTGGACCAGTCGTCTTGAAGAGCTGAAGGCTGTTGTGGAACGCTACCGCAATGCCAACGGCTCCAACTATGACTGTATCGTTCCTGTAAGCGGTGGCAAGGACAGCCACTACCAGCTCATAAAACTGCTTGAGCTTGGATTGAACCCGCTCTGCGTAACTGCAACGACGGATGATCTCAGCCCCATTGGCCGCCGCAACATTGAAAACATGAAGAACCTTGGTGTTGACTATGTTGAGGTAACAACCAACCCAGTCGTGCGCCGTAAAATAAACAATCTGACCCTGACAACCGTGGGCGATGTTTCATGGCCTGAACACGTTACCGTTTTTACAATTCCGGTACGTATGGCGGTGCAATTCAAGGTGCCACTTATTGTCTGGGGTGAAAATTCCCAACATGAATATGGCGGTCCCGCATCCTCAACCACGAAAAATGTTCTCGATCGCCGCTGGCTGGAAGAGTTTGGTGGCCTCTTGGGGCTTCGGGTATCTGACCTCGTCGGCCAGTCGGGCATCACTGCCCGCGATCTCATTCAGTACACCTACCCCACAGATGAAGAATTGGCGCAAGTTGGCGTGACGGGAATTTTTCTTGGCTATTATTACCCATGGGACGGTTACCAAAACGCCCTCATTTCCCAAGGCTATGGGTTTGAAAACTTCCCGACGATGGTAGAGGGCGCTATTGCAAATTATGAGAACCTTGACAACCACCAAATGGGTATTCACGACTATTTCAAATACCTGAAATATGGTTTTGGCCGGGCAACCGATATCGCCAACAACCACATTCGGCGTGGCCGCATGTCACGCGCCGATGGCTTAAACCTTGTCCGCCGCCATGACGGGAAATTTCCATGGAGCTATCTCGGCAAACCATTGGCAGACATTCTCGGTGAGTTTGACATGACAGTTGACGAGTTCGTCCGCATTTGCGACAGGTGGACAAACAAAAAATTGTTCCAGACTGACCACGATGGGAAGCTGGTCAAGGACAAGCACCTCAACCTCACCAAACTGTTCCATGACAACACATGATGCGCCAGTGTCGGCAGAGAGAATGACATGCGCTCTGTAACGCTGGTGGACTCCGGCCTCTCAAATATCGACTCGGCCGTCCGTGCCATAGAATATTGTGGCGGTGAGCCAATCGTAACCCGCGATCCAGATGTTATTGCCAAGGCTGGCAGGCTCATTTTACCGGGGGTTGGGGCTTTTCCCGTTGCAATGAAGCGGCTCACGTCTTTGGGTCTGACCGACGCAATTCGGCAATCGGTTATCCATGCCCAACGCCCCATGCTTGGCATTTGCCTTGGCATGCAGCTACTATCCTCATTGGGCCATGAACACGAAACCTGTGCCGGTCTTGACCTCATTGAAGGATCAATCGTGCCGCTAAAGTCAAATCACGCAACCGAACGTATCCCCCATATCGGCTGGAACACGGTGGAAGACGACGGCGGCTGTCCCTTGCTCAAGGGAATCCCGCCAAACAGCGATTTTTACTTCGTCCATAGTTACTGTTTCCAACCGCGCGATTTCTCGAAAATCCTTGGACGTACTCTTTCATTCGGAAGCTTTGCCTCCATCGTTGGAAGCGGGCAGGTATTCGGCACGCAGTTTCACCCGGAGAAAAGCCAAACTGCGGGTTTCGCCCTTCTCAAAAATTTCCTGCAAATGTAATCGGCAATGGTCAAAATTCGTGTCATGCCCACCCTGCTCTACAAGGACATGGGCCTTGTGAAAGGCGTTGGGTTCAACAGCTGGCGTCGTACCGGCAGCGCCTTGCAGGCCATCAAGGTTTACAACCTGCGCGGTGTAGATGAACTCGTGTTCGTTGACATCTCGGCCTCCCAGGCAGGACGCCAACCAGACTTCGCGCTGATCGATGATCTCGCCGATGAGTGCTTCATGCCAATGACGGTCGGTGGTGGTGTAAGGAGCGTTGAAGACATCGGCAAGCTACTGTCGGTGGGGGCAGACAAGGTTGCCATAAACTCCCATGCGATTTCCGACCCAAGCCTTATCGCAAACGGCTCGAAAAATTTTGGCGCCCAGTGCATTGTGGTTTCAATAGATGCTTTCCGGAATGGCGATGGCTCCTGTGAAGTCCGAAGCTACAGCGGAACGCGCAACACAAGCCTTGATCCCGTCACCTGGGCAAAACAGGCTGAACAGCTCGGTGCCGGTGAAATACTTCTCACGTCTATCAACCGCGATGGCACATTCGAAGGTTATGATATTGAACTTATAAAAGCTGTTTCATCTGCCGTCGGCATTCCGGTCATAGCATCTGGAGGCGCTGGCAATTACGAACATATGGCAGAGGTCTTGCGCAAAACCAGCGCCTCGGCAATTGCAGCTGCCAGTATTTTTCATTTCACCGAGCAAACGCCGATGGCAGCTAAAAGGCATCTGGCGGCAGCAGGCTTCAACGTCCGCCTCCCATCTTCCTAAAACGGTAACCGCCTGCGCTGGTATTTTTTCTTGGCAAGTGATCGCGAGTAAATATGATATTGCCCGTCGCCGCATTTCGTAACATGCGGCACGTCTTTCAAGCCAGCAACAGCCACGAGCTGCCGCAAACGGTCAGATATTTGGGCTTCCGAAAAATTAGGAAAAATGCGCTCTTGGAATTTTGTAGGATACCACCTCTGCCGAAACAACCAGCCAGCATTCCACTTGGCCTGACCATCCGCTGCTGACCTGCCACGCTCCATCGTCTTGGCCACGCGGTCTGCAATTCTTTGCGCTGCGAAGGCTCCATGTTGACCAGCAAAGAACTTTTCAAATATGTTTTGCTTGGCAACATCATCTGCCGGGTTAAGCTTGCCTGCCAAAACCTGCGCAACGCATTGCACCACATCATCCTCAGACTGGGCAACTGCACTCAATGAGCTTGAGATAAAATAGATATGCAAAGGTGAGGGAATTGTTTGAAAGCAGACGGAGGGTTTACCCAAAGCGAAGGCTTCCGCACCTGTTGTACAACTCGTATGAACCAATACATCACACGCCGAAAGCCACGCGGCGGCAGAACCTTCACGGACAATAAATGTTCTATCCTCCCCGCCGAGAGCTTCTTCATAGGGTTCAATGCGTTCCGTTGGGTGTGGGCGCAACACGATATTGTGTTTTGGAAACTCCAACCGCAGTCGCTTCACCAGGGGAATGGCAGCGGCAAAATTTGCCGATTCAAATGCCCTCAGATTATCGATGAAATCACGGTCCTCGGGAATATCAAGGTTTATGCGCCCATCACTGGTCAAACTGCGAACCAGAACATCGGATGAACTCTTGGCGGAGTTCATCAAACCAATATTCGTGTTTACCAGAATGAACGAGCCATATTTTTGCTTTATAATTCCAGCATCCTGAGCGTAGAGGCCACGAAGTTCCGGCCTCAGAAAATCCCAGCGTGGATTGCCGGTTTCAAAAAGCCTGTCTTTATAATCAGGAAATTTTGCCACCATTGCCTGCAGATGTTTGCTGCCCAGGCAAAATATTGTCTCGCAAGCCTCAACTGAACGACGGTCAACCCAGCGCAACCGGCCACTGCCCTCACCGAGCCCGGGCATTTCCTCATCAATCGCCGAAATGCGATGGCCAAGTTTTTTTATCAACATCATATTCTTTGCATCGCTCGGCGTTAGCGTTTTAAAAATCCAATATCCCGCAGGCATTTGCTTGGCATTCTTTTGAAGCAGCCATTTCTGGCCGACGACAACTTCAAGTCCCGCCTCAACGGCAAAAAGTGCAATCAACAGGCGCGAGTCAAGCTCTCTGGACGCAATCTCCATGGGCATGTAGAGGAAAGGCGAAACTTTTTTAGTGTGCTGCAATTATAAACTTTCCCTATCACGCGGAGCGACTCCATGAAACGAATACTGGGCTTTTTCCTGCCAAACGAAAATACGGCAAGGAAACTGGCTCGTAAAGTAAGGGTTTCAGGGCCGGGCCGGTCTTTTCCAACCTTGCTTTGCATGAACCGGGCGGTTCTTTCAAGCGATCTGAAGGCGATGGGTACGCGGACCGCATTAAATTTCGCGACAATCAGCGCTGCCGCGTTTGAGGAGCTACTCTCACCGCACGTTCCAAAAGAACTGCGGGAGCAGACTTTTTATCAGAAAACCTATGCGCAAAGCAGCGCGGCTCTCAGGCAAAAACTGAAATCCATTGTGCAAGTCTTTCTTGCAGAAACCAGAACGCGAATTCCCTTCTCTGCTATCATTGTTGCCAATTCCGATTATTGGCAGGATGAGGTTTTGAAAGATGTGTGCAAGGAGCAGTCCATCCCCTTCATCGTGCTCTGCCGCGAGAACTACGCCGTTGAATATGAACAGGACCTGCTGCGCAC
Organism: Rhodobiaceae bacterium; assembly: GCA_031417195.1. Taxonomy (GTDB): domain Bacteria; phylum Pseudomonadota; class Alphaproteobacteria; order Rhizobiales; family Aestuariivirgaceae; genus Aestuariivirga. Next base: position 88,256 of record JANOVC010000061.1, read on the forward strand.
ACGCATCAAGGAGTCCGGATTTGCGTATGGCGGAAATGCGATTGCAGTCGCTTCTGATATGACTCGGGACACCATGCTTTCCACGGATGGATATGAGAAAGAGGCTGTTGTAACCGTTGGATGGCCACGATTTGACAGTTGGCTCGACGTGAAACCAGTGTCGATTGATGAAAGACCGTTCATCACACTTGTTTCCTATCAGCAGAAAACCTATCTCGCACCCCGAAACTTCGAGGCCACGCTCAAGGAATTCGTAAAGGCTGCGAAGGCCTCCGGCAAAGCAAATCAGTTCTGCATAAAACTAAAAAAACCGGCCCATCTCAGCAGCCTGCTTCTCTCCTGCCCGCAGCTGCTTTTTTCAGGCATCAAGATTGTTTCAAAACAGCCCCTTGACGAGCTCCTGCAAAAATCCCGGATGGTTATTGGCTACAACACGACCGGAATACTCGAGGCCTATCTGACGGAATGCGCCGTGGTGGTGCCATGGTGGGATGACGCTGTTCGAACGGTTTACAACTGCCTCGTTGTCAAGAATTGCCAAAGTGACAGTGACACAACCTATTTTCCTGAAACACCAACAGCACTCGCCGAGCTCATCCAAAAATCATTGGCCGGAAAACTCGCTGTCCTGGGCTCGCGGGAAGAGCGCATCGAGCAGTTCAAGCGCTTTGTATTGTTTGACAGGAATGAAAGTGCATCAGCTCGTTTTGAATCTCTCGTCCGAAAGCATATCAGCACTTAACCCAGAATATCCCAACTTACCGGTGTTCCACGGGTAATGTCCTTGGAGGCAGTGCGTCCGATGACCAAATCAAGCCACTTCGGCGCAAGCCCGAAACCTGGCCGAATGGTGCGTATGTTTTCTACTGTCAGCGGCTCGCCTTTTTTGACATCTTTCGTTACATACAGCGAACGCCGAAATGCCAATGACTTCGCCTCCTGCGCCGAAGACGTGCCGTAGCTGACATGACCCAGGGACTGCCAGGCCCGTTCCGTTTCAACAACGAGGGATTTCAGTTCAGAGGGCTCCAGTGAAAATGTCGCGTCAACACCGCCGTCAGCTCGCGCCAGCGTGAAATGCTTTTCAATAACTGTCGCCCCAAGGGCGACACTGGCAACCGCCACGCCTACGCCCATTGTGTGATCTGAAAGGCCTGCTTCGCATCCATAGGTCTGTCGCAGATTTGGAATGGTTGTGATGTTGGTGTTCTCAGGCGTTGCCGGATAGGTGCTGGTGCATTTCAGCAGAATGAGGTCTTTGCATCCCGCTTCACGTGCTGCCCGCACCGCTTCATCAATTTCAGCAACACTTGCCATGCCGGTGGAAATAATCATTGGCTTGCCCGTGCGGGCCACTTTGCGGATAAGTGGCAGGTCAGTGTTTTCAAACGAAGCAATTTTATAGACTGTGGAACTCAGGCTCTCGAGGAAATCGACCGCCGTATCATCAAACGGCGTGCTCAAGGGCACCATGCCTAGCTTGCGCGCCCGTTCAAAAATCGGTTTGTGCCAATCCCAAGGCGTGTGGGCCTCTTTGTAGAGGTCATAAAGATTGCGTCCCTTCCACAGGCTTTTGGGATCATTGATCACAAAATCGCCAGTGCGAACATCAATCGTCATGGTATCGGCCGTGTAGGTCTGCAGTTTCAGCGCATGCGCACCCGCCTCCGCCGCAGCGTCAACAATAGCAAATGCACGATCCAGGGACTGATTATGATTGCCGGACATTTCGGCAATAATGAACGGCTTGTGACCAAGGCCAATCATGTGGCCTGCAATGTCAATACTCGCGGTCATGCGCGCTTTCCTATTTTTTTAACAAAAACACTATTCATGAAGCGATACCCACAAGACTTTAGTGCATCCTCAGAACTATCATTGCCAGCCAATACAGTAGCCACTATTTCAACGATCTCCGGACAGTTTTCGGAAAGCCAGGCATCCGCGGCAAGAAATAGCCCAACGCCCTGTCCGCTGCCAAGTCGCTGTGGAACGAGATAAAGGGAAATCTCGGCAGAAGTGCCGGAAAGGTCAAACCGAACCACGCCAACAGGCCCCTCGGCATCACTACCAATCAACAATCGCCGGGAAGCATTTGCAAGCGTGGCAGAAATCCAATGCTCATGGATTGTCAAGGCAATAACATCGGTATTTCGAGAAACGCGTCGGATACGCTCGTCGTTGCGCCAGGCAAATATGTTTGCGCTGTCATCTGCATTCGCCAACCGAATGGCGATATCTGAAGCAAGAAGTCGTCGCGCAACCCGCAAAGCACCGCGCCCATCAACTGTCGCTTTGCAGATCTTTGACATATTTTGGCGCAGAGCCACGTCACTTCGCAATCCTATAATCTTTTCACGCAATAAATCATGGGTTAGTGTCTCAACATTGCCAGCCAAAACCAACCCCAGCGCACCAGCTTGTGCAACTTGCTCTCTTTGATTATCTGCAATTGCAATTGCGATTGACGGAAGCCCCATGGCAGCACGTTCCCACAACATGCCACCACCCGCACCAATGGCCACATCGGAGCCTGCCATGATTTCTGCCAATCTGTTCGCGTTAACATGAACCTGCCAACCCAGACTTTTGCAACGCAACTTTATATCTGCCAAATCAATATTTTGGCTGTTTGCAACAACATGAACCCGGTCACTTGCCTTGAAGACAGTTGCCAAAACATCAATTGTCATACCGGTGAGTTTTGCCAGATCTGCTCCGCTAAATGCTACACAATATGTTATAGCATCATCGTGAAACACGCGGGGCGATTTTGGGGTTTCAGAAAACTCCGGCCTTAACAGCGCAAAGCGCTGACCGAAAAGCATCAGGGTTTTGCTGGTAACCCGGTGTTCATAGCGCGCGTAGAGGTTGCTATGAAGATTTTGATCCAGTAAAACATTACAAGTGTGATTGCGATCGGCAAGGTCATCGATAACAAACAGCTTTCGTCCATTGACTGCCAAGCACGTCTCCCATTGCGAATCCAGCCCATAATGATCAACAATAATCCACCTTGCCCCGTTTTCTTCCACCACTTTCAGTGTTGCCTCGGCATCTACCTGCCAAGAAGCTGAAAGCCACTGAGCATACGGCATGTCAGCTGCATTGCGGGAATTGGATTTGGCGAGTTCTACCAAACCATGCCCAGCATCCAAAATCTGTGAAGCCAAAACCGGCAATATGCTACGGCAGGCAAAAACACATTTTTCACCAAGGTTCGCAAGCTGGTTCGCCAGCGTAAGGCAGCGCATGATATGCCCGGTGCCAATGAGATCGCTGGCATCGGCTCGAAACACCACTGTCATGTTTTTTCCCTTTGCATCTGCAGGGCGCGGTACATGAATTCTGCCCGTTGCCAGTCTTCTACCGTGTCAATATCCTGTACGCGGTAACGTGGCAGAACAACGGGAAGCGATGCATTAGAAAACAGCGGAACATCGTTCAGAAACGCCGTCGCGCGTCCCCAGTAAAACTGGCCTGCGTCGTGAAATGCTTCTTCCAAATCCTGCGAGCGCGTTTCACTGTGCTCTGGTGAAAAAGGTTCAAGCCCACCTTGCGTCAATCGCAGCGCACGCTGAATGGGAAACCCAAAACTTGTCACACTAAAAGCGTAACTTTTATGCGAAGAGGACAGCAGCTCGAACCCATCCTGCAAATCCTGCGACGTGACAAAAGGCGCGGTGGCATAAATGCAGCAGGCAAACTCGGCAGGAGTACCCTGCTCTGCAAACCAGCTCAGCGCATGTTTCACAACAACTGCCGTTCCCGCATGGTCATCGGAGAGTTCTGCTGGCCGCATGAAGGGAACCTCAGCACCCAGCCCCCGCGCCACGCCAGCAATCTCATTATCGTCCGTCGAGACCACGACTTGGTCAAATAATTTGCTCGCGCGCGCGACCTCAATAGAATAGGCGATGATGGGCTTGCCAAAAAAATCCCGGATATTCTTTCGTGGGATGCGCTTTGATCCGCCGCGGGCGGGTATGATGGCAAGCCTCATGCCAGCGCCTCACCCAAAGCCTCCACAACACGGTCCTGCTGGCTCTCGGTCATGGCTGAATAGAGCGGAATACTGATGGCGTTTTTGTAATAGGCCTCGCTTGCGGGAAAATCACCCGGCTTGAAACCAAGCGCCCGGTAATAGGGATGCAAGTGCACCGGAATGTAATGCACATTCACACCAATTCCCAATTCGCGCAATTTTTCGAATACCGTTCGACGGTCAAGGTTTGTGCGGCGATTGTCAATCTGCACCACATAGAGATGCAGCGAAGAATGGGAGCTCCTGGTTTGCACCGGCAGAATGAGCGGCAGCTCTGGCAACAGCTCGTCATAACGCTTTGCAAAGTGATGGCGCTTGGCAACAAACTTATCAAGCCGTTCCATCTGGCTCAAACCAAGCGCTGCCTGAATATCCGTCATACGGTAGTTATAGCCCAGCGCATTCATTTCGTAATACCATGGACCATCCACATCTTGCTGCATTTCCGATGCAACGCGGGTGATCCCGTGGGTGCGCAGCTGGGACAACTTGGTGAACAGGGCATCATCATTGGTCAGCGCCAATCCACCCTCACCCGACGTGATGATTTTCACGGGATGCAGACTGAAAACCGCAATATCGCTGTAGGTGCAGCGCCCCACAGGTACGTCTTCATAACGCGCACCAATGGCATGCGAGGCATCTTCAATAACCTTGAAACCATATTTTTGCCTCAGCGCATCAATGGCACGCATATCAGCGGATTGCCCCGAAAAATGCACCGGAATAACGACCTTGGGAAGTCTTCCCGCGCGCGCAGCCTGTTCAAGTTTTCCGGCAAGCAGGTCCACCGACATGTTGAATGTCAACGGATCCATGTCGACAAAATCAACATCCGCTCCGCAATAGCGGGCGCAATTTGCGGTCGCCACAAATGTATTAGGCGTGGTCCAAACCAGATCACCAGCACCCACATCAACCGCCATGCAGGCAATGTGCAAGGCAGACGTCGCGCTGTTCATCGCAACCGCATGTTTGGCACCGCAATAATCTGCCACGCTTTTTTCAAAAGCCGAAATGACAGGGCCTTGCGTCAAAAACTCCGAACGCAGAACAGCGGCCACAGCCGCCACGTCTTCATCCGAAATATCCTGACGTCCATAGGGAATCATAATTCTGCCTTTTCGTCGAATTTCTTGATTTCCGGTATGGTCAGGAAATGCACGTTGTTGCCGGAATTGTATTCAAAGCCGCGTTTCACCGACTGACCACGCTCACCAAGGGCGTTCACCTTGTAATCGCTGGTCACAGAATTGAACGTAATGGATGGCGACATCACGAAATGATTATCGAATTCAATTGTGAGATGCGAGTCGTCGGCCGGACACATGATTTCATGAATTTTCTCACCTGGCCTGATGCCAATGACGCTTTGTTTTAATTTGGGAGCGATGGCAGTCGCCAAATCGACAACCCGGATGGACGGAATCTTCGGTACAAAAATTTCTCCGCCATACATGCGGGTGAAGTTCTTGAGGACGAAATCCACACCATCCTGCAGCGTAATCCAAAACCGCGTCATCTCCTGATCGGTAATCGGAAGCGAGTCCGCACCATTGGCCAACAGCGACTTGAAGAACGGCACGACCGAGCCCCGTGAACCCACAACATTGCCGTAACGCACAACGGAGAACTTTGTCCGGTGCCCGCCTGCCATGTTGTTGGCAGCCACAAACAGCTTGTCAGAAGCCAGCTTTGTGGCACCATAAAGATTAATGGGGTTGGCGGCCTTGTCCGTGGAAAGCGCGATCACTTTTTCCACATCATTGTCTATAGCCGCCAGAATGACATTTTCAGCGCCGTGAATGTTGGTCTTGATACATTCCATCGGATTGTATTCGGCAGCGGGAACCTGTTTCAGCGCTGCTGCGTGGATGACATAGTTGATGCCGCGCATGGCCTGGCGCACGCGCTCCTTGTCACGCACGTCACCGATGAAATAACGCATTTCTGGCGCGTTGAATTCCTGCTGCATTTCATATTGCTTGAGTTCGTCCCGTGAAAACACAACCACGCGTGAAGGTTTATAGCGGGCCAGAATGGTTTTCACATATTTCTTGCCAAAGGAACCCGTTCCTCCGGTGATCAGAATCGACTTGTTGTCAAACATCAACGCTTACCTGCAATTGTTCAGGCTTTCTGCTACCGAAGTTTAGACAGGAAATCCACCAGTTCCTTGCGGATGGCAGGATCAGCCAGTCCCTCATAGGGCATGCTTGTTCCCGGCACGGCAGCTTGGGGATTGGCGAGAAAGGCATCCATGTTCTCAGCAGTCCAGTTTCCACCCGCTGCTTTCATGGATGGCGAATACACGGCTTCGGCCAATGAGCCCCGGCCACGCCCCATGATTTGCCAAAGTGAAATCTTGCCCTGCCGACCTTGGCCCTCATCAAGACCATGGCAGCCCTTACATTGCATCAACGTGTCCTGCGCAGCAGCGGATAAACTCGCAGCTAATTTGTCAGAAAAAGACAGTTCACGGTCCTCGGCCACGAAAACCAATTTGCCACTATCTGTCCAAATGGCAACGCGGTGGTCCGCCAACTGGATCATGTCACGCAGACGGTCGCCCATGGGTATCGGCTCGTCGTACATTACGGCATGCCCGTTCATTCGCAGGTGATGCAGGGTTTGCCCCGCCATGCTCGCCACAAGAAAATCACCATCCCAAAGAGGCGTGAAGTCATGCAGCTGGATCAAATTGCTTATGCCAATGGATGGCACATAGGCAAAAACCGGTGGCGCAAAACCATCGTGGCGGCCTTCAATTTGCCAGCCGCAGCCATCGCAGTCATGGCCAAGTGTTACCTTGGGCCAACCGTAGTCGGTGCCTTGGACGACAATATTCACTTCGTCGCCACCGGTCGGTCCATGCTCGGTGGACCAAATCGTGCCGTCATCGGCAATGGTCAACCCTTGTGGGTTGCGGTGGCCGCGTGTGAAAATTTCCGATCGACCGGTTGCCAAATCAATCTCGTGGATTTTGCCGTAATCATTGTTGAGGTCGGCCACACTGATTTCGCGCTTTGCCCCGTCGTTCTTGAAATCACCGATCGTCAGGAGAATTTTACCATTGGCCTGCTCCACCAAACGTCCGCCTGCCTGATGCCCGGCAAACGGTTTGTTCTTGTAGCCGCTGAGACCAAGGCAGGGTTTGGTTTCAAATATCTGTTTCCATGGTCCCGCTTCCGGCAAATTTCCATCTTGTGTAAAGTCGGCAATAACAACTTTCTCCGTGGCGCAGTGCTGCGCATCATCCCAGTAGGTGTAAGAAGCCAGAAGATGCTTGCCGTCGCGCAGGATGAGCAAATCATGTACCCGCATGCCAAGTCCTGCATAACCCACATTGGACCCGGGTTTCACCGCATAACCTTCCGCATCTGCAAAGCGCTCAAAGCCTTTTTGGTTGATGTCGATGGAAATTTTGGTTTGCGTAAGCACAGGCTCCTTGCCGCGCTGATCAAAAAAGAAAAAACGCCCACTGCGTTGGGCAACCAAAATTCCACCCACGACTTCGTTTATGGCGCCGCCGCCATTTTCAAACCCCTGCCCCAAGGCAGGCAGGCTATAGGCCGTGGACTTTAACCGAACGAGGGTTGCTTCAATGTTTGTCTCGGTTTTCACCGGGGAGGCCGAAGCCAATATGGGATTAAACTTGAGAAAAAGACTGATTTTATCAGGTGTGAGTGTATTGTTCCCAATAAGAAAAAATAGGGTTCCCAGCGCGACAACCGCTAGAAAACCAACACCAGAAAACACGTAAAGCAAAAACCGCTTCATTCAAGACATCCCAACCAGACAGGAAACACGTGGTGGGCCCGCCAGGATTTGAACCCGGAACCAGACGGTTATGAGCCGTCAGCTCTAACCATTGAGCTACAGGCCCCCACGTGACGGTTGTGGCTACAGCAATTTGTGGCGATTTGCTATACCCCCTCAATGATTTCCAAACGGGCGCTTACAAAACAGTAAGACTGCGGACAATCTGGGGTAAATTGCCAAGTCCCATGATCTTCTTTGCAACATTGCGAAGGAAAGCACATGGCACTTGCAATTGACATTACCAAGCTCACCAAACGCTATGGCACCTTTGTAGCCGTCGAAAACCTGAATCTCCAAATCGAACAGGGAGAAATTTTTGGTTTTCTTGGCCATAACGGTGCAGGCAAAACGACCACAATTAATATTCTCACGTCCCTTCTCTCCCCCACGTCGGGAAAAGCCAGCATCTGTGGATACAACATTGTCACCCAGAGCATGGCGGCGCGCGCAAACCTGGGATACGTGCCCGAAAATGTCCGTCTTTATGAACAGATAACGGCCTTTGAAAATCTTCTGTTTTTTGCCAGGCTGTCCGGTGTTGAAAAACCGAAGAGCCGCATCGAGGAAACACTCATGCTTCTCGATTGCTCGGAGCTCTCCACAAAGAGCGTTGGCTCGATGTCAAAGGGCCAACGCCAGCGTATTGGCTTGGCACAGGCCATTCTGCATCGCCCGCCAGTCTTGTTTCTTGACGAGCCAACGGCAGGTCTTGATCCCGCGGGCATCAAAACGCTGCGTGACCTCATTACCAAACTCAATCGTGAACTGGGCATAACCATTTTTATGAACACCCACCTCATCAGCGAAGTGTCCAAAACCTGCACGTCAATCGGTGTGCTGAGCCAAGGTCAGCTCGTCTACCGCGATTCAATCGACAAAGTCATGGCGCGCTTCGGTGATGATCAAACGTTGGAAGATATGTACCTGTCATTTGCGCCACCGAAGGCAGCTTGCGCATGACCGCAACATCATTCCTGCAAACCACATGGCTGATCGCATCATCAACGATGAAACATGGCGCCCGCGACAGAACCGTAGCCCTGCTTGCAGCAATGTTCTTTGTGATGATTCTCATTGCGGCCTATCTCGGTTGGTCGGCAACAGCAACTGTAAATGCAATTTACGCTAAAGCCATCCTTGTTTTCCAGGCCCAGGGAAAGCCGGTTCCCCCAAATCCCGTCGGAGAAACGCCACCGCTTTCAGTATTTCGCAACATGGTGACGTATGTGGCGCTATTGGGTGCACTGGCATCACTTATACTTGGCCACCAGATCATGGCAACGGACAGGAAATCAGGCATCGTGCCACTTTTGTTCAGCCGGCCCAACCAACGTATCGCAATTGCAACCGGGAAAATTTCTGCCCTGTTTCTAATAATAGCTGGAATACTAGCCATCTCTTTGTTCGTAAATATTCTCACGCTGTTTGTAATGCCCGGACTTGTGCTGATTGCAAGCGTCTGGATTGGGCTGCTGCAATTTTACACAGTATCGGCACTTTATATGTTTGCATTCGCTATGCTCGGAGCAGTTTGCGCCACGCGCTTCAAAACTGAATCTCTTGCCCTGCTCTTGCCTATCACCATCTGGCTGGCAGTCACCTTCATCGTGCCACAAGTCACGTCCAACATCAGCCCAATGGCGGCTCTCAATCCCATGAGTGCCAACATCGTCCCACCAACCAGTCATTTCTTCGTCATAACGTCCTCGGTATTCGGTCCACTCTCAATTGCCGAGGCCTATCGTTTTCTCGCATCAACATATCTTGGTGTTATGCCAGGCGCCGGAGCAAGCACCACTGCAGGCGGTGCACTGCTGTCGCTGCTTGTCACCAACGTCATGCTGCTGGGATTTTTCATTTTGTCGGTCAAAAACCTTGATGCAAGCAGGAGTGAGTATCGTGACTGACGCCTTGTCTCAAATCCGCGTACTGGCCGCAAAAGAAATTCACGACGCGCTTCACACCCACATCATCACATTGCTTACTGTCTTTCTCACCATTGCAGCGCTCGTTTCCCTCAGCGTATCGGCCATTGCCCTCCGTGCCGAATATCAGTCCTACATTGAATCCCGCGACCTCTTGATCTCGCTCGGAAAATCAGTGGCAGATCTTGTGCCTCCAGCATTCTTTCCTCTCAAACTCTTGCGTGGATTTATTGAGCATGTGGAAATTCTCGGCGCTGTTCTAGGCATCGTTCTGGGTTACCGCGCAGTGGCCATTGAACGCGGCCATGCCACGCTTGCCCTGATCTTCACACGCCCCATCACCCAAATAGTGTTTCTCTGCGGCAAGCTTGCAGGAAATATCTTGATGATTTTTGCAGGCCTCGCGCTCACCTTTGGCGTTGGCGCTGTCGCACTGACAATCATCGGTGGCGTGGGACTTGCGGGTAATGATTTGCTTCGTATTCTCATGGTGTTTGTATCAGCCAGCTTTTACGTTACAATTTTCTTCCTACTGGGGTTCCTCCTCGCGTTGATATTTAAGCGCCTCCCAACAGCCCTGCTGATTGCCTTCACAATTTGGCTATCCCTGGTGCTCATCGCGCCGCAAATCGGGGATACAATGGACCCCGACAACCAGGTGGCAGGCGGCATTTTCCGCACGCTGGGCATTCCAAAACCTCAAGAAAAAGAAATTCTCAAGTCATTTGCAAATTATGAAACCATTCGCGATGGCATTGAACAGTCTTCTCCTGCCAAACACTTCGAACGCCTTAGCTTTGCCGTTCTTGGCATCAAGGACATCTACAACGGTCAGCCCATAGGTGATGTTGTGAAAGATCGGATTACAGATGTTTGGTGGCTTTTTCTAATTGCGGCAGCCCTAGCCCTGCTGCTTTTCCTCACCCCTCTCAATTTAACCCGACTCATCAAGGAGCAATGATATGTCAAATTCCAAAGTACGGATCTACGCTGTCCTCAGCTTACTGTTCATCGCATCATACCCAGCGATGGCTGCCGCTGATACCGATGGTGACGGTGTACCCGACGTTGCAGAAGCAGTGCTTGGTACAGATCCTTTAAATGCTGATACGGATGGTGACGGCATGAATGATCTCGCCGACAAGCAGCCCGTGAATGCGGAAAACCCGATCACACAAACTCGAAAGTCAAACGGTTTCACCTTCACTGCAAAAGTTGAAGACAACTTCAACCCAACCACCAAAAAAGATGTGTCTGACCACCTCGAACTTGAGATCAAAAACACGTCAGGCGAAGCATTGAAAGATCTTACGATATTCTATTCCTTAAAGGACGGGGGCACTGGAAAAATTGAATCTTACTATAAGCCCCTTGCTGGTTTGACTGTTTCAAAGGATGAAACAGTGGCGGTGAATTTTGACAACACCAACCTTCCTGGCCATTTCCGTGACAACCCAAACTCAATCTATCGCACCTCGCTTAATGCCAAGACATTTACGGTAAAGCTTGCAGCGGCAAGCTTTGCGCCTGTTGAAATCGAATTCAAGAAAGACAAAGGTGGTGCAGAACAGGCCGATTAGGGGTAAACTGATGTAATGAAATTGCTTCTCATCGAAGACGACAAGCGCATGGCCGATTTCATTCAACGCGGGCTTAAGGAGCACGGCCACGTGGTTGACCATGCGGAAAACGGCAAGGACGGCCTGTTTCTTGCGGCCAGTGGAAAATATGATGCCGCTGTGATAGACCGCATGTTGCCGGGATTGGATGGTCTCAGCATTGTCAAAATGCTCCGTGCCACGGGAAACCACACGCCCGCCCTGTTCCTCACCACCATGGCGGGCATTGATGACCGGGTGGAAGGCCTTGAGGCGGGTGCTGACGACTATCTCGCAAAGCCATTTGCCTTTGCCGAGCTGCTGGCGCGATTAGGAGCATTGATGCGACGTCCCCCCGTTAGCGGAGTTCAAACCCAGCTTCAAGTCGGTGATCTCAAAATGGAACTCCTCACGCGTCACGTGACCCGTGGCGGTCAAACCCTTGACCTCCAGCCGCAGGAATTCAAGCTGCTAGAATATTTAATGCGCAGCGAAGGCCGTGTGGTTACCCGAACCATGCTGCTGGAAAATGTCTGGGACTTTCATTTCGACCCGCAAACCAGCGTTGTTGAAACCCATATCAGCCGCCTTCGCGCCAAAATCGACAAGGGTTTTCAAACCGAGCTTTTGAAAACCGTGCGTGGCGCGGGATATTGCCTCCGTGCTTGACGCGCGACTGTTCAAGACCGCGAGCTTTCGTCTGAGTGCACTTTACGGCGGCGTATTCACATTGGGCTTCGGTGCGCTCCTGATCATTACCTATTTCACTGCAACCACCGCCTTGCGCGAACAAATTCGCACGGAAGTGCAGCGTGACCTGCACGCTCTTTCGGTCGAAGCCGGAGCCGACGGTTTGGATACCATAATTCAAGACATAAACGAGCGCATCCAACCCGTCAGCGGTTCGACCGCCTATTATTTCCTGGCCGATGCAAGTGGTCAAAAGCTGGCCGGTAATTTGACTGGCATTGCATTGCGAGATGGTTGGCAGGAAGCCCCGCTAGACGCAAGCACAATCAAAAACCCAGAAACCTCTGTCGATGAAGACCATCAACTCTGGGGCCAGGGAATTCACTTGGCCAATGGTGCTTTTTTGCTGGCAGGCCAAGATGCATACCGCGTGCTATCCGCACAGGAAGCCATCATCAATTCCTTCGCGTGGTCTGCGGGAATTTCATTTCTGCTGGCGGCCCTTGGAGGTGTTGTCGTAAGCCAGGGTTTTCTGCGACGCATTGATGCAATCAATACAACGAGCCACGCCATTATGGATGGCAATCTCAAACAGCGTATTCCCGTGCGCGGAACATCAGATGAAATTGATCGTCTTTCGATGAATCTCAACCGCCTGTTCGACAGCAACCAGTCTCTGCTCGAAAGCCTCAAACAGGTCAGCACCAGCATCGCCCATGACCTGCGCACCCCGCTGAGCCGCCTGCGCCAAGGCTTGGAAGAGGCCCATTTACAAAACAACAAATCAGCTCACAAAGCAGCCATTGAAGCGGCCATCATCGAATCCGACCAGCTGTTGGCAACATTTTCGGCGCTGTTGCGCATTGCCCAAATTGAATCCGGAACACGCCGCGCTGGTTTCAAACAGGTCAGTCTCACAGATATTTTTGAGCAGGTTGCGGATACGTACCGAGCGGTGGCAGAAGATCAGCAGAAGGAAATGAAACTGTTGGTCGAGCAAGGCATCACCATTGTTGGTGATCGCGACCTGCTCACCCAGATGTTGGTCAATCTTCTGGAAAATGCCCTCAATCACACGCCTGCAAAAACCACCATCTCGCTATCGCTTAAGCAAAGTGATGCAGGACCAATTGGGATTATTGCAGACTCAGGAGCAGGAATTCCGGGAGATGAACACCAAAAAGTTTTCGAGCGTTTCTATCGCCGGGATTCGAGCCGCTCAACCCCAGGCAGCGGCTTGGGCCTCCCCCTTGCCGCCGCCATCGCCTCAATGCATGCAGTCACTTTGGAACTGCATGACAATGAGCCGGGATTGAAAGTGGTTCTGGGTTTCAAGTAACCTGACCTTGTTCCTCACCCTGATGGGTAACCGACATGTAGCCAACAATGGCAATGATCGCGCCGAGGAACAACACACTTGTAATTACCGTGCCAAAGCCAAGCCCGCCATAGTCGCGGGGCTGCGAAAGCAGGTCACCAAAGGAAGCACCAAGTGGTCGCGTGAAAATGTAAGCCAGCCAGAACATGAGAATGCCATTCAGCTTGAGCACATAATAACCGAAGGTAAACGCGCCAATGATTGCCATAAACAACAACCCGGTCGTTAGATAGCCAAGGGCAAAATGTTCGGCTACCAGATCGCCCGCGGCAGTTCCAAGCGAGAATGTAAACAAGATCGCCAGCCAATAAAAAATTTCACGCTTGGTCGTAAATATGGAATGGATCGAAAGTGTTTTTTCAGAAGCGTACCAGATCGCAAATGTGGTTGCCAAAACGATTGTAAAAACAATGGTTGTTGTTGTGAGTGGTATTCCAAAGATATCGATCAGGCAATCGGTAATCAGCGTACCAACGATGCTGATCAAAACAACTGCTGCCCAGTAAGGCAAAGGAATGTATTTCTTCTGCGCAAATTGGAAAAACAGAGCGATCGCGAGAACGCCGCTCATGAGCAACGCCGTAGCTGTCAGCCCCAACCCCAAATTGACTGCCAAATAATCGGCAGCCGTTTCACCCATGGTCACGGCCATGAGCTTGATCAGCCAAAAATCAAATGTGACCTTCGGCACGCGATTGAATGTCGTCTGCATGGTGGCCTCCTGTCTGGCGAAAGTTACTTGCCCATGATCTTCATGGCGTCGGTGACAAAGCCGTCAGAACGCTTGTCATCTTCCGCCGTGCAGCGCTCTTCGGCTTTGGTTTTGAGATCATTGACCGATTTCATGTCAGTATCACTCAACTTCGCAGTCTTCATGGTTTCAGCGAGGGTCTTCAACATATCTTCACAGGGAACGGTATCGGCCCGTGCAATTGATGAAAATGCAAGGGTTGAAAACACGGTGGCAAGAATGATTTTCTTCATGAAACTGATCTCCGAAATACCGGAGGTCTTACGAATCTCTTCGCCTCAGGTAGGCACTGTCATAAATTGGTGACCATACGAAGTGTTGTTCATGGAGTTACAAATTTGTAAACTTTGGGGGGTGGTTCCATAGCGCCGCTTACCCGTGTATAGGCAAATCATGAAAAACCAGAATCTTTCACCGCAAGCCGCCGTTGACCGCCTCGTAGACCTTCACGCCAATGCAACAGCCAGCCTGAAATCCTGTCTCGACCGCTATTTCAAAACCCGCCAAACCCCAACAGCGGAAGAGCGTCGCAGCTTTTGTTACCCCGAATTGCGCGTGACCTATGAGGCCAATGGTGTTTTACCCACAATCTCGCGCGCCTTCGCAAAATTCCAAAGCCCCGGCACCTATGCGACGACAATCACCCAGCCCGCCCATTTCCGCCGTTACCTCACGGACATGCTGACCTATCTCGTGAAGGACTACGCAGCGATCATTGATGTGGAAATTTCAGAGCAGGAAATTCCCTACCCCTACGTGCTCGACAAGGGCGATGATTTGGGCGGCGACGGCACAACGGCGGCAGAGCTTGCACTTTATTTCCCGGTGCCGCGTCTTGCATTGGTGGGCGACGAAATCGCTGATGGACAGTGGGACCACACGCCCGGCCATGATTTGCCGCTCGCCATGTTTGATGCCGTGCGTGTGGATTACTCCCTCAAGCGCTTGCAACATTATACGGGCACCCATTGGCGCGATGTGCAGCCCTGGATTTTGCTCACCAACTATCACCGTTACGTTGACCAGTTCATCGCCTGGGGCATACGTCAACTCAATGAAGATGGCCCTTACGAGTCGCTGCATATTCCTGGCGGCGGCGTCATCCTGCGTGGCATGGACAAGGCCGCCAGTGACGCGGTCATCACGGCATCAATCTGGCACCGCTATCAAATGCCCGCCTATCATCTCAAGCGCAAAGACGGCATGGGCGGCGGCGTCACCCTCATCAACATCGGCGTTGGCCCATCGAACGCCAAAAACATGACGGACCATTTGGCCGTCATGCGCCCCCATTGCTGGCTGATGATCGGCCATTGCGGTGGCCTTCGCCAGTCGCAACGCATCGGTGATTACGTTCTCGCCCATGGCTATTTGCGCGAAGACAAAATCCTTGATGCTGTTGTTCCTCCCGCCATTCCCATTCCGGCCTTGGCCGAAGTGCAAGTGGCATTGCAGGGTGCCGCAGCAGCCGTTACGGGCGAAAGTGGTGACAACCTCAAGGCGCGCCTGCGCACCGGAACCGTGGTGACCTATGATGACCGTAATTGGGAACTGCGCTGGAGCCTCGAGCGCAAACGCATCAACCTGTCACGCGCCATTGCCGTCGATATGGAATCAGGCACCATCGCCGCCCAAGGCTACCGCTTCCGCGTGCCATACGGCACTCTGCTCTGCGTGTCCGACAAACCGCTGCACGGCGAAATCAAACTCCCCGGTGCCGCCAACGCGTTTTACGATCGCGCCGTCAGCGAACATCTGATGATCGGCCTTGCCGCGCTGGACCGCATGCGTGGCGAACTCAGCCAGTTGCATTCCAGAAAACTCCGAAGCTTCGACGAGCCGCCATTCAGGTAACGGGAGAAGCAGCCTTCAGCCGGACCAGTTCCCGATCAAATTCGGCAATAAGCTCTGCGGCTTCTTCCGCCGGGAACAGTCGCGCATAGACAGGAAAATTCACCGCGTGGTAATCGGCATCGGCCTTGTGCCAAGGCATGTATGTCGCTGCCCGCATGAGCCGCAACTGGCTCTGCAGATATTTTCGGATAGGCGGCAGCCGCACGGGCGCAGGCTCAATAGGCTTTTCCGGGGAATCAAAGAGAGATGGCTGACGCATGGCTGTTGATATTAAAGCACCGGCCGCATGGCGCAATCCTTTTCAATCAATATCCGCTCGTTTGAGGATAAGTTGTAAAGCCCATAAAGCACTTCGTTCATCTCGCGTTCCTTGATGCAGGTGGCGTTACCCATACGTTGTTTTACTGAATTGTATATTCATTTTCTCTGGTTGCCTATTTGGTAGGTTGCATTATCTTAAGCGAATCTAAAGGGGCAAGTCGGATGGCGAAGTTACCTAAAAAATTCTGCGATAGAGTGGCGTCAAAGATAAAGCACTATCAAAATATTACTGCAACTCAACGTGCTCGGGATGTGTCCGAAGCTGACACGGTGACGGTTGTTAAAGACATTCTTGCGGATGTGTTTGGATATGACAAGTACGCCGAGCTTACAAGCGAGCAGCAAATAAAGGGAAGTTTTTGCGACCTCGCCATCAAGATTGACGGAAAAATAAAATACTTAATTGAGGTAAAATCTGCAGGTCTTGAACTAAAGACTAGCCATCTGGCACAGGCCATAAATTATGGTGCAAACCAAGGAATTGAATGGGTTATTCTAACCAACTCAATTGATTGGCGCATATTCCGCATCATATTCGGTCAACCAATAGCGCATGAAGAAGTGGTGTCGTTCTCCATATTGAATGTCAACGCCAACAAAGAAGAAGACCTAGAATGCTTGTTCATTCTTGCGAGAGAAGGATTGGCGAGCGATGCAATATCTTCGTTTCACCAAAGAGGTCTTGTGCTAAATCGTTTCACGATCGCTCAGACAATTATGTCTGAGCCTGTAACACAGGTTATCCGAAGAGAGTTGAAAAGATTGTTCCCCGATCTGAAAATTGACCTCCAACAAGTTTCGCAAATTTTGGAGTCCGAAATTTTGAAACGGGAGTTGTTAGACGGTGACAAACCTAAAGAAGCAGCCGCCAGAATCAAAAAAGCCAATCAAAAGTTTAATAGAAAAACTTCAAAGCCAATCACCCAATCAGAGCAGGCCCCGCAGGTAACCGACGAAATAGTATAATAGCCAGAACATAGAGCTTTCAAATCCCATAGGTAAATTGGGAGAGAAAATGCATCACACTCGCGCCGCAATTCTTCGGCACCTATCGTCACGTTATTTAGATTGGGAGCTTCCACCACATGATCAAGACCCTGTTCGCCGCCAGCGCACTCACACTGGCCGCTGCCTTTTTCACGCCAGCCCAAGCCGAGGATGCCAAATTGATCCGTTCCATTTCCCTTTCCGGCCACGGCGAAGTGCGCATGGTGCCTGACATGGCGGTGGTCACTGTCGGCGTGTTGAGTTCTGCCAACACCGCGCGCGAAGCACTTGATGCCAACACCAAATCCATGGCTGCCATTTTTGCCACGTTGAAAGCGGCAGGTATCGAATCCAAAGACACGCAGACCTCGAATTTCATGGTCAACCCGCGTTATGACTATGGCCAGAACAATGGCCAGCCGCCGAAAATGGTGGGCTATGACGTCTCTAACAACGTCACCGTCACCGTGCGCAAGCTGGATGGTTTGGGTGCTGTTCTCGATTCCGTTGTCACGTCCGGCTCCAACCAGATCAACGGTGTTGCTTTCCAGGTCTCAAAGCCTGAAGCGGCAACCGATGAGGCCCGCAAGCTTGCCGTTGCCAGCGCGTTGGCGAAAGCCAAGCTTTATACGAAAGCAGGCGGTGTGGACCTCGGTTCCATCATAACGATTTCCGAAGGCGGCGGCTATCAGCCTCCCCCACCCGTGTTCGCCCGCGCTAAGTTGGCGGAAAGTGCAGCCGCGGACGTGCCAATCGCCCAAGGGGAACAAGTCATCAGCATGGATGTTAACATCGTCTGGGAAATCAAGTAGAAGCTAATCCTGCTGCCAAAGCCTGTCAGCATGGCTTTGGTAGTATAGCGGCATGCCGATCTGTGAACGAGACCCCTGGCGGGACCAGTATTTTGAAAATGTAGCCTGCCCGGACGATGTGTTCGTGCCAACCGATGACATCGACGCATGGGGCTGGTATCCCGACCACAACTGGATTTATGACAAGCTGGCAATTGCCAAAAGCCAAGGCTTTGCATGCGGCCCCCATGGCGCAGCACCAACCCACTATCCCGTGTTTTCCAAACCCATCACAAATCTCAAAGGCATGGGAACAGGCAGCCGTGTTATCCACTCGGCGCTGGACATGGACACGTGCTCAACGCCCGGCCATTTTTGGCTTCCCTTTTTCACTGGCGATCATGTGTCAACGGATTGCGCCGTGGTCAAGGGCCATGTGCAATGGATACGCCACGCGACGGGAGTTCCGTGGACTGAAGGCATGTTCAAGTATTGGACGCTTCACACCAATGAAATTCCTGAGCTCGCCACCACCCTCAAAACATGGCTTGCAAAACACATGGCCACTTACACGGGCATGATGAATTTTGAAACCATCGGCGGAAACATCATCGAGGCCCACCTGCGTTTTGCCGACCAGTGGTGTGACCTGAATGGCAAGGGTTGGATTGATGCGCTTGTTCACCTTTATGCAAAAGGCGTTTGGCAGTATACGGATGAATTCAGGCGCACAGGCTACTCAATCCCGCTCTTTGCCAAGCACAACAACAATTTCCGCCACCCATCGTCAGATCAGCAATCGCGCATCCGTGCGATTCCAGAGGTCTCGAGCCTGCAAATCACGTTTTACGAAAACAAAAATCCCGACGATCATCCCATGCCACCAGGCGGGTTTCGGTTGGGGTTGGTCAATGCGTGGAATTTGCAGGCAGGGTTCGCGGCGATTGAAGAACTGGCAAAGTGTTTTCCACAGGCGGCTCTACTTCGCCCCTGATATATCAATCACAGTTGCCACAGGCAGTTGCGTGGCACCCGGTTGCTCCATCCAGTGGTTATAGGTTTGCACGCCACCCGACTTGCGAACCTGTGCGATCAAGTCCAGATCAAGATCGGCATAAACCCACTGCGGTTTGTTCATCTCGCCCAAAGCCAAAACGCCTCCTGGTGGAAAGCCCGCATCGGATGGTGCAAATATTCCCGCCATACCGCAATTGTTGGGACACGCCGCACTCCATGCACTCGCACCAACAACAGGTGCGTGCACGGTGTAGACCTGATTTTCCAAAGCCCGCGCCACGGCACCCGTGCACACCCGCCAGTAACCCCATTCCGTTTCCGTGTTCGAAGGTGCCAGAATAATCTCGGCACTCGCCTCCGCCAACGCGCGTGACAGCAACGGAAACTCAATATCGTAGCAAATCAGCAGGCCCACCTTCGCAATACCAATATCAAAAACCTTGAGGTCACGCCCCGCTGTTATGTTCCATGGATTACGCTCCCATGGTGTGGGCATGATTTTTTCATAAAAACCCATGATGCCCGTCGGCCCGAAAATATGCGCCACGTTCATCGTGCATGTGGGCTTTCGTTGCGGCCCAGATCCCGCCACGATTGTCACGCCATGCTTTGCGGCCAGTTCCCCGTGAACGTGGTCCAGCTCCGGCACAAGCGATGACACGACGTCAAATGACACCGCAACATCGTCCGCCGCACCACTGATACTCGCCAGTTCCATCGCGGCATATTCCGGAAACACCAAAAGCTGCGCGCCGTTGCCAACGGCATCTTCGACCCAACGCGTTATCTTTGCCTGGTATCCGGTAAGTGACTTCAATTCATCAAGCGGATATTGCGCGGCGGCAATCCTAATTTTTCTTGTCATTGTCATCCACGTGGAAGCTGTGCAGCAGGCGGTGCAATACCGGAGCCAATATGAGACCCGCGACACCAAAGATCAGCAAACCTGAAAACAAGGCATAAAGCCCCGCAAAAATTTTACCGCCGTCAGGTTCAGGGTTCGGTGTGTTCACAGGCCCCATGCCTGAAAGAATCATGGAAGCGCTTTCGAAGGCACTGACAACATCCATCTTTTCAAAGTACATGTAGCCCGCCATACCGATTGCCAATGCAACCAAAATGACGCCAAAGGCCAACCTGCCATTGCGCGCCAACCGCTGCGAAAATACCTTGCGGCTCGCGACTGGCTGCTTCCGGCTTTCATACACCGAAAATTTTCTCGCCCTGCTCATCAATGATTTGCCGTCCTTTGGTAAGCGCGATCTCGGCTGCTTCATCACTCGATGTAAACCGATCCGCGCGCACAAACCGATATTCTTTGCGAACGCCACCAACGTCTTTTGAAATAATACCTGCCAATTGAAACTGGCCACCCTCTTTATAGGGTGCAGCAACAATCATAAAACCTTTATGCTCCAATGACTTGGAAATCTTGACGGAATCACTTTCTGAACCTCCGCCGCCAAACAGTTTCTTCAACCACAACATCGCTATTCACCTCATAAACTCAAACATCATTTGCAATGATACGCCAAGGTGGATTCTTGCGATAGCTCCCGGCTTTGTAAAGGCAGATCAAATTACCGCTAGGATCTTTCAACCATGATTCACGCCAAAGCCAGCGCATATCCTCCGGCGCGCTGTCAAAAACCACACCCGCCGCTGCAAGCTTTGCAACCTGGCTGTCAAGATCATCGCACTCAAAATAGAGATGGATACCATCTGATGTTTCTGGTGGAAGCTGGTCTTTTAAGTAAAGTGACAACGTGCCATCGCCATCCGGCAATTCAAAGCGCGCATATTCTTGTGTGATCACAATGAGCCGCAAACCGAGCAATTTGTAAAACACAATTGATGCGTTCAAATCGAGCGCAGGCATCGAGACCTGATTTAAATTCATGGCAGCCCATCTATCATAAAAAGTGATTGGCAAAAGTCATCTAATTGCCTCAATTATCCGTAACTATGTTTGTTCCATTATTATAGTGAAGGATGTCAACATGTACAACGTGACAGTCAACGGCGCAAAAAATCTGGTTCTTGACCGCCGCAAGTTCTTGGGCGCAGCCGCAGGGCTGATTGCAGCAGGCATATTGCCCAAAAATGTCATGGCGTTGGTTGGACCATATTCCTTTAAGCAAGGCGCATATGACATTACCGTGGTCAGTGATGGCACTTTGATCCTGCCTGTGGCTTTAATTGATTCCGGCGGCAAGACCGAAGAAGTGAAAGCACTTCTGGGTGCCATGGTGCAAGGCGACAATACCCAGTTCGAAGCCAGCCCCCTGCTGCTGAAATCAGCCACGGATGTGATCTTGGTTGATACAGGCTCCGGAAATGGCTTCCAGCCAACCGCTGGCAAGATCGCCGAGAGCTTAAAAGCAAATGGAACTGATCCCGCCAGCATAACGAAAGTCATATTCACCCACGCACACCCCGATCATTTGTGGGGCACCACAGGCGCAGACGGAAAAACCGTTTATGCAAACGCCAGCTTCCATGTGGCCGAAAATGAATGGAACTTCTGGGCAGCACCAGACCTTGCCAGCAAAATGCCAAAGGAAATGCAGGGCATGGTGACGGGCACACAAGCACAGCTTGCCGCCATCAAGGAAAAGGTCGCCATGTTCAAGCCCGGTGTTGAGTTGCTGCCGGGCATTGCCGTGTTGGATACGTCAGGCCACACCCCAGGACACGTCTCGTTTGAACTGGCAGGTGGCGACGGCATGATCATTACAGGTGATACCATTCCCAATCCCATGGTGTATTTCGCCCACCCCGACTGGAAGTTCGCATTCGATGCAGACAAGGAGCTTGCGATCACCACACGCAAAAAGCTCCTCGACATGGCGTCGGCTGGCAAAAAGAAAATGATCGGCTACCACTGGCCCTACCCCGGCATCGGCTTGGCAGAAGCCAAGAACAACGCATTCGCTTACGTTCCAATGACGTAAAATTAGATAGGCATCATGCGGTGGGTGTAACAATAATCCACCGCATGACTGCACATGTCTTCCCAACGTTCAGCCGTGACAAGATTGGCAAGGCTGTAAGTTTTCCTGTCGGCGCTGAAAATTTGTCACGCGCATTCGAGGACGTGCTGCATGTCATGCATCGCAGAACGGCACGTAGTTATGACCACGGTCAATCGGCAGATGTGCGTGGTGTGTTCGACCCAAAATGGTCGATCACGGTTTTCGCCGTGCCAAGTACCTTGCGCAATGGCATAAATATCATCCTTATGACGCATGAGCTCCCAAACATCATTTACCCATGGTTGATCCAAAATTCTGACATCGCCACACGAACAGGTGAGTGCTCCCTCGTGCTGGAATACGTCACCGCAGATAAAGCCATGCGCTACACAACACGAAACGCGCTCCAGCCAGAACGCGCGTAATACCAACAATAAATTTATAAGCCGTACGGATGCTTGGAGAGCCATTCCTGAAAATGATTTTTGAACGCATCACGCGTGGCCCCATCTTTAAGGATCACATCAACCCCGCCATCATAAGGCGCCACCAAACAATCAGGCCCCACGATAAACGCCCGCAGCTCTTCCACGGCAATCATCCGCAGCATGGCATCAAGGCACCCCGTCTTCCATGCCGTTTCGAACCAAAAGGATTGAAAAACCGTCTCCGCGTCGCGATCAATGAACACGTCGATATTTTCCATGTCATATGACGCAAACAACGGATTGTCCTCGCGGATATAATTGATCACCACGCGAACCGGAGTGCCTTGCGCGATTAAATAATTCACCACAGCATTCTGCCGCTCCAACAAAATGCCCCACTCCTCGGCAGTGTCCGCATAACGCTTGGACAACGGCAAACTATGAACCCGCACCCACCGCTCCGGCATGCGGGATTTGAATAAATAATTGATCGGCGGGGATTCAGGATACTGCTGCATCCAGAAGGAAGCGAAGAGTTGGGCTGGGGTTTGTTGGATCAATTATCCAAGAAACTCCGCAGCTTCCTGCTCCGCGACGGATGCTTCAGCTTCCGCAGTGCTTTCGCCTCAATCTGACGGATACGCTCGCGCGTCACGCTGAACTGCTGGCCAACTTCTTCCAGTGTGTGATCGGTGTTCATGCCGATGCCGAAGCGCATGCGGAGGACTCGTTCTTCG
Organism: Rhodobiaceae bacterium; assembly: GCA_031417195.1. Classification (GTDB taxonomy): domain Bacteria; phylum Pseudomonadota; class Alphaproteobacteria; order Rhizobiales; family Aestuariivirgaceae; genus Aestuariivirga. The sequence goes on from JANOVC010000061.1 coordinate 111,575, forward strand.
CGTGGCGTCAATGAAGCCAAAACACGCGTTGTCGTTTCACGCAAGTTGGCTTGAATGGCCGCATCTATGGGCAGAATTGCGCCCTTGTCTTCGATGAAATCTCCAAGATGTGAATCTTCTTCATCACCAACCGGCGTTTCAAGGGAGATTGGCTCCTTGGCAATCTTCATCACCTTCCGCACCTTTTCCAAAGGCATGGAAAGTTTTTCTGACAATTCCTCCGGCGTTGGTTCGCGGCCAATTTCGTGCATCATCTGCCGAGACGTGCGCACGATTTTGTTGATCGTTTCAATCATGTGCACAGGAATGCGGATGGTGCGCGCCTGATCGGCGATCGAGCGGGTGATCGCCTGCCTTATCCACCATGTAGCGTACGTCGAAAATTTGTAACCGCGGCGGTATTCAAACTTGTCTACGGCCTTCATAAGGCCGATGTTACCTTCTTGAATGAGATCAAGGAACTGCAAGCCGCGGTTGGTGTATTTCTTTGCAATGGAGATCACAAGGCGAAGGTTGGCTTCCACCATTTCCTTCTTGGCAATGCGCGCCTCACGCTCGCCCTTCTGCACCATGCCAACGATCTTGCGATATTCCGGAATTTGCAAACCAGTCGCCGTTGCAAGCTCAAAAATCTCATCGCGGATAACGCGGATGGATTCCTTTTCGTCATTGGCGAATTTCTTCCAGCCATGTTTTGTGAGGCGGCCAACGCGCTTCAGCCAATCCATTTCCAGTTCTTCACCCTGATATTCCTTCAGGAATTCCGTGCGCGGAACCTTATAGGTTTCAGCAAGGCGCATAAGGCGGCCTTCAAGCGAGTTCAGGCGCTTGTTGATGTCATAAAGCTGCTCAACCAGCGCTTCGATACGCGCATTGTTCAGCGAAAGGGACTTCACTTCGGCAATGATGTCATCGCGCAATTTGCGGTAACGCCGCTCCTGGCTTGGCGAAAGCTCGGTGGATTCTGCCACTTCCTGGTCCTGCAATTTGCGCAGCGACTTGTATTGCTTGGCAATCGAGTCAAAAATCTCGAGAACCTTCGGCTTCAGTTCCGCTTCCATGGCAGAGAGTGAAACGCCGAGGTCATCACCCTCGTCATCATCATCATCTTCAACGACTGGTCTGTCGAAATCTTCGGGACTAAGCACATCGCCATATTCATCGTCAGGCTTGCGCGCGGCTTGGGCCTGCTTCAGGCGCTCAGGGCGCTTGAGTTCGGCTTGCTTGCGCACCTCTTCCTTGGGCGGCACATAGGGTTGCGGCGCCTGCACGGGTTGATTGTTTTTTGCATCTGGGCCGGCATAGGTTGCTTCCAGATCAATGATGTCGCGTAACAGGATTTTGGCTTCGTTCAGTTCATCGCGCCAGATGATAATGGCCTGAAATGTCAGCGGGCTTTCGCACAGGCCGGAAATCATCGCCTCGCGGCCAGCCTCAATACGTTTCGCAATGGCAATTTCGCCTTCGCGCGACAGAAGTTCAACCTGCCCCATTTCACGCAAATACATGCGCACGGGATCATCGGTGCGGTCGGTGGGAAGCTTTGCGGCCTCAACTTTGACAACGGCGGTCTCAGAGCTTTCATCGCCCTCAACCTTGGAAACAACTGTTTCGGTTTCTTCTTCGCTTTCAACAACGGTAATGCCCATGTCGGCGAGCATGGAATAGATGTCTTCAATTTGGTCGGATGTTACCTCTTCCGAAGGCATCACAGAGTTGAGTTCATCCAGCGTCACATAGCCACGCGCCTTGGCCGTTTTGATCAGCCGCTTGACGGCAGCATCCGAGAGGTCAAGAACCGGGGAATCCGAACCGTCGGCAGGTGCATCTGTTGTGTTGTCCTGGTCTTCAGCCGTGTTGGCGTTATCCTGGTCATCTTGCTTGGTGTCACGGGCTGGAACGGGGCGGGCCATGAGTAGATATCCTTAAACAATCGGTACGTGCGAAGGTGATTCGCACAAAACAGGGTGATTCGGGTGGAAACTAGGCCGTGCTGCGTTAAACAGCCATTAACCACGTCTGCCCGATGCCATTTCAGGATATTGCGTCAACCGCCCGACCAGATGCGGCACCAAATCCCGCAATCAGGGCTTCAGAACCAGTGGTCGACAATAATTCTTCGCGCAACCCCGAAAGGGCGTTGAAATTTTCCTCCGTCGGCTCGGCAACAAAAGCGGCTTCCGCCACCTTAAGCTCCCGGTCGAGCGTTACGGTTTTTCGGTGTAAGGCGAACATCTGACGCAGGCCAGTCCGGGCATCATCTTGTGCAGCCGCAGGACCCAGAAACCATTCGTTCAAACGCATCGCCTGATTTTCGAGGCGGTCCAATTCAGGACCAAATCCCCGAGACATCAGGTGGCCCTTGAGCCCTGCCATATCAAGACCCTGCTCCAGTGCGGCGCCATATATGATTTGTGTACGGACGGAGTCAAGCTCAGAGGTGGAAAATTGTACCGCGGCAAACTCGTCCAGAAAATCATGGATCAACTCGGGATGGTTGATAAAAGCCAATACAATCAACTTTTCCCTGCGTTCAAGCGCTTTAGTGGCACCTGTTGAGGCCGCCATGGCTTTAAGGGCGGGAGAGGCAGCCCCGGGGACTTCCCATGGTTTTTGACCCTTTTTCCATGGTTTTTGGGCTGAAAATGGTGTTTTGGCCCTAAAATTAACTCTTGCAGCTCCCCGTTGAAATAGCTGGTCAAATCGAGAGGCAATATCCGCCATATAATGCTTGCGTACATTTTCATCGCCGATCTGGCTCACCAAAATGCGCAAATCTTTCTCAAATTGCGCCTTGCGTTCTGGTGTCGCGCGGTCATTTTCACTCAAAGCCCGCCGCCAAATGACGTCCGAAAGCGGTTCCGCCGCCGCAACCACGGTTTTCACCGCGTCCGGCCCCTGCGCTTTCAGAAGATCATCCGGGTCCAACCCTTCCGGCAGAACCGCAAATTTCAAGGAATGACCTGGCTTTAATAGCGGCAAAGACAAATCCAAAGCGCGATAGGAAGCCTTGATGCCAGCACTATCCCCATCAAAGCACAGTGTCGGCTCCGCCACCATTTTCCACAAAAGCCCCAGCTGATCTTCTGTCAGCGCAGTGCCAAGAGGCGCCACAGCATGGAAAAGCCCTGCCCGATGCATGGCAATCACATCCACATAGCCTTCAACAGCAATAATCTCGCCTGTCTCATGGGCGGCGGCCCGCGCCTTGTCGTGGTTGTAAAGCACAGCCCCTTTGTGAAACAGTGGGGTTTCCGGCGAATTCAGATATTTTGCGGGAACATCGGCTTTCAGCGCCCGCCCCCCAAACGCAATCACCCGCCCGCGTGGATCACGAATGGGAAACATCACCCGGTCACGAAAGCGATCATATGCCACCGGAATATCTTCACCGGAAATAACCATTCCAGCTTCCACCATCTGCTCTACAGAGACATTTTTGGAAGACAAATGATCCCGCAACGCATGCCGGTCATCGGGGCCATATCCCAAACGAAACTCTTTTTGAATGGCCGCAGTCAATTGCCGATCTGAAAGATAGCCCCGCGCTTTCGCCCCGCGCGCCGATTGGAGCTCCATTTCAAAAAACTTGGCGGCAATTTCCATGACATCATAAAGGCTTGCGCGAACTTCCTCGCGCCGCACATCATCATCTGAAACCACTGGCATGGCGAGCCCTGCCTCTACCGCCAGTCTTTCCACAGCTTCGGGAAATGAAACCCCCTCTTTTTCAACAAGGAAAGTAAAAATATCACCAGATTGTTTGCAGCCAAAACAATGATACCGCCCTTTGCGATCCTCCACATGAAACGACGGTGATTTCTCATTGTGGAATGGACAGCAAGCCCAGTAGTCACCTTTTCCTGCATTCGTCTTCCGCCGGTCCCAGGCCACACGCCGACCAACCACCGACGAGATCGAAACGCGACCGCGAATGTCATCAAGCAATGAAGGTGGAAACCGCATGGAGTTAATCTAGCAAGCCACAACTCCCGTGTCACCGCTAACCCAAACCCCCAGTGGGAAATTTTCAACTTACTTATTTGTATGATGCGGGCCTATCGAAAGCCTTCGTTTTGACCGCTTGCTGACCGAATGAAAAGTCATAAGGGGCGCGTTGAGGCGGCTTTGCTTCAGCGCCAACTTCTCAAAGGATAGAAACATGAATTTACTTTCGAAAGGCAATCTCGCCACCCTTGCAATATTCACAGCGCTCGCCGTAGCTCCTGCTTTCGCCACAACACCCATCACCAAGGTTCAGGTTTCACTTGATGGCGAGGCAGACCAGCAGATGAAGATCGTGACCGATGCGGCAACGGTTAAAGCTGGAACGATTGAATTCGACGTCAAGAATGTTGCCATCGGCACTGACCACGAAGTTGTCCTGATCAAGCTGCAGAAGAAGGGACAGCAGATTACGTCCGATGCCAAGACGCACAAGATTGATGAAAAGAAGTTCAAGTCCATGGGCGAAGTTGGTGGTTTGAAGCCAAATGACACCGGTGTTCTCAAAGTGACGCTCGCCGCCGGTGACTATGTACTGCTGTGTAACCACAAGGCCCACTACGAACTCGGCATGTCTACGGCCTTCACCGTTACCAACTAACACCCCTGCAAAATTGGGGAGTTACAATTGTTGCAATCATGCGCCAAGCCGTTAAAACGCGTGCAATCAACAACAGGAGCTCCCCTATGAAAATAGCATATACCGCCCACGCCACCGCAAACGGTGGCGGCCGTGAAGGTCTCAGCAAGACCGATGATGGCCGCGTCACAGTCACACTTGCAACACCAACCGAAATGGGTGGTTCCGGCAAAGGCACAAACCCCGAGCAACTCTTCGCCACGGGTTATTCAGGATGCTATCTCGGCGCCATGCGCTTTGCTGCCGGCAAAGCCAAAATCGACATGCCAGCCGCAGCGACGGTTACCTCAAACGTCAGCATCGGGCCACGCGATGATGGCGAGGGTTTCGGTCTGGAAGTCACCATTGATGTGAACCTCCCTGGAATGACCAAAGCCGCAGCAGAAGACCTGGCCGCAAAAGGTCATGTCGTATGCCCCTATTCGCACTCGATAAAGGGTAATGTGAAAGTCACAACGAACGTCAGCGTATGACAAGCACCCCTTCTTCCTGTGGGAGAAGGGGATATTTATCCGAGTAGCGACTTCACAATCCCGCCAGCTTTGGCCATGTCCATTTGCCCGGCATACTTGGCTTTCAACTCGGCCATCACCTTACCCATGTCTTTGACGGACGTGGCACCCACTGCAGCAATGATCGCCGCCACGACCGCCTTTGCCTCATCATTGGACAATTGCTTCGGCATATAGCTCTGGATAACGTCGATCTCTTCGCGCTCTTGCTGCGCAAGTTCGGGACGGCCACCTTGCTCATACATGCCAACGCTTTCCTGCCGCTGCTTCACCATCTTGGCGAAGAGGTCAATCAGGCCGGGGTCAGCGGTGAGAACCGAATCATGGCCATCGGTGCGCGAATTAATATCCTTGTCCTTGATCGCTGCATTCATCAGGCGCAGCGTCGAGACTTTACGCTTGTCGCCAGCCTTCATGGCGGTCTTGAGGTCGTCATTGATTTGGGTGCGGAGACTCATGGGGGATCAATCCTTATGTGGAATGCCGCTAGATAGGAGCTTCCCTCGCGATGCGCAACCTTGACGCCAAGCCGCCTCTCCCCCATAGAGTGCCAACTTCCCGGAGAGTTCCAGATGAAAAGCGCCAAACCCGCCAAGGCACCCCCACGTAAAGCTTTCAGCGATTGGGAAACACCCCGCATCACGGCCCTGCTCGTATTGGCCGACGGCACGGTGATTGAAGGCCAGGGCTTTGGCGCGGAAGGAGAAGCCGTGGGCGAAGTGTGCTTCAACACCGCCATGACAGGCTATCAGGAAGTGCTCACCGACCCCTCCTACGCCGGCCAAATCGTGACTTTCACCTTTCCGCACATCGGCAATGTCGGCACCAACGATGAAGATTTGGAAACCACCAATCTTGCAGCTTCCACCGCCGTCAAGGGCTGCGTGGTGAAAGCCGCCATTACCGACCCAGCCAACTATCGCTCACACAAGCATTTCGATAAATGGATGAAGGCCCACGGCCTTATCGGCCTTTCTGGCGTGGATACCCGCGAACTCACCACGCTCATCCGCGAGCACGGCATGCCCAGCGGCGTCATCGCACATAACGCCAAAGGTAAGTTCGACGTGAAGAAGCTTGTTGCCATGGCAAAGGCCTGGGGCGGACTTGAAGGCTTGGACCTCGCCAAGGATGTGTCGCTCACCCAGCGCATGGAGTGGGACGAGACGACATGGAACTGGACCGACGGCTATAAGAATATCGACGGTGGGAAATTCAAGGTCGTCGCCATCGACTACGGTCTCAAACGCAATATCCTCCGTTGTCTGACGAATGTGGGCTGCGATGTAACGGTGGTTCCCGCCAACGCCGATGCCGAAGACATTCTCGCCATGAACCCCGATGGCATTTTCCTGTCCAACGGTCCCGGCGATCCCGCAGCCACCGGTGAATACGCCGTGCCAGAAATTCAAAAACTGATCGCCTCCGGCAAACCCATTTTCGGTATTTGCTTAGGTCATCAAATGCTCGGTCTCGCGTTAGGCGCCAAGACCCAGAAAATGCACCAGGGCCACCACGGCGCAAACCATCCTGTGCAGGACTTCACCACGGGCAAGGTGGAAATCACTTCCATGAACCATGGCTTCACTGTGGACCGTGACACGCTGCCAGAAGGCGTCATCGAAACCCATGTATCACTTTTCGATGGCAGCAACGCAGGCCTCGCCCTCGAAGGCAAACCCGTCTTCTCCGTGCAATACCACCCCGAAGCCAGCCCCGGCCCGCAGGACAGCCATTATCTGTTCACACGCTTTGTGGGCGAAATGGAAAAAGCAAAACGGTAACAAACTTATGTCTTTCGCCAAACTCGATGATCTCGGAAAGAAACTTGAAGCGCTCGAACATGCGCAAGCCATTCTTGGGGTTGATGAGGCCGTGCAAATGCCGACGGGCGGCGGAGAAAAACGCGCCGAGGCGATGGCCGGTTTGGCCGGCATGCACCATGATCTTGCCGCCGCCCCCCATATCGCTGACTGGCTGGCGGATGCCGAAAACGAACCTTTGGACGCCATGCAGAAAATTGCACTCGGTGAATCGCAGCGCAGCTACACAAACCTCACGTGCCTCTCGTCGGACTTTGTGCGCCGCCAGGTGTCAGCCCGTGTGCGCTCTGAGCAGTTGTGGCGCGACCTCCGCGTCACGGGCGATTGGAAAGGGTTCCTTCCCACGTTCGAGGCCATCGTGGAACTCGCCCGCGAAGAAGCGAACCTGCGTGCCCAGGTGTTGAAGCTCTCCCCCTATGACGCCCTGATCGAACAGTATGATCCCGGCAGCCGCGCCAGTGATATCACCCCGGTGTTTAGCGAACTCAAGTCTTTTCTGAAAAATTTCATTCCGCAAGCCTTGGCAAGGCAAACCGAACGGCGTGCAAAAAATCCCGTCAAGCCCTTCAACGCGCCGTTCCCGATCGAGAAACAAAAAGCCCTTGGCGAAGTGCTGATGGAGGCAATCGGCTTTGATTTCACCCATGGCCGTCTCGATGTTTCGCACCATCCCTTCTGTGGTGGCGTGCCATCCGATGTACGCATGACCACGCGCTACACAACGAACGAGTTCCTGTCTTCCCTTATGGGCATTTTGCACGAAACAGGCCATGGACTTTACGAGCAGGGCTTGCCCAAGGCATGGGCCCATTGGCCGGTTGGAAAGGCCCGTGGCATGGCGGCCCATGAAAGCCAAAGCCTGTTTGTCGAAATGCAGGTGGCGCGCAACCCCGCCTTCTGGGAATGGGCCATGCCAAAGCTGAATGACCATTTGGGGCAGCATGCCATGGCGGGCTGGAGCCACGAAGATGTCCTCGCCCATGTGCACCACGTGGAGCGTGGTTTCATTCGCGTCAACGCCGACGAGGCAACCTATCCCTTGCACGTCATCCTGCGCTTTGAAATTGAACAACAACTGATTGCCGGAAATCTCGCAGCACGGGATGTGCCCGAAATCTGGGATGCCAAGATGAAGGAATATCTCGGCCTCTCCTCCATTGAAGATCCGAAGAACGGCCCCATGCAGGATGTGCACTGGCCCTCAGGCGCCTTCGGTTATTTTCCGAGCTACACGTTGGGTGCCATGATGGCAGCGCAGCAATGGGCGGCAGTCGAACACGAAAATCCCCATGTGCAGGATGACATGCGCCGTGGAAATTTTGCCGGCATCAATGCATGGCGGCAAAAAAACATCTGGTCAAAGGCGTCAACACTTACAACACCCGAACTTATGCGCGAGGCCACAGGTGAAACGCTGCAAGCCAGATATTTTACCGTGCATTTGAAGAACCGCTACCTCGGCTAGGGTATCATGTCCTGCACTTCAACGCGCTTGCTCTTGCGACCATAGAGGCACAGCATTTTACCTGAAGCACCCTTCATGTGTTTTTGTGGATAGACACCACTCACAACCCGCGCATCAAACCCCACACCATCGGAATAATGAATGCTCAGTGATGTTTTCGCTTTGAGAAACCCCGAAGCGGAAATGCAGGCCTTGGCCGATGCCTTGTCAAGCGCAGCCCAAGCATCGGAAGAAGACGCCAAAGCATCACGACCACCGATAATAATAATGAAGCCAAAAGCCAGCGCAGAAAATTTTATGAGGTTCATCGAAAAAGTTCCTCTTGTTACACTTATTTAGCATCACAGTGAGCTGAAATTGTGACCACGTAAAATCGCCACCAGCGGTTATTTATTGGGAACCATTCCGCCCACCACACGTTATACTGCTAATTCCAGACGCTAATGTCTGGGGAAATAGAACAGTTATAACGCGGATTGGAACACATTATGTCTAACAAATACGCCTCCTTCCTGATGGCAACACTGCTCGGGGCGAGTTTTTGTGCATCGGAAGCATCGGCTGCAATGACTGTGCCTCCGGCGTCAATTATTCCGGTCGAATCAGCAAAAATTCATAACTCCTTGCTGCAAGAAGCCAAAGTTACAGTCAACATAGGCATCGGCCAAGGATACAACCGCCGTTACCACGGTAGCCGTTGCACCTACCGCCGCGGCAACTGCAATTATTACTACAACGGATATTACTATCAGAACCGCTGGTGGCTTGTTCCCAGCGTAATTGGCGGTGCCATTATCGGCAACGAAATTCGAAGGGCGCGCTACAGCAACTACCACGTCAGGTGGTGCATGGAGCAGTACCGTTCTTATGATGCGCGCACCAATACATGGATTTCAAACAGTGGCCAAATTCGCCAGTGCAACAGCCCTTATTAAAATAATGGAACCAATTTCCATTTCGCGCATTTAATTCATATCTTTCAACCCCTGCAAGGAGTAAAGTATTATGGCTACATCAACTGACCAAAAGCCACGCCCCGTAACGGGCACTGAATCGGACTTTGACCGCACACAACGCGCTGCAGCGCGCCCGGAAGTGCGTATCAACCAGACCAATCAAGGCTCCGGTAACTCAATCGCATATATAATTGCAGCGCTTGTTGTTCTGGTCGGTGCATATTACCTGTACACGAGTTACTACAGCCCTACAGTAATGCCGCCAACCACGACGGAAATTGCTCCGGCACCAGCACCTGCGACACCACCAGCCGCGCCTGCAGCTGAAGCCCCGGCATCTGCAACACCACCAGCAGCAACTGCACCCGCAGCTGATGTGCCTGTAGTGCCTGCCCCTGCGACGCCACCAGCCACGACACCATGATTGCCATCCAAAATCGGGCGCTCCCCTGCCCGGTAGATATCTGGCAATAAAAGAAAAAGCCCTCAGCAATGAGGGCTTTTTTGCTGTCAGAACCCAACGGCAGAACCTGCAGGCCTGCGATCATCATGTGCGCCATAGAGCTTGCCGGGAACCGGTTTGCTTGCCACCATCGCATCATTGCTCGTTGCACCCTGCGCTGCGATTATATCAACCTGTGGTCCGATGAGAATGGCTTCAGCCGCACCCCATGGCACCTGCACCACAATCTTGTACCCTGAATCAGTTAACAGCTTTGCCGTGTCAGCAGAAAGCGCAAAGGGCTCAACTGTAATCTGATCAGGCAACCACTGGTGATGAATGCGCGGCGCATCCACCGCATTGCCGCCATCCTTCAAAATCTGCACGCCGACGTCTGACGCAATATGTTGCGACGTCACAACCATGCCACGATCAGCCGTCACAGGTTGTCGCGTGACAGCCCATGCAGCGGAGCTGCACAACACAAGGAAAACCAAAGCGAGAAAGAAGCGGGATCGGGGATGCAGCATAACGTGCCTTTCTCCCCCGTACTGCGACATCAATCAAAGTCTTATTAAAACGTAACATGCAAATTGCGGGAGGGCAATAAACTATTCCCTAGCGCAAGTGAAGGGAAAGAAGTGGTTCCGCTGGTTCGGTAATCGCTATACGCTCACGTTCGATCACGACGACCGTGTCCCAGCGGATGATCTCAAATCGTCCATCAAGATGTTCAACAAGCGCCGAGCAGCTTTCTACCCAATCACCGTCATTCAGATAGTGAATGTCTTTGATCATGCGGTCGTCAGGCGTGTGAATATGTCCGCATATCACACCTTCGCAACCCCGCAATTTTGCATCATGAACAACTGCCTCTTCAAAGCGCGAGATGAATTCAACGGCTTTCTTGACCTTGTGTTTCACATAAGCTGACAGCGACCACTTCTTAAATCCGAGAGCATTGCGCAGCCAGTTTACAGGCGTATTCAAGTCCAACAACCGTTCATAGGCCCAGTCTCCCAGCTTGGCGAGCCACGGCGCAAAGTAAATCACGTTGTCAAACTTGTCACCGTGCAACACGAGATAGCGCTTGCCTGACAAGCTCTTGTGAACGACCTCGCGCATGATGGCCACACGTCCAAAGCGATGGCCAACAAAATCCCGGAAATTTTCATCATGGTTGCCCGGAATGAAAATCACCTTGGTTCCCTTGCGGGCCTTGCGCAGTATTTTCTGGATCACATCATTCTGCAGCTGGTTCCAATACCATTTGTGACGCAGCGACCAGCTGTCAATGATATCACCCACCAGATAGAGCTTGTCACTTTCCGTAAACCGCAGAAAGTCAAGAAGTGCTGCGGCCTGTGTCCGCCGTGTCCCCAAATGAAAATCCGATATGAAAATAGCACGGTATCGGCGAACAGGCTTGACGTCAGCTTTCATGAATCACTCAATCGCGTGGGTCTTGCGCCCTTCGTTGCTCACGATGATGAAGACTTTGTGACACTGCGCAGTAAAGTCCGTGACGCGACCGTCACAATCGCTCCTTAACTCCGAATGCATCAGATCGATATGAGTCGGGAAACACAGCACATGGCATTTGATTCAACGATGCAATCAGCGCGCAGTGGCAATCTCGTCAAGCGGGCCATGTCACGCAACAAAGTGTTGAGCATGGAAGGAGCGCTGGAGCGCGCTTTCAGTTTTGCCTTTAAGGGTCTTGTCTATCCTCAAATCTGGGAAGATCCTGTGGTGGACTTGGCTGCCATGAACATTGAACCCCATCATCACATTGTTGCCATCGCGTCTGGCGGATGCAATGTCATGAGTTATCTCACCACCCATCCTGCGCGTATCACGGCCGTGGATCTGAACCACACCCATGTTGCCCTCACCAAACTGAAGCTGGCAGGCTTGGCGGGTCTCCCAACGTGGCAGGCATTCTATAATTTCTTTGGGGATGCGGATAAAGCCGAAAACATGGCGCAGTATTATCATCATATCCGTTCACTTATTGATAATGATACAAAGAGATATTGGGAAGGTCGCAACTGGAGAGGCCAACGCCGCCTTGGTCATTTTCAAACGAACATTTATAACAAAGGCCTGCTCGGTCGTTTTATCGGCATCGGGCATCTTTTGGCGAAGGTCTATGGTCGCGATTTGAAGCAACTTCTCACGTGTCGTTCGCTTGAACAGCAACGCGCCTTCTTCGATACACAATTGGCACCCTTGTTCGACAAGCGTTTTGTCAGATGGCTGACAAATCAAAAAATGTCGCTCTACGGTTTGGGAATACCGCCCGCCCAATACGAGGCCTTGGCAGACGGCAGTGCCATGGCCCATGTTCTGCACGAACGCCTCGAAAAACTTGCCTGCGGATTTCCCCTGCAGAACAACTATTTTGCCTGGCAGGCTTTCGGCAGAAGCTATGCACCCGGCGGCTCCGGCCCATTGCCGCCGTATTTGGCCGAAGCCAATTACACCAGGCTTCGCGCTGCGCGCGCCAGCGTCACCGTAAATCAAATTTCCATTGTTGATGCCCTCAATGCAATGCCTGCCGGATCAGCGGACCGCTTCGTGCTTCTTGACGCACAGGATTGGATGACGGACGCGCAACTGAATGACCTTTGGCAGGCCATTACCCGGGCCGCAAAGCCGGAGGCGCGCGTCATTTTCCGCACCGCCGGAAAGGAGACCATTCTGCCGGGCCGCGTCGAAAACGGCATTCTCAACCAATGGAACTATCTCGCCACCCGCTCACGTGAGCTTGGTAAACTTGATCGCTCCTCAATCTATGGCGGCTTTCACGTCTATGAATTCACAAACTGAAACCCACCGCGACCATGGCCAGGCCATGGACCGCATGTACAGGTTCCAGCGCCACATCTATGACGCGAGCCGCCGCTATTATCTCTTGGGGCGTGACAGGCTGCTTGACCGACTGCAACCACCCCATGAGGGTTCAATTCTCGAAATCGGCTGCGGCACTGGGCGCAATCTCACGAGCGTTGCAGCACGCTACAAACATGCCAGGCTTTTCGGCATCGACATCTCGCAGGAAATGCTGAAGTCCGCCCTCGCGACGATGCAACGCCCGCATGGCGGCACGCCCGCTCGATTTGCTTGTGTCGATGCAACATGTTTCAATCCACAACTCAGCCTTGGTCAAGCCAGATTTGACCGCATCTATTTTTCCTACACGCTCTCCATGATCCCGGACTGGCAAACGGCATTGCAACACGCAGCAACTATGCTGGCACCAAACGGTGAATTGCATATCGTTGACTTTGGCCAAAGCGAGGCTCTGCCGAAAAGCTTTCGAAAGCTTTTGTTTTGGTGGCTGAAGGCCTTCGATGTCAGCCCGAGGGCAGATATGAAGCGTGTAATTGAGCAAATCGCCCAGGAGCTCGATATGTCAATTCATTTTGAAGCGTGCTATAGTGGCTATGCTTGGATCGTTGCGATCAAACCAAAAATCAGGACTGAAAATTACCAGTTCTAAAACGCGCTTCCCGGCTGTTTCAGAAATTCAATTTCCTCAGGCGTTGACGCACGGCCCAGGATATCATTGCGATGCGGAAATCGGCCAAAACGGGCAACAATGTCGTGGTGAGCGATGGCATATTTCAAAAGTTCTTCGTCTTGCAATGAGCGAAAGAGAGTAACCGAGCGCTGCTGGTCAGCCAAATTTTCACTGTGCTCAAAAGGCAAATAAACAAAGAGGCGTTCGTTCTTTGAAAACCCGGCATCAAGCCCGGCATCAACCATCCCACGCGCCAGTTGAATCGCCAAGCCATCCGCGGCAAACGCCTTCGCGGTCCCGCGAAACATATTGCGCGAAAACTGGTCAAGAACAATAATTGTCGCCAACGTTTCGCGTCCATCCAAACCATCAGGCATATTATCCGACAAGAGTTTTTCATGCTGCAAAAGAAAGCGCTCGCGAATCACAGAGTCCAAAGGATCATTCTTGCGGAACCAATCCGCCTCCGGAATTTCTGAAAACCAAAATGCGAGAACCTCAGAAACCCACGATGATTGATATGGGTTACTCATATCGGGAAATCCCTTGCTAAACTCTCCGTCATTTTAGCGTCCAATCACGTCGTTTGATTGCGAATGCTGGGGAGCAAACGTGTAACGACAAAGCCAACAGCATATATGAGCAGAGATATCACCGCCCAGATACCAATGACTGCCCATTCGCCCACGCTCGTTCCAACTGTCGCAAGCCATGACGTCCATTCAACGACTTCCGGGCTGCTTGGTACCAAATCCGCATTATTGGCAATAATACCGCCACCAACGCCGATCAAGGAATGGGCAATCCACGCAAATGCTGACCAAACTGCAATCGTCGCCCATGTTAAAATCCAGACAAGCCTTCTCATTGATGATTTCCTCTCAACGCTTACACCGTTGAGAGCAGATGTGGTGCAAGCCACCCATTAATCAAGCAATTTGGCACATGGAACCGCTACCCTTGCGTTCCCCCGCCAATTCCGTCATACACCGTCCAACTTCGACCACCCAGCCGGGGGCTGAACGGAAGGTCTGGCTTGCCAGATAAGAGAATTGGCTCTGTCTTCCCGTGTCTCCGCTCTTTCGTTTGACCGGTCTTTCGAACCTTTTCTTCGGTTCGTTAGAGGCTCTGCGCTGGTAGGTTTAGGGATGTAACAAGAAAGGTTATCAAAACATGGCTCTCTATGAGCACGTCTTTATGGCCCGTCAGGATGCGTCAGCCACCCAGGTTGAAGCCCTCGTCGAGCAATTCAAGGGCATCATCGCCGCTGGCGGTGGTTCGGTTGCCAAGGTGGAAAGCTGGGGCATTCGCTCCATTTCCTACCGTGTCAAGAAAAACCGCAAGGCCCACTACACACTCATGAACATCGATGCGCCATATGCAGCCGTGGCTGAAATGGAACGCCTGATGCTCATCAACGAGGATGTCATTCGCTTTATGACCATTGCGGTTGAAGCCCATGAAGAAGGCCCATCGGCCATGCTTCGCAAGCGCGACGACCGTGAGGAGCGTGGCAGCTTCGGCGATGACCGTGGCTTCGGCGGCGGTGGTGGCTTTGGTGGCGGCGGTGGCTTCGGCGGCGGTGGCCGTGGTGGCAATGGTGGCGGTCGTGGCCGTCGTGATGAAGCAGCGGAGGCAATCTGATGTCAACTGAACAAGCCGCCCGTCGGCCGTTTTTCCGCCGTCGCAAGAGCTGCCCCTTCACCGGTGAAGGTGCGCCAAAAATTGATTACAAGGACGTACGTTTGTTGCAGCGCTACATTTCAGAGCGTGGCAAGATCGTGCCAAGCCGCATCTCGGCAGTATCCGCCAAGAAGCAGCGCAAGCTGGCGCAAGCCATCAAGCGCGCCCGCTTCCTGGGCCTCCTGCCCTACGTTTTGCAATAAGGAGAATTGAAATATGGATGTTATTCTTCTTGAACGCGTCGCTAAAGTGGGTTCCCTCGGCCAGGTTGTGAAGGTAAAGGACGGGTTTGCCCGTAACTTCCTTCTTGCCCGCGGCAAGGCGCTGCGCGCAACCGACGCAAACAAGGCAAAGTTTGAAACCCAGCGCGCTGTGCTGGAAGCCAAAAATGCCGAACTCCGCAAATCAGCAGAGAGTGAAGCCAAGGGCCTTGATGGCAAGTCATTTGTCATCATTCGCCAGGCCGGTGAATCGGGCCAGTTGTTTGGCTCCGTATCCCCCCGTGATATCGCCGAAGCCGCATCCACATCGGGTGTGAGCGTTGAGCGGTCCCACGTTCAGCTCGACACGCCAATCAAGACCATTGGCATGTACACCATTGTCGTGGCGCCACATCCTGAAGTGGAAGTGAAGATCACCATCAACGTGGCCCGCTCGGCTGATGAAGCTGCAGCCCAGGCCCGCGGTGACGATCTCTCCGGTCCGGTATCAGACCGCGCCGAAATCCGCGCCGCAGCCGAAGCCCTCTTCGATGAAGAAGCAGGCGACGACGCAACAAATGAGGAAACTGCCTCTTAATCTGCTCCAAATCAAAATCAGAAAGGCCACTCGCAAGGGTGGCCTTTTTTCATGCTACCTCCTAGTATTGCCGCACTGTGACAAAATTTGGAATCTTTCAAATGCTGGGTTGCCGCCGCCAAGATCAAGTGTTGTCCAACCACGGTGACCCCATTTGTTTGCAACGGGTGAGAGTGCACCCGGATGGAGAGCACATCGTAGCTGTTGGTCCTTTGGTATCACCAGCACCCAATCCCCGGTGATGCACCCACCAATAAGCGCGGTGGTGTTGAACACCATTGCCGCGCTGAAACCAGTTTCCAACTCACGCAGAAATATGGGAACTTCATATCCCATGGTTATTGCCTTATGCTGCGTCTAACGAGCGACCGATTCATTCCATCGCTTCTGTGCCTCTTCCGCGCTCACGTCTTCAATTTTGCTGGCTATAAACCAGCTGTAACCAAATGGATCCTCGATCAACCCTTTGCGGTATCCAAAAGGTTCTTGCCGTATCGGTTGCAGGAGCATGCCACCATGGGCCACCGCTGAAGCAACAACGGCGTCGGCGTCGACCACGTCAAGCTGCATTTTGACAGGTGAACCGCCAATGCTGTCCGGGCTGAGGGCGCCAAAATCCGGATATTCATCTGCCATGAAAATAGCACTGTCGCCGATGCTGAGTTCAGCATGTCCAACGCGACCGTCAACAGGATCAATCAACTGGTAGGTCACGATGGCACCAAACACTTTCTTATAATATGCGATCGCAGCCGCACAGTCTTTGATGATCATGTAAGGACAAGCCCGCTTGATGTTGTTTTCCATTTTCCAAGACTCCTTGACTTGCTTCATATATACGTTACGCTACGTTTCGTAATGAGTCAATCAACGAAACCAACTCTCGGACGCCCGCGAAGCGAAGCAGCACGGATTGCCATTCTGGATGCAACCTATCGCCTGTTGATTGATCGCGGCCTCGGCAGGTTGACCATTGAGGCAGTTGCCGCGGAGGCAGGTGTTGGAAAACCAACGATCTACCGATATTGGTCGAATGCGCAGGAACTGGCCATGGCAGCCCTCATCACGCAGACCGACTTTCGCAAGTCTGGTGCAAAAATCGTTCCGCTGGTCGACGCTTTACAGGCGCATATGGCCGATGTGGTCAAGGTATTTTCAACAAACCGTGGCCGCCAGATCATCACAACAATGGCGTCAGCGGATGCTGAAAGCGAGTTGGCAAAAGCATTTCGGGGACAGGTCATCGAAAGCAGCCGAAAGATTGGCCGCGATATCCTGACAAGTCTGCTGGCACAGGAAACGATCAACCAGGACATCAATCTCGAACACTATCTCGATATGCTTTATGGCCCCCTGTTTTACCGTCTATTGACCAACAAGACGACGGACAAGGACTACAGCGAACGAGCAGTGACACTTCTGGTCCGCCTAATAAAGGCGGGCAAATAGTGATCAGTGCGTTTAATAAAGCTGGCGGTTCGACGTTGGCAGAGATAAATTGTCTGAATTGCAAGGCAGTCAACGGGAGCACAATACAGGATGGAAATTCTTGAAATTGATCATGTTCAACTCGCAATGCCCGCAGGTGGGGAGAAAAAGGCACGCGCGTTCTACGCAGACATTTTGGAATTAACAGAAATACCAAAACCGCCCAATCTCGCAAAGCGCGGAGGTGCTTGGTTCGGTGCAAAAAATACCAAAGTGCACTTGGGCGTAGAGGTTGAGTTTCACCCGGCGCGAAAGGCGCATCCCGCATTCAGGGTACAAGGATTAAAACAGCTGAGGGCCAAGTTGGAAGCGGCAAACTATCCAACGACAGAAGATGAACCGCTGGCTGGATATCAAAGGTTCTACGTCAATGATCCATTTGGAAATCGTATAGAATGTTTGGAACCAGATGAAGCTTCCCGAGAAGGCTTGATGTGACATGATGGAAAGTGTGCCAATGAACGGTGCTGAATCGCTTGTGAAAACGCTGTTGGCCAGTGGCGTGAATGTCTGTTTCGCCAACCCCGGCACATCCGAAATGCATTTCGTGGCAGCCCTCGACGCCCACCCCGACATGCGCTGCATCTTGTGCCTGTTTGAGGGTGGCACCAGTGGTGCAGCAGATGGCTATTTCCGCATGAAGGGTGAGGTGGCCGCAACACTTCTGCATCTCGCCCCCGGCTTTGGCAACGCCTTTGCCAATCTCCACAACGCCCGCAAGGCGCAGAGCGGCATCGTCAACATCATGGGTGACCATGCAACCTATCATCTGAAATATGAATCTCCCTTGAAGGGTGACACCATCGGCATCAGCCAAGCCGTTTCCCATTGGACATATGTATCGGACGACGCAGCTCTGGTTGCCAGTGATGGTGCAGCAGCAATTCGCGCGGCCCGCTCAAACGGCGGGCAGATAGCGACACTGATCTTGCCATCCAACACGGCCTGGGAAGAAGCCGTTGCACCCCACGTCAGCTCAGCACCTCACCCCTTGCAACGCCCCCTGCCCGCAGATATCGCAACAGCTGCCCATGCATTGCAAGGGCCGGATGCCGTGTTGATGATCGACGGCCACGCGCTGTGGGGAGACCTCAGGCTTGTTGTGGCGCGCATTGCCAAGGCCACGGGTTGCCAACTCATGTGCCCGTTTTTTGCGGCACGCATTCAACGCGGCGAAGGCTCGCTGTTGGGAAACCGTCTGGCCTTCCGCATCTCGGACAACATGCCGGTGCTGGCGAACAAGAAAATGATTGTGCTCTGCGGGTCCGAGCGGCCCGTCAGCTTTTTCGCCTATCCGGGCAAACCCAGTTTGCCGGAACCACCCGATTGCCGCGTGTTCGATTTGTGCAGCCCCACAATGGATTACGCTTGGACCCTGCACGCCTTGGCGGAAGCGGTTGGCGCCGAAAAAGTTGAACTCGGTCCTGATGATTTTCAGACACTGGATCTGCCACCCATTCCCACGGGAGCAATCAGTCTTGAAAAATTGGGCCAGGCCATCGCGGCCTTGATGCCGGAACACACAATCGTGGTGGATGAGGGAATTTCATCCTCACGCTTTATTGCAGCACCCACCATGAGCGCACGGTCCCATGACTGGCTGAATGTCACCGGCGGCGCCATCGGCTTTGGCCTGCCAGCAGCAGTAGGCGCAGCAGTCGCCTGCCCTGATCGCAAGGTGTTGGCGCTGGAGGGCGATGGGTCGGCCATGTACACGATCCAGTCCCTGTGGACTATGGCGCGGGAAAATCTCGATGTGACGGTGGTGATCCTGTCAAACCGCGGCTACCAAATCCTGCGGCTAGAGCTCGCAGCCGTTGGTGTCAAAGACGTTGGTCGCAACGCGGTGAAGATGCTCGATGTGGCAGACCCGAGCCTTGACTGGGTGGCACTGGCCAAGGGCCACGGCGTTGATGCGGTGCGGGTGACCGATACGGATGGGTTTGTGGCAGCCTTTGGCGGCGCGATGCAGAAAAAGGGACCGTTTCTCATTGAAGTTATGCTCTGAGGGAACTGTGCAATTTAGCCACAGTCAATACTGAATAATTCCAGGCCTGTGGATAGCGCGTATAATCCCAATACGACTCACTTTGACCGCGATAACCCGCTAACCCTAAACCCATGTCAGCCCAGCCAAACCTCCGCACCGTTGATTCGGACGGCTCAAATGATAGCTTCCGCAGCCCGCCCAGCAATCTGGAGGCGGAGCAAGCCCTTTTGGGTGCCATTCTCTTAAATAATGAGGCATGCGACCGCGTATCGTCATTCCTGCTTCCCGACCATTTCGCCGAAGCCATCCACGCCCGCATTTTTGAGGCTGCCTCCACGCTGATCCGCATCGGCAAGCTCGCCTCGCCCATCACGCTCAAAACCTATTTCGAGTCCGATGCAACAATGAAGGAAATTGGCGGGCCTGCTTACCTCGCGCGCCTTGCGGCCTCCGCCACCACCATTATCAACGCCGAAGAATATGGCCGCATGATTTATGAGCTGGCCCAGCGAAGGAAGCTCATCGGCATCGGCACGGACATCGTCAACGAAGCCTTCGACACGCCCGTGGACGAAAGCTCGAAAGACCTGATCGAACGCGCCGAGCAAACGCTTTATGGTCTCGCCGAAACCGGAAAATACGGCCAAGGCTTCCACCCATTTGCCCGCGCCCTGACAGACGCCATCGACATGGCCGCTGGCGCCTACCAGCGCGATGGTGGCCTCTCTGGCGTCTCCTCAGGTCTCAAAGATCTCGATGAAAAAATGGGCGGCCTGCAAGCCTCCGATCTGATCATCCTCGCAGGCCGCCCCGCCATGGGTAAAACCTCGTTGGCCACCAACCTCGCCTATAACATCGCCAAGGCCTACAAGGCCGACCATCAAACTGATGGCACCGTGAAGGTAACAGATGGCGGTGTGGTTGCGTTCTTTTCGCTCGAAATGTCCAGCGAGCAGTTGGCCACCCGCATTATCGCCGAACAATCCGGCATTTCATCGGAACGTATCCGGCGTGGCAAGATCACGGAAAACGAATTCCACCGCATCGTTGAAGTGAGCCAGGAACTGCAGTCCTTGCCTCTTTATATCGATGCAACAGGCGGTCTGACCATCGCGCAATTGGCAGCCCGCGCCCGTCGCTTGAAACGCCAGCGCGGCCTCGGCCTGATTGTGGTGGACTACTTGCAACTCCTCACAGGTTCTGCCCGAAAAGCTGCCGAAGGCCGCGTGCAGGAAGTCTCCGAAATCACTGTTGGTCTTAAGGCCTTGGCCAAGGAACTCGCCGTTCCCATCGTGGCTCTTTCGCAGCTGTCGCGTCAGGTCGAAAACCGCGACGACAAGCGTCCGCAACTCGCTGATTTGCGCGAATCCGGTTCCATCGAACAGGATGCCGACGTGGTGCTGTTCATCTACCGCGAAGAATATTATCTCGCCCGCAAGGAACCCCGCCCCAATACCACCGAACATCAAACCTGGCAGGATGAAATGGACCGCGTCAACGGCGTGGCCGAAGTCATCATCGGCAAGCAGCGCCACGGCCCCACAGGAATCGTCGAACTCCAGTTCGACGCCAGCCTCACCAAGTTCCAAAATTTGGTACGCGAGGGCTACATTCCGGAGCGGTTTGAGTAGTCGCACGTCCCAAACCCACAAATAGTTTCACCACAATTTCTCAAATAGTGTTGATCACCGTTTACTGATCCCCTCACGAAAACGCGCCGTAGCTTAATCCACATCACGCATCAGTAAGGTGCGTGGGGAAAACCAGATATGGGGATTACAATCATGAAGTCACTTAAACTGATCGTCGCAGCTGCGACGCTTGCCTTCACAGTATCTACAGCCAACGCCGCAAATATCGTGGAAATCGCCGCCTCCACCGGCAAGTTCAACACGCTCATTGCCGCCGCAAAGGCCGCAGGTCTTGTTCCCGCCTTGACCGGCAAAGGCCCCATTACCGTATTCGCCCCCACCGATGCAGCCTTCGCAAAATTGCCAGCCGGCACCGTTGAAGAACTGCTCAAGCCCGAAAACAAGACCAAGCTTGCCAACATTCTCAAATATCATGTGGTGGCAGGTGCAATTTACGCCAAGGACGTGCCAACCAAGGCAACCCACGTGAAGACCCTGAAGTCTGTCGGCGACAAGACCATCCGCGCCATCCGCGCCGGCGGCAAGGTTCGCATCGACAATGCCCGCGTGATCCAAGCCAACATTCAGGCTGATAACGGCGTGATCCACGTGATCAACCGGGTTCTCCTGCCGTCGTCATAAGTCAAACACGAAGGGCGGATTGCGAAGTCCGCCCCCATGATTGTCTCTTGATCCCGCCATCATCTGACTTTATTGCAAGCCAGCCGATCAAAGGATCAAGATGACCGCAATTCCGGAAGACCTTGCAGGAGCTGTACTATCAATAGACTTGGGCGCCGTTCAGAAGAATTGGCGCCTTCTCAACAGCCACGCGGGAACGGCCAATTGCGGAGCTGCCGTCAAAGGCAATGCCTATGGCCTTGGCGTTGAATCCGTAAGCACTGCATTGTGGCAGGCGGGATGCACCAATTTTTTCGTGGCCCGCCCCAAGGAAGGCGAAGAGCTTCGTGCCATTCTGCCCGAAGCAACGATTTATGTGTTAGATGGCCTGTTTCCAGGCCAAGCCGAGTTTTACGCCCAGAACAATTTGCTGCCTGCGCTGATTTCAATTGAGGAAGCGCGCGAATGGGCGACCTTCGGCAAGCACTACGGTCACAATTTGCCTTGCGCCATTCATGTGGATACGGGCATCAATCGCCTGGGCTTTTCCGTCAGGAATTTTGAAGCCCTGCTCGCCGAAACGGAAACAACAAAGGGCCTGAACATCACATTGTTGATGAGCCACATGGCCTGCGCCGATGAACCCGCACACCCTTTGAATAAAAAACAGCGTGATGCGTTCAACGCCGTGCGCGCCATGTTGCCCGGCGTGCCTGCAAGCCTTGCAAATTCCAGCGGCATCTTTTTGGGAGCGGATTACGCCTATGACCTCGTGCGCCCCGGAATTGCATTGTACGGCGGCAACCCAACGCCGCATCTGCCAAACCCCATGTCAGCGGTTGCCCTGCTCGAAGGCACCATCATGCAAACCCGGGATGTGCACGAAGGCGAAACAGTGGGCTACAGCGCCACATGGCAGGCAACACGCGAAACCCGCATTGCCGTTCTCGGTGCCGGATACAAGGATGGCGTTCCCCGGTCACTGAGTTCGAAGATGGACAACAACCCATCCCAGGTTTTTGTCGGCGGCCAGCGTTGCCCCATCATTGGCCGCGTCTCCATGGACATGATGGCCGTGGACGTGACTGACTTGCCAGCACCCGTCAAACGCGGCGACCGTGCCGAGATCATGGGTACCAATATTCTCATCGACGAAGCGGCAAGCTGGGCGGGTACCATATCCTACGAATTGCTCACCCGCTTGGGCAGCCGATATGCCAGACTCTATTCGGAACTTGATTCGGAAAGCTGACAGTTGAACCCATTCCAGCCCATTGGCCGCGCCGTGCTTGCCCTCCTCGCCGAGATTGGCCGCGTTGTCCTCTTTCTGAAGGATGCAATTGCACAAGGAATGACACCCACATTTTATGGCCGTCAGATTTTTGAACAGATGTGGCGCATCGGCTATAATTCGCTTCCCGTCGTGGCACTCACGGCTTTCTTCACGGGCGGTGCCTTGGCTTTGCAGATCTATACAGGTTCATCACCCGCAACGGCGGCAACCCTCGTGCCGAATATTGTTGCCCTCGGCATCACCCGTGAACTCGGCCCCGTGTTGGCAGGCCTCATGGTGGCAGGCCGTGTGGGTGCATCCATTGCGGCTGAACTCGGCACCATGCGGGTCACAGAACAGATCGATGCACTGGACACGCTGTCCACCAACCCGTTCAAATATCTCGTGGGGCCACGGCTTTTCGCCGCCATTATAACACTTCCCATTCTTGTGGCGATTGGTGACACCATCGGCATCATGGGTGGCTATGTTGTCGGCACCCGTTCGCTGGGCTTTAATGGTTACGCCTATATCAAAACCACGGCAGACTTCCTGCACGTGGATGACGTCACATCGGGCCTGATCAAGGCCGCCGTCTTCGGTCTCATCATCGCCGTGATGGGATGCTATCACGGCTTCAATTCGAAAGGCGGTGCACAGGGTGTTGGCCGTGCCACCACCAACGCCGTAGTCTCCGCCTCCATCCTGATCCTTGCCGCCAACTTCGCGCTTACCTCATTGCTGTTTGGGAGCAAGTAATGGGTGAGGGCCATATCGTTTTACAGGATCTGCGCAAAAGCTTCGGCCCCAAGCATGTACTGAACGGCATCAACATTTCCGTGCCAAAGGGCCAGTCCCTTGTGGTCATCGGCGGTTCCGGCACCGGAAAATCAGTAATGCTGAAATGCATCTTGGGAATTCTCCATGCGGACTCAGGTTCGATACAAATTGGCGGTGAAGAAGTGTTGCGCCTTTCGGGCAAGACGCGTGACGAGTATCTGCGCCGCTTTGGTATGCTGTTCCAGGGTGGCGCATTGTTTGACTCCCTGCCCGTTTGGGAAAATGTCGCCTTTGGTTTGATTCAGGGCCGCAGCATGGCCCGCGCGACGGCCAAAGACATTGCCATGGAAAAACTCAGCCAAGTCGGCCTCACCTCTGATGTTGGCGCACTTTACCCCGCTGAATTGTCCGGCGGCATGCAGAAGCGCGTAGGGCTGGCCCGCGCCATCGCCGCCGATCCCGAAATCATTTTCTTTGATGAACCCACAACGGGTCTTGATCCCATCATGGCCGACATTATCAACCGCCTGATCGTGGACTGCGTGAAGCGCCTCGGTGCCACGACCATTTCCATCACCCACGACATGTCGTCCGCCCGCAAGATCGCAGATCAAATCGCCATGATTTACAAGGGCGAAATCATCTGGCACGGGGCGGCCAAAACCATCGATTATAGCGGAAATGAGTATGTCGACCAATTCATCCACGGGCGCGGTGAAGGCCCGATCAAAATGGATGTGCTGAAGGCCTGAACAAAAAAGAGGCCGCTGTTAGAGCGGCCTCTTCCGTGAGATGCGTTGTCGTCAGCATCCCGAAACAAAATCGCTTAGGCAGTCACCCCTACCAAATTCACGATCCGAACGAGCCTAACGGCAACAACTGTGAACTCACTAGACATTGGATCACCTCCTTTCAATTGTTAAAGACACATATAATCTGACGCCTTGCCGAAACATTTGCAAGAGGGCAATTTGGGTTGCGACAAACAAGGAGTTAACGATGCCCGCCGCCGATCTCATCATCACCAACGCCCGCGTCCTCACCATGAACAAACAGGCCATGCGGGCAGACGCCATTGCCCTGCGCGGCAGTAAAATTCTGGCCGTGGGAACGAATGCGGACATCACCGGACTGAAAGACAGGCACACGCGGGTCATCGACGCGCAGATGAACACGGTGATGCCTGGAATCATCGAAAGCCACATCCATCTGTTTGGCGGTTCGGTTGAATTGAGCTGCCTTATGATCAATCATATCAAGGGCTTGACCGTGGTATCGGATTCAATTCATCAATTCGCAAAATCGCGCCCGGATGACGCAGTAATCATCGCCTATGGCGCGTCCCTTGTGTCGCTTGGCGACGATATCGCAATCACACGCCAAGCCCTCGACAAGATCATGCCGGACCGCCCCATGGCGCTCTATTGCTTCGACCACCACACCATGTGGGCCAACACCAAAGCCTTGGAAACAGTGGGTATTCTGCATGGTCGCAACCTGCCACCCGGCAATGAAATCGTGATGGCTGGGGATGGCAAGGCATCTGGCGAATTGCGCGAACCTGCTGCTTTTTCACCAATCCTGGCCTTAACCAATACGGGCGGACGTGAAATGCTCGGCCTTACTACGGGCGAAGATCCGCAACCTCCAGCAACGCCAGCCCAACGCCGCATGGACCAGAATTTCATGAAGCAAGGCCTCGCTTATTGCGCATCGCTTGGCATCACATCCATCCACAACATGGACGGCAACGGCTACCAGCTTGAATTGCTCAAGGCCCTGCTCGACACCAATGAATTGACGTCACGCGTTGAAGTGCCCTTCCACCACAAGAACTATTTTGAAACCTCCCGCATCGACGAAGCCGTTGCCATGCGTGAAAAATATCAAGGCGACATGCTGCATTCCGACCGCGTGAAAATCTTCATGGATGGCGTCCTGGAATCCCTCACGGCACTCATGCTTGATGATTACCCCGGTTATCCTGGCAACAAGGGCGCACCTCTTTTCACCGCAGACCACTTCAATGAAGTGGCCACCTATGCTGACAAACACAAACTGCAAATCAGCGTCCACGCCATCGGCGATGGCGGCGTGCGGCGCACGCTGGATGGATATGAAGCCGCTCAAAAAGCCAACGGCAAGCGCGACAGCCGCCACCGCATTGAACACATCGAGCTGATCGACAAAGCGGATATTCCACGCTTGAAAGAACTCGGCGTGATAGCCTCCCTGCAACCCATCGTGGGGCTCGGCGTTCCCGGCAATCCACTGGAGCCCTGCCTCAGCCGCGTCGGAGAAAAACTTCCGCAAAGCTACGCATGGCAAACGCTGCGCGAAACAGGAGCCACCATTGCCTTCTCATCCGACTGGCCGGTGTCTCCACTCGATCCCTTCCTTGGAATCCAATCGGCCATGACAACCGTGCCATTGTCCCCCGCCTGCAAACCCCAAGCGCAATCCCTGTTCGACGCCCTCGACGCCTTCACCGCAGCAGGTGCCTACACCGAATTTGCCGAAGCCAAAAAAGGCAAGCTGATGCCCGGCATGCTAGCTGATGTGATTATTCTCAATGGAAATATTGAAGCAACACCCGCCGAAGAAGTGTCAACACTGAAACCAGTTGCGACACTATGCAATGGAAGCGTTACATTTGAGGGGTAGATCGACTGCGTTCAAGTGAATCCATTCCCCCATCTGTCTCCCCTTTGAAGACATCTTTTTAAAGGGGACGCTTCCCTTTTTTAAATGATTACGGTGACAGTGCTGGACTGCACCTCTAAAGTGGGACACCGGTTCACCGCCTCAAGGGCGGTGATGGAGAGAGTGTGGGTGGGTAAGGGAAAATATTTGCCCGTGAGATGAAAATAGTCCTTGACATAGGACTGTTATTGTTCTAGCTATGTTCCCTTCACTGGAGAGGAACCACCATGGACTGGGCCGGGGCCATCGACCGCAATAGCACAGCGCTCAAAGCCATCATTGATACCCTGTTTGCCCTGCTGGGGCTGGCAACACGGCTTTCG